>NZ_JAKUDX010000003.1:0-687914 GCF_022662615.1 Bacillus cereus group sp. BfR-BA-01523
CCCACCCCGACCTGTACCCACTGTACTTCTTGGTGAGCCTGTGATCTCTTTATCATCTGGACCTCAAGGCGTTCAAGGTAACACAGGTGCTACCGGTTCCACTGGACCTCAAGGTATTCAAGGTAATACAGGTGCCACTGGACCTCAAGGCGTTCAAGGTAACACGGGTGCTACCGGACCTCAAGGTGCTCAAGGTAACACAGGTGCGACTGGTATAGGAGTTACCGGACCTACCGGACCTTCTGGTGGGCCTACTGGACCTACTGGACCTCAAGGTATTCAAGGTAACACAGGTGCTACCGGACCTCAAGGTGTTCAAGGTAACACGGGTGCTACCGGACCTCAAGGTGCTCAAGGTAACACGGGTGCTACCGGACCTCAAGGTGTTCAAGGTAACACAGGTGCGACTGGACCTCAAGGTGTTCAAGGACCAACGGGTGCGACTGGTATAGGAGTTACCGGACCTACTGGACCTAGCTTCCCAGTAGCAACAATCGTTGTAACAAACAACATCCAACAAACAGTAATCCAATTTAATAACTTTATTTTTAGTACTGCAATTAACGTAAACAATATTATCTTTAACGGCACAAATACAGTTACTGTTATTAACGCTGGTATTTATGTAATTAGCGTATCTATTTCTACAACTGCGCCAGGATGCGCTCCATTTGGAGTAGGAATTTCAATTAATGGAGCAGTTGCTACTGACAACTTCTCTTCAAATCTAATAGGCGACTCACTTTCATTTACTACAATCGAAACATTAGCTGCTGGAGCAAACATTTCTGTCCAATCTACTCTTAACGAGATTACGATCCCAGCAACAGGAAACACTAACATTCGTCTTACTGTATTTAGAATCGCTTAAATTTCACTATTTATTGTTTATGACAAATAAAAAAAAAGAGCGAGAAACTCGCTCTTTTTTTTTTATGTACAATAATTCATTACTACTCTAATTCAATTGAAACATTTTTTTGTGGTACAAATGTAGAAATTGCATGTTTATAAATAAGCTGTTGCTTACCTTCTGTTTCCAGCAGGACTGTAAAATTATCAAATCCTTTAATTAATCCACGAAGCTGGAAACCATTTAATAAGTACAGCGTAACGAACGTATTCTCTTTACGGAGTTGATTTAAAAACTGATCTTGAATATTGATTGATTGCTTCATGTCGAATCCTCCTCTTTTTCTCTACTTACTATTATTCGACTTTAGTTGTAGCTTTCCTTCTATGTATCGTAAAATTTCTGACGTTTTTTCACCATCAGTAACATCGAACCACGTGACATCCATCTTATTACGGAACCACGTTAATTGACGTTTTGCATAACGGCGTGAATTCGTCTTTAATTGTGATACCGCTTCTTCTAAAGATACACGATTCTCAAAATAATCATATATCTCTTTATAACCAATCGCTTGAATGGATTGACAATCTCGCACTCCTCTTTCATGTAAACCTTTTACTTCTTCTAATAAACCTTGTTCAATCATTAGGTTAACACGTAAGTTAATGCGATCGTATAGCATTTCTCGATCCATTGTCAAGCCAATTAATGAAACATCGTAGAGTAACTCATTTTCTTGTTTTTCGAGCTGGTTACTCATTTTTTCACTGGTCGTGTGAAAAATTTCTAACGCCCGAATAACACGCCTTACATTATTGGCATGAATACGCTCCGCACTTTCTGGATCTACTTCTTGCAACTTTTTATGTACATATTCCACACCGTGTTCTAATGCTAACTTTTCCATCTGTTCTCGGTATGTAGCGTCCCCAGCCTCATCTGTAAACTGGTAATCGAATAGAACAGATTGTATATAGAGACCGGTTCCACCAACAATAATTGGTAATTTCCCGCGCTCTGTAATTTCTCGAATGCACTTACGGACACTTTCTTGAAATTCCGCCACAGAAAATGAATCTTCCGGATCTTTTATATCAATCATATAATGTGGAATTCCGTCCATCTCATCTGTCGTCACCTTTGCAGTCCCGATATCCATCGTACGATAAATTTGCATGGAATCACCACTAATAATCTCACCATTCAACGCTTTTGCAAGATCGATACTTAATTTCGTCTTTCCGACAGCAGTTGGCCCAATGATGACAGCAACTTTTTCACGTTGCACTTCTCCCATATCATTCAACTCTCTTTATGTAATATACTCCATCTATTGATTATACCCAATCTTACCAATTTTAACGGCATGATTGCAAGTTCTTTGAATCCAGTACATGAAATTACACAAAAAAAGAGCATAGCTTGTCCAATTCTGCATATACATGATAAAAAATAGCTCGGAGAGGGTGCAATGACTATGAAACAAGCGACTATCGATTTTCCATTATTAATAAAAGACCTTATTTTAGCTACTGCTACAAAAGAACAAAATTGTTCACAAGAAGAATTATACTTCGCACTAAATTGTTTACTACGTTCCTTTCATTCTACTCTTCAAGAAACAACGTTACATCCAGAAAATAAAAATACAGAGTATATGCAAACTCAATTTTGCACCGCGTATAAAATTATTACAGGTAAAACAATTTACCCTTTTCAATAATTCTTATATAAAAAAAGCGGCCGCTTAGACATTTTTAAGCAGCCGTTTTTTATTTTAATAAATTATTTTATAACTTTCACTTTAACGGATTTACGACCCCAACTATCAGCAGTGCTATCTGAACCAACTAAAACATCAATACGGTTTCCTTTAATCGCGCCACCAGTATCTCCAGCAATTGCTTCTCCATATCCTTCCACCCACACTTTTGATCCGAGAGGAATTACTTTCGGATCAACAGCAATAACTTTCATATTTGGATTCGCTGTTAAATCATGCCCCATCGCAGTTAACACACGACCACCATATGTGCCATTTTCACTCGGGTGAGCTGTGTAAGCTGTCGCTTCTACTGTTATTTCACGACCAGCAGGTTCACTTGTTTCAGTAGGTTTTGCCACTGGCTTAGTTGCCGGCTTCGCTTGCGCTACTGGTTTACTTGATGCTCCACTTTTAACTGATTCTTTTCCATTAACTGCCGTATCATTTTTAGCCGGCGCTTTCTCCTTAACTGATGTATCATTTTTAACCGCCGTTTTCACCTTAGTTGGCGCTTCATCTTGAGCTGGAACTTCTTTTCTTTCAATAACAGGTGCTGTACCTGTTAAAAATGGTATGTGAACATACGCCGCTTTCCCGCCATATTCGAATTGTAACCATTCGTTTTGTACTTGATTTGTCGTTTCAATCAAGTCATCTTTTTTAAGCGTGCCAAGAATTTCTGAATCAGTATTCGCTCCAGCACGAATGTTTAATACGTTTGCTGTTACATAATAAGAACTTTTCGTAAACTCAGCACTTACAAAAGCTTCTTTACCATCTAATTTAATTTTGGACCATCCGTTTTCTGTATTTATAACATCTAATTTATTTCCACTTAACATTTTACCTACAAGTTTTGATTCTACAGTTGGGTTTTCTCTAACGTTTAATACATCTGTTGTTACAATCGTTTCCGCTTTAGCAGAACCTGCAAAAATCCCAAGACCAAAAACTGCTGCTGTTGCTATACCTAATAATTTTTTCATGAATAGCCTCCATTTGCTTTGTTTTCGTGTTCTCATTATAGCAACAGTTTTTTGTAGAATTTCGAAAATCACACAATTACAAAGCATTCGTAATAAACGATTAATGATTTGTAACATAAATTTCCATATTTAAAAATTGTATTTCTACCAAAATTAGCAATAGTTTTCATATATTTCTCACAAATTAGTATAAGAATTTTTTTCCAGAAAAAATTACAGTATTACTTTTTTGTTACAAAAAAATCACTTTTCATTACATCTTTTACCAAAATCCATCATAATCCAATTATTAAATTACTTTTTGTAACGAAAAAGGAACAACTCCTATTAGCTGTCCCTTTTTATCTTTTATTTAACTTTCTTCTTCCAAACACCTATCATAATAGCTGAAACAATCGTCCCAATTAATATAGAGAAAATGTATAGCAACGGTTTATTCACTAATGCGATAACAAACAATCCACCATGCGGTGCCGGCAATGTAATTTGGAATAACATAGATAAGGCACCCGCGATACTTGAACCAACAACACAGCTTACTATTACTCGAACCGGATCGGCAGCTGCAAATGGAATCGCACCTTCTGTAATAAACGATGCTCCCATAATATAATTTGTTAAACCAGATTTACGTTCTGCTTCTGTAAATTTTGTTTTAAAGAATGTGGTTGCGAATGCAATCGCAAGTGGCGGTACCATACCACCAGCCATAACTGCTGAGTGCACTCCAAAATTCTGTGCTTCTATTGCAGCAATACCAAATGTAAATGCCGCTTTATTAATTGGACCACCCATATCAATTGCCATCATACCACCTAAAATAAGTCCTAATAATATAGCATTCGTACCACTCAAACCATTTAACCATCCTGTTAACATTTCATTTAATGCTACAACAGGCGGATTTACTACTTTTTGCATAACAACTCCTGTAATCAACAATCCAAAGACTGGATATAACAAAACAGGTTTAATTCCTTCTAACTGTACTGGTAATCCTGAAAATAATCTTTTCAATCCTAAAACAACATATCCAGCTAAGAAACCAGCAATTAATCCACCTAAAAATCCCGCATTCGCTTGTGCTGCTAAAAAACCACCGACAACGCCAGGCATAAAACCAGGTCGATCAGCAATAGAACTTGCAATAAATCCAGCTAAAATTGGTACAAGGAATAAAAAGGCTCCTTTTTCTCCACCGCCAATATTCATTAATATTTCAGCAATAGGACCTTCCGCCTTAATTCCACCGAACATAAATGCTAATGCAATTAAAATTCCGCCACCAACAACGAATGGAAGCATATTACTTACACCGCTCATTAAATGCTTATAAATTCCTAGCCCTTTTTCTTTCTCTACATTTTCTGCCTTCCCATCCTCTTTTACACCTTTAAAGATTGGTGCATCTTGTTTTATAGCTCGATTAAGAAGGATTTCAGTTTTTCTAATCCCGTCGGCGACTGGTACTTGAATGACATGCTTCCCAGCAAAACGATTCATTTCTACTTGTTTATCTGCAGCTACAATAATAGCCGTTGCGCGTTCAATGTCCTCTTTCGTTAAATCGTTTTTAACACCTGTTGATCCATTCGTTTCAACTTTAATCGCTATTCCTAACTCTGCTGCTTTTGCTTTTAAACTATCCGCAGCCATATATGTGTGAGCGATACCAGTTGGACAAGCTGTAACAGCTAATACGTATGGCTCATTCCCTTCCGGCTTTGCTACTTCAACTTCGTCTTCTTTTTCATTCTCTTTTTCATCAAATAAACGAAGTAGCTCATCCTCATCCTTTGCTTCTAATAATTGCTTACGAAACCCTTCATCCATTAATAATGTAGAAAGACGAGACAACGTTTCTAAATGCGTATTATTCGCGCCTTCGCTTGCAGCAATCATAAAAAACAGATGTGCAGGCTGTCCATCAAGCGACTCATAGTTGATACCGCTTACACTTCTACCAAAACAAATCGATGGTTGTTTAACAGCATTCGTCTTCGCATGAGGTATAGCAATACCTTCACCAATTCCAGTTGTACTTTGTGACTCCCGCTTTAGAATAGCTTCTTTAAATTCAGCTTTACTATTTAGACGATTAGCACCATTTAATTTCTCAACTAATTCATCTATGACAGCTTCTTTATTTGAAGCTGTCAAATTCATAATGACTGTATCCCTTTTTAATAGTTCTGTAATTTTCATATGTTGCTTCCCCCTATCGCTTAGCTACAATTACTTGCGACAATAATTCTTCTACTTTTTCCTTTGTACATAAATCCGCCGAAAATGCTGTTGCACTTCCTGTTGCAACACCATATTGAAATGCTTTTTCAATATCTTTTGTCTGTTCATATTTACCTACAAATCCAGCAACGAGAGAATCTCCTGCCCCAACCGAATTAATAACAACACCTTTTGGAACAGTTGCTTCATATATACCTTGTGCCGTAAATAATAAAGCTCCATCTCCTGCCATTGATACGATAACGTGCTCTACACCTTGTTCGATTAATTTTCTTCCATACGGTAAAATGTCTTCTACTGTTGAAAGCTCCACTCCGAATAACTCACCAAGTTCATGATGATTTGGCTTTATTAAAAATGGCTTATTTTTAGTTACATGCTGCAGTGCACTTCCACTTGCATCTACTACTACACGAATACCTTTTTCGGCTCCAAACGCTGCGATTGATTCATAAAAGGTATTTGGAATAGAAGCTGGTACACTTCCAGCTAGTACAACACAATCTCCAGATTGCATACTTTCGATTTTTTTCATCAATTGTTCAAATTGCTCATTTGTCACAATAGGACCCTGTCCATTTAACTCCGTTTCTTCTTGCCCTTTTATTTTCACATTAATTCGAGAATCTCCACCTACTTGGACGAAGTTTGTTGTTACACCTTCATCATGTAATACACCTTTAATAAATTGACCGGTAAATCCACCCGTAAATCCAAGCGCTACATTTTCGACACCTAAACGATGAAGAACGCGAGAAACATTAATCCCTTTCCCTCCAGGAAACTTTATATCTTTCTCTGCTCGATTTACTGTTCCTAAATCGAAAGAATTAACTTGTACTACATAATCAATAGATGGGTTTAAAGTAACTGTATAGATCATTGTTTATCAGCCTCAATCACATTTGTTTGTCTTCTATATTTTTCTAAATCAATTTCTAAATGGTTTGTAATAATACTTGCATCTTCAACATTTGCAATTTTTGCAAATGCAACTTCTGAAAACTTACTTTCATCAATTAAGAAATATCCTTCATTTGCTAATGTTAATGCCAGTTGCTTCAAGAGCGCTTCTTCTGGATCTGGTGTTGTAAAACCAAGCTGTTCGTGTACACCATTCGCTCCTAAAAAAGATTTATCGAAGCGATACTTCTGCATACTTTCCTGTGCCATAGCACCAATTAAAGCTTTCGTCCTACTCTTCATCATCCCGCCTAGTAAATACGCACGAATATTATTTTCAACTAAAGCTTCAATATGCATAAGTCCATTCGTTACGACAGTAACATCTTTGTTTATTAAAAATGGAATCATTTCAAATGTTGTACTTCCTGCATCTAAATAAACGCAATCACCTTGTTCAACAATGCTAGCGGCATACTTGGCAATTTGTTGTTTTATTTGAATGTTTTTGGATGATTTTTCAACCATCGTTGGCTCTTGTCCTTTTCCTGTTAAAACAGAGGCACCACCATGAACTCTTTTTAATAACCTTTGCTTTTCCAATTGCGCTAAATCACGACGAATTGTTGATTCAGAGCTTTCTGTTCTTTCCACTAATTGCTGTAATTTAACAACCTTCTGCTCTTTTACAAGTTGCAATATCATTTGATGACGTTCAGGAGTTAACATTTTATTCACCTCTTCTTTGATTACAGTATAATGAAAACGATCACAAAAATCAACCATAAACATTCATAAATAATCAAAACCAGTCACAAACGGTTATAGACAACAAAAAAGAAACCCATTTGATTGTTATATCAAATGGGTTTCTTTTTTCGATTCACTTATAAAGAAGCTTTATATATACTTAAAACATCGTCTTTATTTAATTTTTTAAAGTTACCGAATTCACCATAAGCCATCGCTTTATCCGCCATTAAGTCAATTTCACTTTCTCTAATAGAGTAATCAGCTAATGTTACTGGAGCTTCAATTGAAGTCCAAAATTGACGTAACACCTCAATTCCCTCTAATGCAACCTCTTTATCTGTCTTCCCATCTGTTTCTACATCGAATACACGAATAGCGAACTGTTTAAAGCGACTCACATTTTCATCTATAACATGCTTCATCCAATTTGGGAATAGAATCGCGAGTCCGCCCCCATGCGGTATGTCATGAACAGCAGAAACTGCATGCTCAATATTATGAGTTGCCCAGTCTCCTTTTACTCCCATCGCTAAAATGCCGTTTAACGCCATAGTACCGCAATATAAAATTGTTTCCCTATGCTCATAATTTTCTAGATCACTTAAAAGCTTAGGAGCTGTTTCAATTACTGTTCTTAAAACAGATTCACAATAACGATCTTGTAGTTCTGTATTTGTTCCATGGTGGAAATATTGCTCTAATACGTGCGACATAATATCTACCATACCGTAAATTGTTTGATCCCTCGGCACAGACGCAGTATGAACTGGATCTAAAATCGAAAACTGCGGGAAAGTAACTGGGCTACCCCAGCCATATTTTTCATTCGTTTCCCAGTTTGTAATGACAGAACCAGCATTCATTTCAGAACCTGTTGCCGCAAGAGTGAGTACAGTACCGAACGGTAACGCCTCGCTAGCAAATGATTTTTTCGTTACAATATCCCATACATCTCCATCATATTTACTACCAGCAGCAATCGCCTTCGTACAGTCGATTACACTTCCTCCGCCAACCGCTAAAATAAATTCGACTCCATTGTCTTTACAAATTTGAATCCCTTTTTTTACTGTTGATAAACGAGGATTCGGTTCAACTCCTGTCAACTCAAATACTTCCGCATTTATATCCTTTAAAATAGAAATCACATTATCATAAATACCATTTCTTTTAATGCTGCCTCCCCCGTATACGAGAAGAACTTTTTTACCGAACTGTGGAATTTCAGTTTTCAACTGTTCTAATTGACCTTTACCGAAAATAATTTTCGTTGGATTACGAAATACAAAATTTTGCATATTTCTTTACCATCCCTTCTATATGAAAAGCAACTATACTTTTGTATACCATATTTTTTTCATTTCACAAAAATATTTGCCTAACAAAAAAATCCCAGCCTACAGGCTGAGATTTTTTTATTGGTAATAAGGTGAGATCATTAAGTAAACAATAACACCAGATAAACTTACATATAACCAAATTGGCATCGTCCAACGTACAATTTTACGATGACGTGTTAATTGATTTGTAAAACCAAATACAAGTGCAAACAATGCAAGTGGTACAATAATAGCCGCCAGGATAATATGTGTAATTAAAATAATGAAGTACACATATTTAATGAATCCTTCCCCACCAAAATGTGTTGCCGGCGCCAAGTAATGATACGATAAATAAGAAACACAAAATAGCAACGTCGTTGTAAATGCTGCTAGGATGAAACCACGGTGCATTTTCACATTCTTCTTAATAATAGAGTATAAAGCTGCTAATAAGAATACGAACGTAAAGCTATTAAAAATTGCATTTAACATTGGTAAAATTGTTACATCAAAATGTACTTCTCCTTCATAGCCAACAGGTCCAAAGAACAAAAATAAAATAATCGCATTTACAATTACAGAAAGCGTTATCACAATAGGAGCATAGCTTTTCTGATTCGTTGATTGATCCACCAAAATGGTCACTCCTCTTCCTTCAAATATGTATACGTAACCTCACTATTTTAACATATTATTCACAGTGTAAATGTGACAATAGTTTGACACAGTAAGACAAAGCAAAGAAAAAAATCCTTCTTAATAAAACTTCTTAAGAAGGATTTTATCGCTTTATTATTTAAATAGCAATGTAATTAGTTTTTGTTAAAAAACGTACTGCTATACGCTTGATATATTTCAGACACTTGATATCCCATTAATGAAATTGCTGTTAATGAAAAGAAACCAATCATAAGAAATCGAAACCACATATAAATCTCCTCCTTGTATTTAGCTTAAAAAGCAGTCGCTATATTACAAGTTGAGTGGCACTCTTCATCGTCACTTTCCTTTTTCTTTACAATTGCTGTTATAAATCGAATCATAAAGAAAATCACAAAAGGAAATTGTTCATAATTTACCTTGGCATAGTTTGGCAACGGCTCGCGCTGCACATCGAACGGAGATGAGAAGGAATAGAACATACCTTGCTCTTCCATATATACAATTACAATTTTCATACAAAACATTATTCCTAGAAATGAAACAATATCTTGCCATTCTGTCGTATATAAAAAGTTATACAGCTCTAATACGTACTCTTCCATCGTCATCCCCCCTTCCTTTTTTACCATTTTGCTCGCCTTCATATAAAAAGTCAAGAAAAAAGTTTATATTCACTATGACAATAGTAATTACTTGTTTCTATGATTATATATGATTCTTTTATAGCAATGATTGGGTGTAACTCTCTTCTAAAACAAGAAATTAGAATCGAACAGATTCCTCATTCTTACTTTTAGGATTCAACAATGTACTATTTTTATTTCTATTAAAAATAAAATAAGAAATTATTATAAGAACAGTAACAAGCATTGTTAAAAGCGCTTGTGAACGTAAAGATTCAATTGCGAGCATGGCAACTAAAACTGCTATAATCGCAGCAATTGTAACATATGTTACATATGGAAAAAGCCACATTTTCACTTTCAAATTTTGTTGTTCCGCTTTCCCCATTTTTTTACGTATCTTGAAATGTGAAACTGCTATAACGAGATAAACGAGTAACGCAATCCCGCCAGATGCATTCACTAAAAATAAAAATACTTTATCTGGAGATATGTAACTAAAAACAACTCCAATGTAAGCAAAGAAAGTTCCAAATAAAACCGCCCGAACTGGAACACCACTACTATTCAATTTCAAAAATGCCTTTGGCGCATCTCCTCTTTCTGCCATTGAAAAAAGCATTCTTGAGTTCGTATATAAACCCGAATTTAAACAAGAAAGTACAGCTGTTAAAACGATAAAATTCATAATTTGCGCTGCCGCTGGTATCCCTATATGTTCCAGTACCGCCACAAATGGGCTTTTTAGTATGTTCGCCGAATTCCACGGAAGGAGTGTAACAACTACAGCGATCGATCCAATGAAAAATACGAAAATACGCCAAATTACACTATTTGTTGCTGTTTTGACTGCCTTTACAGGTTCGGCAGACTCTCCAGCGGCCACTGCAACAATCTCAGATCCCATAAATGAAAATATAACGACGGTGATTCCAAGTAACACCGAACTTATACCATTTGGCATAAATCCTCCTTGACCTACCAGATTCGAAGTGCCAGGCGCTTCCGTTCCTGGTACAAATCCTAAAATAACAGCTAGTCCAAGACAAAGGAACAAAACAATACTTATTACTTTAATAAATGAAAACCAATATTCAAATTCTCCAAATGATTTCACCGAGAAAACATTCGTCAACGTTAATAAAATCGTTAATATTAAGCTTAATAACCAGAGTGGGATTTCTGGAATCCAGTATTGAATAATACCAGCACCTGCTGTAGCTTCTATTGCAATAACAATTACCCAGAAAAACCAATATAGCCACCCAATTGTATAACCTGCCCATGGACCAATTGCCTCTCTTGCATATGTTGCAAATGAACCACTTGTCGGATTAATAGCTGCCATTTCTCCTAGCATTCTCATAACGAAAATAACTAGAAGTCCTGCTAATGCATATGAAACGATAGAACCTGGACCTGCTGAATGCACAACCGCACCACTTCCAACAAACAAACCAGCTCCTATTACGCCACCAATGGAAATCATTGTAATGTGGCGTATTTTGAGGTCTTTCTTAAGATTTTTATCCAACTCTTGTACATCCCCTTCCAAACTTAATTTTGAAATTTACCCCGCATTAACGGGCAGTAAGATCCCCACCTCAAAATTCAGCGGAAGCAAAGAAGTTAGGCGGGAATCTACTGCCCGTAAAAGCCCGATTGGTGAGGGCTGATAATCAGCGGGGATGAACACCCCCCACTGATTAAAGTTTCACTTTATGTAAGAGTACTATGTGAAAAATCTTATCCTATACTTTAAAATATATCAAAATATTCTGAATTTAACAATCGCAATTCGACCTCCTTCAAAAATTATTTCATTAGGTTTAATAATTTCCCATACACAATTGTTGAGAAAATTATAGTCACCTTACAAGAGAAAGAATTTTCAGATATCATTAAATAAACAAGATTATACATCTAGACAACTTTTTGTATAGGAGTGTTGATATGTTAAACAAGTTCAAATTCATTTGTTGTACTTTAGTAATTTTCTTACTGCTACCGCTAGCTCCCTTTCAAGCACAAGCAGCAAACAATTTAGGATCAAAATTACTCGTTGGATACTGGCATAACTTTGATAACGGTACTGGCATTATTAAATTAAGAGACGTTTCACCAAAATGGGATGTACTCAATGTATCTTTCGGTGAAACTGGTGGTGATCGTTCCACTGTTGAATTTTCTCCTGTGTATGGTACAGATGCAGAATTCAAATCAGATATTGCTTATTTAAAAAGTAAAGGAAAGAAAGTAGTTCTTTCAATAGGTGGACAAAATGGGGTCGTTTTACTTCCTGATAATGCCGCTAAGCAACGTTTTATTAATTCTATACAATCTCTAATTGATAAATACGGTTTTGATGGAATAGATATTGACCTTGAATCAGGAATTTACTTAAACGGTAATGACACTAATTTCAAAAACCCAACGACTCCTCAAATCGTAAATCTTATTTCGGCTATTCGGACAATCTCAGATCATTATGGTCCAAATTTTCTATTAAGCATGGCTCCTGAAACAGCTTATGTTCAAGGCGGCTATAGCGCATATGGAAGCATCTGGGGTGCATATTTACCGATTATTTACGGAGTGAAAGACAAATTAACATACATTCACGTTCAACACTACAACGCTGGTAGCGGGATTGGAATGGACGGTAATAACTACAATCAAGGTACTGCAGACTACGAAGTCGCTATGGCAGATATGCTCTTACATGGTTTTCCTGTAGGTGGTAATGCAAATAACATTTTCCCGCCTCTTCGTTCGGATCAAGTCATGATAGGACTTCCTGCAGCACCAGCGGCCGCTCCAAGTGGCGGATATATTTCTCCAACTGAAATGAAAAAAGCTTTAGATTATATCATTAAAGGAATTCCTTTCGGAGGAAAGTATAAACTTTCAAGTCAGAGTGGCTATCCTGCATTCCGTGGCCTAATGTCTTGGTCTATTAATTGGGATGCAAAAAACAACTTTGAATTCTCTAATAACTATAGAACATATTTTGATAGTCTTTCCTTGCAAAAATAATAAAAAACAACAATAGGTTTTATATGACCTATTGTTGTTTTTTATTTATGTAAATTACTTTTTCACTTCTACATGATGAAGAAATTCTTTTCCATCTCTTGAATAACTATTCACAAGACTTAAAAGCAACTTCCCACCAACCAACATCGCACGTTCATCAAAATCGAATTGAGGATGATGGTGTGGATATGTTGCCCCTATTTCTTCATTACCGGCACCTGTGAAGAAAAATGCTCCTGGAACATGTTCTAAGTAGTATGCAAAATCTTCTCCGCCCATAATAGGTGGTACTTCCATGACCCTTTCTTTGCCAAGATCGTGTTCCGCGACCGTCATAAAATGACGTGTTTCAGCTACATGATTTATTAATATTGGATAGCCTCGTTTATATTGAATATTAACTTCAGCATGAAGGGACTGACAAATCCCCTCAACAACTCGTCTAAATTCCTTCTCCATATATTCTCTCACTTCAGGATCTAACGTTCGAATGGTTCCTGTAAACGTAGCAGTATCCGCAATAATATTATCGGCTTGCCCGGCATGGAATGTACCAACTGTTAAAACTGCTGATTGAAGTGGATCGACTTTTCTACTCACTAAAAGTTGCAACTGATTAATAACTTGTGTTGCAACGATAATAGCATCTACAGTATGATGTGGCATACCGCCGTGACCGCCTCGCCCTTGAATCTTCACTTCAAAAGTATCAGCTGCCGCCATCATTGCTCCAGCTTTCGTTCCAACAATTCCTAAAGGCATCTGAGAAGATAAATGTGTACCAAAAACAACATCTACTCCTTCTAAACAACCATCCTCAATCATGGCAATTGCTCCGCCAGGTTCTTTCTCTTCTGCATGTTGATGAATAAGGACTATTTTTCCTGAAAGTTGGTCTCTGTTATCACTTAATATTTTTGCAACTCCTAAAAGTGTTGCTGTATGTCCATCATGGCCACAAGCGTGCATTACACCAGGAACCTTTGATTTATATGAAACTTTCTTTTCATCTTGAATAGGTAGTGCATCAAAATCAGCACGTAGCGCCATCGTCTTCCCAGGTATTCCACCTTCAATTACGCCGATTACCCCTCTTCCCCCGACATCTGTTTTCACATCAATATGAAAACTTTTTAAAATTCCAGCTATTTTTTTCGGTGTTTCTATTTCTTGAAACGATAGCTCTGGGTATTGATGAAAATCTCTTCGCCACGAAACCATTTGATTGTATAAACTTTCCAATTCTTTATGCCATGTTTCTATCATAGAAATTCCCCTTTCTTTTTAACAGTTTAAATAAAAAATACATAATATTCTGTATTTAATCAATAAAAAAAGAGAACTTTCTTTAAAAGTACTCTTAATTCTTCAAAATATTAAACGTTCTACTTCAGTCACTACTTTGCTTCAATACAAATAGTGAAAGTTCCGGTACACTCAAAAATCTAACAGGCATTCGGGTTGTCCCAATACCACGATTTACGTATAAATGTAACAGCTTACTCTTCCCTTCTAATTCATACATACCTTCAACATGACTCTCAGCTAGTTTTGTAGTAATTAAAGGACCTACAAAAGGAATTTGAACTTGTCCTCCGTGACTATGTCCTGACATTTGAAAATCGACTGGATAACGAGATACTTTATCTACAACATCCGGCTCATGTATTAATAGCATATTGAAATCTTGTTGTCTTAAGTTTTTTAAAGTCGAGTCTATTTGTGGCTTCCCTAATAAAAAATCATCCAAACCTGATATTGTAATATACTTGCCGTTTTCCCCTTTAATTTTCTGCACTTCATTTACTAACACAGAAAAACCTGCTTCCTCCATATACTTTTTGTAAAATAAACTACCACCCCCACCTCTATCATGATTCCCAAACACAGCATATTTTCCTAGGGGAGCTTTAATTTTCTGCAAAATAACCTTTGCTTCTTCTCTTTCCGCACTATAGGATCCAAACTTATCTATTAAATCTCCTGTAAAAACTACTATATCTGGATGTAATTCATTCATCTTCTCCACCAAATTTTCTAGTTGTTTCAATGTAAAATCTGGTCCTAAATGTACATCTGAGAACTGCAATATTTTTTTATTATTAAACTCTTTAGGAATTGTAGGAGCTTCTATTTCATTCCACGTAACTGTTACTAGTCTTCTTTCTATTTCAGTCGCATAGAAATACAAACTTACTGGTATCATTATTATACTTATGAAACTAATAATAAATATCTTTACGATTGATTTTTTTCGTTCTTTTTTTACATGATGCGTATTCATGTTTTCACCTCTAAAATCACTTTAAATCCTTATTGTTACATTAATGTGACAACATGAACAATGTTCGTTATATCCAATTTCATCCCCACTCACTTTGACAAATTTATACAGAAGTCATATCATATTTTTATCATACATAGATTCTTTAAAATGTTTCTTCTATTCATTCTATTAAGGAGAGGTTATTCATGTCTGTATTTACACCAGAAGAAATTACGGAACTTGCTGCTAATTCTGGAAGAAAAAAAGCTCATTTATCATTGCTCCCTATGCTAATTCTCGGTTTTTTTGGTGGTGCTTTCATAGCATTAGGATATTTACTTGATATCCATGTTATCGGAACAATGCCAAAATCTTGGGGATCATTTACTAGCTTTTTAGGTGCTGCCGTATTCCCTATCGGTCTTATACTCGTTATCCTTGCAGGCGGTGAATTAGTAACTGGCAACATGATGACCGTTTCAATGGCATGGCTTCACAAAAAAATCGACTTATTTCACTTCATACGAAATTTAGTTATTGTTACGTTTAGCAACTTCATAGGTGCTATATTCGTCGCTTATTTTTTTGGTCATATCGTCGGCTTAACGGAGGGAGCTTTTTTAGCAAAAACAGTTTCTATTGCACAAGCTAAACTACAAGATACACCACTGCAAGCCTTCATTTCTGCAATCGGGTGTAATTGGCTCGTTTGTTTAGCTGTTTGGCTCAGTATGGGAAGTAAAGAATTTATCGGAAAGATTGTCGGTATTTGGTTCCCTGTTATGACTTTTGTTGCGATTGGATTTCAACACGTTGTAGCCAATATGTTTGTCATCCCAGCTGCAATTTTTTCTGGTCATTTAACTTGGGTTGAATATTTTCCAAACTTCATTTTTGTTTTCTTCGGAAACTTAGTAGGGGGTATGTTATTTGTAGCATTACCTTATTTCATATCTTATAATAAGAAACTACCTTCCAATAAAGAGCAAACTGTATTAAAGAAAAAATCTGTATCCGCTTAAATTGAATGTCTATAAATTGGTCCTAAAAAATATTACAAATTTCATTTTTTTTGCGAATATACGTACGTACACTTGTTCTCGAATGTTTTATACGTTATAATAACAACTTAAATAGCATTATTTACATATGAGGTGAAAAACATGAATAAGACAGAATTAATTAAAAACGTAGCACAAAACGCTGAGATTTCTCAAAAAGAAGCTACTGTAGTTTTACAAACTGTAGTAGAATCAATCACTAACTCTTTAGCTGCTGGCGAAAAAGTACAACTTATCGGATTCGGTACATTCGAAGTTCGTGAAAGAGCTGCTCGTACAGGCCGTAACCCACAAACGGGTGAAGAAATGCAAATCGCAGCTTCTAAAGTACCTGCTTTTAAAGCTGGTAAAGAACTAAAAGAAGCTGTAAAATAATGAAAAATAGCCTTCTCATTTATGAGAAGGCTGTTTTTTTCATGACATAATTAGTAAAAATTTGACCATTATGCTGCTTATTTTGTTCCTTTATGCAAATAAAACCTTTGCTTTCAAAGAAAGGTTTTGCTGTAATACTCGCCTCTGTATATATATCCCTATGCTGCAAGTTCACTGCTTCTTTTTCTAACTTCTGTAGTATGTATGATGCTATCCTTTTTCCTTGATAATCTTTATGCGTAAATAAGCGATCTACGTAATGCTCATCATTATAATCCCCAAATCCCACTATCACACCTTTATAATCAGCAACGTAACAAATATTCTTTTCTAAAGACTGTAGCCATCTCTCTCTATCTAGTCGCTCTGGGGCCCACGCCTGTAGCTGTAACTCGTTATAATCTTTTGCATTCACCGTATGAACCGTTTCATAGAACAATTGTAATACTTGCTCTAAATCCTCCTTCTGGAATGTTCTAATTTTAATATCTTTAAACATATGTAAAACTCCTTATCAAACTAACTCTTTTATTTCGGTTATCCGGATAATTATTTCGTGTTTATTTTCGAAACAGTTTCTTCCACTATATATGATTCTACTTCTGCTCTTTCTATATTATATCGACTTTTCCTTCTAAACGAACAATAAACAATACTCATACAAAGTATTGTTTATTGTAAAAAAGCATATTAAATTCGCTTTATAGCTGAAAGTGTTTAAGATTTCAATTTAACTCTTTGTAATCTTAATGCATTTAATACGACTGATACAGAGCTAAATGCCATTGCTGCACCTGCAACCCAAGGAGCTAAGAAACCGAGCGCCGCAATTGGAATTCCTAGGCCGTTATAAGCTAACGCCCAGAATAGATTTTGCTTAATATTTCTAATCGTCATTTTACTCATAAAAATTGCATCAGCAATACTATTTAAATCACCACGGATTAACGTAATGTCTGCCGCTTCCATCGCTACATCCGTACCTGTTCCAATTGCCATACCGATATCCGCCGTAGCAAGTGCAGGAGCATCATTTATTCCATCTCCAACCATTGCTACTTTCTTACCTTGCGCTTGAAGTTTTTTCACTTCTTCTGCTTTTCCTTCAGGTAATACTTCTGCAATTACGTGATCAATACCAACTTGCTTAGCGATTTCCTGAGCAGTTTGTGTATTATCTCCTGTAATCATAACAACGTCTAGACCCATTTTCTTAAGTCTTGTGATAGCTGCTTTTGAAGTATCTTTTACAGTATCTGCAACGGCAACTATACCAGCATATTCTTTATTGATCGCAATAAGCATTGCTGTTTTTCCTTCTCGTTCTAGCGCTTCCATCGATTTAGAAACTTCTTCAATATCAATATCGAATTTCTTCATTAGTCGACGTGTACCAATTAATAATTGTTTCCCTTCTACGACTGATTCGATACCGAATCCTGGAATCGCTTCAAACGTTTCTGAACTTGGGATATCAATTTTCTTTTCTTTAATTCCTTCTACAATCGCTTCTGCAAGTGGATGTTCAGAATTTTTTTCTGCCGCACCTACTAAACGTAGTATTTCTTCTTCATGGAATCCATCTGCTACAATTACATCTGTTAAAACAGGCTTCCCGTTTGTCACAGTACCTGTTTTATCTAGAATAACTGTATCTAATCGGTGCGTTGCTTCTAAATGCTCTCCACCTTTAAATAAAATACCGTATTCAGCTGACCTTCCTGATCCCGCCATAATAGATGTAGGTGTTGCAAGACCTAATGCACACGGACAAGCGATAACAAGTACTGCTATCATTTTCTCAAGTGCTCCGCCAAAATCACCAGGTGTAACAAATAGCATCCACACCGCAAATGTAATAATAGCAATTACAACTACAACAGGTACGAAAATACCTGAAATTTGATCTGCTACCCTTTGAATAGGAGCTTTTGAACCTTGAGCCTCTTCTACTACTTTAATAATTTGAGCTAATGCAGTATCTCTTCCTACCTTAGTTGCTTTAACTTTTAAAAATCCATTTTTATTCATTGTAGAGCCAATTACTACATCCCCAATTGTTTTATCAACAGGAATACTCTCGCCTGTTAACATCGATTCATCTATCGCTGATTTTCCTTCTACAATTTCTCCATCTACTGGGATTTTTTCACCGGGTTTAACATAGACAACATCACCAGCTACCACTTCTTCGATTAAAATTTTCATCTCTGTTCCATCTCGCACAACTGTGGCAGTTTTCGCTTGTAGTCCCATCAACTTTTTAATAGCTTCTGATGAACGCCCTTTTGCTCTCGCCTCAAATAATTTACCTAAAATAATTAAAGTAATAAGTACCGCACTCGTTTCAAAATATAAATCTGTCATATGTTCTGAAGAACCAATCGACCTAATACTTAAATACACACTATAGAAATAAGCTGCGGACGTTCCAAGTGCCACAAGAACATCCATGTTTGCACTTTTATTACGTAACGCTTTATAAGCCCCAACATAAAACTGGCCTCCAATTATAAACTGTACTGGAGTTGCAAGAGCTAGCTGCACCCAAGGGTTCATAAGCATATCAGGTAAATAAATAAATGATGTAAATGAGAAATGACTTACCATTGCCCACAGTAACGGGAATGATAAAATAAACGAAATGATAAATTTCTTCTTTTGTCGTTCAATTTCTTGTAAGCGATGATCAGTTGATCCATCTTGCTCATCTGATTTCACTTCCAATTTATATCCTAATTTCGTGATTGCACTCTTCATTTCATTTACATTAATTTCATCAGGATTAAAATCTACTGTAGCTGATTCCAAAGCGAAATTTACTGTCGCTCCGTTCACACCTTCTAACTTATTTAAACGCTTTTCTACTCTATTCGCACATGCTGCGCATGTCATCCCTGAAACAGTAAACTCAGCCTTATCACTTACAATTCCATATCCTAGCGACTCAACTTTTTCCTTAAATTGTTGTGGATTTGTTTTATGGGGATCATACATTATTTTTGTTTTTTCAAGTGCAAAATTTACATTTGCATCATGAACACCTTCTACTTTTTTCAGGCCTTTTTCAATTCTATTTGCACAGGCTGCACATGTCATGCCTGATATTTGGAGATTGGCCTCTTTTTGTTCATTCATGTCTCTCACCTCTATATACCCTTATAAGGTATAATTTTTAGCAAAATAAATCGTACTCCATATAAAGTACGATTTATTTCTATATTAAAAATTATTATTGAATTTCATAGCCTTGATCTTCAATTACAGCAACGATATCTTTTAACGTTACAACTGATGAGTCGATAGTAACTTCAACAGTTCCTTCTGCTAATTGAACTTTTACTTGTTCAACGCCGTTTAGTTCTTTCACATTACTTTCAATAGAATTTACACAATGCCCACAAGACATACCCTCAACTTTTAATGTTAACTGTTCCATTTAAAATCCTCCTCTTGTTTATTCATTGTTTATTAATCACAACTACATCTTACCATACCCCCCTAAGGTAATCAATGGTTTTGTATCATGATTTTTATTTTTTTCTAAAATCTTTATTTTTTTGCTCCAATTATGAATTTATATATCTTCTCCTATATAAACAAAAGCCAAGCTAGTCAAATACTAGCTTGGCTTTTATGCTTTTGAAAAACGTTCAAATACTGTCATTAATTCTTCAATTGCTTCGTCACCATTACCATTTTTAATAGCTCCTGAAACACAATGACTCGTATGATTTTTTAAGACACCCATTCCTACTTTTTTCATCGCTGCATTAATCGCAGAAATTTGAACTAAAATATCCACGCAATAACGATCATTTTCAATCATATTTTGAATACCACGGACTTGGCCTTCAATTCTCTTTAATCTATTTATAATTTGTTCTTTTTCTTTTTCTGATCTATGTGTTACTGATTCATGGTCCTTATGATCCATATTATCACCTTCTTAAAGTTTCTCTTCATCCAATAAAACAATTGCTTTTATGAGTATACCAATTATATCATCAAATATCTATGTAGGATACCCCATATGAGTATATTTTCGCTTTATGATTATTCTTAACACATCATTAGCTTCTCAGTCTCAATTAATATGATACCCTTTCTTTTTTTCAAAAAAACAATAATAAGCAGGGATTGTCCATCCCCGCTTATTATTCATCCACAAATATAAAAGTCTCAATTTTCACACGTGTAAATTGAGACTTTTTTCTTCCTATATATAATTATTGCTGATCACATACTTTTGTATCATTCACTACTGAAGTTCCTTCAACGGTTACCGTATGAAAACAGTCATTTACACGAACTGTCACAACATTATCTTGCCGATCAATGATATGGTATTCATTAAAATTTTTATTCAGAGCACTGCGAATTTGTTCTCCTTCATAAATTGGAATGCCATGTGATAAAACCCAAATAAACCCAGCGATAGCAAGAATAGTTTTCATACGATCTACCTCCTTGAGAATATAGTGAACTTTTAATCCATGCTTTTTCAGCTCTACTAATCATGAATGGAATGAATCAAGCCTTTTTGGAAATAAGTTCATTTCGTCTATTTTATGTTTATGCTAATTGTGACCGAATTGTGACAACTTTTTGTCTATTTAGACGAAAAGTTGAAACAAAACTTTCAAAAAGGACAATTCTACTTATAAAAAAAGGTTATGGAATGTTTCATCCATAACCTTTTTTCAGCCCTATTCTACAACTCATCCACCGTACTCCATGTGATTTTTGTAGAGTTATTTTATTTTTATTCATCGCCATCAAAACAAAATCTTGAAAAAACTTCCCACACGAGTTCATTTCTACTACTTACCCGAGTCTTTTCAAAAATGGATTTTAAATGATCTTGTACCGTGTATATAGATATACAAAGTTCATGGGCCAATTCCTTTGTCGACATACCTGTAAGAATTTTACGTATTACTTGCTTCTCACGTGTTGTAAAACTATACACTTCCGTAATAAGCGGAAAGATTTCTCCCGGTCTTGCTCTTTCGAATAGAACAACATAACCACCCTGAAAACTACTTGTACGTTCTAACTTACTGGCCCGAATGATTAAAAAATGTCCATAGGCTAAAGGTATACAAACTTTTTCTTCTCTATTCATACAACCTACATTATATTCGTTAGCCTTTACTTTCGAACAAACCGCACGTATTGGCCTTGGTATTTCTTTTATATTTAACTGTTCATACTTTCTAAGATTTGAGAGCCAATCGCTGCCATCTTGATTCCAATATAATAAATTAAAATCCTCACTTAATATAATCGTGCCTGTCCCTATTACCTTCTCTTCTGAAAAAGGTTTAGGAAATGCCTTTTTTAAAGCCTCTCCAGCAATCGGGACTACCGTTGCCAAATACTTACAATCATCTATATGAAAAGCGGGACTTGTACTCCCTCGAAATAAACTAAGATGCCCAAAACAGTTCCCCTTACTCATACAAACGCCCCTTAATTCATCTCCAAAACTTGCTGGTTTTAAAATATTTCGGTATCTAGAGCTTTTCTTTTGTTCACCATTTGTCACCATACTAAGAGAAGCAACATGAGGATAGTGTTCTGATAAATATTTAAATTTATTAAAATCATCTTCTAGAAATTCATTCATAAACAATTGTGGATGAATCTTTTCAACACTTTCATCCGTAAATGCCCCAGTAGATAAAAAAGAAATTGGGTCTATAGCTGTAAAACAAGCGGCGTCAAAATCAATGACTTTACGTATTAAGTGGAGAAATGACTCTTGAAATGTCCTTATAGAACTTATACGATTCGCTACCATTGTAATTTCTTTCGTTATTTTTTCATACATCCTCTTCCCCCCAGATTTACGGGATTGTTGCCCTTCATAATTTCATTCCATAATAAACCTATAACACACATACTTAGGAGGTTAAAAATGAATTGGAATGATACTACCGTAAATTCATATGAACAAAGAATTCCATGTAAAATCCCAGGCTACTACAACCTATATGAAATGATGAATCATTTCTTGTTTACTACACTCCCTAAAGAAAATATGAATCCAAATTTTCTAGTTATAGGTGCTGGTGGTGGACAAGAAATTCTCTCAATAGGCAAACAAAATAGCAACTTATCTTTTACAGGTGTTGATCCATCTGAAAGCATGCTACAGCTAGCTAAAAAAAGAATTGAAAGCGAAGGCATACAAAATCAAATTCACTTTGTACATGGAACTGTCCATTCATTATTAACCAATCCATTATTTGACGCTGCTACTTGTATGCTTGTTCTTCATTTCATCCCAACTATTAAGGAGAAAAAAGAGCTTCTTAATGAAATTAGTAGTCGCTTAAAACCTGGTGCTCCATTCTTTCTCTCTACAATAAATGGTGTACCCCATACAAGTATGTTTTCTGCACAATTGAATGCTTGGCGCAACCACATGATGCAAAATCAAATTCCATTAGAAGATTGGAACCGATTTGAAAATTCTTTTGAAACAGAAATATTTCCTATTTCCGAAACGAATCTACTAGCTGTCATGGAGGAATGTGGATTTACTCAAATCAATCGCTTTTTCACAAGCTTTTTAATTGATGGATACGTAGCAATAAAACAATAATGAAAAAAGGTAAGCAATTGCTTACCTTTTTTCATATACGTCTTCTACACTTGACTAATAAATCTCAATCCTTTACTTAAAGAAGTCGGCACAACAGATGCATGATTCTCCCCTTCAGCTTCATAAAACATAAATCTAAACTGATCGTGTTTTACTTGGAGAAGGCGCTCTGACAATTCGTTTGCCCCTACAACCATATGCTCTCGTTCCAATGACCCAACTGTAAGGAATACTCCCGTTTCAACTTTAGCATTGTTTAATTCATTTATAAGATTCTTTTCTTTTTCAAGCACCGATTGGTTATTCCACCAAATAGATGGACTACTTATAAAATAATTTTGAAAGGCATTTACGTTTGTGAATAGTATATGTAAAGCAAATAGACCACCTAAAGAATGTCCAAATAACGTTTGCTTTCCTTTATCAATCTCAAATTTTTTTTCAATTTGTGGTTTCAATTCTTCTTCAATAAAAGTAAAGAAATTATGTGCTCCCCCTGTTTTAGGCCACGGTTTACCGTCCGGTTTTAACGGGGCATCTTTTGAAATTACGACAGGTGTAAGATCATAACATCTTTCTTCTCCTGAAAATGCGCCTTCAATTGGATAACCAATACCTACTATAATTGCTGGTGACACACCTGTTTTTTCTGCTCTTACCGATTGTATTTTAATAGCTTCATGGAACGTTTGGAAAAAGGCGTTCCCATCTAATACATATATAATAGGATAACCAGAATCCGGTGCTGGCTGCTTCGGTTTTGAAATATGAATTTGATACTCACGATTCTCTAATGTCGAATACATTTTCCACTGTTCGGTATTAGATACAATAATTTGTTGTTTTTCAATAGCAGTATTCATTATGCACATCCCCCCTTAACTCGTTACATACATCTCTACTTTTTCCTCTTGAAATACACTATCATAACCGAAGCAAACGGGAGCTCCGTTATATGGATCTATCATGACACGCGCATCGATATGAAATACTTCTTTTAGCACCTCGTTTGTAATAATTTCTATAGGACTACCAGTTGTAATAATGTTTCCTTCTTTCATTGCGATAATTTCATCTGAAAATCTAGCTGCGTGGTTAATATCATGTAATACCATTACGACCGTACAATTATGTTCTTTATTCAGTTTCTCAACGATTTGCAGTACATCTAATTGGTGTGACATATCAAGGTATGTCGTTGGCTCATCTAATAATAAAACTTCCGTCTCTTGCGCTAAGGCCATTGCTAGCCATACTTTTTGTCTTTGTCCACCTGATAAATTCGCAATTTGTCTCGTTCGAAACGCTGATGTTTTGGTAATATCTAATGCCCAATCAATCATTTCTTTATCTTTTGAAGTTAACTTATTCACGTTATTACGATGTGGATAACGCCCATAAGAAACCAACTCTTCTACCTTAATCTCTCCCGGGGCAATCGGATTTTGCGGAAGCAAAGCTAACTGTTTCGCGATTTCTTTCGTTGAAATCGTATTTAAATCTTGTCCTTGTAAATATACTTTACCACTTTTTTGTTTTAAAATTCTTCCCATCGTTTTTAATAATGTCGATTTTCCGCATCCATTTGGACCTATAATTGTCGTTACTTTTCCCTTTTGTATTTCCACATTTAAATCGCGAAACACTGTAAGTTTTTCATAATTTGCTTCCAAGTTTTTTGCACTTAAAATATTCACTTGTGTTTCCTCCTCTTACGCTTTCGCCTTATAAAGTAAATATAAGAAATACGGTACACCGACAATAGCAATAACAATCCCTACAGGCAATTCTGCAGGCATAAAAATTGTTTTTGCGATAAAATCTGAAGCAATTACAAGTAGCATCCCAATTACTCCGCATGTAGGAATTACATATTTATGTTGAATGCCAACAAGTCTTTTGGCTATATGTGGCGCCATTAGACCAATAAATCCAATACTTCCTGAAACAGCAACACATGCACTTACAAGTCCAATACTGCTTAATAATAGAATAGACTTCTCTCTTTCTACTGAAACACCTAGACTTGTAATACTCGTTTCTTCCAATTGAAATAAATCTAGCAAATAAGCTTTCTTTTTTATAATTGGAATTAATATAATAAGCCATGGCAACATTGCAATAATGTATTTCCAGTTTGCATTATATATGCTACCTGAAACCCAGACAGCTGCCATTTCAAAGTCAGTTGCTTTCATTTTCAATGATAAATACATAGAAAACGCTCCGAAACCTGACCCTATTGCGATCCCTGTTAGTAACAGACGCTGTGAATCTAACTTTCCATTTCGCCAAGAAAATATATAAATTAATATAGCCGCGCCTAACCCTCCAACTAAGCCAAACATCGGCATCATCATTATAGAAATCCAATCCGTACTCTTTATTTGTCCTTGGAAAAAGAACATAAAAATTACGATTGCAGTTCCTGCACCAGCATTTACTCCTAAAATACCCGGATCTGCTAAACCATTTCTCGTAATCCCTTGAATAACAGCGCCAGCTATCCCTAGACCTAATCCTACTAGGCCAGCAATTATGATTCGCGGCAGTCTAAAATCAAATATAACTAAATCATGTTCTGGGACTGGATCAATCCGAAAAATTGTTCGAAAGACGTCCATAATTGTAATATCAAATGTACCATTCGTTAAGCTAATATAAATGGTACATAAAATTAAAAGTATAATAGTCCCCATAGTCATTACAAAACGCTGACTTGAGCCTTTAAGCATGTCTCTCTCCCCCTCTTGTACGAATTAAATAAAGGAAGAAAGGAATTCCAATTAGAGACGTAACAACGCCTATTGGTGTTTCAAATGGATAGTTTACAAATCTGCTTAACACATCACATAAAGCAAGAAACACACCACCAATTACTCCAGCACAAGGCACAATCCATTTATAATCTACACCGATTAAAAAGCGAGTAATATGAGGAATAATTAGTCCTACAAAACCTATTTTCCCTACTAAAGCAACTGCTGTACCAGTCAGAAATACAACGGATAAAATTGCAGTCACTTTTATAATTTTCGTACGCTGCCCTAAATTAATAGACACTTCTTCTCCCAGTGAAAGGATTGTAATAGATTTTGAAATGAGAAGTGCTAAAATAATACCAACTATACCAAAAGGAATTGCTAATTTAAGTATATTGGGATCTACTTGATCTAATTTCGCGTTGTACCAAAAACTAATATTTTGAGAGACTTGAAAATAAGAAGCAATTGCGGCAGAAAGACTACTTAAGAATGTCCCTATCACGGTTCCTATAATTGCTAATCTTACAGGTGACAATCCGTTTCTAAGCAGTGAACCAAATCCAAAAACAATTCCCGCACCTAATGCTGAACCCAGCATAGAACATAAAATCATGTTGACTGAAGACATTCCCGGAAGGAATACCATACACATTGTAATAACAAAAGCAGAACCATCCGTCACACCCATAATAGAAGGGGATGCAAGATAATTCCTTGTCATCCCCTGCATAAGTGCTCCTGATATGGCTAGAAAAGCTCCAACTAAAAGAGCTCCAATTACCCTTGGTAAACGAGATGTAACAATAATATTATGATTTACATTACTCGAATCAAAATGAAACAATGCATTCCACGTCGTTTCAAAATCGATATTTTTTGTCCCATATAAGATAGATAAAATAACAGTAAGTAAAATACATATGGGTGCTAAGCATAAGATTATCATTGGAAGTGAATTTATTTTCCGCATATCATTCAACGCACCTTACTAATTTTATTATTTAGTCAAATTTTTCACTGCTTCTTTTAAAAATACTGTTTTGCTCCAAGCAGTACCACCTTGCGCAATAGGATCTACAGTATTTACAAATACTTTCTTCTCTTTTACAGCATTTACACTTTGCCAAATTGGATTACTTTCTATTTCTTCTAGTACTTTTGGTTTATTATTTTCACTTGCTTCATATTGTAAAAATACGTAATCTGGATTTATTTGAGCCAGTTGTTCTAAAGAGAGTTTCTCTTGCGCTTTTACATTTTTAAGTTGTTCTGGAGCAGTTAATCCAAGGTCTTTATAAATTACAGGGTTGAAGTATACTCCTTCTGGATAAACGAATAATGTATTCGCTCTTAATCTTATTACAAGTACCTTTTTATCTTTTAACTTATCTCCAATTTTTGCTTTCGCTTTTTCAGCGTCTGCTTTATAATCCTTAATAATTTTTTCTGCTTTGTCTTTTTTACCAGATAGTTCTCCCATTAATTTCAAGTTTTCTTCCCAATCTGTAGAAACATGTGATATTGGGATTGTTGGAGCTACCTTCGTAAATTTCTCAGCCGCTTCTGCTGGGAATTTCGTACTTGATGTAATAACATCAGGTTTTAATTGAAGTAATGTTTCAAAGTTGGGTTCCATTTTCTCACCGACAGATTTCGCACCTTCTAAATCTTTTGCAACGTTCCCTGGTAATTTCCCACCAACCGTAATTGCACCTACCGGTTTAATTCCAAGTACTGCCGCATCTTCCATTGACTCTAAACTAGCTGTCGCAATTTTATCTACTTTTGCTGGTACTGTATATTCTTTACCTAAATATGTAATCTTTCGCTTTTCGTCTTTTTTCGTTTCCGTAGCCTTTGTCTGTTGTTTTTGTTCCCCAGAAGTTTTGTCTGCACTATTACATGCTGCTAAACCAACACTTAAAACTGTAACCATCCCTAATGTAAATAACTTCTTGTTCATCTTTATATATCTCCTCTCGAAATCTTCAAATATATTATTTCAACAATGAAACTTAATTATATGAAACATAATCCTCATCTATATTTCACATCATTAATAAATCTACGTAAAATGGAGAGCCATTCTCGTTCACTTCCCCTAGTATTAAATTCTTTACAACCCTCATCCTACGATAATCACTACCAGTGATAATGATTATCGTTACTAAGTATATATTTAATATCAGATTATTTCAAGAATGATTTGAAAAATTTTAACAAACTGAACAAAAAAGAAGTATCTCCTTTTTTCAGGAAGATACTTCTTTTTTTAGAAATCTATATGTAATTCAACTGGACAATGGTCCGATCCCATCACTTCACTATTAATTTTCGCATCGGTAATTTTATGTTTTAGCCTTTCAGAAATCACAAAGTAGTCTAAACGCCAACCGATATTTTTCGCTCTTGCACCCATACGGTATGACCACCATGAGTACGCTCCTTCTTGATCGGGATAAAGATAGCGATACGTATCAATGAATCCCGCCTCTAAAACACATGTAAATTTCTCTCTTTCTTCATCCGAAAAACCAGGATTTTTCCGATTACTTTTCGGATTTTTTAAATCTACTTCTTTATGGGCAACATTTAAATCTCCACAAAAAATAACTGGTTTCTTTTCATCTAATCGCTTAATATAGGCCCTGAAATCATCTTCCCATTCCATTCTGTAATCTAAACGTTCTAATCCCCGTTTAGAATTTGGTGTATACAGCGTTATCATATAAAAATCATCAAATTCTAACGTAATAACTCGTCCTTCTTGATCATGCTCTTCAATCCCTAAACCATATGTAACAGAAATCGGTTCTTTTTTCGTGAAAATAGCCGTTCCTGAGTAGCCTTTTTTCACAGCATAATTCCAATATGTATAATATCCCTCGGGATTTAAATCAATTTGTCCACTTTGTAATTTAATTTCCTGTAAACAAAATATATCTGCATTAGATTCTTCTAGATATTCTAGAAATCCACCTTTTGCAATAACTGCTCGCAAACCATTTACATTCCATGAAATCAACTTCATCTATGTTCCTCCTCTTGATGTGCATTTTCAATTTTCATGCTAACACAAAATAGATACCCTATCATAGTTTCATCTTTGTAATCTTGCTCTTACATTCGTAAATACGTACATACGTACTTTATTCAGGTTATACTAATGCCAGAGGTGATGTTCTGTGCATAATGAAGAGTTCACAGTAACAAATGAGTATTGGCAAGCAATTATTCATAATGACTCCACATATGATGACAAATTCTTTTACGCTGTAAAATCAACCGGTATTTTTTGCCGACCATCATGTAAATCGAGAATACCGAATAAAAACAATGTACGTATTTTTCTTAAGGCAGAGCAAGCATTACATGAAAATTTTCGTCCGTGTAAACGTTGTAAACCAAACGGGCTAACTTTACCTAATGAAGAATGGGTAGAGCAAATTAAAGAATATATCCAAAAACATTATTGTGACGTGCTAACCCTCGACTTACTCGCAGAAATATGCCATGGTAGCCCTTATCATCTACAACGCACTTTCAAGAAAATTGTAGGGATTAGTCCAATAGAATATATACAGCAATTCAGAATTAAAAAAGCGACAGAATACCTTTCACATACAAATCAATCCATTATGGAAATTAGTACTGATGTCGGGATAGAAAATCCGGAGTATTTCGCGACTTTATTTAAAAAGAAGACAGGATTTACCCCTACTGAATATCGAAAAAAGAACGGAATAAAAGAGGTATGAAATAATGAAACCATATGAAAATAAAACTATATATTGGACATTGCTTATTCATAAACATTGGCGTATGCATATTGCAGCTACTTCAAATGGATTATGCTTCATCGGATCGCAAAATGAAACTTTTGAAGAACTAAATACGTGGGCTAGCAAAAAACTGCCACAACATACATTAATCCAAAATCCAGATTATCTGCAAACATATACAAAAGAACTTATCGAGTATTTGGAAACCAAACTAGAAACCTTTACAATTCCTATCGATGTTTACGGAACTGCATTTCAATTAGCTGTTTGGAATACGGTACGTGAAATTCCTTATAGGGAGACACATTCTTATTCAGAGATTGCGGAAAGAATTCAAAAACCTAACGCTGTACGTGCAGTTGGGACTGCCGTTGGGGCAAATCCTCTGCTTATCACTATTCCTTGTCACCGCGTTATTGGGAAAAATGGTAAACTTACCGGTTTTAGAGGTGGTTTAGAAATGAAAAAAGAATTGCTCAAATTAGAAGCGCTTCGGGAGGAGTAAATATGACAGAGGATTGTAATGAAATATTGTCTTTAGTCGTTCCAAAAGAATTCAGTTTTCAAGAAAACTTACGCTATCTATCGCGTTCTAAAAATGAATGTATGTTTCATATTGAAAATAATAAAATCTATAAAGTCATTCCTGTTCAAAACATAAATCCATTAGTTGAAATTGGTTTTAATGCCGATAGTAATATTCAAATACGTTTTTTAGGAGAATCATATGTCTCTGAAAAATGGGCACACGATGCCGTATCTAACTATGTAAAAGAGTGGTTTGATTTAACTACTGATTTAGCTCCCTTCTATAAATTAGCTAAACACGACCCACTCCTTCAAAAACCCATTAAAGAATTTTACGGTCTTCGTACTTTGGGAATTCCGGATTTATTTGAAGCACTATGCTGGGGGATTCTAGGTCAACAAATCAACCTCACATATGCCTATACTCTAAAAAGAAGATTAGTCGAAAATTTTGGCGATTATGTAGATTGGAACGGTAGAAAACATTGGATATTCCCATCACCTGAAGTAATAGCAAATTTAGATGTAGAAGATCTCGCAACATTAAAAATGACTACAAGAAAGTGCGAATACTTAATTGACGTCGCGCAGCTCATTACAGAAGGTAAATTATCAAAAGAATCTCTATTACAAATACAAGATGTGAAGCAAGCTGAAAAACAATTAACTAGCATTCGCGGTATAGGGCCATGGACATCTCACTATGTTTTAATGCGTTGCTTACGATTCCCTTCAGCCTTTCCAATTGATGATGTTGGTTTGCATAATGCAATTAAATTTATAGCAGGTTCCGAAAAGAAACCGACTAAAAATGAAATAAAAGAATTTGCATCAAATTGGACAAATTGGGAGTCTTACGCGACTTTTTATTTGTGGCGGGTGCTATATTAAAATTTCCTAATAAAAAATAGATAGGGAAACCTATCTATTTTTTCACATATAAAAACTTCACACATACTGGCTCTGGAACATTTACGTCCGTCTGTACAAGCGTTAGCTCCCCTGTCATTTCATCCCTAGCAAATAAAGTCAAAGTATTAGATCTTTCATTCGCTGCAATTAAAAATTTTTCATCCGGATCTAAAGAAAAGTCACGTGGCCAATCACCTTCTGTCGATACTGTTTCAATAAAAGCGAGCTCTCCATTGTGCTCATTCACTCGGAAAACCGCGATACTATTATTTCCCCTATTTGCTGCGTAAACAAACTTGCCATCAGAAGAAATGTGAATTGCACTTCCGTAACTATCTTTTCTAAAATCTTCAGGTAATGTAGAAATGTATTGTTTTTCTTTAAAACTGCCACTCTTTGCATCATATTGAAGTACAATAATCTCTGAACTTAATTCTGTCATAACATATGCATACTGCGCACTTGGATGAAATATAAGATGCCTTGGACCACTACCATGTTTTACAGATAACCGTGTAACTTCTATCAGTTCTCCATCACTTTCTTTATATGTAATCACCTTGTCTATTCCTAAATCAACTGCTACTACATATTTTTCATCAGGAGTAAAATCTATATAATGAGCATGTGCCTTTTCTTGCCTTTCCTTATTTGGTCCTGACCCTTTATGTTCTACAATTACCGTAGCAGCATTTAAACTTCCATTATCCTTTTTCACTAAATAGGACTCTACTGTTCCTTTATGATAATTAGCTGCTACTACTATACTATTCTCCCGATTCACACTTACATAGCACGGCGATGCCCCTTCTAAAACTTGCATGCTAATCGAATTTAGATTACCGGATTTATTATGAATAGAAAAACTAGCAATTCCACCTAACCCATTATCTTTCGCAACAGAATAAAGGTACTCGTTGTTATGACTAATCGTTACATATGTCGGATTTCCTATATGAGCTGCTAATTCAATCCCTTTAAGTTCTCCGATGTTCGTATCAAGTATAAATTTATAAATCCCCTTACTCTCTGCTTTTGTATATGTCCCTATATAATCATGAAACTGATTTTCACTCATAACATTTCCCCCTTTTACAAACGTCTTGTAACAAGTTTCACTTTGTATGTTTTACTATAGAAAAGAACCAAGTAGCACTTCATTACTACTTGGTTCTCTTTTTAAGCTTGTTCTTCAAATCGTCTTGCGATTTCTACAATTACTTGAACAGCTTTTTCCATAGTATCTACCGAAACATACTCAAATTTACCGTGATAGTTTTCACCACCAGTGAAAATATTTGGCGTTGGTAATCCCATATATGATAATTGCGATCCATCTGTTCCACCGCGAATTGGATGAATATTCGGTTCAATATTTAAACTTTTCATTGCCTCATACGCAATATCAACAATTTCTCTCACCGGTTCAATTTTTTCAAGCATATTATAATACTGATCATTCATCTCTAAAACGATTGCATCTTCGCCGTACTTCTCTTGCATGTTTTTCACAATATCTTTAATGTTATTTTTACGCGCTTCAAAATGATTACGATCAAAATCTCGAATAATATAGTAAGCTTTACTTTGCTCGACATCACCATTTAAAGAGAGTAAATGATAAAACCCTTCATATCCCTCTGTATATTCTGGCGCCTCTTCTACTGGCAACTGTCTATCGAATTCCATAGCGAGTTTACTTGCGTTACGCATTTTGTTTTTCGCTGTTCCAGGATGTGTATTTGTCCCTCTAAAAGTTAATTTGGCACTTGCAGCGTTAAAACTCTCATATTCTAAACCACCTAATGGACCTCCGTCCATCGTATAGGCAAAGGATGCACCAAACTCTTCTACATCAAAATGCGATGGTCCACGGCCAATCTCTTCATCTGGTGTGAATGCTACTCTTATTTTCCCATGTTTAATTTGCGGATTATGTATTAAATAGTTCATTGCTACCATGATTTCTGTTAGACCAGCTTTATCATCAGCTCCTAGAAGTGTTGTACCATCAGTTGTAATGATTGTGTGGCCTTTATATGATGGCAATTCTGGGAACTGTTCAGGTGTTAACACAACATTTAACTCTTCATTTAACGTAATTGCTTTTCCATCAAAATTTTCATAAATCTGTGGTTTTACGTTTTTCCCCGTGAAATCTGTTGCTGTGTCTAAATGAGCTAAAAAGCCGATTACAGGAACATCCTTATCTGTATTAGCAGGCAGTGTTGCCATTACGTAACCATTATCATCCATCGTCACTTCTGATAACCCAATCTCTTTCAACTCTTCCACTAATAACTTACCAAACTCAATTTGCCCTGGTGTTGTAGGCACTGTATGACTTTCTTCATTTGATTGTGTATCAATCTTTACATATCTCGTAAATCTTTCAATAAGTTCTTGTTTCAAATTCGTTCACTCCTTTTATAGTTCTCTCTCTATTATAATCCTTATAACGAAATATTTTAACTTTTTTGACTGTGAAAATATATATCCATTTACATTTTTAATAAATCATAAAAAGACATAACATTTGTACATTTAAATTCAAACATGTAATATACATCATTATATATTGGGAGGTTTTAAAGATGAGGCTAACTCTCTTTCGCTATTTTCTATTTTTCCTAGGATTAATTTTTTTTGGACTTGGAAATGCTCTCGCAGTCAAAGTTAAATTCCTCGGTTTACATCCTTGGGAAGTTTTAAATATGGCTCTCTACCAACGATTTGGGTGGACAATTGGCACTTGGAGTGTCATATGTGGATTATGTCTCGTTCTTATCTCTTTACTAGTAGATCGAAAATATATAAACGTGGGCACATTTTTAAATGCACTACTTATCGGTCCTATTATGGACTTTTTCTTACAATCAAAAATCCTTCCAAACGCTAGTGATTATTTATGGATAAACTTACTCATTTTATTTTCTGGTATTGCAATTACAGGCATTGGGGGCGGCATGTACGTTGCGGCTGGCATTGGTGCTGGACCCCGCGATGGATTCATGCTTACCATTTCTGACAAAACTGGGTTATCTATTAGTCGTGCTCGAATTATTGTAGAATGCGTTGTACTAGTTATTGGATATATGCTAGGAGGTCCTGTTTTTATCGTAACTTTTCTATACACTTTTATTCAAAGTCCAATATTCCAGCATTCATTTAAGGTATTTCAAAAACTCTTACATACTTTAAATAACAAAAACAAAGAACGTGTTAGTGAAAATATTTAAAACTCAACTTAATGCAAAAGAGTGTGTTTTAAAAGTAATTTTTAAAACACACTCCATATACCCCATTTCATTCTTCTCTCCATAATCTCTCTACATTCATTAATTGCTCTTCTTTAAATTCTAGCTTATATATATCCGGTTTGGATGTATTCATTAAAAATTCAAGTCCATATTGATTATCAAAATAGTTCATCATTAGTGTCATTACAAGCCCATGTGTACCAATTACAATTTTATGTCCTTGAAAATTCATTAATATTTCTTTTAACACTCTCACTACTCTTCGCTGACAATCCGCATATGACTCTCCATCTGTCAGTGCATATTCTGGATTAAAAAACATCTCCTTTACAAGTGGGTACACTTCCTTATCCGATATAATTTTATTTTCATTTGAAAACTTACACTCTTTAAGATCTTCATATACTAACATTTCTTTTTCATGGAGATTCGCTGACTCTTCTATCGTTAACATAGCCCTCTTATACGGACTTGAAATGAAAGTATTAATTCCCTCTGTTTCTAATATCTCAGTTATTCTTTGAGCATCTAAAATTCCCTTCTCAGTTAATCCACGTGTTCTTTCATTTCCTTCTAATTTTGGCGATTCACCATGCCTAACCATATAGATATATGTATTCATAATTCCTCCCTTTTCTATATCCCTCTTTAAAGACATGACTATCAACCCATAAGAATATACGCTCTTATTTCATATCTTTCCAGAACAAATTATCAAATGTTAATTTTCAGATAAATTCACAAAAAAGCTTCCCCTTGATTTTATCCCATTCAAGGAAGCTTATATATATTTTCTTTTACACTATCAAAACTCGAAACGTCTTTCTCCTCTAGTTTCGCCACACCTCATTCTTCTATTTTCATCAATACAATTCTCCAACCATCCGGATCTTCTATCGTTATCCCCTTTTCTTTCCAATACGGATTTTCTGGTTCTACTTCACCATACCCCATTGTATGCAGCCTTTTACTCACTTTTTTCATTTCACTATCTTCTCGCATGTAAAATACAAGTAAGTTATCTTTTGTTGGAGCTGGACATGGGCTCCCATCTATATATCTTGTAAATTCTAAATGATATTCTTCATCTGGTAGTCCAAACATGACGCCATCGTAACCTTCATGACCGTAAAATTCACCTATACGCTTTAAACCTAATCCTTTTTCATAGAATGCCATAACCTCTTCAAACTTATCTGTTGGACGTGCTATTCGAAACTTCACCCAATTTTTCATGCTTTTCCTCCCATACTAAAAACGTAATGAATGACTATATTTTATTGTATATTCTTAAAACATTTTTGAAATCCCTCATTAGTATGAAAATAGATACATACAAAGGTGTTACTTACTAGCCTATAACAATCAAAAACTCACCTAGAAAGAAAATCCCATCATTTTATATGCAAATTTGCATCTCCACTTGCAAAGCACTAAAAAACCTTTAAAATATACTGGATGACTAAATATACAATTCCCATCTAAAATCTTGATACACTAAAAATCATTAAATGTATTGTTTTTTCATTTTTAAGAATTATTGCACTCTTGTTTTTTTCCTTATAAGCATGCTTTTTATAAGGAAATCTGATACAATCCTTAAGTAATATTATTACGTATAGATATTACGAATATAGTACATACTTAAAGAAGGTGATTTTTTTGAAATTAAATAAAAATTTACAGCTATGTATATTAATCACAACATTAATATGCTATTCAATCTATTTTATGTTTTTCTTTCTGTTCCCTACTAATTTTTCAAATTTCAATGTACGCTTCGCTTCACTCATCGTTGAAGTCATTACATTTATATCGCTAATTTACTCTATATACTCTAAAAAAGTTAGTTCAAATCCTTTTTGGATATGTATCACAATTGCAATTGGTAGTTTTTTATTAGGAAAAGTAGTATATACGTATCAAGATACCTTTTTCGAACTTCCAATACATCATTTTACTATTTCTGATGTATTTTACATGTTTTTTCTATTCTTCTGCCTTATCGCTTTCTGCTATAAGATCTTAAAAGAATGCACTAAATGGGAAAGAGCTTTCTTTATTTGTGATATATGTATAGTACTTACTTCCATATTCACATTAGAATGGTATTTATTTAATCAGCCAAATTTAAATATATTCTCACTTTCACTCGGAGATATTTTCCTTTCATTTCTATATCCAATTGCAGATCTATTATTTCTTCTACTAGGTGTTAGTCTCTTTTTCCGCCCAACAATTTTTAAGTCCAAGCGGAAAATTTATATCTTTATTTTTGTATTGATTAGTTCTGCAACTTTTAACTATATTTATTTTTACTTAAATACCCATTTATCAACTGACACTATAACATTTTTACGTCTTTTATATAGAATACCTATATTGCTTATCGCAATAGCTGGGTCTATTTCAGAAGATGATAATAGCCATAAAAATTATTTCATTGTAAACCCTATACTAGGAAAAAAAGTATTAGTCGTATTTCCCTATCTTGCTGTTGCAATACTAATCGGGTTTACATTAAAAGAACAAACATCGTCTTCAACTCTCATTACAGGAAATTGTATCGCTTTTGTTTTCGTACTTATTCGCCATTCTATTGTGCGTATGCAAAACGACACCCTAACAAAACGTTTACAAGTATTTAATGCTCAACTAGAAGAAAAAGTTACTTTAAGAACTTCTGATTTAGTCCATAAATCAGAGGCCCTATCTCAGAAACAACAAAAATTCAAATCATTATATGAATATCATCCTGATCCCATTTTTACGATTGATTTAAATGGAATATTCTTAAATGTAAATAAAGCAGGAAGCATACTACTTGGAGCACCAACGAACGAGTTACTTGGTGAGACATGTTTTTCTATTATTTTAGATGCAGATAAACATAAACTGATATCTGCATTAGAAAAAGTTAAACAACAAGAATCAGCATCCTTACAACTTAGTTCTCAATATAAAGATGGCTTTACTTATTTTTTATACGTTACCATCGTTCCTATTATGATAGATGGACAAATTTCAGGAAGCTATATTATGGTAAAGGATATTACCGCACTAAAAAAACAACAAGAAGAAATAAAATATTTAGCATTCCACGATACTGTAACGAAAATTGGGAACCGATCCTTTTTCCATAGGAAGTTAAGAAAATTTATAAAAAATGCTCAAACAACACAAAGTGAGTTTGCATTATTATATTTAGATTTAGATCGCTTTAAAGTAATTAACGATACACTTGGACATTCGTCAGGTGATTACATATTAGAAGAAGTAGCAAAACGTTTCCAATCATGTCTTCCATCACATACTCATCTGTCAAGAATCGGTGGTGATGAGTTTACAATCTTAATTGAAAACTATACTGACGAAGATTCCTTATTCGAGTTATGTAACCAATTATTTGAAAGCATGGAAAAGCCGTTTGTCATACATGAGCATAAATTAACTTTATCACTGAGTATCGGTATCTCCATTTATCCACATTCCGGAATCGATACCGCTACACTTCTGAAAAACGCTAATGTTGCAATGTATGATGCAAAGGCAAAAGAGCTTAACTCTGTCTCTATTTATGACGATGTAATCGCTAAAAAAATCGAAAGACGATTACGATTAGAAAAAGATTTACCAAACGCAATACAAAATGAAGAATTGTTCCTTTTGTATCAACCTCAAGTTGATAGTGAATCTAATAAAATTATCGGTGCAGAAGCTTTAATCAGGTGGAATCATCCTGAATTAGGTGTTATTTCTCCATACGAGTTTATTCCGATTGCAGAAGAAACACTACAAATTATTCCAATAGGAAAATGGACATTACAGCAGGCTTGTGAGCAAATGAAACGTTGGCACGCACTCGGATATTCGCATTTAAAAATAGGGGTAAATTTATCTGCTAAAGAATTTGAACAAGAAGGATTTGTAAAATCTATTTCTTCTACTTTAGCAACTACAGGCTTACCAGCAAGTTCCCTTGATCTAGAATTAACAGAACGAATTGCAATGATGGATGAGAGAGAAACATTGATAAAACTGCGTACACTAAAAAGTTTAGGGATTCACATTTCAATCGACGACTTTGGTACAGGCTATTCTTCCCTAGCCTACTTACCTTTATATCCAATCGATACGTTAAAAATCCCAAGAGAATTTATTACAATGTCTGAAACGTGTGAAGATGGAATGGAAATCATTAAAACAATCATCACATTAGCAAATACATTAGGAATGTCCGTCATTGCTGAAGGCGTAGAAACGAAAGAACACGTAAATTTCCTTCAAAAAAATAAATGTCAGTTTATTCAAGGTTACTATTACAGTAAACCTATTCATACTAATGCATTTACTGAGCTATTAGAAATCGGTATTCACCAATAGTACATAGCTAATCGGTATAAGTAATAATGAATTTGAGCAACTATAGTAAAAAGGAAAGAAGATACCTTCTTTCCTTTTGTTTTGTTTTTCTATTTAAATTTCTATTACTTCACCACTTCATTTATTATATCTATTAATTGATGAATCCCCTCATCATTTGTTTTCTTATATCCATTCATGTTTTGAATATACCTCTCCTTATTTATATACAACTTATTTACCGCATCTGTAAATGTACTGGTGCTTATTCTATCTTGAAGTAATACTTCCGCATACCCTTGCCTAGAAAAATAGTCAGCATTTAAAACTTGATCCCCTCTACTGGAACCATTAGTTAACGGAATAAGTAACATCGGTTTTTTCAAATATAACAATTCTGAAATAGCAGTAGAACCCGCTCTGGAAACTACAACACTTGCCATATTCAGTATATGTGGCAACTCTTCTCCTATATATTCAAATTGCATATAACCTTCCATTCCGATAGAAGGATCCACCTTCCCTTTACCACACATATGAACAATATTAAAACTTAATAATAATGTATCTAAACTTTTCCTTACCATATCATTTATCCACTTAGCACCTTGACTCCCACCCATTATTAACAATACCGGTTTATCTTGCTGAAATTCACAATACCTTCTTCCTCGTAATACGTTACCTCTCTCAATTTCTTCCCTTACAATTGGTCCTACATAAACCTTTTTCTCATTACTTACATTACCCCCTGTTTGAGGAAATGTTGTGCATAGTTTTGTAGCAAAAGGTAATGCTATTTTATTTGCAAGTCCTAACGTGCTATCTGGTTCACGTATTACGATAGGTACACTATTTAACCATGCCCCTATTACTACAGGAACTGAAACAAATCCTCCTGCCGAAAAGATAACGTCAGGCTTTATTTTCTTAATTAATTTATAACTTTGTAAGCAGCCTTTTATAATTTTAAAAGGATCTTTAAAGTTCTCCCAATCCCAATATCTCCGGAGCTTCCCCGTTGAAATACTATTGTACTTAACATTTTGAACTAATAATTTTTCAATTCCATTTTGAGATCCAATATACTCAACTCCCCATCCTTTTTCCATAAATTTAGGAATCAATACCATATTAATCATTACGTGTCCGGCTGTACCGCCCCCAGTAAAGAGAATCTTTTTATTCATAACTTATATCCCACCTTTATCATTTAAAGTCTAGCTTTATAGTAATCTTTCAAATGTACATTAACTTACTATGATTTATATAAATCTTTAACTCCAGACCTATGTCTTGCAAAAGATCTTTGATGAGTTCATAAAAATCATTTCCATACTCACTACATTCATACTGAGTAAAGACTTGGATTACAGGACTAGTTCCTGTATATATTGTTTTGGGTTTTCGATTAACCTTTTCCACATATGCTCGACATGTATTTATCGCCTCATAGATGCGCAAAACATGTTCTTCTTCATCTTTCCAATCCAGCGTATCAACAATCGAAAGCGATAGCATATTTTGATTATTTATAGTCTCATAACAATTCATATATTTCTTACATCCTTTTATATTTTTCATTAAATGCAGATGTCACTACACTTCGCATACTCAAGTACATCTTTTAATGATTGCTGAAATGGGATTTCTGGAACCCAACCTAACTTTTTTATATCCTCTAATACTAAACTTTCATTTAAGCCGCTCTCACTATTCTCTGTTTCTTTTATAGTAAAATTCAACTGTGTTAATCCTTTATATTGTTCCAATACATCTAATAAAGAACGTTTTACTCCTGATCCAATATTATATTGTTTTCCATTTATACCATCACGTAATAACACATGATACGCTTTAACTGCATCACGTACATCTAGAAAGTCTCTACTATCTTTCAAACTGTTTACTTCAATAATCGCTTTACTTCTACCCGATTCTATATCTATCATTTTTTTTGCGAGAATTGAACAAACACCATTCGATACTCCTGGACCAATTAAATTTGAGGGCTTTGCAATGATAATATTTGAATCCATTAATCCGCCCCAAGCCTCCGCAATAATGACTTGCATAGTTTTACTTAAACTATATGGATTTGAAACTTTTATGTTTTTCATACTATCTGCTTGCAATGCAGATCCTATAACTAATGTTTTACAATGCGAGGCTTCCTGCTTAATGGCTTCTAATAAATATAAAGTCCCTATTACGTTAATCTCTATATATTCCAGAGAAGCTGTCCAAGACTCATTAACTGAGTTTCTTCCTGCTAAATGCAATACATAGTCTGGTTTTATTTGTTTAATTACCTTCATTACTTCACTCTTATTTGTTAAATCACAAGTAATACCATTTTCGATTTTTTCTCTATGTGAACGATTTTGAAACATAGGAATTACATGAAAGCCCTGCTCTAAAAAATATTGGTAAGCATGACGTCCTGTGAAGCCATTTGCACCAGTTATTAAAAGGCTCGCATTTTTTTTCATCGTAAAAACCCTCCTTTTTCTAACATTTGTTTCACCTCATATTTTGTAAGTAAGTCTTGTTGAGAACTAAAACTATTCACATCCACAAGCGGATAACTAGCATAATATTCTTGAAGTCCTTCTATAGGAATAGTCGGTAGTACCACAAAATAATTTTGATCAAAACTAATACTTGTTTTACTCTCTACCTCAGATAAAAGCATTTCACTTAATTTTTCACCAGGTCTTATTCCTACCTCTTTTATCTTCACGTTTTCTTTTTTCGAATCTTCAATCAATACTTTCGCTAAATCCGTTATTTTACATGCTGGCATTTTCATAACAAAGATTTCTCCTCCTCTTCCTTCAGATGCTGCTTTAAATAACAATCCAACAGCATCTTCAATGGTTAAGAAAAATCTAGTCATATTTGCATCGGTAATCCCTACTTTTGAAGATTGCTTAATTTGCTTTTTAAAAAGCGGTACCACACTTCCACTCGTTCCTAAAACATTTCCGCCACGAACACAAATGAATTTTGTTTTCTTCGTTTGCACATTCGCATGAACCATTAATTTTTCACCAATTGCTTTTGTCATCCCATACGTATTTGATGGATCGGCCGCTTTATCAGTTGAAACATATATAACTTTCTCAACTTCATTCTGGATAGATGCTTCAATTACATTTTGCGTACCATGTATATTTGTTTTTATAGCTTCATAAGGATAATATTCACATACTGGAACATGCTTTAAAGCTGCAAGATGAAATACATAATGTACACCTTGGCAAGCATATACTAGTTGCTCTTTATCACGAATATCTCCAATAATAAATTTTAATCTCTCTTCATTTATAAACTGTTGCTGCATTTCAAACTGAACCGTTTCATTCCTTGAAAAAACTCTAATTTCTTTCGGTGATTTTTCTAATAGTTGTTTTATAAGTTCATGTCCCCACGAACCTGTACCACCAGTAATTAAAATTATTTTATTAAGCATTCCTTTTCCTCCTACCATACATTTCAATTCAAATTGTATTTATTAAGGTTATTGAATTATTTTCAATTGATTCAAATCATAATCGTCGTTTGTTACATTTAATTGACAAAATAAAAAAACAGAAACTATTTTTTTATAGTTTCTGTTTTTCATTTCACTTCTTAGCAATTAGATTTTCTTTATACTGTTTGAATGATCACTATATTACTGATTTAAAAAACACCGCTCATTTATTTCTTATACTCGTAATAAAATAAAGTGAAACTTTAATTAGTGGGGATTTTGTCCATCCCCCACTAATTATTAGTTGAATCAATCGGGCTTTTACGAGCAGCCCCACCCTCACCTAACTTCTTTGCTTTAGCCGACTTTTGAGATGGGAGTCTTACTGCTCGTTAATAGCGGGATAAATGGAATGATTCATAACCAATACCACATTTAAACTCATAGCAAAGGGAGGTAATGGAATGTACCAAAGCAATTCAAACAATACATCTAAAGAATTCTCAAAAGCACTCCCTCTCTCCCTATTCGACGTGAAAAACGAGTTACAACAAAAAAGCGATCTCATCTCTTCTGTTACCATATATAAATTAACGAAAGAAGAGCAACTTATCATCGATAAAATTAAAGCTCAGACAAAAGAACTAAATAAAAATAACGTCACAAGAACACGTGCATACTACCAATTTTACATTCAATATCCAGAAATACATTGGGCACTACTTGGGCATATCGTATCACGTAACGGTGGCTGGAATATGACAGATTTAAAGGGAGATTTATATACGAGGCTTTTATCCGAGAAAGATCAAATTACATTTTTCTCTTTTTTAGAAAGAGGAAATTGGCTCATTTTCCAAGATGTATATCCTCAATTTTTACTATATGAGCAAAGTGTAAAAAAATCAAAAAAGCTATTTCACCTTCTCACTCACTTAAATGTTTCTACATTTATGGAAACAATGTGGAACGATTTTTGGAAAACAGGTAACAAAAAAACATTAGCGATCGCAACTATTGTTAATGAACAAAACTACTTAGAAAAAAGAGTTATTCAAAATGCACACTTTAAAAAGACTGTATTAAATAGTATTGGATTTAAACTCTTTGATTTTTTTCAGTTCAATCATATCCTTTTCCCATTTTACGAAAATGATAAAAAGCAAAAAGTATTACTATTTGGTGATACAATGAAACATTTCACTTCTTTGCATGAACGAATTTTACTTGGAAAACGGTTGTATTCATTGTTATTTCGGGATACACATATTTTATCCCAAATAATAAACTGGGTCCATCACCATCCACATACAGGCTCAAGAAAAGATTACTGGCCTCATTTATTTTCTAGTGTAAATGAATCTTTTTCGCGTGAGTTTTATAAACGCCGAATAAAGAAATGCCAGTTACGTAGTGACGCGTATCGTATATACAGCCCTGCACTCATCTATGCATGGCGGGATATGAAACATGAAGAAGTTGAAAATGAAGATTGGTTTACTGATTGGCAAGTTGTAAATTATTTAGTTGATAAGGAGGAAAATATAAATGGACAAATTACAGAAGACTACTGCAAAACACTCGAAAAAATTGAACTCGCAATTCTCGCAAAGAAAAATGTCCTCCTTCGAGAAGAAGAATGATTTTCTAGCTTTAATAATTACAGTTTTTTTCTCTGCTATTATTGGAACTTGTTTAGATGCTTTCTTTGTTAATAAACAAATATATTCTTTTCCGGTTAGACCCTTCTCATCCACATTTTCAGTTAACATAGCTTTCACGTTACTCGTACTACCGATTTTAACAGCCTCTTTTATTCAAATTTCAAAGAAATTATCTACCGTTTCTAGAACTCTATTTATTATTTCAATAGGCGTTTGCGCTAGCATTTTTGAACAAATTGCTGAGAGGCTAGGCTTATTTGTACATAGTACGGATTGGCAGCATAGTTATTCTTTGTTTGGATATATGTTGTTTTTATTTTTCATATGGAAAGTCTATCAGTCAATCATTAATAAAAACGGGTACTAAAAGGCTAACAATCCTTTTAGTACCCGTTTTTATTATGTTTCACATACACATTTTTATGCATATGACTCTGCTAACTCAATAATTTTATCAACAATACTTTGCTCGTCAACCTTTAAACATACGGACGCATGATTTATTAATACTTCATGACTCCCAACACAAATACTTTCCTTAGCATGTATAAACATTGATAAGTCGTTCGAATCATTACCAAACACTACGAATTCTCCCTCTTTTATACCTAATCGTTTTAAACCTTCCCATTTATCAATATGTGGCGGACTTATATCAATAATCCCCTCTTTATCGTGCTCATATATTCTTATAGGAAGTTCTTCCAACGCATTTATGATTAATTCTTTTTTTATATTATCAGGAAATAAAACCACTTTTACTACTTCACCAATTTCATCAATATTCATATTAATAGCCAATTGATTAGGATCTATGTTTTTGTAGATAGGGTGACTCTCACTTCCTGTATAAGCATAGTTCCATTGACTATCTACCAAATAGGAAAGACTATACTTTTCTATGATTGAACGCATAGCACTTACTGTTTCAATGTCAAAACGTATAACTTCAACAATTTCTCTATCCTTTGCGATAAAAGCACCATTTCCACCAATCATTGCATAATGATGCATATGAGTTGGTAGAACAGGTAATAAATCTCTAATTGGTCTAGCAGATGCAAATATAATCTCATGTCCTATACTATGACAAACGTCTAGCGCTTGAATAATCTCTTTCGTTACTGCGTTTCCTTTAAAACAAATAGTACCATCAATATCAAAAATAAATTTCATATACATCACTCCTTTCTTTTTAATGTATATGAATTATTTTATAATAGATAGGACAGATGTCCCAAAAGGAGAAACATTATGCAAAAGATTGCAGATAATACCTTATTATTAAGCTACTTAAATAATGAGTACATAAAGAAGCTATTCCAACAATTCAATCATCCATTTGAGATTCGCAGATATACAGCAAAAGAAACTATACTACAAGAAGGTGCAGCTATCGACGGCCTTTACATTCAAATGTCAGGACGTATAAAAATAACTTCAAGTGTAATTACAGGTAAAGTATTATTACTACGATTTTGTTCTGCAGTTTCTATCATGGGGGATATTGAATTAATTCAATCCGTAGACATACAATCTCATGTAATTTCCGAACAACAGTCTGATTTTCTTTTTATCGATAAAAATTATGTAACAAGTTACTTATTACACGATGTAGTCTTTCTTCAAGAGCTAATTCATCATGTCACTTATAAACTCCAAACTTGCACAACAGCTTCACGTATCAATTTACTGGCTTCTGTGGAGACACGCTTTGCTAGTTATTTATGTACAGCCCGAAATCCTTCTAATTTATTTGGGCGAGAAATTCATACTAAAGATCATCATGAGATCGCCTCATTAATCGGGACTACTACCCGTCATCTTAATCGAGTCATTGAAAAACTAATAGCTAACGATATAATTCATAAAAATAACAAACAAATTATCGTAGTCCATTGGAAAGCTATTGAAGAACTTTCCAATGGACTACGATATGAATAATTAATTATATACATCCTACCTATAATAAAGAGACCGTTTTTACAACGGCCTCTTCTTAAGCATAACCTTCAGTTACTGCTACTGAACGACTTTGAAGGCTTTTTGATCGCAAACGATATGCAACTACTTTCTTCTTATATTGCTTTACCACATCAACGTGTTCCTCGTAGCTATATATAGAAAATCTAATCTCTCTTTTTCCTTTCTTCGTCTCCATGACTATCGGTGTACCATTCCCTTGCGGCGGAAAATAATGTTTATCTAAAAATAAAGCCTCGTTAAATTCATGAATAACTTGAAGTTTCATTTCTCCTTCTATACTTTCCCCATCTACCGTTACAGTAGTATTTTCCTCATCAAGTTTTTGGTGTAACTCAAATCTACTAATAATTGATTCTACAACAGAAGTTGGCATACTAGAAACTAGTACTTTAAGAGCACCAAAAATACATAATGTAACTATAAACCATGTTGTCATTTTCATCATCTCCATTACGCTCTAAAATGAGTAGTGTTATACTCCTTATTACGATTCATTAATTTTCAAAATAAAAATTTCACTCCATAAGGTACTAATATACTAATAAGTATCCCTGTTACAATCATCGTTACCGAACCGATAGTTGCCTCTTTCTCTCCTTCTTTCACTAGACGGCTCACACCAATAATATGTGATGCGCAGCCCATCCCCACTCCTTTTCCAATCGTACTTGTTATACGGAAAAACTTAAGTACTGTCGGTCCGATAATAGCACCTGTTATTCCTGCAACAACTACAAAACTAGAAGTCATAGATGGAATGCCACCAATTTGATCCGCTAATGAAATGGCAATAGGCATTGTCGCTAATTGTGGTAAAGTTGTTAATATAAGTTCCTTATCTATATTTAAAATTCCACCAATCACTACATTCATACTCGTTAAAGCCACTATACCTATCACTACGCCGATTAGTATCGCTAAAAAGTTTTTCATAAGTATCTTTCGCTCTTTAAATAGAGGTATGGCTAACGCTACAATTGCAGGACTCAAAAAACCTGAAAGAATGTCTCCCCCATTTTCCTTATACTCATGATGAGAAATACCAAATATCAAAAATAAGCAAATCATAATTGCTGTAACTGTTAATACCGGTAACGTAAATGGAAACGTAAATTTTTTATATAACTTTGTCGCCAATAAATAAATTACTACAGTAATAATAATTAAGACCATTTGAATCGTGCACCTTGTCGATTTTATTTTTTTGATGTTACTAATAATTGACTTACATACCCTGAAACAATCAATGTTACTACCGTACTTGCAACTACTAAAAGGAATATAACACTCCCCTTACTTAAAAGAAAAGATCCATATTCCATTAATCCTGTTGTCGAAGGAATTAGAAATAACGGTAAAAATACTATTAACTTTTCTGCACCTACCTCAAACCACTTTAATGGAAAAACACGAGTAGAAAGGAGTAGAAACAATATTAACATCCCTATTAAACTTCCTGGCATCGACAGATGGAATACTCCTTGAATCCACGTACCAGCTAAGCTAAACACATATAGCACGCCTACTTGAAGTAAAAGCGTCACGTACTTCATTTCTTTCCCTCATTTCCATATTACGCTTCACTATTATGAAATCTCATTTAATGTTTCCGCAAACCTTGTAACTCCAAGCTGAATTTGTTCTACATTCGATCTACCAAAAGTAAATCGGATATATTCACTTTTCGAACCTAGGACGCTTCCTGGGACAAATGCTACACCATTTTGTATAGATTCACCTAGTAAATGATATTCATCAAACGTTCCTTGCACTTTGCACCATAAATGTATTCCGCCCTCAGGAACAAAAAATTCAATCTGGTCCCCTAATATTTCTTCAAGCTTTCTAATTAACTCATCTCTTCTTTGTTTCAGTTGTCCACGAAGCATCGTAATATGCGTATGAAAATCCTCAGATTCTAAAAATTGGTTCGCTACCCACTGTGTAAATACACTATGACCGAAATCAACTTGCTGCTTCGCATCTGCCAATCTCTCAATTACGCGCGTGGGGCCAATTACCCAACCAATACGTAATCCTGATGCAACAATTTTTGATAATGAGCTCACATAAAGAACATTCCCATTTTGATCCATCGATTTCAATGTTGGATTCACTTCTCCATTAAAAGAAGTCAAACTATACGGATCATCTTCTACAATCGGTATACCAAATCCAGAAGATAGTTCTAAAACCTTTTTACGTCTTGCCAATGAAAGTACCGTTCCAGTTGGATTTTGATAATCCGGATTTAAAAACACCATACGAATGCGATGCTTTTTGTGCAAATCGATTAAGTCATCTGGATTCATACCATGCTGATCAACTGGTAAACGGAATATTTTTAAACCTGCTGATTTAAACATTGGAAGTGAATAACAATAGGAGGGATCCTCAATTGCAATCGCATCTCCAGGCTTTAACAAACATTGAACGATAAGATTAAGTGCTTGCTGAGCTCCAGATGTAATAAGAATAGAGCTTGAATCTGCTTCTATTTGTTTATATTGCTCGACATGTGCCGCAATGGTTTTTCGCAACATTTCATTTCCAAGCGGATGGTCATAACCGAGATTTCCCATAAATGTTTTCTCCGACAAAATTGTTCGAAATCTATCACTCGGAATTAAATCTGATGACAATTCACCACTCGCTAAATTGATTAAATCATCTTTTTGTGTTTCCGTTCGAATTTGTTGAACAAGTGGTACATTAGGTAAGAACGATCCATCCTCAACGTACCTACCCCAGTTCGGTATTCGTTTATGTGACACACCCCATATATCTGTATTCACCCGAGTGCCACTTCCTTTTTTCCGTTCTACTACCCCAAGTGATTTCAATTCCTCATAAGCAGCTACGACCGTACTCCGGTTCACTTGTAAATTCTGTGCTAACATACGCTCGGAAGGTAATTTTCTATCAGAAGGGAATTCACCGGTAGAAATGCCTCTTTCAATGTAATCAGCAATTTGTTTATAAACTGGTATCTTATCTTCACGATTCGGTTGCCATTCCATTTAGTTCCCTCCTCTCCAAGCTGGTGTCCTGAACTCATTAATAACAGTATTCACTGCAAAAATGGTATTAATCAAGCGCATGATTTAAAAATGCCTCTACCGTCACATTAAAGCTAGTAGGCTGTTCTAAATAAGGCAAGTGTCCACTATTTTTCAACTCAACGAAAGTCACGTTTCTCAGGTGTTTTTCAAATGCTCTCACATACTTTTCCGGAACAAAATAATCATTCTCTCCTCGTATTATTAATACAGGACATGCAATGTTAGAGAGGTATGGTCTTTGATCGTAATCAACTAATTCAGCAAATAACCTTTGAATATGAATCGGATGAATCGTTTGTAGGGATTGATGAAATCCTCGGACAATTGCATCATTATCTTCTACTCCCATTGCTCTCAATAACGTATCAGCCCAAGTTTTCCCTTTATCCTGCAAGCTAAGTAAATCATATACTTCAAGTCGTTCTTTACGATCTGCCGGTTCTAAATAGGGAAATGCATTTACAACAATTAAGCTAGAAACAAAACGTGGATATTGAATAGCAAAATCGATACCCACTCTAGCTCCTTTTGAAAGACCACAAATTGTTACTGATTTTAGCTTTAAATGATTACATAGCTTATATAAAACATTTGAATATTCTTTAAAACTAATTTCCATCCCTTCGGATTTCCCATGCCCAGGTAAATCGAGTGAGATTACTGTCCATCTTTCCTTGAAGTATTTTCTTTGGTATAACCAATTATTCGAATTCCCTCCAAGACCATGTAAAAACAATATGACAGGACCAGATCCTTCTATATTGTAAAAAACCTTTCGATTCTTATATTCAAAATACATATTCATCACCTTCAGATGTAGCATCACATGTTCTTATCTTTAAATGGATATATCCAAAACGGCTCTCTCTCTAACCACTCAACTGTTTCTGGAACACCATCTTCATACTCTCTTTTCAGTTCCGTTACCTTAGTCGCAAATTGTGATGCATGTGCTTGCAATGCCTCGAGCTTTTTTGGAACATATTCTTTTACTTCATTTTTAAAACTTGGAGGTCCTATTTCTGCTTCATGATTATTTGAAAAAGCTACAGCATAAAATGTTGGCCTTTTATTTTCTGGAATATTAGCTAACGCCCCGGCTACCGCTTCTCCTGTTGCATCATGATCTGGATGCACTGCATATCCCGAATAAAAAGAAATGACTAACGAAGGATTCAATTCTTCCACATATTTTTGTATTACACTTCTTAATTCTCCAGGAGTTTCAAATTCAAGCGTTTTATCACGATATCCCATCATACGTAAATCTTTAATCCCTAAAATATTAGTAGCGCTCTTTAGTTCTTTCTCTCTTATAGCATATAAGGATTCACGTGTTGCAAAAGGAGGATTTCCCATCGCTCTCCCCATTTCACCTAACGTTAAGCAAACATAAGTAAGAGGGACTTTCTGCTCAGTATAAGCCAAAATTGTTCCAGCCACGCAATACGACTCATCATCCGGATGCGGGAAAACAACTAAAACGTGGCGCTCATTTTTCATCAATATATTAACTCCTTCATCATATACAAACTTTATAAAATAACGACCGCATACCAAGTAACTCCTACAAGAAGCACTAAAAGAAGAATGATATAGATAGCGGATAAGTTTTTCACATTCCTCTTTGTAGACTTACCGTAATTCTCTTCTACATTTCGTGCGACTAGCACGGTCCCAAATAGTGATACAACTACAATAATAACAACTAGTGAAATCGCAAAACTCATTGTCTTCCACCTCTCTAAGGCCAGTCTGTTTTAAAGCATGAATAAAATACTACCTTTCTTCTCTTATCATAATAGAAGTTTGCAAAAAACGGACCAACCACTTTTGTGTTTTTTTGCTCATCCACTTTAAAAATAAAAAGCAACTGCTCACTTAGGACCAGTTGCTTTTTTACAAGGCTACTTATATTCATTTTCAATTAAAATTAATTCGATTTAAAAGTTTGGTCTTTTCATAATGAAACATTGATTGAGATAGCTCGAAAATTGTTCCATTTACAAGATAAACTGTATTTTCAATAAGAAGCGCTGGATCACCTTCATTTAGTTCTAAAAGCTTTGCATTTTCTTTATTTATTTTTTCACAACTAATAACTTTATCGGCAAAGCCAATATTTAATCGTAAATCCTCAATGAAATAACTGTATACAGAACTTAATGCTATTTCTTCATTCAAATAAGGAATGATATCTTTTTTGAAATAACTTACTTCAATAGAGAATGGTTTACCGTCTACAATTCTTAAACGCTTCAAAAAATATAGTCTAGTTCCAATCTCACATTGCATCCGTTCTACTATCTCTTCATTTGCCTCTATTACTTCAATCTCTAGCACTTTCGTTTCAATATTTTGTGAAACGAGATTTTTCGTTAATCCACGTAAACTTCCTAAATTAATGTAATCTGTTACAGAAGTTTCACGTAAAAACATACCACTACCTTGCACTTGAAAAATATAACCTCTATTCACAAGTTGACTAATTACTTTACGTATCGTATTACGGCTTACTTCAAATCGATTCATCAACGCTTCTTCTGTAGGTAATTTTTTCGTTTCATTAAAAAGCCCATCTCGAATGTTTTGCTCTAACACATCTGCAATTTGTTTATACTTTGCACTCATACACTTTCTCCTAAAATACTCTTTTATCTGTTATAACTCTTCTCCTCTCGTTTCGATCACATGTTTATACCAATGAAACGAGAGTTTCTTCTTACGTTTTAAGTTATCATTATGATCGACAAAAATAAAGCCATATTGCTTTTTATATCCATTTAACCAACTTAACAAATCAATAACTGACCATGCATAATAACCTTTTAAATTAATTCCCTCTTGAATTGCACACTTCATTACTTTTAAATGCTCTTCAATAAATTTAATTCGCGGAACATCTACAATTTCTCCGCCAATGATTGGATCTTCATCACCAAGTCCATTTTCCGTTACATACATCTTTATGTCACCGTAACGCGCTTTCAACATATGCAATCCATCTAAGAAACCTTCGGGAGATATTTCCCAACCCCATTTGGTATATGTTTTATCATCCATTTTTACTGTTCGATAAAAACCATCAAAAGAAGGATTACCTGGAGCAAGTGTTGAGTTTTCTCGAGAATGCTCCTCGCTCTTTATATCCATATCATATCTTTCTACTCGTATTGGCTGATAATAATTCAAGCCGATAAAATCATTTTTTTCGGCATTTTGTTTAATGATTTCTAATTCTTCAACCGTCCAATTAGGAGTCCACCCATTTTCCTTTAATTGTTGTACAACATAAGACGGATACTCACCTTTTAAAACTGGATCGTAGTACCAATACGTTTCATATTCATTCGCATGATTTGCTGCTAGTATATTTTCTTTTTGATCATCCACACTATAAGCAGGTAAGAAAACATGTGTAATCCCTATCTCCCCATACTGTTTCAGCTGCTTGTACACCGCAACTGTTTTCGCATGCGCATAAAATACATAATGAGTCGCTTGAAAATACTTTGGAACATCATTTTGTATTCCTGGTGGATGTGCACCTTTTAAATAGCCTAATCCACAAAACATTACTGTTTCATTAAAAGTAATCCAATGTTTCACTCTATCACCAAATGCCTTAAAGCAAATTTCTGCATACTTTACAAAAGCCTCTGCTGTTCGTTTATTCGTCCACCCACCATCTTTTTCTAACGGTAATGGTAGATCCCAATGATATAAAGTGGCAAACGGTACAATCCCGTATTTTAAACATTCATCAATTAAATTATTATAAAATTCAATTCCTTTTTCATTTACCTCTCCATCTCCAGTCGGCAATATTCTCGCCCAAGAAATCGAAAAACGATACGATTCCAATCCCATCTCAGCCATTAAACGAACATCTTCCTTATATCGATGATAATGATCAACCGCTACATCACCATTTGTTCCATCGTATGTTTTGCCAGGAATTTTTGAAAACTCATCCCAATTCGTAACACCTTTTCCATCCTCATTCCATGCACCTTCTACTTGATAAGAAGCTGAAGCAGACCCGAATAAAAAATCATGTGGAAACTTCATAATATATACCTCCGTTTCATTACAATAAATCAAATTCATTACTACATATAAAATTTATAGGTACAAATTTTATATGTAGTAATTATAGCTTAAGTTTCGATTTTTTTCTATCATGAACGTACGATATGTAAAACTATATTTGATGTTAATTTTTAGAAAACAAAAAAGAAGCGACGTATTTCATCGCTTCTTACTATGACAATCTTTACTCTTTTACAAGTGACTTATTCGCTCTTATAACTTCTTGATAAAGTATTGGGGACCATTTTTCATTTATATAATCTTGAATTACCCAGCCCACTCTCGTAGGATTCTTTTGCTTCATATAGCTTGCAATTTCAGGATTTATGTAGGACGCATAATAATATGGACTATTCCATGCTGTACCACCAGAAGACAAGCTTGTAAAATTAATATATAGATGATTACACTCTTCACTGTTGTTAATCGTTTCATTTATAGTATCTTTAATAGATGTTACTTTCTCATCATAACTCACTTTATATTTATCTTGTACTGTTACATTTACATTTTGATTTACAGTTGTCGTAAACGTGTCATTATCTGGCCAATAAAAATTATTATATCCTCCAGATTCATTACTACCACTGTATCTTTTTAGTAGCACAATTTTCCCTCGAGCATCTCCAAGTCTTATATTCCCTTCTGTTTTTAAAAAGATAGGATCAAGAAAATAATTTTTTTCAAACGTACTACTAAATGAATCTTCTGCCCCTTTCATATCCTCATACTCTTTTTTTAAAGACATAATAATCGTTTCACTTGGATTATCTTTTAAAAATTGTTTCGCTTCATTTATAAATTCATGCAGTGTTACATAAAGATATAATGGCCCATGATGAAGAACTATCGTATTATCATCTGTCAAACGCCCTCTTATATCAAAAATTCTAGCTCCGTGATCCATTTGATAACGAAAATCATATTCTTGCGTCATTCCCCATACTTGCTTTATCGGATTTTGCAACTTGAACGTTCCACTATCATGTGTTCCTGGAATTGAAATTCGTGCTAACGGTATGTTATCGGGTATAGGTTGCATCCATCTTGACCAATTTTCAAGTTCATTAATAGAGCTAGCTGCAACTACTTGCTTATCATTTAAAGCAAATACAAATGTACTAAATATAGTACTACATATGAATAATTTCAAAAAAAGTTTCTTATTGCTCATTATTATTCCTCTCTTTTTCTGTTTTTATATCAAACTTATTGAATGTAATATAGGGTAGTTAATAAAAAAATATTCTCAATGCATTAGGAAAATTTAAAGTCCCTTTCTACTAGATAAATTATAGTAATCAACAACATAAACTTCAATGGGCTTTCATATGCAATATTTCATATTTGGGTCCTACATGATATAAATAAAAAACTTATGATGATTATTTATTCCATACGTGCTAATATATTTATATTAAAATGTAAATACATACCTTATATACTCTGAACTACATTATTCAACAGTTAAAACTTAATTTTTTATTAGGGGGATTTACAATGAAATTATTAAAAATAAAACATATAATTCCTTTATCTGCAGTAGCACTTACATTCGTATGTAATCAAAGTACAGCCGAAGCTTCCACCACACATACAGTAAAAAAGAATGATACACTTTGGGGCATCAGTAAGCAATATGGCGTTTCCATACAAGCCATTAAACAAGCGAATAATAAAGGAAACGATCAAGCTTTTATTGGAGAACAGTTACATATTCCAGGATCTATGAAATCAAATGAGGTTACAGTTCATCAAAACGAAAAAACTACGAACACTTCTGGACAAATTATTTATCAAGTACAGCCGGGAGATTCATTAGAAATTATAGCAAAGCGTTACAATGTTACCGTTCAATCTATAAAACAAATTAACAATACAGTCGGAAACAAGCTTTATACAGGACAACATTTAAAAATCAATTCAAGTATTTCAGAAAAAGAAAAAGACTTAATGGCACGCTTAGTTACTGCTGAGGCAGGTGGCGAATCATATAAAGGAAAAGTAGCGGTGGCGAAAGTTATCTTGAATCGTGTAAATGCAAATGGTTTTCCAAATACAATAACAGGTGTTATTTATGAACCTATTAAACGCGGATATGCATTTACTCCTGTTACCGATGGTAGAATTAATCAGCCTGCAAGCGCAGAAGCAAAAATGGCAGTAGAAGAGGCTATCTCTACAAATGGAATACATTCTGATTGGCTTTATTTTTACAATCCAAAAACTTCAACAAACAAATGGATTACGACACGTCAAACAGTAGCGGTAATCGGTAACCACGTCTTCGCTAAATAAAACTATAATTCTCTTCAAATTTATGCACTTAACAACTATTTCAAATGATTAGCAGACCTCTTCACTTAAAAGGTCTGTTTTTTATATGTAAGATTTTATTAATCATATGACATAGTGATCATTTAAAACTATTTCTTCTTTCAAATAAAAACATTTGTATTTACTCCACCACTCGGAGAAATTAGAAAAGTATCAAGTTCAAAAACTCCCTCTTTATTAATAAAAGCTATTTCTTAACTTCATAAAAGTGTTATACACTAAGAAAATAAAAAACAAACTATTCGTTAGCAGGTGAAAGAATATGTATGATGTTACAATTATCGGAGCTGGAGTAAGTAGCATTTTTATGGCTTATTCACTAGCTAAAAGTAATAAAAAGGTTTTAATTCTTGATAAAGGTAAAGCGCTAGAAGATCGCCATTGTCCTTTAGACCAAGGAAAAGTGTGTAATTGTACTACATGTGATAAATATTTCGGGTTTGGTGGTTTAGGAAAATCTGAAGGAAAATTTAATTATACAAACGGATTTGGCGGAGAACTTGAGCAAAAAGTCGGTAAAGAAGGCTTTTTACAACTTATGGCTGAAGTAGATGAGATTCTATGTCAGTTCGGAGGAAATTCTGTTTCAAAATATTCTACAGAAAATCCAACTCTTAATAAGAGAGCTGAAACGTGTGGTTTACAAATGCTCACAACAGAAGTAAGGCATCTTGGCACTACACTTTCAAGTAACATTTTTCAGCAGCTCTATGAATTTTTACTTAACAAAATAGATATCCGATTTCATATAGATGTACAACATGTCGTTAAGCAGCAAGACCATTTTAAAATATCTACAAATCAAGGAACTGTCCATTCTAAGCAATTAGTATTTGCAACTGGGCGTTCTGGAACGGATTGGTTAAAAGAAATGTGCTCTTCCCTTGAAATTGCACAGGAACAAACCCGTATAGATTTAGGTATTAGGGTAGAGATGAAAGAACATCAATTACGTTCTATATTAAAAGATACATTTGAGACGAAACTTTCTTATCAGCATGAACATTTCACGGCTACTACTTACTGTATGAATCCAAAAGGACGCATTATTCGAAAGTATGAAGAAGGTTTAGTTATGCCTGACGGTCAAAATTTTCGAGAGCAAGGAACTGGCACTTCTAACTTAAATTTCACTTTATTTATCCCGCGCTATTTTCCAACTCTCAAAGAAGCAAATGTATACGCAAGTTCAATTATTAAAAGCATTAACCAAGGACGAGATCGGATTGTTATACAGCGTTTAGAGGACTTAATAAAGAAACAACCTACAGCGGAGAACAACATGAAACATAATCGTATACAGCCTACACTACACGGAGATTATGGAGATTTGAATGAAGAAATTCCTCAATTATATATTGAAGGAATCAAAAAATTTTTATTACGTTTAGAACAATTTATCCAAGAACCTATCGATAAAGATACTTTATTATATGGAATTGATGGAAAGTTCTATGCTCCTACAATAAAAATCAATAACCACTTTGAAACAAGTATGAATGGGCTATTTTTAATTGGAGATTGTTCAGGCGTCACTCACTCATTATCTCAAGCAGCTGCAAGTGGTCTGTATGTTGGAAAATATTTATCAGGTATTTAAACTTTTTAATTAAGATGCCAGTCAAATGTTTTAAGTTTCACCAACACTTTACTTATCTAATAATAGCTTTAACGAAATTATTATCCCTCCCCCGCTGATGATTAAGCCACAAAGAATCAGGATTTTACGGGATATATTAAAAACACATGAAAAACTACATTCTATATAGAATGTAGTTTTCTACTAATTAATATAACCGTTTTCTTTAAGTTGACTTTTTTGAAATTTCAAACTTATTGAATGTCAATGGTTTAAAAACCATCTATTCATTTTCACTTTCATTTGTTCGATATTTTGTAACATCGCCGTAGTGTTTAATATGTTAGGATGTCTATAAGTATTTTTTACTACGACTATGACTTTTTCTGCTCTGTTTCAAAAAAATTAGATGTATGTTACTTTGCTTTAAAATTCTCCATTGTATGTATATGAATACTTCAAATTATTACCTTTAGAAAAATATAATCTAAATGGTTCACCACACTCTAATAGTTATAAAAACATAATATATAACCTTAGTTAAATAAACTCTATAAAGAAGGTGTAAAAATGAAGAATAAAATAAATTTACAAATGCAAAATATAAGCTTTGTTTTAATAATTGCTTTAGCAGTATGGTTAAAAACATATCTTATTACGCGATTCAGTTTTGATTTGAAAATTGAGTCTTCCACACAAGAACTTATTTTGTTTATTAGCCCTCTAGCTGCATCATTAGCATTTGTTGGATTAGCATTATTTGCAACTGGTGAAAAGCGAAATTATATAGCGCTATGTATTAATTTCTTATTAACTATAGTTCTCGTTGGAAATGTAATGTTCTATGATTTTTATAGCGATTTTGTTACGTTACCAGTACTTGGACAAACATCTAACTTTACACAGTTAGGCGGCAGTATTAAAGAAATATTAAACTACAAAATTATACTCGCATTCGTAGACATTATTTTCTTCTTTATTTTGTTAAAGAAGAAATCGATAGTCTTTAAAACAGGACGTGTAACTCATTCTGCACGCTTGTTATATTTTCTCTTAACGATTGGTGTATTTTTTGCAAATCTACAGCTTGCAGAAAAAGAACGACCTGAATTATTAACGAGATCCTTCGACCGCGTAATGCTTGTGAAAAATTTAGGACTATACACTCATCAAGTATATGATTTAACACTACAAGTAAAAGCTGGATCCCAAAAGGCACTTGCAGATAGTAGTAAATTACAAGAAACTGAAAACTACGTAAAGGCAAACCATAGCGAGCCGAATCCTAACATGTTTGGTGCAGCTAAAGGAAAAAACGTAATTGTCGTTACTCTTGAATCCTTGCAAACCTTTTTAATAGGTGCATCCGTCAATGGTCAAGAAGTTACACCGTTCTTGAATGAATTCATAAATGAAAGCTATTACTTTGATAACTTTTTCCACCAAACTGGTCAAGGAAAAACATCAGATTCTGAATTTCTAATAGATACATCGTTGTATCCATTAAATCGAGGAGCTGTATTCTTCACGCACGGTAACAACGATTATACTGCGACTCCAGAAATTTTACGTCAGCAAGGTTATTTCACTTCTGTATTCCATGCGAATAACGCAACATTTTGGAATCGTAACATTATGTACTCTGCTCTCGGTTATGATCGTTACTATAATGAACTTGATTACAAAATTACACCCGAAACAAATTTAAATTGGGGATTAAAAGATATCGAATACTTTGATCAATCCGTAGATATATTAAAAACTGTTGATCAACCATTTTACGCTCGTTTCCTTACTTTAACAAACCATTATCCATTTACGTATGATGAAGATACAAAATTCATTGAACCATACAACTCTGGTAATGGCGTATTTGATCGCTACATCGTAACAGCACGTTACTTAGACGAATCAATTAAAAAATTTATTGAGCGTTTAAAAGCCGAGGGAATGTATGATGATTCTATTATTGTGTTATATGGTGATCATTATGGCATTTCTGAAAAACATAATCGCGCAATGGCACAGTTTTTAGAAAAAGATCAAATAACAGAATTTGATACTTTAAATTTACAACGCACACCTTTATATATTCATATCCCTGGCCAAACAGAAGGTCAAACTATTTCAAAGCCTACGGGACAAATTGATATGAAACCTACTATTCTAAATTTATTAGGGGTTGATACTACTAACGATATCCGTTTTGGTCATGATATGTTTTCAGATGAATATAACGGATTTGTTGTTTTCCGTGATGGCAGCTTCGTTACAGACAAGTATGCATATACAAATCATACTTTTTATAATCGAGAAACAGGTGAGGTTGTAGATTTACAAAAAAAAGAAGCTCAAGAAATGATTAACCGTGCACAAAATGAGTTACGAATGTCTGACAAAATTATTGAAGGCGATTTATTACGTTTCTCAGAAAGTAATAAAATTAAAACTGGAGAAGTAAAAACTAAAATTAAAGAAACTGAAAAGTAATCTATATAAAGAAAGGGAGCAACTCATTACGGTTGCTCCCTTTTCCCCTCTTATAACACATGATGCAATTTTATATAAAAAACTTGATATATTTTACTTTTATTCTACGCTTGTTTCTAAAGTTAAATCTGTATAGGCATTATCCTCACCTATATTTAAGATTACTTCACATTGACGTAATCTCAATTCAAAGAGCGTTATAGGATCATGATAAACTTCAGGGTTTGATTTCATTTTATGCAGTTTATCTTGTTTTTCTTTTATTTCTAAATGAGTGTTTTTTACAGCTTGTTCCAACGAGCCAAATGGATTTCTAAAGAACATATTAATATCCCGCTCTTGTGTGTTTTCAAATAGCTCAAACTGCAAGAAAAATTTCTTCATAATAGAAGCCGTTACATCGGTATAATCTTCATTTTCTAAATACTGTTTGTATTTGTTATATAGCATAGCTTTATTTTTAGGAAGAACTCCAAATAATTTACCAGCACTTTTCAGTAAAAATTGTGCTGGCGTAAATCGGCGTAAAATATTTACTTCTTCCATTTGTATTCTAGTTGTCATTCTATCAGTATCTCTTCGCCAGTCATCAATTACTTTAAAGTCACATTCTAACTGTATTCGATTTTCTCCAAATAAAGAATTAAGTCCTTCACTGGTTTCTGCTAAGTACAATTGACTTTGAAGGAGCTCGTTATTAGAAGTCGCAATCCAATTTTGCATCGAGCGAGCAAGATTAGGTAATACAGTTTGTTCTAGATATTGTTGCACCCTTTCATTCATCGCTGTATTTAGTTCAATATCAATGTGCCCAAAATCACTTTCTTCACTAATTAAATCGGAACAACTCTGCAATAATTTCGGAATATGTTCTGTAAGATCATTAGTAATTTCGTTTTTCATTGTACGATATGTTTCTGTAATTAAATGAATTTTTTCCTTCTCAAAAGCAGTAAGGTTATTAATACAAGCATTTAGTTTAACTAACATATCTTCATTCCAATTAATAGAATCCACTAGATTATTTTCCCTCTCGACGCGTTTATCCAAAAGATATGTAATTGTTTTTCGAATGAAAAACAATAGCTTTTCAGTACGTTCTGCATCGATATTTTTATGGTTAAAGTTAAAATGAATAAACTCAGTTAAATCGTTTAGTTGTTTACTATTTGTATATAACGAAGAATAAGGGAAAACTCTTGCATTAGGGAAATATGTATTTATTCTCACTTGCGTATCTTGTATAACTCTTTTTGCTTCTGCTTCATTGTAAATGTTATCGATTTTATTTAATAAGAAATGAACTTGTAGATTTGGTGTATGTTCTTGGATACTTAATAGAATGTCACGTTCTTTGTCAGTAAAAGGTGAATCCGTATTCAATACGAATAATAATTCATCTACAGAGTTTAAATATTCAAACACCTCATCTCTCGCGTCATTGTTCCTATTAAAGCTAGGTGTAACAACGAATGTAAGTTTATTTTTACTTAAAAACCTGCATGGTAATTTAAATTCAACACACGCTCTATCTCTATATGTTTGACGATGCACTGCCATCATGTTATGGAAATCAGAGAAATTCTCAGTTGTTGTAATTTCCGAATCTGTTATAGCGTTAATTTCTGTATAAGCGTCATTTTTAAAAACAACTACATTTGAGATTGAGTTTTCTAATATATTCTCTCCTAAAATAGAGTTAATAAATGAAGCTTTTCCGTTCCCTGAAGTTCCAGTTACTAATAGGCGATTTGTTCTTAAATCTGCAAGCTCACCAACTAACCAGCTAAATCGGTTACCCATTTCTAAATCATGTTCTTGTGCCCAGTGTGTAATAGATTCAAAAAGATGTAAACTATACTCTAAGCCATTCACATGATTAATAGAATATGACAGTAGGTCTTCTGCATCTTTTATATCCGCTGAATCTATTTTAGAAGGAAAAATCTCATCCCATGCCAATACTGCTGCAGATGGAAATACAGCATGAGATGGATTGACTACCTTTAACCAATTTGTTAACAGGTTTGGAATGATATCGTGTAATTGTCTAAGCATATATTGACCTTGAATTAATTCAAAGTATGTTTCTTCGTAAAGAGAAGAAATTTCGTCCCATATATCGGACGAATGTATTTCGATATGTATGAAAAATTCATTTATTGTGTTGAGCCATAATAAGTAATTTTGTTCATCTTTATAGCTGTGCCAAAGTGATGAAACAATTTGCGTAAATTGTACTTGATCTACATTATTTAATGTAACTAATACTTTATAAAAATAGTCTGGTGAAATATTTTTAGTAAATCCTTTATCGATATATTCTTTTAGAACCTCAAACCACGGATAAGATTCTGTTCGAATTAACTCGTTCACAGCAAGCTCTACTGCACTATCCAAATCTTGCTGTTCTTCATAAAAGGAACGGGCAATTGTTGTGACGTTTGGATAATCGGGATTTAAAGAAACCGCTTCTTTTATAACAGCGAAAGCTGAATCAAAATTATTTTGCTCGATGTAAAGAGACAGTAATTGCAGTACAATTTCAGTCATAAGTATTTTATTATCAGTAGTAATGGAAGTATACACGTTTTCAGCAACTGATAATTGGTTAAGTTCGAAGTAAGCATCCGCAATATTTTTTTGTGCCCATGGCGCTAATTCATTACTAACTTTCTCCCATTTAAAAATAGCTGCTTCAAAATCTTGATGGTGATAATAAAATTCACCTTGTGCAAAACGAATATAAGATCCATCAGAAATCTCATTTTTTTCTTCGTTTACATAAGCTTCTCCAAGTACTTGAAGAGGTGGGTGTGTTTCATTCTCCATTAGGAATGTTTCATAATACATCTTTTTTATTAATTGTTTTTCTAATCTCATCTTTTCCCCCACTATATCTCGAAAATACATTTTTTGAGATATGTCAATACTTTTTTGTATGTATGCTTTTTATCTTAACAAAGAATTCCTTTTGAAAAATTTCATTTTCCTTTCATTTTTCAAGTAAGATTGAATTTTTATGAGAAAAGTTTCAGTTTTTTTTCAATTCGCTTTCAGTTGTGAAACAACATTAAATGTTCCTAATAACCTAATAACACTATAATATTCCACATTATATTATCAGGAAAACTATATATATATTACATTATAAAAACAATCTATAACGAATATATATGCAAGATTCCCTTCGCTAATAAATAAAAGAAATCATTATAATATATTTCTCACATTGTTTTCCTTTGAAATATTTCAGTAGTTACGTAATTAAATTCCATTAACCTATATAAATAACTAGTCCAAAAAAAATCTATATGCATATCATGTTATAGTAAAGAATTCAGGAAATCCTAAAAAGGAGGCATTTTCATGTTTGAAGATAAATCTAAAATAAATTACCCATATGAATTTACTGAAACTACAACAGTCCCTCTAAAAAACCCCATCAATAAAACTTTCAAAAACGGCTCTGGTACACATAACTTCCCAATTAAAAAGCATTATAAAGAGCAGGTTTTATATACTGAAAAAATTAATAATAATAAAAATAAATAACCGTATAGATCCTTATAACAATTAACCAAATAAGAATCAATATTTGGCCATGCATAGTTATGTGTTTAATAATGTAGAAATCCTTATTATACAATTTACGTACCTTTAAAAAGTGCTGATATACGGCGCTTTTTTATACATAGATAATAGAAGCACAAAAAAGGTATGGATATTTTCCACACCTTTTTTGTGCTTTGCTATTTATAAATGGAGTAGTACGTCCATGTTTATTTTACCTAATAGCACTTTAATGGCCCTTCTAGAAATCGTTGTATTGAATTTATATAATACCTTGAATATTTTGCGTCTATTTTTTCTTAAGGGATATTTATTCGGGTTACTTATTAGATTATCAATTATATTCCTTCCGATTCCTACTTTTTATAGGTCATTATTGCTCTATTATATATATTTAAAAATTTACTAAGCGTTATTTCAAAGCTACTTAGTTTTCATAAAATATTTTTTGTTTCCGTTGGAACGAATAGGCTTTAATCTCATCTGTATCTAAATTTTCATGAAATAAATGAATAGCTATAATTTGTCTACAATCGTAGGTATGATAATAATATGTTCCGGACTCCATACACATTACGCTTGTATATATGGTATTATCTAATGTACCTTCTTCTGTTATTACTCCGCCTTTAGGAACCTCGCAATTTGATAAGATATGAAAAAGGGCTGATACTCCCTCTTCTTCGCTATCTATATCTTGAATGTTTTGTTTGCCATATGCTGCCCGCACAAACCTTGATGGTGGGGTGAAATCCCCTGGAAGTCCCATTGAACCTGAGCCCTGACCAAAAGCACTTAATGGTACATTACTCCACTCTGTTGGCGCGAATGGCTGCGATTTAAGGCCAATATATTGTCTTAAATTTTGTAAATGCCAATTAAACTCCGGACTATTCGTCATCACTCCTAGTGGGTTGTCATACATTTTTAATCCTTCATTTGTCGGCTCCAGTACAATGCACTCTCCCCATTTATCCGCTAAAATCCAATGTAGTGGTGGTGTAAGTCCTAAATCCGGTAATGGTATATCCAAAAAGGTAAGGCTATCTACAGATTTCTTTAACTCTTTGACAGAATTGAATTGTGTGAGACTCCAAGTCACAAAATCAAATGGAGCCAAATTCGTTTTGTTGTCATCTATGCTTTGACTATAAGTAGCGAATCCTGGAAAATAGAGTGTTGCACATGTCATACCTGCTTCATTTACTCCGTCCGCCATAATAATCCTTCCTTGATGATTAATTCCCATTCCGACCGTAGCATGTTTCGTATTGATGATTTCACCAGTTATATTATTCCACTGGTAATGCCGAGGAATGATTATTACTTCTTGATTCAAATCTAATGTGAAGTCCATCGTTCTTGCAAAAAGATGCTGACCGTTTTTTGTCTGTAATGTCAAACTAGTACACATAAAGAACACCCCATTTTATGGTTTTATCTACACTTTACATAATTCTGATAAATCTGTAAATTAAAAGCCCCTTTCCTTACAAAAAAATGAGAAAGCACATATAAATTACAAATAGGTTATCTCTAGTTTATAAATGAATTTTTAAAATATAGTTGCAAAAGAATTATATTAAAAAGGAGCGAATTGTTACTATCGCCCCTTTTTATTTCTCTCTATATTTTATTAAAATAACTGTAGAGAACATTGCTATTACATATTTATTTTATTTTCTTTCAACACATATAAATAATACTAGGCACTTTCAAACCGTTTCAAATAACTGGGAACGAACTTTTTCTCTTTGGACATTAACCCTACATAACCCTCTTAAACATCTTCTCCAACTCATAAGTAGAATGATGCACCAGAATCGGTCTTCCATGCGGACATGTATATGGGTTTGTTGTTGTACGAAGTTCTTCAAGTAAAGCGAATATTTGATCGTTCGTTAAGTATTGATTTGCTTTAATAGATGCTTTACAGCTCATCATGATGGCTGCTTCTTCACGTAGTTTTTTTATGTCTACTTTTTTCAGTTTTACGACTTGCTCCATCATTTCATCAATGATTTCTGTTTCTTGTCCTTTCGGGAACCACGTTGGGTGCGAGCGGACAATAAAGGATTGATGGCCGAATTGCTCTAAAAATAGTCCGACTTTTTTTAGTTCTTCCAGCTGCTCTTCGACACGTAAAAATTCAGTAAGAGATAAGTCAATACGGTACGGTACAAGTAGTTCTTGTACTTCTTGTGCTACTCTTCCTACTTTATCACGGAAATATTCATAATTGATACGTTCCTGCGCTGCGTGCTGATCAATCATATATAACCCATTATCATTTTGAGCGAAAATATATGTTCCGTGCATTTGTCCAATTGGATAAAGCGGTGGTAAATCATTACCGTTCATTTCAATCTCTTTTATTTCGTGAACTTCTTCTTCCAATTCCTCTAATTCAAAATCGTCATCGTTGCTAGTCCATTCCTTTTCCTCCCGAACCGTTTCCGGCTTAGAGGATGGCTGCCAGCTTTGCTCTTCTCTTACGAGTGACTGTGGTGGTTGCCATTCTTGCTTCGGCGGTTGCCACAGTTGTGCTGGTTGTTTTACAGTCGTTGTTTCTTCTTGTTTCTCATCCATTCCTGTTGGTAAAACGATGTTAGGCATAGATGATTCTCTCGGTTTTGTATGCTCAAACTTGAACTGTTCTTGCACACTTTCATCTTTTTCTTTTTTCTTCGTTGTTACACCAGCATCTGGAATGAGTTGTATTTTTTTGAATGCCGATTGCAATGTTTCTTCGATAAGCTTTAGCAATTCTTGTTCTTTACTAAAGCGTACTTCTAATTTTGCTGGATGTACGTTGACATCAACAAGCATTGGATCCATTTCAATTGATAAGAAGCCGATTGGGTATCGTCCGATTGGCAATAACGTATGATATCCTTGCTGAATTGCTTTCATTAATACGAAATTTCGAACGTAACGGCCATTTACAATCGTTGACATATAGTTACGCGACGCTCTCGTTACTTCTGGTAATGTTACATATCCTTTAATTGTAAAGTCTAGAGATTCAGCTTCAATCGGAATAAGCTTCTTCGCAACTTGAATGCTGTAAATCGATGCAAGTACTTGTCTTACATCACCGTTTCCTGATGTATGAAGCAATTTCTTTTCATTATGAAACAGTTTTAACGATACTTCTGGGTGAGACATTGCAATACGATACACGATATCTGTAATGTTCCCAAGCTCTGTATGAATCGTTTTCATATATTTAAGACGCGCTGGTGTATTAAAAAATAAGTTTTGTACAGTAATATCTGTTCCTTTTCGGCTTGCCGTTTTCTCTTGTTTTATAATGTCTCCACCTTTAATACTAAGGTGTGTACCAGGCGCATCACCTGTGCTCGTAATTAACTCTAATTCACTCACTGAGGCAATACTCGGCAGGGCCTCTCCGCGGAAACCGAGCGTTCTTATACGAAATAAATCATTTTCATCTTTAATTTTACTCGTTGCGTGTCGTTCAAATGCAACGATACAATCTTCTTCAGCAATACCATCTCCATTATCGATGATGCGAATCTTCGATAATCCAGCTTCTTCTAAGTGGATTTCAATAGATGTACTATTCGCATCGATGGAATTTTCCACGAGTTCTTTTACAACTGAGGCAGGGCGCTCTACTACTTCCCCTGCCGCAATTAAGTTAGAGAGTTGATCATCGAGTTTGCGAATTTTCCCCATCTACTTACTCATCCTTTCTTTAACTTTTTCTGTAAACGATACAGTTCATTCATCGCTTCTAAAGGCGTCATATCGAGTAAATCAATCTTTTTAATTTGTGCAAGTACTGCCGTTTCTTTTGCATCTAGAACTGACTTGTCTTGTTTTTTCGAAGACTGTTCTCCACCAAAGAATGATAATTGCGATTCTTCCTCAGTCTCTACTTTCGTCTCTTGTATTTCTGCTGGTTCTTCTTTTACAACAACTGGTTCTGGAGCGACTTCTGGCACTTTCACTTCTACTCGTTTCGGAATAACAATTTCTTCCTGTCCTTCTAGTTGTGCTAACACTTCTTTCGCGCGAGCGATTAAGCTCTCTGGAAGCTCGGCAAGTTGAGCAACGTGAATTCCGTAACTTTTATCAGCCGCTCCATCTTGAATTTTATGAAGGAAAACTACTTTTCCATTCTCTTCAATTGCTGAAACATGTACATTCTTTAGTTGGTCTAAACTTTCTTCTAACACTGTTAATTCATGATAATGTGTAGAGAATAATGTTTTCGCACCAATTTGGTCATGAATATGTTCAATGATTGCTTGCGCAAGTGCCATACCATCATACGTAGATGTACCGCGTCCAATTTCATCGAATAAAATTAAACTTCTCTCTGATGCATTTGCAATTGCATTTTTCGCTTCTAACATTTCAACCATAAATGTACTTTGACCTGAGATTAAATCATCCGCTGCACCAATTCTCGTAAAGATTTGATCGAAGACAGGTAATACTGCTTCTGTCGCTGGTACAAAACAACCAATTTGTGACATAACAGTAACAAGTGCTAATTGTCTCATATACGTACTTTTACCAGACATGTTCGGTCCTGTAATTAAAAAGACATCCATCTTCTCCGGCATAATACAATCATTCGGTACATACAATTTCCCGTTCAATACTTTTTCAACGACAGGATGACGACCATCTTTAATAAAGATTTCGCGCTTATTTGTTAAAACAGGTTTTACAAACTGCTCTTCTTCACTAACTGTCGCAAAGCTTTGCAGTACGTCTAGTTCACTAATTACTTTCGCTAAATGCTGTAATTTCGGAATGAATACTTTGACTTCTTCGCGAAGCGCTGTAAATAAATCGTATTCTAATTGTACAATTTTCTCTTCTGCTTCTAAGATTAATGTTTCTTTTTCTTTTAATTCATCTGTTATGAAACGTTCAGCATTAGCAAGCGTTTGTTTACGCTCATAGCGCCCTTCTGGAAGTGCTCCAAGATTCGCTTTCGTTACTTCAATGTAGTAACCGAAAATACGGTTGTACCCGATTTTTAACGATTTAACTCCTGTAATATCACGCTCTCGTTTTTCAAGCTCAGCGATCCACGTTTTCCCGTTTTTACTAACGTAACGATATTGATCAAGCTTGTCATTATAACCGTCTTTAATAATATCTCCATCTTTAATAGAAAGCGGTGGGTTTTCTTGAATACTTCTTCCTAGTAATTCAGTTAAGCTCTCACATGGATCCGCACCTTGAATTAACCTTGCAGCATAAGCATTATCTAACAGACTAATCGCTTCTAAAATAGCTGGTACTTGCAGTAAAGAACGTCTTAATTGTAATAAGTCCCGTGCATTTACATTACCAAATGCAACTTTCCCTGCTAAACGCTCTAAATCATATACTTCCTTTAATTTTTCTTTTAAATCTTCACGTAAGAAGTAATCATTTACAAATGTTTCAACCATTTCTAAACGCTCTTCTACTTTTTCTTTTTGGATTAGCGGACGTTCCATCCACTGTTTTAACATACGACCACCCATAGCCGTTTTTGTTTTGTCTAATAGCCATAATAATGATCCTGTTTTTTCTTTCGTTCGAAGTGTTTCTGTCAGCTCTAAATTTCGCTTTGAATGCACATCAATTTTCATAAATTGATTCGTGTAATAAATTTCTACTGGTTGCAAGTGATCTAACGAACGTTTTTGTGTTCTTATCACATAGTTAAATAAGCGTCCAATTGCTTTAATTAATTTTGCTTGGGAAACACTTTTCACAAGATGTTCTAATCCTTCTGGAATAGTTATTGTATCTTCATACGAAATCGTCATTTTTAATGTTTCAGTTAACTTATTTAATTCATCTTTTGAAAATGTAGAATCTACAACAATTTCTTTTGAACCAGTCGCATACACTTCTAATAAAATATCTTCTACTGAACCAGTTAATAACGTCACTGTATTTTGTCCAGTCGTTAAGTCATTACAAGCTAGCGCATAAGATCCATCTTCGAAATGTGTTAATGCTGCTAAGAAGTTATTCTCCTTCTCGTCTATTGTACGCCCTTCCATCATCGTTCCTGGCGTAATTAGTTGTACTACTTCACGACGTACTACACCTTTAGCTGTTTTTGGGTCTTCCACTTGCTCACAAACAGCTACTTTATATCCTTTTTCAACAAGTTGTTCAATATAATTTTTAGCTGCATGATGCGGTACACCACACATCGGTATACGTTCACTACTACCACCATCTCGGCTCGTTAATGTAATTTCAAGTTCATGAGCTGCTTTAACCGCATCTTCAAAGAACATTTCATAAAAATCACCTAATCGGAAAAATAAAAAGGCATCTTGATAGTCTGCCTTAACCTTTAAGTATTGCTGTATCATAGGCGTATATTGCGTCATGTCTTTCCTCCATAATTCTTACATAATAATCTATATTCATATATGTCACACTTCACGGACATCCATATCTCCTATTCCAGGAGTCTTTCCTCATTATAGCACATTTCATAAGGAATCATGTTCATGCAGAACCACTTATGTACTGTAAAAAGCTAGGAAGAACTTCTCCCTAGCTTTCTCTTACTCTTCTTCTGCATCGACGATAAAGTTCGGATCTAATTCTTCAAACTCATCATCATCGACTTGGAAATCCTCGTCTGATTCTACGCAACCTTCAGGATTTACACTTACACAAATTTTCGTTTCCCCAACTACTTCTGTTACAAATTCACGTTCTACCGTCACAACAATTTTATTACCATTTGGCGATACAAGAGCTTCTAAACAATTTGGCGGCTGAATTACACGAGCGATAATTTCTAAATCGTCACCAGAGAAGTTTTTATCACGATACCCAATACTTACTTCATCATTGTAGTTAACACGTTCTGTTACAACTTCAGTCTTTGTGTTTCCATCAAATGAATACCAAGTGTTTACATCATAGAAACCTTCAATTTCCACATGTTTTCCATTCTTTCTCGCTTCGTACGAATGGTTAATTACCCAGCACCCTAAAATACTTGTTGGCTCATTATTCGATTCACATGTATGCGTTGACTTTGTATACTTACGTCCTTTTCCAACCACTGCTTTTGTAATAATCTCTCTAAATTCGGACATTCGTAACCCTCCTCAATCACTATTCACTTAATCATATGCGTGACAATAGCGGAATGTGTCATTCTTTTTTTTGAGAAGAATTTCCGATATAACCCACTAAAAAAAAGAGATGTCAATAAGACATCTCTTTAACAACCACAATTTCCTTTTTTACTTTCTACTGCTGCACCAGTTTCACCTTTCAACACATCGCCGCCAGTTGAAACTAATATTTCATCTGTTACATTGTTAGAAATGGTACTAGCAACTAGCTGTAGTAAGTCATTTACATACGTTTGTGAAGATTTAAACTCCTGTACAACTGGGATATTATCTAACTTATCTTGAAGTGCATCAATTTCAGCTTCTACTTTTTTCAAAGCTTCCCATTTCCCATAATGTTGCAAGTTTACTGCTTGTTTTTGCAAAGCTTTTATTTCATCAATTGCTCGCTTTACATTTTCATTTTTATGAATTTGTGCTTCTGCTCGCTTAAAGAAATCGACTTCTTCTGTTTCAGAGATCATTTTCGCTAATTCTTTCGCTTGCTCAACAATTTCATCTTTCGTATATACTTTCATCTATTATTTCACCTCAATCGGCTCCTTAACCAATTCCCCGTTAAGAGACCAAGTTTTTGCTTCCGTTATTTTTACTTTCACAAGCTGACCAATTAAAGATTTTGAAGCAACAAAGTTCACAAGTTTATTCGTACGTGTATATCCCGCAAGTACTTCAGGATTATTCTTACTTTCTCCCTCAACTAATACTTCTACAATTTGACCTATATAACGCTTATTCTTATTAACTGCATATTCATTCACTAGTGTATTTAAGCGTTGCAATCGCTCTTTCTTCACTTCCATCGGAACATTATCTTGCATTTTTGCAGCTGGTGTACCTTCACGCGGAGAATAAATAAATGTAAATGCCGTATCAAATCCTACTTCACGATATAACGACATCGTCTCTTCAAACTGCTCATCCGTTTCATTTGGGAAACCAACGATAATATCAGTCGTTAGCACTGCATTCGGAATGGTTTCTTTAATTTTTCGTACAAGCTCTAAATAGTGTTCTCGCGAATATTTACGCGCCATAATTTTAAGCATATCTGTACTACCAGATTGAACCGGTAAGTGGATATGTTCTACTAGGTTACCACCTTTTCCAAGAACATCAATTAAATGATCATCAAAATCACGTGGATGACTCGTTGTAAAACGAATACGCGCGATATCGATTTTACGAAGTTCATCCATTAAATCGCCAAGACCATATTGTATATCTTCAAAGTCTTTACCGTATGCGTTTACGTTTTGTCCAAGTAACGTAATTTCTCTATAACCGTTCGCAGCTAGATGGCGAATTTCTTTAATAATATCTTCTGGACGTCTGCTACGCTCTTTTCCGCGTGTATACGGTACAATACAATATGTACAAAACTTATCACAGCCATACATAATATTTACCCAAGCTTTAATATCACCACGACGTACTTTCGGAAGGTTTTCAATTACATCCCCTTCTTTTGACCAAACTTCAACTACCGTCTCTTTTGAGAACATTGCGTCCTTTAAGATATACGGTAATCTATGAATATTGTGTGTACCAAACACCATATCTACATGCTGATTTTTTTGCATAATTTTATTTACAACAGATTCCTCTTGAGACATACAACCACATACACCAATTATAAGATCCGGATTTCTTCGCTTTAATGATTTTAAATGACCAAGTTCACCGAACACTTTATTTTCAGCATTTTCACGAATTGCACAAGTATTTAATAAAATCACATCTGCCTCTTCAGTTGAAAAGGTTGGCTCATATCCAAGTGTTGTAAAAATCCCAGCCATTACTTCTGTATCATGCTCATTCATTTGACAGCCATATGTACGAATGTAAAACTTTCTTCCTGCGCCAAAATCGCGAAACTCTTTAGGTAGGCCAAAATCTCTTTCAATTTTAACTTCTTCTTTCCCACGCTTTTTCGCCAATTTCAAGGAAGGTGGTTGGTATACACTTTCAAAGTATTTACTATAATCTTTCTCTTCTTTTTTCGTAGAGGAATTTGCTTGTCGACTTGCTAATCGTTGTTGCTCGTTCATCGGTAATCTCCTTTCACCCTTAACTATACACACACTCTGTAGTCCATTTTAATGCGCTTAGACCCATCTCAATGATGTTAGATAGCATGAGAGATAACTTGCCCTTTGAAACTTGAGTAATCGATCTAATCATCCGTAAGAATGAAGTCTTCCCCACACAAATAGACATTCCCTTTTTTTATTTCATCTTGTCCTACCCAAAAGTATATTGCTTTATCCCTATACACATTATCATAGTATAGAGCCTTTAGCCAACTTTAACGAAGAAGGCTTCTTATCCTATATTTCATTTCACAGTTATTGAACATGCTATTTTTATACAACGATTTATATATTATTTTATCATTCTGAATTTTCTAAGTAAACAAATCTATTAATTATTTTTATTCACTCAAAAAGAAGGTTACCAAGCGGCAACCTTCTCTCCGATTATTACATAAATTCAGCAACAAGCTCATCAAACATTTTCTGATCCATATTCAAATCAGCTTGCACTAAAGGTTTTTCACTATAGTCTTTTACAAGCTCTTGGTAAGAAGGCTGCTTTGTGTTTTGATAAATTAAACCTGTTACTAACCCGTTCTTTTCCATTAATGTTTGCATAGCCATCATGCGGTTAGATGGATCATATCCTTCTACTGTACTTAGTTTCGTTAAATTCTCTTTAAACCAATCATAAGTATTTACTTTATTATAAGTAACACATGGACTAAATACATTAATTAATGAAAAGCCTTTATGGTTAATACCAGCTTCAATAATTTGCGTTAATTCTTTTAAATCACTTGAAAAGCTTTGCGCCACAAATGTCGCACCAGCTGTTAAAGCCATTTCCATAACATTTAGTGATGGTTCAATTGAACCTTGTGGTGTACTTTTCGTTTTAAATCCAGCTTCACTACGTGGTGAAGTTTGCCCTTTTGTTAATCCGTAAATTTGGTTATCCATTACGATGTACGTAATATCAATGTTACGACGAATAGAATGGATTGTATGTCCCATACCAATCGCAAAACCATCACCGTCACCACCGGATGCAATAACTGTTAAATCACGATTTGCCATTTTCACACCTTGTGCAATTGGAAGAGCACGTCCGTGAATACTATGCAAACCATATGAATTAATATACCCTGAAATACGACCGGAACAGCCGATACCAGAAATAACAGCTAGCTCATCTGGATTTAAACCAACGTTAGCTGCCGCACGCTGAATCGCAGCCTGCACCGAGAAGTCTCCGCAACCTGGGCACCAGTTTGGTTTTACACTGTTACGAAAGTCCTTAAATGTTGCCATTTAATACAACCCCTTTTTTACATTCGTTGTAAATCTCTTTCGGCAAGAATGGATTTCCATCGTATTTTAAAAGACTAGAAATTTTCTCGCCATTGCCAAGATTCATTTTCATAATGTTAGCAAGCTGACCAGTTGCATTGTTTTCTACTACTACAACACGCTTCGCTTTTTTCACAAGTGGATCGATTTCAGCTGTTGGGAACGGATGAATTAAACGTACATGGGCATGGTTTACTTTCATTCCTTCTTGTTCTAAACGCTGCATTGCCTCTTCGATCGCACCACGAGTTGAGTTAAAGCCTACTAACAATACGTCTGCGTCATCATGCTTAGCATTTTTGTAAATAGGGGTATTAAACTGTAAATTCGCCATTTTACGGAAACGTTTGTCCATTTGATCTTTACGATTTAACGCTGATTCAGATGGTTTACCCGTTTCATCATGTTCTACACCTGTAACATGGTGAATACCATTTTTCATACCAGGTAAAACACGTGGTGAAATTCCATCTTCTGTTACTTCATAACGCTTGAAGTATGCTTTATTTTCACGTTCTGGTAATTCTACTTCTAAATCAAGCTTACCACGACGAATTTCCACTTTATCTAACTTAAGTGGTTCTACTGTTTGCTTTCCTAAAGAAAGCTGTAAATCTGTTAAGAAAATAACAGGCACTTGATATTCTTCTGCTAAGTTAAACGCTTCTACAATATCATAGAAAGCTTCTTCAACTGTACTTGGCGCCATTACGATTTTTGGAATTTCACCATGTGTTCCGTAAATCATAGCCATTAAGTCAGACTGCTCTTGTTTTGTTGGTAAGCCCGTACTTGGACCACCGCGTTGTGTATCAATGATAACTAGCGGTGTTTCAGTAATACCTGCTAAACCAATTGCTTCCATCATTAAAGAAAGACCAGGACCAGCAGATGCTGTTAATGTACGAACACCAGCGTAGTTTGCACCGATCGCCATTGTACAAGCTGCGATTTCATCCTCAGTTTGGATTACTGTTCCGCCGACTTTCGGTAACTTTTTAATTAAATATTCCATAATTTCAGATGCAGGTGTGATTGGATATGCAGACATAAAGCGAGCGCCACCAGTTACCGCACCAAATGCGATTGCGTCGTTTCCAATCATAAACATGCGTTTCTTACCGTCAGCTTTTTCAAGCTGCATCATGTTTACTTTCTCACCAAGCAATTCTTTCATGTATTGAGAGCCGCGTTTAATTGCTTCCATATTCTTTTGAACGACTTGCTCTCCTTTACGACCAAAGATTTCTTCAACAACCTCTAAATAAGCTGTTTCGTCTAATCCTAATACCGCACTAGATGCCCCAACAGCAACCATATTTTTCATTAAAGATGTGCCTAATTCTGAAGCAATATCTGTAAACGGTATCACATATAGATTTACATCTGTATTATCAGGTATTGTCGGATTAAATTTCGCATCCGCAACTACAATTCCGCCCGGACGTAGTTCGTGGAAGTTAAAATCAATTGTTTCTTGATCAAAAGCAATTAAAATATCTAAATCATCTGAGATCGCGCGTACTTCTGTTGTACTTACACGAATTTTATTATTTGTATGGCCGCCTTTAATACGTGATGAGAAGTGGCGGTAACCGTATAGGTAATATCCTAATCGGTTTAATGCAATACAGAAGATTTCCCCTGTACTTTCAATTCCTTCACCTTGTTGGCCTCCAACTTTCCATGAAAGTTGACTAATCATCTCCTACACCCCTTTTGGCTGCATTCATTGTAGTGTATTTTTTTACAGTATTAGTTTAGCATTTTTTATGCAAATAAACTACAATGGACGCAAATTATGCCTCTTCTGTTTTCCCTGAATCTTTAGTATAATGCTATTTCGTTTACCATTCTAGTATTAGGTCTTAAAAAAATCAATAAATTCAAGTGAATTTATTTTAATTCTTCTGAATTTTTAAAATACATTCTTTAGAACGTTATACAGTCAACAAAATTTTTATACAAAAATCGCTCTACAGTTGATTCATTATACTTTTTACACAGTTGATTAATTATATTTTCATAATCCCTATATACTTCTACACCTACAACAGTTTCTAAAATCCCATCAAAATCAGAACCGAATCCTATATTTTTTTCTCCACCTAATGAACAAATATATTCCACATGCCTTAATATATCTGCTATATTCGCTTGTCTTTCATTCGTTAAAAACTGCGGTACGAAAGTAATACCAATAATGCTATTTTTCTTTATAAGGGCTCTTATTTGTTCATCGGTTAAATTGCGTGGATGCCCACAAAGTTGATAACAGTTTGAATGAGATGCAATTGGGTTTTTAGCAATTTCAATAACATCCCAAAAGCTTCTTTCATTTAAGTGAGACACATCGGTCCATAAATGTAACGTATTAAGTTCTTGTACAACTTGTCTACCAAATGTAGTTAAACCTGCTCCACGTGCCTCTAGCGCTCCATCAGCTAACAGATTGGCATAGTTCCATGTCAATCCAAAGGAACGTACACCTAAGCGATAAAACAAACGTAATTTCATCTCTTCTTTTCCAATTGCTTCGCATCCTTCTAATGTTAATAATGCTCCAATCTCGTCCTGTTTTAGCATGTTAATATCGTTTTTTGTCTGAATAAACTTCATTCCTGGTAGCGATAGAATTTCATTATGAAAAATATCTATCATTTGCAGCGCAACTTCAAAACGCTTTTCATACGCTACTGTTTCTGGTATATATATAGCAAAGCATTGTATACTTCCTTTTCTTTTCATTAATTGTTCAAATGTAATATGTAATTGTGAATCGTTTTGAAAGTCTTTTTTTCCCTTTGCACTCCATAACTGAAAGAGTACATCGCAATGTGCATCAAAAATTTTCATTTTCATTCCTCCATTACAAAAACAACCTGTTTGCATACATGCAAACAGGTTGTTTCAACTTAACGAGGTTCTACAATTAATTTTATCGCTGTACGCTCTTCACCATCAATCATAATATCTGTAAACGCTGGGATACAAATCAAGTCCAAACCGCTAGGCGCTACAAATCCTCTTGCAATTGCTACTGCCTTTACCGCTTGGTTCAATGCACCTGCACCAATAGCTTGAATTTCTGCTGTTCCGCGTTCGCGAATAACACCTGCAAGTGCACCAGCTACAGAATTAGGGACCGACGTTGCTTTAACTTTTAATATTTCCATTCCGCGTTTCCTCCTCGTTTCTATAAAAAGTAATAGCAATTATTTCACTTTAACTTATATTCACGAGGAATGGCACGTATTCCTGCTAAATTTCTGTAATTTTTCTAAAAAATTAAAATATAACGAATTCTCTAACTTTTCGTTAAAAATCAGTCAAAAAATGGCTGGTCATCATTAATTAAAATGCGCTCAATTTTCTTTGCTTTCCCTGTATTAGGATCCACATCAATTAACACTGCACTTAATTGTGTTCTACCATTCGTCACTTCAAAACGCACTGGTAAGTTCGTTAAAAACTTCTTCAATACCGCTTCGCGATCCATACCTAAAATCCCATCATATGGGCCTGTCATACCAACATCTGTAATATAAGCTGTTCCGCTTGGTAAAATACGATTATCAGCTGTAGGAACGTGTGTATGTGTACCTACTACCGCTGTAGCACGACCGTCTACATACCAACCTAACGCCTGCTTCTCACTTGTTGTTTCAGCATGAAAATCAACAAAGATAATGTTTGTACGTTTTTTTGCAATACTGATTAACTCATCCACTTTACGGAATGGACAATCAATTGGAGGAAGGAAAGTACGTCCTTGTAAGTTAATAACTGCAACTTCTGTTCCATTACAATTTACAAAGATAAGCCCTTTTCCCGGCGTTCCTTCTGGGAAGTTAGCTGGTCTTGCAAGATATTTTGCATCATCGATAAATTCAAATACTTCACGGTTATCCCAAGCGTGGTTTCCAAGCGTAACCGCTTGTGCCCCGCACTCTAAAAAGTTTCGATATATTTTTTCCGTAATTCCACGTCCACCCGCAGCATTTTCTCCATTAATAATTGTTACTGTCGGTGTATATTTCTTCTTTAATGCCGGTACGTACTGTTGAATCATGTCTCTACCAGGAGATCCTACTACATCCCCAACAAATAATATTCTCATATGTCTTACCCTTTCTATGTACTACATTTTTTATTACCATACTATAACCTTAAAGCTATTTCCTTACAACAGTTACAATTTATCTATTATAAGTTTCTTTCACTTGCATACTGCTCATAAATAATTTTCTTTATTTTACCCAATTCCAACACAAAAAAATAAAGTGGTGTTTCACCACTTTATTTTGCGTATTCCACTGCACGTGTTTCACGAATAACAGTTACTTTAATATGTCCTGGATAATCCAGTTCATTTTCAATACGTTTTCGAATATCACGAGCTAAACGATGAGCTTCTAAATCATCAATTGTATCTGGTTTTACCAGAATACGAACTTCACGTCCTGCTTGAATTGCGAAAGATTTTTCTACGCCTTCATAAGACTCTGAAATTTCTTCTAACTTTTCAAGACGACGAATGTAATTCTCAAGCGTTTCACTACGAGCTCCCGGTCTTGCAGCTGATAATGCATCTGCTGCAGCAACTAGAACTGCAATGATAGAAGTTGGTTCTGTGTCACCATGGTGAGATGCGATACTGTTTATTACAACAGGATGCTCTTTATATTTCGTTGCGAGTTCAACACCAATTTCAACGTGGCTACCTTCTACTTCATGATCGATTGCTTTTCCGATATCATGTAATAGACCAGCACGTCTTGCTAGTTTTTCATCCTCACCAAGCTCCGCTGCCATAAGTCCAGTTAAGTATGCAACTTCCATAGAGTGTTTTAAGACGTTTTGTCCGTAACTTGTACGGTATTTTAAACGACCTAAAATTTTAATTAAATCTGGATGTAAGCCATGAACACCCACTTCAAACGTTGTTTGCTCTCCGACTTCACGAATATACTCGTCCACTTCACGTCTTGATTTTTCGACCATCTCTTCAATACGCGCTGGGTGAATACGTCCGTCCTGTACTAGTTTATCAAGAGCGATACGAGCTGTTTCACGACGAATCGGGTCAAATCCAGATAGAATTACAGCTTCTGGTGTATCATCGATAATAAGGTCAATACCTGTTAACGTTTCTAACGTACGAATGTTACGACCTTCACGTCCGATAATACGTCCCTTCATTTCGTCATTTGGAAGATTTACAACCGAAACGGTTGTTTCAGCAACATGATCAGCTGCACATCTTTGCATTGCAAGAGATAAAATCTCTTTTGCCTTCTTATCCGCTTCTTCTTTCGCGCGAACTTCACTTTCTTTTACCATAACGGCAATTTCATGAGAAACTTCACTTTCCACTTTACCAAGAATAATTGCTTTCGCTTGTTCGCGGGTCAGATTGGAAATGCGCTCTAATTCTGTTTGTTGCTTTTGAACTAACTCTCCCACTTTGCTTTCCAACTCTTCAATCTGTTGTTGTTTCGCTACAAGAGATTCCTCTTTCTTTTCTAACTGTCGCTCGCGGTTATCGAGCGTTTCGTCTTTACGATCAAGGTTCTCTTCTTTTTGCATTAAACGATTTTCTTGTTTTTGTAATTCGCTTCTACGGTCACGAATTTCTAATTCAGCTTCTGTACGAAGTGTATGAATTTCATCCTTTGCTTCTAAAAGCGCTTCTTTCTTAAGTGCTTCAGCATCACGATTCGCTTCGTCTAGAATACGTTTTGCTTCATTAGCTGCACCATTAATCTTCGCTTCAGCAATAGACTTTCGAACAAAAAAGCCAACAACTGCACCGACTGTTGCAAGCAAAATGGAGATGAGTATCCAAACTGTACTACTACTCATGATTTCACCTCCCCTTGCTATGAATGAAAAAAGACTGTCGGCATGTACATTGAATTACAACGTACAGCAAAGACCGTCGTCCCGCTTTTTTAAGGGACTTTCTTCATTTCACAATTAAAATGTCATATTATTATTTCGGCAAGATTTAAGTCTTACTCCGAATATTACTTCTCTTCTTGAGAAGAGTATATCGTATATAAGAAAAAATATACATTCTCATTGTATCTATCGCAATTTTCATTGTCAAGCGTTGTCTACTTTTACTTTCTTTACCTTAAGCCCTGAATCTTATATGGATTTAAAAAACAGACAGCATATTATCCTGGAAAACCTTAGAAAATCCCAATTCATTCACTTAAAATATATGAATATTCCCCTTTACACATAGCCTTTTGGATAGAATAAATATTTTATCTCCAGCTATATATAACGCTTTCATAGTGGATTAAAAAATAAAAGACACGGGACCGTGTCTTTTATTTTTTAATCTTGACGAGTTGAATCTTCCGTGTCTTCAACACCAGAGTTTTCACCAATTCCGTGATGTTCACGAACAAAGAAGGCAATTTCTTCTCTTAAATCCGTATTCTCTTTTAAGAATTGCTTCGAATTTTCACGACCTTGTCCTAAGCGTTCTTCATTATAAGAGTACCAAGCACCGCTCTTTTGAACGATATCAAGTTCAGAAGCCATATCTAAGATTTCACCTTCTCTTGAAATACCTTCTCCGTACATAATATCAACTTCAGCAACACGGAATGGCGGTGCTACTTTATTTTTAACTACTTTTACTTTCGTTTTATTACCAACAATATCGTTACCTTGCTTTAACTGCTCAGCACGACGTACTTCAAGACGGACAGTTGAATAGAATTTCAACGCACGACCACCTGGAGTTGTTTCTGGGTTCCCGAACATAACCCCAACTTTTTCACGAATTTGGTTGATAAAGATTGCGATTGTTTTTGATTTGTTGATTGCACCTGAAAGTTTACGAAGTGCTTGTGACATTAAACGTGCTTGTAAACCAACGTGAGAGTCACCCATGTCCCCTTCGATCTCAGCTTTCGGTACAAGAGCTGCCACAGAGTCAATTACGATAATATCAACCGCTCCACTTCGTACAAGTGCTTCTGCGATTTCTAGTCCTTGCTCCCCTGTATCAGGCTGTGATAATAGTAATTCATCTATGTTAACACCTAATTTTTGTGCATATACAGGATCCATTGCATGCTCCGCATCAATGAACGCTGCTTGTCCACCTTGACGCTGTACTTCCGCGATTGCGTGTAATGAAACTGTTGTTTTACCTGAACTTTCAGGTCCATAAATTTCAATAACACGGCCACGTGGGTATCCGCCTACCCCTAGTGCCACATCAAGTGCTAAAGAACCACTTGAAATTGTAGAAATTCTACGCTCCGCTTGTTCTCCTAATTTCATAATTGAACCTTTACCGAATTGCTTCTCTATTTGTTTTAACGCCATATCTAATGCCGCTTGACGATCGCTCATTCAAAATTCCTCCTTAACTAAATTGCTAATCTTATTATACCTATTTTCAATTCAATTTGCCAACAAAAATCGAACATTTATTCGATTTTTTTATTTTATATCGAATAAAACTAGGTTTTCCAACAAAAAAAACTAGAAGAAATTTATATCTCTTCTAGCTTTTTAAATAAATGATAAAATCCATATTTTGTAGAGCGTTCTCTAATTTGTTGACGACTTCCACTTAAATTAAGCGCGAAGACTACAGCTGGTTCATCTTTAATCACCAATCCAATAAATACTGTTCCTGGTTCTTTATGCTCTGAAGCATCCGGTCCTGCCACCCCAGTGAAACTAATTCCGATATCTGCTTTTAACAGTTCCTTTACATTTTCAGCAAGATAGCGAGCACACTGTTTACTAACCGCGCCATCAGTACGTAACACTTCTTCAGGTACATGTAAAATTTGTTGCTTCACATCATTTTGATAACAAATGACACCGCCTTTAAATACAGACGAAACACCAGCATTTTCTGTTACTTGATTTCCAAAAAGACCACCTGTTAAACTTTCTGCACACGCTAAAGTTAACCCTTTTTCCTTCAATAGCCTTATTGCCTTGTAATGAAGGAAATCTTGGTCATATCCGTAGAAAAATTCTCCTACTCTTTCTAAAATCAAATCTTCCACATGCTGAATCAGTTTCTCCGCCTCATCAGCATCATGATGTTTGGCAGTTAAACGTAATGTCACTTCTCCATCATTTGCAAGTGGTGCAATGGTTGGGTTCGTTTGTCCATCAATTAAATCTTGAACTTTCACCTCTAATTGAGATTCCCCAATACCAAAAAAACGAAGAACACGAGAATAAATATTTTCCCCCGTTGTAAACTTACATAAAAAAGGCTCTACGTAACTTATATACATCGGCTTCATTTCTTTTGGTGGTCCTGGTAATAAAATATACACTTTTCCATTCGTATTTAATCCCATACCAGGCGCCATACCGTGATCATTCGCAAATACAGTCGATCCATTTAAAACGAGCGCCTGCTTTTTATTATTCTCCGTAAATTCACGGCCTGTACGCTTAAAATAATCACTTATCGATGTTAATGCCTTTTCATCATACACAAGCTCTTCATCTAAACTAGACGCTATTGTTTCTTTCGTTAAATCATCTTTTGTCGGTCCTAATCCACCTGTAAAAATGAGCATATCAGCTCGTTCTTCAGCCAATTCAATTGCCTTCTGTAATCGCTTGTTATTATCCCCAACAACAGTATGGTAGTACACGTTAATTCCGATTGAAGCTAACTTTTCAGATAAAAACTGGGCATTTGTATTTGCAATTTGTCCAAGTAATAATTCCGTTCCAACCGCAATAATTTCAGCATTCATCCCAATTCCCCCATAAACTTCTATTTTGAGTTTACAAAAGCATCTTTATTTTTCCAGAAATAATCCCATCCTGAAATAACGGTAAAGAATAATGCAATCCATATGAAAATATCTGCAACTGGAATATGAAGTAGATTTAACGGTACATCATGTAATAAGTATGCTGCAATTGCAATAATTTGTGTCCATGTCTTAATTTTCCCTAGCTGATTTGCTGCAACTACTTCCCCTGTCCCAGCAAGTACAAGGCGTAAACCTGTTACTGCAAACTCACGGCTTATAATTACAATAACGATCCAAGCAGGTACATATTGCATTTCTACCAATGTGATAAGTGCTGCCGAAACAAGTAATTTATCTGCTAACGGGTCAAGGAATTTCCCTAAATTCGTTACAAGATTATACTTTCTTGCATAATGTCCATCAATCCAATCTGTAGCCGAAGCAATAATAAAGATAAGTGCCCCTACTAAATGTTGAATTGGTAACTCTACATCACCAATTATAAATGAGCCCCACTCAAAGGGCGCTAACATAATTACCATAAAAATTGGAATTAAGAAGATTCTAGATATTGTAATTTTATTTGGTAAATTCACAGCTATTCCTCCATCATGTCAAAAACATTTGTTCATTGAAAAAAGTCATCGAAGCGATGACTGTTATTGCGCAGCTTGCCCTATCCCTTGGTTTTTTATCACCAATCTTTGGTGATATTCTTTTGCTGGATCTAATGGGAAAGTAACCACTTGGCCATTCAGTTTAATTTCAACATTCGGTGCACTTCCAATATTAAGCCGCACTTCTTTTACTGTTGATAAATCACGTTTTTCTGTTTGACCACTTTGTACTGTAGTGTTTAGAATTTCGTTACCCGCATCATCTTTAACATCTACATAGCTTGCACCCTTCGCTGAAATTTCCAGTTCTAATGTTTTATTATTATGAATTTCCAAAGTAGATACCTTACCACTCGTTCCAACTACCTTCACTTCTTGTTGTCCAGTTGGTTGCGCTGGTTGCTCTTCTTTCTTTGGTTCTTCTTTCTTTGGTTCTTCTTTTTTTGGTTCTTCCGCTTTCGCTTCATCTTTCTTCGTATCTAACGGAGAATTTTTTGCTTTTTGAACCTCAATTTTCTCACTTTGAGCATTTTGAACTTGCCTATCATCTTTTCCAGTTAACGCTTGAATAACAAACCAGACTACCACTCCAAATGCGATTACTAACAACGCAATCAAAATTTTGGGCATATGATCCGCAATTGGCCATGATGAAGATTTTTGCATTGTTTCTTGTGTTTTTTGTCCAGTTGATACTTGTGGAACTTCACGTTTTTCAGACTGTGGTATCGTACTCTGATATTCCACAAGCAGTTCCTCTCCATTTAATCCAACAGCATCTGCATATTGTTTAATGAATGCACGCGCATAAAAAGCTCCTGGCAACACATCATAATTGCCTTCTTCAATCGCTACTAAATGGCGTTTTTGAATTTTTGTAATCTCATGCAGCTGATCAATAGATAAGCCTTTCGCTTCTCTTGCTTCTGTCAGCTTTTGTCCTAATTCCGTCACTACTAACACCTCAATATTTCTTTAAAAGTCGAACATAGAGAAATTGTTTTGCGTACCTTGCTCAATTTCATCTACTAAATTATATTGAATTTCTTCATCATAATCGTTACGCAATTCGATAATATAATCAAAATCATCCAATGTGTATTCTGACTGACTCACAAACACATCCGGATGTTCCACAACTTTCGTTGCAGGCAATCTCATGATTTCACGAACGAGCTGCCAGTGTCTTTCATTTGCACGCTTTGTCGACACAATTCCATCTAGTATGAAAATATTATCGTCGCTATACTCATCTTCAATCAATTGGCTACGAACAGTTTGCTTAATGAGAGTAGATGATACGAATAACCATCTCTTATTTGCACAAACACTTGCGGCAACAATAGATTCTGTTTTTCCGACACGAGGCATTCCTCGTATCCCAATTAATTTATGACCTTCTTTTTTCATTATCTCCGCCATAAAGTCTACAAGCAATCCTAATTCATCACGCACAAATCGAAATGTTTTCTTATCATCTGCATCTCGTTGTATGTACCTACCATGTCTAACTGCTAGCTTATCTCTAAGCTTTGGCGGACGATATTTCGTTACCGTTATATTATCCATCGTATTTAAAATTGATTCAAGTCTAGAGATTTGTTCTTGATTATCACACATAAGCAAAAGTCCACGTCGTGCATTATCTACACCATTAATTGTGACAATATTGATGCCAAGCATACCGATTAACGAAGAAACGTCACCAAGTAAGCCAGGTCGGTTTTTATGTATTTCATATTCAAAATACCATTCAATCATCCAAGATCACTCCCCTACGCTTACTTTACACCTACGTACTATATTATATGATTTCACCTTAATAGGGAAGCTAAATGTATAATCTATTCCTCCTAATTACTATACAAAAAAAGTAGAGAGGAGAAGCTCCTCTCTACTTTTACTTATGTTGTACAAACTTCACCATTAAATTTGCAATTGTATGTTGCTCTTGTTCATCAGCAACTTTCCAAAGCTCAGACAATAATTTTTCTTGATCGTTGCGCGCTTCTACTTCATTTGCTAAATAATCACCAACACGAAATGCCATATCTGATACGGCACCACCATCAAGCCCTTTTCCCCCCGCTTGTTCTAAACGTTCTCCTAAAAAGCTCTTCCACTGATCAAAATTATCTAACACTGACATGTTTAAGCACCTCACTATTTTAGTAATAGAATCATGCTTAATTTGTACAATTTCTTGTTTTTTATGTAAGAATTTTTTAGCAATGCCAACCGCCATTCACTCCGATAATTTGCCCCGTAATATAAGAAGCTCCTGGCGAAACGAGGAAGGAGACTGTTTTTGCTACCTCTTCGGGTAGTCCTATTCTACCTAATGGAATATCTTCAGCAATTTCATTTTTATCATCTTCTGAAAATACATTTAACATTTCTGTTTCGATCGCACCTGGCGCTACCGCATTAACGCGCAATCCACTTAGAGAAACTTCTTTCGCTAAAGCCTTCACATATGAATTTTGTGCACCTTTCACCATTGAGTACAGCACCTCACAAGCCGCTCCTATTTGCCCCCAAATGGATGAAATAACAACAACATTACCACTTCTCCGCCCGATCATCGTTGGAAGCGCCATCGATAAAAGTCTATATACACTCTTCACTTGAAGCTCCACCATATAATCTAATTCTTCATTCGTAACATCCGTTACTAATCCAAATATACTCTTTCCAGCTGCGTATACAATAACATCAATAGGATGTTCGATTTGTCCCCACAATTTCTCTGCTCCATCGATAGAAGCTAAATTTGCTTGCACAGGAATCACTGCATCAAACTCCTTTTGTAACCCCCTTATCTTCTCTTCGCTTTTATTGTAATGAATATAGACTGTATAACCATCCTCGATTAACTGCTTCGAAATAGCAGAGCCAATCCCTCCGCTTCCTCCAGTTACTAATGCATACTTTTTCATAAATTCCCTCTCTTATCTTTTTATATATAAATAATACCCTCATCTTACCATTTGGCAATAACCAAACGTTAAATGAGGGATATAGATACTGCGTTTTTTATTCACATATTACTTCATTTTTTCGGTAACACTTGGCAGACACTCATTTTCTCTTCAATTAATAATGTTTTTGCTGCTTGTTGTAGGTCTTGAACAGTTAATCCTTCTAACACTGTAAGAGCATCAAATAAACTAGATTCATTAAACGCATATCGTGTAAACTGATTTGCAATATATTCAGGTGAATTCAACGATCGTAAAAATCCGCCAATTTTCTTTTTCTTCACCCGTTCCAGCCCAGTCTCATCTAACTGATCATAATTCGTTTGTAGTAAAATACCTTTTAATCGCTCTGCCAATTCATCAGGGTGCTTCGTATCTCCACCAACCATTGCAAAACCGAAGTTATTTTCTTCTGTATAGTCATACGAGAACGAATCATCAATAAGACCTTCATTATATAAAGATTCGTAATGAACTGACCCTTTTCCAAATAAATAATCTAAAAGTAATGTAAGTGCAATTTCTTGTTTTAACAGAGCTTGCCCTTTTTCTTTTAAATTCGTTGCCTTAATACCAACTAAACATTTTGGAGTTTGAACAGGCATTGAAATAATCTTTTTCTTTTCATTTACTTCTTCTGGTTCCTCTTCAAAAGAGCGAACGATTTCTGGTTGATTTTCGTAATCTTTTTTCGCTTGATTTTCACGAACTAAATCCATTGTTTTTTCAGGATCAATCGCTCCAACAACAAATAATAACATGTTGCTCGGATGGTAAAAAGTCTCATAACATTCATACAGTAGGTCTTTTGTAATTTTACTAATAGACTCAATCGTCCCTGCAATATCAATTTTAATTGGATGTTTCACAAACAAACTATCGATTAACCCAAAGTATAAACGCCAATCTGGGTTATCTTGGTACATTTGAATTTCTTGACCGATAATACCTTTTTCTTTTTCAACCGTTTTTTCAGAGAAATACGGTTCTTGTACAAAGTCTAACAACGTATTTAAATTTCTCTCTACATTTGATGTACAGGAAAAGAGATAAGCGGTTCTTGTAAAAGATGTAAAAGCGTTCGCTGAAGCACCTTGTTTACTAAACAATTGAAACGCGTCATGGTCCTCTTTTTCAAACAATTTATGCTCAAGGAAATGAGCAATTCCATCTGGTACACGAGTCATGTCTTCTTTTCCAAGCGGTACAAATGTATTATCAACAGAACCGTACTTCGTCGTAAATGTTGCAAATGTTTTGTTGAAGCCTTGTTTCGGTAAGATATATACGTCTAATCCATTCGGAAGTTTTTCATAATATAGCGTCTCTTTTAATTGCTCATACACAATTTTCTCCATTTATTCTCCCTCCGTTCCATGTAAAAAGTAAATTGTATCTAGTTCAATATTATTAGCAACTTTCACAATCTCTTCTTTCGTCACGCTTTCTATGCCCGTTAGCCATTCTTCAACTGGACGCGTACGCTCTGAAATCACCCCGTGATAAAGCATTTCAACAAAACCACGTGGTGTATCAATTGCCTCTAAGATTTGATTTTGAATTACACTTTTCGTTTGCTGAATCTCTTCCTCTGAAAAATCACCGCTTTGCATTGCTTTCATCTGTTCTTTAATAATTTCAACAGCTTTTTCAAAGTTCTTCGCTTCAATTCCAGACATAACGAAGAGCAAACCTTTATGACTTTCAAATCGCGATGCTGCATAGTACGCTAAACTATTTTTTTCACGGACATTTACGAATAACTTCGAATGAGAAAACCCTCCAAATAATCCGTTAAACAATTGTAATGCAAAATAATCTTCATCTTTATACGTAATGAATGTGCGATAGCCGATATTTAATTTACTTTGCTTTAGTTCTTGTTTTTCAACAATTTCTTTTTCTTCATTATTTCGTTTATGAAGAAGTACATTTCTCTCTTTCATAGCGCGAGGTGAGATCGAAAAATACTTATTTACAAGCTTCACAGCATCTTCTGAAATATCACCAATGATATATAAATCCATTTCATCTTCAGCTAACACTTTTTGATAATATTGATACAAACTTTCATTTGTAATAGAAGCAACACTTTCTTTTTTTCCATTTGCACTTAAGCGATATGGTTCTACTTTGCACATTTCTGCAATTAAACGCTCATTTGCATAACGCATTTTATCATCATAAGTAGCTTCAATTCGTTGCAAGAGTGCTCGTTTCTCACTTTCTACAATAGAAGATAGAAAACCGTCCCCTTCTGTTGCTGGATGTAAAACAATATCAGATAACATAGAAAGCGCTTTTTCAAATAACGGTGGTGCATCGTGTAAATATGTTTCATTTGCAATGTCTACATAAATAGAGATGATATGGTCTTCCCCTTTTTTACTTACATCTACCGCTAAAGAAGATCCATATAATTCTTCTAAATATTGACGAAGACGAATTACAGAAGGCAGTTTTTCTGTCGCACTTTGCAATACGTACGGCAATAGGGCACGCTCTGTCACCGTCTCCTCATTTAAAGGTGCTTTAAAACGAAATACAAAGGTATTTGTTTTAAATTTATCAGTCGGAATAATATGTACTCGCAAGCCACCTAATTCATGCAGTTGCTGTTCCATTAGTTTCATTAATAGCCCTCCTTTACGTATGTAGGAATATTCCTCTTCAATATACAGTTTTTAGAAATAAAAAATCAACTTTTCTTCCTTATTATGCTTACATTTGAGTCTTTCTAAAAACTTTAATATGTAAGGAACATAGTAAAATTCCGTATTAAATATATTCTATGTAAAAAAGCCCGCACTAATGTGCGAGCTTTTTTTATACGTTCTAAATACTCATCGTTTTCCTTTTTCATAAGGCGTTCCTAATGCTTTCGGAGCTTCAGATCGGCCTACAAAACCAACGAGTGCTAATATTGTAAATACATACGGTAATATCGTTAAGAATACGCTTGGAATTTCTTTTAATATAGGAATTGTACCACCTGTTATCCCAAGTGATTGAGCAAATCCGAAGAACAGCGCTGCTCCAAGAGCACCAAGTGGATTCCATTTACCAAAGATCATAGCTGCTAGTGCCAAGAAACCTTGTCCAGTAATTGTAGCACCTGAGAAGTTACCAGAAATCGACATTGCGAAGACCGCACCACCCACTCCTGCAAACATTCCAGATATACAAACTGCAATATAACGCATTTTATATACATTAATTCCCATCGTATCTGCTGCCATTGGATGTTCACCAACAGCACGAAGACGAAGACCGAACGGTGTTTTATAAATAATGTACCAAACAACAAATGCTAAAATAATGGCAATATACGATGTTAACGGTACATTTGAGAAAAAGATTTTCCCGATTACCGGAATATCCGAAAGTCCTGGAACATCGATTTTTTCAATTCGGTATTGAATAAAATCAGTCTGTCCTTTACCAAAGATTTTCTTAATCGCAAATACTGTTAAACCGAGCGCCAAAAAGTTAATCGCTACTCCGCTTACTACTTGATCCGCGCGGAATGTAATGGACGCTACTGCGTGAAGAAGTGCAAATAATCCACTACCAATAGCTGCAAATAATAGTGCAATCCAAGGAGTCATTGCTCCCCACGTATCACCCATTAATAACGTTGTAACGATACCAGTAAATGCACCAAATAACATTAAACCTTCTAAGGCTATATTTACAACCCCAGAACGTTCACTGAACACTCCACCTAACGCCGTAAAAATAAGTGGCGCTGCCGTATATAACGTACCAGTCACAAGAATGGCTAAAATATCTATAAAGCTCATTTATTTCCCCTCCTTGCTCATGCGTGTAAGTGCCCAGCGTAAAACATAACTGCAAGCAACAAAGAAAATAATACATGCGATAATAACATTAATTAACTCAGAAGGTACATCTGCTTCAAAATTCATTTGCGGGGCTGCACTTTTCAAACCACCGAACAGTAAAGCCGATAATAATATACCAAACGGATTATTTCCTCCAAGAAGAGCTACCGCAATCCCATCGAATCCAATACCAGTAAACGATGTCATTGCCGTCATACTTTGGAATGTTCCTAGACCTTCCATTGCCCCACCAATTCCAGCAAAAGCGCCAGCAATTGTCATTGATAATACAACATTACGAGAGACTTTCATCCCTGCATATTGCGATGCATTTTGGTTAAAACCAACCGATTTTAACTCATATCCTAACGTAGTTCTATCTAATACGAACCACATTACAATAGCAATTAAAATAGCTACAACAATTCCCCAGTGCAAACGAGATCCATCTGTCAATGAAGATAGCCAATCAGAAGCTAATGAAGCACTCGCTTGTACATCATAAGATTTCTCATTACCTTCATGTATAAAACGTTTAATAAGATCATACGTAACATAAAGTGCAATGTAGTTCATCATAATTGTGACAATTACTTCATTTACTTTAAGCTTTCCTTTTAAATATCCAGGTATAAATCCCCATAAACCACCGGCAATCGCGGCTACTAAAATAGATAACGGAATATGCAAAAATGCTGGTAACGATACTGCATATCCAAACCAGACAGCGGCAAGCCATCCAACTAATAATTGTCCTTCTACCCCAATGTTAAAGAGACCTGTACGAAACGCAAATGCAACAGACAGACCAGCTAACACGAGTGGAATCATCGTACGTAGCGTCTCACCGATAGCCTGCGGATTTCCAACCATTCCTTCCCAAAGCGCTGCATACCCAACAATTGGATCATATCCACTAACTAACATTACAATGGCACCAACAAGTAAACCAAAAATAACGGATAATACAGGAACTAAAATGTTAATTGTTCGCTCCGTTAAAAATTTTTTAGCCATTTGTATTCACCTTCTCTTTCTCCGTTCCGCCAGCCATCAACAAACCAAGCTGTTGTTCATTTGTTTCTTTCGCATCGACAATTGCTACAATTTTCCCTTCATATATAACAGCAACTCGATCACTTACATTTAAAATTTCATCCAGTTCTAACGATAGAAGTAATACCGCTTTCCCGTTATCTCTCTGCTCGATTAATTTTTTATGAATAAATTCAATTGCACCTACATCTAAACCACGTGTTGGTTGTGCTGCAATTAATAAATCTGGATTACGATCTACTTCACGTGCAATGATAGCTTTCTGCTGATTTCCACCTGATAGAGCACGCGCTAATGTTTGTTCACTAGGTGTACGTACATCAAACTGTTCAATAAGCGCCTTTGCTTTCTCTGTGATTTTGCTAAAGTTTAAAATCCCCTTCTTTGAAAATGGATTTTTATAGTATGTTTGCAAAACTATATTGTCTTTAACAGAAAAATCAAGAACTAGCCCGTGTTTATGACGGTCTTCTGGAATATGACCTATTCCTTCCTCTGTAATTCTTCGAACAGGCCAATTCGTTATTTCTTTTCCTTTAATTGCAATAGAACCTGACTCAACTTTTCGTAAACCAGTAATCGCCTCTATTAATTCACTTTGACCATTTCCATCAATCCCTGCAATACCAACGATTTCTCCTGCACGAACAGTTAAGTCAAGGCCTTTTACAGCAGGTAATTGGCGTGCATCATGAACGACAAGATTCGCAACAGACAGAACCTCCTCTTTCGGTTTGGCCCCTATTTTTTCTGTTTTAAAATTCACTTGACGTCCGACCATTAATTCTGCAAGTTTATGTTCATCCATTTCCGCAACGTCAACTGTACCAATTCCTTTACCTTTACGAATAATTGTGCAACGATCGCAAACTTCCATAATTTCTTTTAATTTATGTGTAATAAGAATGATAGATTTCCCTTCTTGCACAAGCTTTTTCATAATTTGAATCAACTCATGAATTTCTTGAGGAGTTAACACTGCAGTCGGTTCATCGAATATTAAAATCTCCGCACCACGATAAAGCGTCTTTAATATTTCAACCCTTTGCTGCATCCCAACCGAAATATCTTCAATCTTTGCATTTGGATCAACAGCTAAACCGTACTGTTCAGATAATTGTTTAATTTCTTTTGCAGCCTCTTCAACAGCTATTTTCCCTTTTCTCTTCGGCTCATTTCCAAGAATGATATTCTCTGTAACTGTAAAATTATGAACAAGCATAAAGTGCTGATGGACCATCCCAATTCCAAGGTCATTTGCAATATTCGGATTTGTAATTTTTACAGGGTTTCCTTTAATTTTAATTTCGCCCTGTTCTGGTTGATACAAACCGAACAGTACATTCATCAACGTTGATTTCCCTGCACCATTTTCTCCAAGTAAAGCGTGTATCTCTCCCTGTTTTACTTGCAGCGTAATATCATCATTCGCTACAATGCCTGGGAATACTTTTGTAATATTGTTCATCTCAATTACGTATTCCATTTTGTTCCTCCTTCTAGCAGGGAACACTCCCTAATTACACTCTATTAAAAGTATTTTTATATATGCAAAGGTTAGTTCTAAGAACTAACCTTTGCTATTGCTCTATCATTATTTCTTTAGAGCAGCTTCGTATGCTTTATATTCATCATCAGTCGCAGGTACTTTAATTTCACCAGCAGTGATTTTCTTCTCAAACTCTTCTATTTTTGTTAAAATTTCTGGGTTTACTTTTTTCACATTATCAGTTGTTTTCGCAATACCAACGCCATCATCTTTTAAGCCGAACTCTTCTACTTTACCGCCTTTTAACTTACCATCTTTCGCTTCTTGCGCTACTTTTGCTACTGCAACATCAACACGTTTTACCATTGAAGTTAAAGTTACGTTTTCAGGCATGCCTTCTTGATTTTGGTCACGGTCAACACCGATTACCCAAACATTTTCACCTTTTTTCTTACGGTTTTTCGCTTCTGTGAATACACCGTTACCAGTTGCACCTGAAGCATGGTAAATTACGTCAACGCCTTGACCGTACATTGCTGAAGCTAATACAGATCCTTTTTCTGGCTTATCAAATGCATCAGCATATTGTGATACAATTTCGATATTTGGATTTACTGCTTTTGCACCAGCTTTAAAACCTGATTCGAATTTTGTAATTAACGGGCTCTTCACACCACCAACAAAACCAACTTTATTTGATTTTGTTGTCATCGCTGCTACAGCTCCAACTAGGAATGAACCTTCATGGTCTTTAAATGTAATACTTGTTACGTTCGGCTTCTTTACAACTGTATCTACAATCGCAAATTGCTCTTTTGGATACTGTTCAGCCACCTTTTCAATTGATTTCTCCATTAAGTATCCAATACCAAATGTTGTGTTATAATTATCTTTCGCAAATTTCGTTAAATTTGGAATGTAATCAGCATCTTTACTTGATTGAAGGTAACGATATCCTTCATTTTTCTTTAAATCGTTGTCTTTACCAAATTTCGTTAAACCTTCCCAAGCTGATTGGTTAAATGATTTGTCATCAACGCCCCCAACATCTGTAACCATACCAACCTTAAACTCTTTATCCCCTTTTTTGTCACTATCCGCTTTATCCGAGTTACCACATGCACCTAACACTGTACTTGCTGCTAACGTTAACGATAATAAAAGACCTGTTTTTTTCTTCATACTAGAAACCCCTCCTGAAATGTTTTGTCTAATGATTCATACGCTGCTGTCCCTTACTTCTTGCTGTCACCTCCCTAAAAAGGAACTTCCCTACATACGTTTTCTTAATACGTGGAAGCTAAACTTATCAGCTCTAAAGTAATTAATAGAATATAAGATTGGCTCATCATTTTGATCATAGTGCATTTGTTTTAAAACTAGCAGTGCCGTTTCAGGTTCACATTCTAAAATCGGTGAAATTTTCGGGTGATAACCAATCGGTTCAATGTGAGCAACTGCGTATGTGATACGCTTGTGCGTATTATTATGTATTACTGTAAGCAGCGATTCCTCATTGTATCCCGATAAATCTGGTAATATCTCTTTTGCCAGTTTATCAATGCAATATACAACTGGTTCCCCATCCGCTGTACGAACACGTTCAATCATTACTGCGCTAAAAGCATCTTCACAATTAAATTTCTCTTTTTCTTCTTCTGTTAAAGTTGTTGTAGATGATGATAAAAAGATTGTTCCTGGCGTTTTCCCCACACTAGAAATCATATCTGTAATACTAGAAAGTTGCTCTATTCCGGAAGAAAATAACGGCTTCGCATTTACAAATGTCCCTACACCATGTCTACGAATAACAACATTTTCTTCTTCTAAAATACGTAGTGCTTCCCTTAAAGTTGCCCTACTTACACCAAGTTCTTTCGCTAGATCAAACTCTGAAGGTAACTTTTGTTTTTCTTTGTAAGCCCCATCTTTAATTTTTCCTTTGATGTGATCAATCACCCGCAAATATAGGTGACGACTATCGGATTTTACTGACATAAGACTCCCCCGCATTTCAATTATTCGACCTCTGATGTAAGACTTCTTTTCTCTTTTTTCAACTTACAACATAGTATAAATTACTAAATACTAAAAATAAGCGTAATTATCGAATAAATATTAATAATTTTTCAAGATGAAATTTTCACACTTTATTCCATAAAAAAAACTTTGTACCATAAACATTTCTCATATAGAGAAAAAGTTCGGCACAAAGATTCCTTACATCCTTTGTTACACACTTTTCCCCTCATAGTCTAGCAATTCATGGTTGCCAGGTAGAAACTTATGGACCTTATCTCCAAGATTATATGAGGCAGTGATTCTTTTCGAAGTAATCTTACCACTTGCTCCCATATGTGTCAACAGATTTCAACATTTTTCTACATTAAATATCGAACGTTTTGAAAACCAAAACGATAAGCATTCGTATTCTAAAGGACCCTTAAAAATGTAAGCCCTTTCTTAGCCAATGACTATAGTATATAACAAAAACAGCATATAAAAAAGCCTAATTGTAAAAACAATTAGGCTTTTTTTAAGAACTTTTTTCTTGCACATCTTTAATGAGTACTCCCCTTGGTTTACTACCTTCATAAGGACCTACTACACCATTCATTTCCATGGCATCAATTAAACGAGCTGCTCGCGTATATCCTACTCTAAATCTACGTTGTAACATAGAAACAGATGCTGTTTGCATTTCTACTACAAGCTGAACCGCTTCATCGTATAATTCATCTTCTACTTCCTGCTTTGTTTCAGGAACATCTTGTGGAATCATATCCTCTTGATATTGCGCTTTTTGCTGCGCAATAACAGATTCTACGACTCTCTCAACTTCATCATCTGATAAAAATGCCCCTTGTACACGAACAGGTTTCGATGCACCAATTGGTATGAATAACATATCTCCACGACCTAGCAACTTTTCTGCACCACCACCGTCAAGAATCGTTCGAGAATCTATTTGGGAAGATACAGCAAATGCAATACGCGATGGAATATTCGCTTTAATAACACCTGTGATAACATCAACTGACGGGCGCTGAGTCGCAATAATTAAATGAATACCAGCAGCACGTGCCATTTGCGCTAAACGCATAATCGCATCTTCTACATCCGAAGAAGCAACCATCATTAAATCAGCTAACTCGTCCACAATTACTACAATATATGGTAATTCAGGTTGTTTCGCTTCCGATTGGCTATTATGTTCTTTAATATAATCATTATATCCTTCAATGTTACGCGTACCGCTATGCGCGAATAATTCATAACGACGCTCCATTTCACTCACAACTTTCTTCAAAGCCTGTGATGCTTTTTTCGGATCAGTTACGACTGGTGTTAATAAGTGCGGAACACCGTTATATACATTTAACTCTACCATTTTCGGATCAATCATCATTAATTTTACTTCATGCGGTTTTGCACGCATTAAAATACTTACAATAATTCCATTAATACATACACTCTTTCCACTACCAGTCGCACCAGCTACTAATAAATGGGGCATTTTATTTAAACGTGCCAATACAGCCTCTCCTGTAACATCACGTCCAAGACCGATTAATAACTTCTCTTCTGGGTGGTTATTCGCCTTTGAATCAAGAACTTCTCTCAGCGTTACCATAGAAACTTCTGAATTCGGAACCTCAATCCCTACAGCTGATTTCCCGGGAATAGGTGCTTCAATACGAATGTCTTTCGCTGCTAAAGCAAGCGCTAAATCATCACTTAAACTAACAATTTTACTTACCTTTACTCCCATATCAGGATACACTTCATATTTCGTAACTGCAGGACCTCTATGTACTTTTGTTACTTTCGCTTTCACACCAAAACTTTGGAATGTACGTTCCAATTTACGAGCATTTTCATAAATTTCCGCATTTTCATTTGTAACTTGCTTATTTTGGGGAAACTTTAATATATCAAGCGAAGGAAGCTTATAATCTTTATTTTCCACATTAGAAAATTGCATAGGAGGTGCTTTCGTTTCACCTTCTAGCGATTCAACGATTTTTTCTCCTCGTTTCTTGTGAGGTTGTTCTTCTGGCGCAGGCGGAACTGCCTCTTCAATAAACGGAGGAGTGATTAAATCATTTTCTTCTATCTGCTTTTCCGTCTCTTCACGTACTGGATAATTCTCAGTAAAATTCGAAATAATTGGTGGACCAATTTCTATTTCTTCTACTGGCTCAATAGCTTCTTCTTGTTCAGCAACACGTTCACGCCTCTTGCTTCTTGTTGTTTTTTTCTTTTCAGTTTGCTCGGCGACCCTTTGAGATTTCCAATCTTTATAATCCCCTTGCATTACTTGAAACTGACTTCTAAGAATTCTCCCTACCGGAGCAAGTACTTCTCCAATATGTTTATTTGTTATACAAAGTATTCCAAGAATAACTAAAATAATTCCAATGATATATGCCCCTACTTCGTCAAATAAGAAGTAGCACGTTGCGAACATCAATGCACCGAACATACCACCACCTAAATGAACACTATCCGGGCCCTTTTTCATTTCAAGGAAGAAGTAATCTTTTGTACTAACAATTACAGAAGTATTTTGCACAGCTCCATCTTTCGTAAGCAGGTTAAATAATGTAATATGACTAAACATTAATATTGCTAGTACAATTAAATAAACACCTATTAGCCGTTTATTTAAAAGGTTGGGCCATCCCCGCTTTATTACAAACGCAACAGATAAAGCTATTACACCTAACACACCAATTATGTACCACTCACCAAAGAAGAAGCGAAAAAATAACACAAACGATTTCCCTACAACACCTAGCTGTAAAATCGTAATAATCGAAAGTGCAAAAAGAGTCAACCCGACGATTTCATAATACAAAGTTGGCTTTATCGTACGTCTTGCCTTAGCCTTCGTCCCTCTTTGCTTTTGTTTTGCCATTTCTTCACCTCGTGTTCTAGAAATTAAGTACAACTTTCTTATAAAAAAGATCTACTTACATGTCTTTCTCTCTATTTTTCAGGTCTTTATATCTTCTATTTTTACACTTCTTGTAAAATGTTAAATAAACAGAAGAAAGCAGCCTACTCATGGCTGCTCAACCGTCTTGTTTTTTATATTATACCATAGCTCCTAAACAAAATCCTTCTTTTTGCTAAAAGGTAATTTTCTGTCCAGGCTCAAACTCTAGGTAGTGAGACGGATTCGTACTTAATACACGTACAATAGAGTAACATTGATTATCCTCCTCAGAAACCACTAATTCCACGCCATTTATATTCACAACTTTTTGGCTTTCGCATTGTGAATAATCGGCCGGATACACAAGCTGCTCTGGCATAATTGTATATAAAATCATTGTAGCATTGTCCCTTCTGTACTATTATCCTTGCGTTCATCAATTAATTCGTTTAATTTTCGAAGTGCGCTACCAATACCACCGACACCATCTATAAGACCATACTTCACTGCATCTCCACCTATTACATTCGTCCCAATATCTCGCGTCAAATTCCCTTTTGCAAACATAAGCTCTTTAAAACGATCTTCCGTTACTTTCGAATGCTTTGTCACAAATCGAATGACTCTTTCTTGCATTTTATCCAAATACTCAAATGTTTGTGGCACACCTATAACAAGACCTGTTAAACGAATTGGATGAATTGTCATCGTCGCTGTTTCGGCAATAAATGAATAATCAGTTGAGACCGCAATCGGTACACCGATTGAATGCCCTCCTCCTAAAACAAGAGATACAGTTGGTTTTGAAAGCGAAGCCACCATTTCAGAAATCGCTAATCCAGCTTCAACGTCACCCCCAACTGTATTTAATATTAACAGTAAACCTTCAATTTTTGGATTTTGTTCAATCGCGACAATTTGCGGAATGATGTGTTCATATTTTGTTGTTTTATTTTGTGGTGGCAACTGAATATGACCTTCCACCTGCCCAACAATTGTTAAGCAATGAATACGCGATTCATTCATTTGTGGTACATTTGTCTGTCCAAGTTGCTGAATTTTCTCCACTATAGAAGCCTCTTTTGGAACTTCTTTCGGCTCAGCTTCTTTTTCTTCATTTGTATAACGATCACGTTCTGTCATATCGCATCCCCTTTCACTCGTATATAACTATTATTTCTTAAGTTATGAATTTCATTCGATAGGGTTAAAAAAGAAAAAGATCACCTGTAAAGGTGACCTTCTTTATACTTCCATAATAATCGGTAAAATCATTGGCTTTCTCTTCGTTTCTTCGTACAAGAACTGCCCTAATAATTCACGAATATTTTGTTTCAACATAGACCATTCAATTGTATATTCTTTAATTGATTGTTCAACAATCATACGTACAATATCTGTGGATCGTTCGATTAATGCTTCTGATTCACGAACATATACAAAGCCGCGTGAAATAATTTCTGGACCAGAGATTATTTTCTTTTCATCCTTACCAAGTGTTACAACAACAACTAAAATTCCATCTTGAGATAACATCTTTCTATCTCGAAGAACGATGTTACCGACGTCACCTACACCTAATCCATCAATTAAAACATTACCAGCTTGCACTTTACCAGCTAATTTTGCTTCATCGTCACCAAAAGCAATTACATCGCCTTTTTCTACGATAAAGATATTCTCTCTCGCAATACCTACATCTTCCGCTAAATACGCATGTGCTTTTTGCATACGGAACTCACCATGTACGGGTACAAAATACTTCGGCTTCATTAAATTTATCATCAGCTTTAATTCTTCTTGGCTACCATGACCTGAAACGTGAACTTTTCTTTCACCGTAATAAATAACCTCAGCACCAGATCTAAATAACAAGTCAATAATTTTTGATACAGATACTTCATTTCCTGGAATTGGAGAAGCTGCAATAATAACAGTATCACCTTTACGAATTGAAATTTGTTTATGAGCTTGTTTCGCCATTCTAGAAAGGGCTGCCATCGGTTCCCCTTGACTACCAGTCGTTAAGATAGCTACCTTTTTTTCCGGGAAATTGTCTATTTCTTGTAATGAAATAACCATACCTTCTGGAACATCTAAATAACCAAGACGTCTTGCAATATCTACCACTTTCACCATGCTACGTCCTACTACCGCTACTTTCCTTCCAGTTTCAGCAGCTGCATCAAACACTTGTTGAATACGGTGTACATTCGATGCAAATGAAGCAACAATAATACGTCCTTCTGAACTATAGAATACTTTAGAAATCTCTATACCTACTTCTTTTTCCGAACCTGTATAACCAGGACGTTCAGCGTTTGTACTATCAGATAACAAGCAAAGTACGCCTTCATTTCCAATTTGCGCCATTTTCCCAAGATCTGCTCCACTATTTCCGATTGGAGTTTGATCAAATTTAAAGTCTCCTGTATATACTACAGCACCTTTTGATGTATGGAAACAAACACCCACAGAATCCGGAATACTATGTGTCGTTCCGAAGAATGACACATTTGTTGAATTAAACTCTACTGTTGAATTCGAGTCAATTGTTTTTAAGTCTACACGGCCTAACATTCCTGCTTCGCCAAGCTTTTCTTGTATAAGTCCTACCGTTAATTTCGTCGCATATACTGGAATAGATAATTTACGAAGCACATAAACAATTCCACCAATATGATCTTCATGACCATGGGTAATAAATAGTCCTTTTACTCGCTCTTGATTTTCTACTAAATATGTAATGTCAGGAATAACAATATCAATCCCAAACATTTCATCTCCCGGGAACATCAATCCGGCATCTACAATAAAGATTTCAGAATCAATTTCAACACAGTACATGTTTTTTCCGATTTCACCTACTCCGCCAAGAGCAAATACTTTAACAGACTCATTCTCTTTTCTCTTCATGTTGTTGCCTGGTTTAAAAATCTTGCAAACACTGATTTCACTAAAATTGCAGAGACACCAGGGGAAACTCTACAACCACCATATATTCACCGTCCAAGACGAATGTCCTTACCGTTATGCGATATCATGTCCTTGTTAATTTTTTAAACCAGGTTTCACCTCTCTTTCATTATATAAATCAAATATCTTATTCGATATGATATGAAAATTTCATTAAATCTTAATTTTTACCAATTTTGCTAAGCATACCCGTACTAAGCTACTTAGCCATATTATAACTGATACAAGAAATAGAACACAAGTTAAATTATGCGAAAGACAAGAGAAGACACTAAAATGAGATTATAATTTAAGAGGGCAAAATTCATATCAGTTTTACTATTTTCCCTACGTAATAAGAGTTTGATGGAAAAATATTCATGTAAATTCTTTACATAAACATGAAACGATATTCACTAAAAAAATCTTATCTCTGTAATCAGTTTCTTACTAATTCTCCCCCCTGCCACCCCCTTCTTATTACAGCCTATTAACTATAGCTAATTTTCATCACTTACATATAGTTAGTCAAAATAAAAATGACCTAGTTTCACACTAGGTCATTTTTATTAACGAGGAATAGATTGCATTACGGATTGTAATGTTATTCTTTCTTCTTCCGTTAATGGAAGAAGTGGCAAACGTACAGAACCTACATCTAATCCCACCATTTGTAATGCTGTTTTTACTGGTGTTGGGCTCGGCGCCATAAATAGTGCATCCGTTACTTTTACTAGTAATTGATGTAATTTCTGCGCTTTTTTGAACTCTCCAGCTTGGAATGCAGCAATCATTTCTTGCATTTCATTCCCGATAACATGAGATGCTACAGAAACAATACCTTTTGCTCCAATTGCCATAGCTGGTAATGTTAAACCATCATCACCGCTGTATACTGCAAAGTCGTCCGCTGTTTTTTCAATGATTTCTGTCATTGTTAATACATCGCCGCCTGCATCTTTAATCGCAACAATGTTTTCTATTTCTGATAAACGAACAACTGTATCAACGGAGATTTGTACAATAGATCGTCCTGGAACATTATATAGCATTACCGGAAGCGGAGTGCTTTCAGCGATTGTTTTAAAGTGCTGGTACATCCCTTCTTGACTCGGTTTATTATAATACGGTGCCACTAGCATAACTGCATCAACACCAACTTCAGTTGCCTTTTTTGTTAAATCGACAGAAGCATGCGTATTATTGCTACCTGTTCCAGCGATGACGGGCACCCTTTTATCGACAACAGATACGACATGGCGATATAACGCTACTTTTTCTTCTGATGTTAATGTAGGAGATTCTCCAGTCGTCCCTCCTACCACGATTGCTGTTGTACCGTTATCAATTAAATAATTTACCAATTTCGTTGTCTTTGCAAAATCGATATTACCATTTTTATCAAACGGTGTTACCATCGCGGTTGCAATTGTCCCAAAATCTATCATGATCTCACTCCTTATTGTTCCAGTTGCTTTTCTTTTGAAAGCTCAAATGCACTATGTAATGCATTCACAGCCTCCACTAAATCGGCTTCTTTTACAAGAACCCAAATTGTCGTATGACTATCTGCTGATTGCAGAATTTGAATACCTTTTTCCGCTAAAGCTGTGACAATTTTCGCTGTAACCCCTGGAATACCTGCCATTCCAGCACCAACGATAGAAACCTTCGCACAATGCTCTGTCACCACTGGATCATATCCAAGTTGCTTTAAAACCTCAACTGCACGCGCTGATACACTATCCTTTACTGTGTAAGCTACACCAGTAGGAGAAATGTTAATTAAGTCCACACTAATCCCTTCATTAGCCATTTCTTTAAACACGTGTTGTTGTAAATCATATGCAGTTTCTTTTGCAAGCACTTTAATTTGCGTTACGTTTGACACATGGGCAATCCCTGTAACAGGACGTTCTTCTACATCCTGCCCTTTTGTAGCACCATCATATGCCGCAATAAGCGTACCTTCACTATCAGAATACGTAGAACGTACACGAAGTGGTACTTTTGCATGCATCGCAATTTCAACCGCACGCGGATGAACAACTTTCGCACCCTGATAAGCCATGTTACAAATCTCGTTATATGTTACAGTTTGAAGATGACGTGCATCTTTTACGATACGAGGATCCGCAGTCATAACACCTTCAACATCTGTGAAGATATCGATATATTCAGCATGAAGCGCAACACCTAATGCTGAAGCTGAGGTATCACTACCTCCGCGCCCAAGTGTTGTCGTATCTCCATTTTTCGTTTGACCTTGGAATCCAGTCACGACGATAACATCTACATTTTGTAACTCTTCATGTATACGATCGCAATTCATTTCAATAATCTTAGCATTCGTAAAGTCATTATTCGTTACAAAACCAGCTTGCGCACCATTTAATGCTGCTGCTTTTATACCATTCTCATTCAACATGTTAGAGAAAACAATTGCTGAGATTAATTCTCCGCATGATAATAATAAATCTTGCTCACGTTTAGAAATATTAGGTTCCTCTTGATTTACAAGACTTAATAACGTATCAGTTGCATACGGTTCACCTTTACGGCCCATTGCTGATACAACAGTAACTACTTTATAACCAGCAGCTAACGATTTTTTTATATGGTGAAGCGCATGCTTGCGCCCATTGTCATCACGTACTGATGTACCACCAAATTTTTGAACAATAATTTTCATATTTTGCACCTTCTCTTAGCCGTTTACACTAATTGTAATTTTACTAAGCGCTCTGCAATTTGAACAGAATTCCATGCAGCGCCTTTTAATAAGTTATCAGATACGACCCAAAGGTGGAATCCTTTATCATTATTTAAATCTTTACGGATTCTTCCAACGAATACTTCATTTTTACCTACTGCAGTAGCTGGCATTGGATATAACTGCTCTGCTGGATTATCTTGCAGTACAATACCTTCTGCATTTGCAAGTAAGTTTTTCATTTCTTCTACTGTTACGCCTTCTTTATCTACTTCAATGTACACAGACTCGGAATGCCCCGATACAACTGGTAAACGTACACATGTCGCAGCTACTTCTAATTCAGGCATATGCATAATTTTTTTCGTTTCATTAATCATTTTCATTTCTTCGAATGTAAATCCATTATCTTGGAATTTATCAATCTGTGGAATAGCATTAAAAGCGATTTGGAAATGCTTTTCGTCACCTGATACAGGTAAAACATTCGCCTTTACTTCTTCGCCATTTAAGATTGCTTGTGATTGTTCATGAAGTTCTTCAATAGCTGCCGCACCAGCACCTGATACAGCTTGATATGTGGAAACGATTACTCGTTTTAAACCATATTGCTGGCGAACTGGTTCAAGAGCTACTACCATTTGAATTGTAGAACAGTTTGGATTTGCAATAATACCATTATGTTCTTTTAAATCATTTTCATTTACTTCAGGTACAACAAGTGGCACGTTTTCTGTCATACGGAATGCACTTGTATTATCAACAACAATTGCACCGCGCTTTGCTGCTTCTGGCGCTAATTGTTTCGATACAGATCCACCTGCACTAAATAGTGCAATATCTACTCCTTCAAAACTTTCAGGAGTTGCCTCTTGAACTGTAAATTCTTCGCCTTTAAATACAAGTTTCTTACCTGCAGATCGTTTAGATGAAAGTAACGTTAACTTCCCAATTGGAAATTCTCGTTTCTCTAAAGTATTTAACATTTGTTCACCAACTGCGCCGGTTGCTCCAACTACAGCGACATGAAAAGTTTTTTGCTTTTCCATCACTATGCCCCTTTCTAGATACCAATCCTTCTATAACTTAGAATTAGAAGGAGCTTACAATGCCCCCTCTAATCTTAATAACGTTAATTTTATCATATTCTACAGTAAGAATGATGGTTTCAACAAAAATTGTACGTTTTTTTCGTTTTTTAATTCATATATCTGAATTTTTCTACAACAACAGGTTGTAATTGTTTTCCTTGTAGCGCTTCCAATACTGTATCTTCAAGTAACTCCATACGAGCTACCATTGAGTTCGGTTTTTTCTCTGGTGCATCTTGGCCAAATGGTACGAAGTAGATGTCTTTTGTAGCCATTAGGCGCATGAGATTTACTCCATTAAGCCCTAAAGCATCATTCGTCGAAACAGCCAATACGACAGGCTTCCCATTTCTAAGCGTCGCTTTTGCTGCCATTAATACTGGAGAGTCTGTCATTGCATTTGCAAATTTACTCATCGAATTCCCTGTTAGTGGTGCAATCACCATGCAATCTAGTGGAATTTTCGGTCCTAGTGGCTCTGCGCCAACGATTGAATTAATTGCCTTAAAACCGGTTATTTCTTCGATCTTTTTAATCCATTCTTCCCCTTCGCCAAATCTAGTATTTGTTGATTGGACAGTATAAGAAACAACGGGACGTACTTCTGCACCTTCTGCAATTAACTTCTCTAAATGTGGCATAACTTCTTCATACGTACAATGTGACCCTGTAAATCCGAAACCAATTCGTTTTCCCTTCAAACTCATTTCTCATCATCCTCCTTTGCGATTGCATCTGCTATTAATAACTGAGAAAGAACATTCGCTAATATTTGTCCTGCTGTTTTCGGTGCAACAATCCCAGGAAGACCAGGTGCTAATAGTGCCTTCACTCCACGCTTCTCCGCATAGCGAAAATCCGTGCCACCTGGCTTAGAAGCTAAATCAATAACTAGCGTATGAGCTGGCATTTTTGAAAGAACATTCGCTGTCACAACAAGATGCGGAATTGTATTAATAACAATATCGATATTACCTACTTCTTTCTCTATGTCTTGCATATGAAAAGGAGAAAACATCATTTCTGTAATACGAGCAATATGTTCCGAACGTCTCGCTCCAACTTTGACATGTGCTCCTAATGATTGAAAGGCTCTTGCAACACTCATACCAGTTCTACCAAATCCTAAAACCATTACATTCGATCCATGAATTGTGTAATCAGTATGTTGAATAACCATCATTAGTGTACCTTCTACGGTCGGAATAGAGTTATAGATTGCAACATCATCACGATCAAATAATTTTACAAGTTTGCGATTTGTAGTAGCTACGAGATTTTCCAAGTAAGGTGTACCAATACCTGAATATATAGTGAAGTTTTCTGGCGTCTTTTCAATTTGTTCTTTCGTTATGGAAACTTTCTCATTTGAAAAAATAGTATCTACTTCTCCTCTGGCATTCGTCCCTGCAACCGGCAAAATAATTGCATCTAAAGAAGTGAAATTTAAATCTTGTATACTTTCCTTTGCTGCCCCTGTGAAGCCATGATCTAACTGTTCAAACCCTATTAATGAAAGTTTCGCGTCCAGTTCGACTAGCTTGCGAATTACTTCTAGCTGCCGTGCATCTCCTCCTATGACAGCAATATGCATCTCAGTCAACATTCCCTAATTCACCTTCTTTTTCTTTCATTTATAAGAAAAATGCCTACTTTTTCTTTTTCCTCCACATCATATGTAATGTACGAGTTTGAGGTGATTGAAAAACAAAAAGCACACGTGATTTATCTTCTTTATATAAAGATAAAAAAAAGACAACCAAAATGGTCATCTTTCACTATGATCTTGAATGGTTCGTAAGATCGCAAAGTATCATATCATTTCCAACCTTCTTTATTTTGCTCCATTCTACTCTCACTTCTTGCTGTTCTCTTTTAAAACCTCCCCATTTCCCAGCAGGTATAATAAGCGCTTGTATTTTTCCATCTCTCTCATCAATTTCTAAATCTGCATGACCTAAAACTCCCATTTTTTCTGCTCTTTCTAAATCCACAATCTCTTTGCCACTTAATTCACTTAAACGCATTAAATCTCCCCCTATCCTACTTTTTATGAAGGTTATCCTATAATAAGTACTTATTCTGCATATATAAAAAAAATAACCGTATCTCATATAAAAGAGATACGGTTATTTCCGAAAGCGAATGAATTACAAGATCGATTAAAGTTTCATTCCTTTTGGCAGTTTTCCATCTGGACTAATAAGTGCCGCAGAGAATTCATCGGTAAACATATTGCGAATTAACTCGTCTACATTTTGCTTTGTTACAGTGTTTACACTTTCAATAATCTCATCAAGAGAACGATGTTTACGAAGAAGCAATTCGTTTTTACCATTACGGCTCATACGACTATTCGTACTTTCTAAACTTAACATTAAGTTTCCTTTTAATTGTTCTTTACTGTTAACAAGCTCTTTTTCTGTAATACCTGTATTTTTCAACGTATTTAACGTTTCTTGCATTGTTTCATACAGTGTATCTAATTGTTTACTACCTGTTCCACCGTAAAGTGTTAACATTCCTGTATCTTCATAAGAAGAGTGATAAGAGAATACTGAGTACGCTAACCCGCGTTGCTCACGTACTTCTTGGAATAAACGGCTACTCATACTACCGCCTAAAACATTATTTAATACAATTAAGTTATAAATATCTTCGTGTCCCATTTGCAAGCCTTTATATCCTAAACATAAATGAGCTTGTTCTGTTTCCTTCTTACGTGCTACTTTATTGAAATGGAAGATTGGGCTATGTACTTGTTCACGATTTGTTGTCCCTTCGTAACTACCGAAATATTGCTCTACAGTTTGTAAAAATGCTTCATCAATATTCCCTGCAATTGATACAACAACATTTTCAGGTGTGTAATGATCTTTCATATATTGACGTAACGTATCACCTGTAAATGTTTCAAGCGTTTCTTCTGTTCCTAAAATAGGATATCCAAGCGGATGCGTTTCATATGTTGCTTTCGTTAACATATCATGCACAATATCATCTGGCGCATCTTCGTACATTTTTATTTCTTCACATACAACATTCTTCTCTTTTTTCAGTTCTTCCTCATCAAATGTTGAATTAAAGAACATATCTGCTAAAACATCTAATGCATATTTAGCATGCTCATCTAGCACTTTCGCATAGTAACATGTATATTCTTTTGAAGTAAAAGCGTTTACTTGTCCACCAATGCTATCAAATGATTCTGCAATCTCTCTTGCACTTCGCGTTTCTGTCCCTTTAAAGAACATATGTTCCAAAAAGTGCGAAACCCCATTATTTTTTTCATTTTCATTTCTTGAACCTGCGTGGATCCATATACCAATCGCAACCGAGCGTACAGTTGGTATATTCTCCATAACAATTCTTACACCATTTTTACACGTATATTTTTTAATCAAAAACTTTCCTCCTAATGCCAGTTTCTCTAAATAATTGCTATTATTTAATGATAACAAGTTTAGAGATGAATGTCATGCAAATGTATTTAATCCACACGTTTTTCATCTAGTAATTCTGTAATATTCCCCACTTTATATCCTTGTTCCTTTAAATTTTTAATCATAGTATCTAGCGCTTCTGTTGTAGATGAAGTAGGATGCATTAGCACAATAGCACCTGGATGTATTTTTCGCATTACTCTCTGCAATAGCACACCCGGTTCTGGCCGCTTCCAATCAATTGTATCTACAGTCCACATAATCGTCCCCATTTGGAAATCATCCGCTATTTTTACTACCTCATCCCGAAAGCTTCCACTTGGCGGAGCAAACCATCTCACTTTCTGATTTGTAGCTGCTTCTATCATTCGATTCGTTTTTTGTAATTGATCTCGTATTTCATCTGTAGACAGCGTTTTCATATTAGGGTGTGTGTAAGAATGATTTCCTACTTCTTGATTTGCATCGACAATCATTTTGGCAAATCGTAAGTTTTCTTTCACCCAGCGTCCTTCTAAAAAGAAAGTCGCCTTCACATCATGTTTTTTCAATATCTCTAATATACGTGGCAAATACTCATTACCCCAGGCCACATTAATTGTTAATCCCACCATCTTTTTATTTGGATGTCCTCGATAAATGGGAGCTGGTGGTAAATCTTCTAAGTGAACACTCGGTGATACTTCCTTAAATTCAAGTTGTTTTTGATCAAACTTCTTGATTTTCTTCATATTATTATAGGACGCTTCTATATCCACTTGTTTTCCATTATACCCAGGCGTCGCCTTCCAAATCTTATCAATCATCGCATTTTGCGGCATAATCTCGTACTGTTTTACATGCTCTTGAATCTCTTCATACAAGTTATCCTGCGCAAAAACGGAATAAGAGCCACAACCCATATATAAAGAAAATATAAATATGTACGCTAATATACGAGCTTTCATATAAACCCTCCCATTAACTATAAAAAAGAAACCATTTTCTTCTTATCTTTGTTAATTTGAGCGTTATGATGAAAACTATACCTATACTCACATAAAAATCTAAATGAATCACATTTTTTACATAACAAAAAAAGCCAGCTAAACTGGCTTTCACTTATTGTTGCTCTTGTGCGTTTTCTTCTTTAGCTGCTTCTTCTTTAGCTGCCTCTTTTTCTTGCTCTTCTTTTAGCAATACTTTTCTAGATAAGTTTACACGACCTTGTTTGTCAATCTCGATAACTTTAACTGAAATCTCATCACCGATTTTCACAACGTCTTCTACCTTACCTACACGCTCAAGTGCAAGTTCAGAAATGTGAACAAGTCCATCTTTACCGCTAAATAATTCAACGAACGCACCGAATTTTTCAACGCGTTTAACTTTTCCTAAGTAGATTTCGCCTACTTGTACTTCGCGAACGATATCTTCGATAATTTTCTTCGCTTTTTCATTCATCTCTTGATTAATTGATGAAATGAATACTGTACCATCTTGCTCGATGTCAATTTTAACGCCAGTTTCTTCAATGATTTTATTGATTTGTTTACCACTTGGTCCAATAACATCACGAATTTTATCTGGGTTAATTGCCATTGTAATAATCTTCGGAGCATACGCAGATAACTCAATGCGAGGTTCAGCGATAACAGATAACATGTGATTTAGAATGTGCATACGACCAACTTTCGCTTGTTGTAATGCTTCTTCTAAAATCTCACGAGATAAACCATCGATTTTAATGTCCATTTGTAGTGCAGTTACACCTTTTGCAGTACCTGCTACTTTAAAGTCCATATCACCTAAATGGTCTTCCATTCCTTGAATATCTGTTAAAATTGTGTAATGCTCACCAGATTTCACTAGACCCATTGCAATACCAGCAACTGGTGCTTTAAGTGGTACACCCGCATCCATCATCGCTAATGTACTACCGCAAATACTTGCTTGTGAAGTAGAACCATTTGACTCTAATACTTCAGATACAAGACGAACTGTATATGGGAAATCCTTTTCAGATGGAAGTACAGGTTCAAGAGCACGTTCTCCTAGTGCTCCGTGACCAATTTCACGACGACCTGGTCCACGCATTGGTCTTGTTTCACCAACACTAAATGAAGGGAAATTATAATGGTGCATAAAGCGTTTTGACTCTTCTACACCTAGACCATCTAAAATTTGCACATCGCCTAATGCACCTAATGTACAAATACTTAATGCTTGCGTTTGTCCACGTGTGAATAGACCAGAACCATGTGTACGAGATAAAATGCCAACCTCTGATGCTAAAGGACGAATTTCGTCACCTTTACGACCATCTGGGCGGATTTTTTCAACTGTAATAAGACGACGTACTTCTTCTTTTACAATTTTATATAAAATCTCACTTACTTGTCCTAATGTATCAGCATCAGCTTCCTCAGCTTCGTAATGCTCAATTACACGCTTTTTCACTACGCTAATTGCATCTTCACGTGCATGTTTTTCGTGCACTTGAATTGCAGAATGCATATCTGTCTCAGCCATTTCACGTACAGCTTGGTTCAAATCAGCATCCACTTCATAAAGTTTCACTGCTGTTTTCTCTTTACCGACAGCTTGTACAATCTCTTCTTGGAATGCAATTAGACGTTTAATTTCATCGTGTCCAAACATAATTGCTTCTAACATTGTTTCTTCAGGTACTTGATCCGCTCCTGCTTCAACCATGTTAATTGCATCTTTCGTACCAGCTACAACAAGGTGCATATCACTTTGTTCTTGCTGTTCTACTGTTGGATTAATAACGAACTCGCCATTAATACGACCAACTGTCGCACCTGCGATTGGACCTTCAAATGGAATATCTGAAATAGATAATGCTAATGAAGAACCAAGCATAGCTGCCATTTCAGAAGAACAGTCTTGATCAACACTCATTACGATGCTGACAACTTGTACTTCATTACGGAAACCATCTGCGAAAAGTGGACGGATTGGACGGTCAATTAAACGACTTGCTAAAATTGCTTTTTCACTTGGACGGCCTTCACGCTTAATAAAACCGCCTGGGATTTTTCCAACTGCATATAAACGCTCTTCATAGTTTACTGTAAGCGGGAAGAAATCTACATTTTTTGGCTCTTTTGATGCAGTTGCTGTAGATAGAACTGCTGTGTCGCCGTATCTTACTAATACTGCTCCGTTTGCTTGTTTTGCAAGCTGACTTGTTTCAATTGTTAGCTGACGACCAGCTAAATCTATCGAGAAGACTTGCTTTTCCTGACTCATTTAAGTACCCCTCTCAATTTAAAATATTCAATTCTTCTATGTAAATGGATAGTATATCATAATATTCTTTCCTCTAGTATTGCCGAAAATTAAGTAAGCTATAAAGAGTAGAAGATATATTTTTACCTAACAAAAAAGCGGGAATATTCCCGCTTCTTTGACTATCGACGTAAGCCAAGCTTTGTGATTAATTCACGGTAACGTGTGATATCGCTATTACGAAGGTAAGTAAGTAAGTTACGACGCTTACCAACCATCTTTAATAGACCACGACGTGAATGATGATCCTTCTTGTGAGTACGTAAGTGCTCGTTTAGAGTGTTAATTTGCTCCGTTAGGACAGCAATTTGAACCTCTGGAGAACCAGTATCAGTCTCATGAGTTCTAAATTGTGCAATGATTTCATTTTTACGCTCTTGTGTTAAAGCCATCCTATTTCACCTCCTATTAATTAAACCCCCAGTTACCTAGCAAGCATCGGTGAGTCGCAATGCCAAGTAATGGTTGTCATAAAGTACATAACATAGAATACTACTTTTCATTTGAAAAAGCAAGTATATTCTTTACGCTCGCAAAATATTCTTGGGCAACCTTTTTATCTTGAGCGATTTGAGCAACTAACTCATCAATTCCATTAAACTTTTTTTCTTCTCTTATACGCATGTGCCATTCCACTGTAACACTTTGATCGTATATGTCTTTATTAAATTCAAATAGATGCACTTCAATAGATAATTGACGCTCATTCTCTTTGAAAGTTGGTTTATATCCGATATTACATACACCATCATGCCATTCATCATGAACCTTCAATCTTACCGCATATACACCTACAGGTGGCAACAAATATTCATCACTTAAACCTACATTTGCAGTTGGGAAACCAATTTGACGTCCACGCTTATCACCGTGTACAACTGTTCCTTCTACCGTGTAAGCTCTCCCTAAAATAGATGGAATTTGTTCCATTTCACCGTTTCGAATTAACTTTCGTAATGAAGTAGAACTTACCTTTTCTTCTTGATATTCAACTTTTTCGATCACGGTCTGTGTAAACTCCCCTCTTGCATGAAATGGTAAAGTCTCCATCTTCCCTTTTCCTAAACGTCCATATGAATAATCAAAGCCTGCTACTACATGCTTTACATTTAAACCAATAATATACTCATCGACAAACTGCTGTGGTAATAATCCAGCAAATGGCTCATCGAATTTCACCACATATAAGATATCAATTCCTAAACTTGCGATGATTTCTTCTTTAAGGCGCATCGGTGTAATATACTCCACATGCGCTTCTTTTTTTCCTAATACAACAGATGGGTGTGGATGGAACGTCATGACAGCACTTTTACATCCTCTTTCATCCGCTATTCTTTTCGCTGTTCGAATCACACGTTGATGTCCTAAATGAATGCCATCAAAATATCCTAATGCCATTACAGTAGGTGGTAATTCTATTTTATTTTGTTCATGTGGATGAGTTAAATGAATAAGTTTCACGCTTGAATTCACCTTTTTCTGTAATAATCCTTCCAATAATTCATTATAGCTTTAGTTCTTGATTATTCACAAGTACTTTCATTGGCTTTAGCATTCCAGGGTGTTTTGGGTGATGCTCATAAATTGCTAAGCAACGATCATTTTTATCAAATACTGTAATAAATGGTGCTGTTGTTTCTAATTCATTGTTTAAGAACATACCGTTCTTTATTTTTTCAGCTTGCTTTTCATCTACAACCATTTTTGGAAACTTACTTAGCGCCTCATCAATTGAGATGAAAATAGACTCTACTGTTCCATTTTGCACGTTTTCTTCAATTTCTTCAAATGATATGCAATCTTCTAGTAAAAATTCACCAGATGCTGTTCTTACAAGGTGAGACATATGTGATGGAAATCCAAGTTTTTCACCTATCATTACTGCTAGTGTTCTTACATATGTTCCTTTACTACACGTTACACGGAAACGAAATGAAATATTTTCCCCTTCAAAAACTTCACGTTCATCAAGTAATACAAATTCATGAATTGTAATTGTACGAACTGGACGTTCAACTTCTTGTCCTGCCCTTGCATATTCGTATAGTTTTTTTCCGTTAACTTTTACAGCTGAGAACATCGGCGGCATTTGTTCAATTGTCCCTGTTAATTCCGCTAGTACCTCTTCTACTTCTTTACGTGTAATGACACGATTTACATCTTGTTTCTCCACAACTTCACCAGAAGCATCTTCTGTTGTTGTTGAAAATCCTAATGTCACTTCACCTTCGTATGTTTTTGTTTCACTTGTTAAAAATTGCGCAATTTTTGTTGCACGCCCAACGCAAATAGGTAATACTCCTGTTACATCTGGATCCAGTGTCCCTGTATGACCAATTCGTTTCTCACGCAATATCTTTCTTAATTTGAACACACAATCATGTGATGTCATTCCCTTTGGCTTATGTAATAATACTACACCTTCCATATACTCACCTCATCATTATTCTTTTGTAGTAATTGCAATTATGCAAAACTTATTTTACATTGAAAAAATGGATAGACAAATGTCTATCCATTATTCTTCACGTTTACCGTCTTTATTAATTTGATGTAAAAGTGTATCAATTCGATGACCATATCCGATAGACTCATCAAACTCAAAGGTAATTTCTGGTGTTTTACGAAGACGAATACGTTGGCCAATTTCTGAACGAATAAAGCCTTTTGCCTTCGCTAAACCTTTTAATGTATTTTCTTTCTGTTCTTCGTCACCTAAAACAGAAATGTATACTTTAGCAATTTGTAAATCTCCACTCACTTGTACATCTGTTACTGTAACAAATCCAATACGTGGGTCTTTAATTTTACGACTGATAATGTCGCCTAATTCTTTTTTCATTTGCTCGCCCACACGGTTCGCACGTAATTTCATAACTCTTCACCTCATTCAATACCATTCCAAATGTGTTATCGTACGTTCAATTTCAGGAAATGAATCGATATACTCAAGTACACGATTCATTTCTTTTTCACAGACAACACGATTTGAGGATACGGAAACAATTGCAATTTCTGTACGTTGCCATACATCTTGATGCCCAACTTCAGAAACAGCTACATTATAGCGCTGTTTCACACGAGTTAACACACGTTGCAAAATTGCTCGTTTCTCTTTTAAAGAATGCACATCGTAAATCATACACTCGAATGAGAGTGAAGCGATAATCATCGCTTCACTTCTTCCATAACGTATGCTTCAATGATGTCCCCTTCTTTAAGATCATTATATCTCTCAATTGTAATACCACACTCATAGTTTTGTGCAACTTCTTTTACGTCGTCTTTGAAACGTTTTAACGTATCAAGTTTTCCTTCGAAGACTACTACGCCATCACGGATAATACGAACGCCACTATCACGTGTAATTTTACCGTCTATTACGTAACAACCTGCGATTGTTCCAACTTTTGTTACTTTGAATGTTTGACGAACTTCCGCTTGACCGATTACTTTTTCTTCGAATTCTGGATCCAGCATACCTTGCATTGCTGATTCAATTTCTTCGATTACTTTATAGATAATACGGTGTAAACGAACATCAACTTTCTCTAATTCAGCTGTACGCTTCGCATTCACATCTGGGCGTACGTTAAATCCAATTACAATTGCATTAGATGCAGAAGCTAAAATAATATCAGATTCTGTAATCGCACCTACGCCTGTATGGATAATTTTTACTTTTACGCCTTCAACATCAATTTTACGAAGTGATGCTGCCATTGCTTCTACAGAACCTTGTACGTCTGCTTTCACAATTAAGTTAATTTCTTTTACATCGCCCTCTTGGATTTGTTGGAATAAATCTTCCAGGCTGAATTTAGATTTCTCACCACGTTGTGCAACTAACGCTTCTTGTGCACGTGATTCACCGATTTGACGAGCTTTCTTCTCATCAGCGAATGCCATGAAACGATCTCCCGCTTGTGGCACTTCATTTAAACCTGTAATTTCAACAGGAGTTGACGGACCAGCAACTTTTACACGACGACCAATATCACTTACCATTGCACGAACACGACCGAATGATGTTCCAACAACAATTGGATCTCCAACTCGAAGTGTACCGTTTTGAACAAGTAATGTCGCGATAGTTCCTTTACCTTTATCAAGCTGTGCTTCAATTACAGTACCAGCTGCATAGCGATTTGGATTTGCTTTATATTCTTCTACTTCACTCACAAGAAGGATCATTTCTAGTAAGTTGTCAATTCCCTCGCCTTGAATCGCAGAAATTGGTACGAAAATCGTGTCTCCGCCCCAAGCTTCTGGAACTAATTCATATTCTGTTAATTCTTGCATTACACGATCAGGATTTGCCGCTGGTTTATCCATTTTATTCACAGCAACAATAATTGGTACTCCAGCTGCTTTCGCATGGCTAATCGCTTCAACTGTTTGTGGCATAACACCGTCATCAGCTGCAACAACAAGAATTGTAATATCTGTTACTTGTGCACCACGAGCACGCATTGTTGTAAATGCCGCGTGACCTGGTGTATCTAAGAACGTAATTTTCTTATCATTTACATCAACTTGGTATGCACCGATATGCTGAGTAATTCCACCAGCTTCGCCAGCAGTTACTTTTGAATTACGGATAGAGTCAAGCAATGTTGTTTTACCATGGTCAACGTGTCCCATAATTGTAACAACAGCTGGACGTTCTTTTAAGTTTTCTTCATCATCTTGCTCATCGATGAATGTTTCAAATTCAGTTTCACTTACAACTACTTCTTCTTCTACTTCAATACCGTAATCAGTTGCAATTAACTCAATTGTATCTTTATCTAAGTCTTGGTTAATTGTTGCCATAATTCCTAGCATGAAGAGCTTTTTAATAATTTCAGATGGCTCTTTGCTTAACTTTTTAGCAAGGTCACCTACTGTAAGGCTTCCAGAGAAAGTGATTTTATCTGGTGTTTCTACTATTGGTGTTTGTTGTCTTCCAGCAAAGTTATCTTGACGTTTATCTTCATTTGCTTTGCCTTTTTTCTTATTCTTATTGCTGTTCTTTTTACTGCGAACAACTTTCTCTTCTACTTCAAACTCATCTGCAACAGAAGGTTTTTCCGCTCCAGCGCTATATTGATTATCTAATTTGTTTACTACTTCATCTTCTAACATTGTCATATGATTCGAAACCTCGATATTCATCTCTTTTAGTTTTGTCATAAGATCTTTACTTGAGATATTATTTTTTTTTGCATATTCATGTACTCGAATTTTACTCATACCTTCACCCCCGGTAATTTGTATCGAGCATGCTACGTAGCTTTTTCGCAAAGCCTTCATCTAAAACAGCTACAACGACTCGCTCGTCTCTCCCAATCGCATGCCCTAATTGTTGTCGATTTTCGACTTTTCTCATTGGTATGTTGTAGTACGTGGTTTTATCAATGATACGTTTTGTAGTGTTCGCTGACGCATCTTCAGAAAGCAATACTAGCTTTGCTTTGCCACTTCGTACTTCTTTTAAAACGAGTTCTTCACCCGAAATAAGTTTTCGAGCGCGGTTTGCTAGTCCTAAAAATGATTTCCAATCAGACACTTATTTCGACTCCTTCTCAACAAGCTCAAGAAGCTCTTCGTACAGAGAACTGTCGATTTTCGCTTTTAGATGATGTTCCAAAATGTTTTTCTTTTGGGCTTGAATAATGCTTTCTTTATCTTTTGATAAATATGCACCTCGTCCTGATTTTTTTCCTGATAAATCAATAGACACTTCGCCCTCTTTGGAACGAACAATGCGAACTAGCTCTCGTTTTGATTTCATCTCTTGCGTCGCAATACATTTTCGTAACGGAACTTTTCGATTGCTCATACTCATCACCTCTATTCGATTTCGTCTTCAGCTGAATCGAATCCGAATGCGATTACGCTATCTTCTTCTGTCACAATACCAAGTTGTTTCGCATCAGACTCACTTTTAATATCAATTTTCCAGCCTGTTAATTTAGCTGCAAGACGCGCATTTTGTCCACGCTTACCAATAGCTAATGAAAGCTGGTGGTCTGGAACAACAACAGTTGTTGCTTTCTCTGCTTCATCTACAAGTACTTTAACAACCTGTGATGGACTTAAAGCATTTGCAACATATTCAACTGGGTCATTCGACCAGCGAACGATGTCAATCTTTTCACCTTTTAGTTCATCTACAACGCGTTGTACACGTTGTCCTTTCGGTCCTACACAAGAACCTACTGGATCAACATCGATATTCTCTGCATATACAGAAATTTTAGAACGGTCGCCTGCTTCACGTGCTACAGAGCGAATTTCTACAGTTCCATCATAAATTTCTGGAACTTCCATTTCGAATAAACGTTTTAAAAGACCAGGATGTGTACGTGATACGTAAATTTGTGGTCCTTTTGTTGTCTTTTCTACTTTTGTAATAAATACGCGAATACGATCATGTGGTTTATATTGCTCATTTGGCATTTGCTCACTTACAGGTAATAAAGCTTCTACTTTACCTAAGCTTACATAGATGAAACGAGCATCTTGGCGCTGTACAATACCAACCATAATGTCTTCTTCACGATCACTAAATTCTGAATAAATTACACCACGTTCCGCCTCACGAACTCGTTGTGTTACAACTTGTTTTGCAGTTTGCGCTGCAATACGACCAAAATCTTTTGGCGTTACTTCAATTTCTAGTACGTCACCATCTTGGTAGTTTGGATTAATTTGTCTTGCCTCTTCTACAGAGATTTCAAGACGTGGATCAAACACATTATCTACAACGTCCTTACGTGCTAAAACTTGAATTGTTCCCACTTCTGGGTTAAAGCTCACACGAACGTTTTGTGCTTGGTTAAAATTGCGTTTATAAGCAGAGATTAATGCTGCTTCAATCGCATCAATAATAATATCTTTGCTAATACCTTTTTCTGACTCTAATACGAGCAAAGCATCTAACAACTCAGTGCTCATGAAGATCCCCCTTCTTACTAAAACGTAACAGCAAGTCGCGCATTTGCAACTTTATCCATTGGAATTTGGATTTCTTTTTTACGTGTTTTAATTGTTAATAGTAGTGTAATTGTATTACCGTCGTAGGAAAGTAGCTTTCCTTCAAACATCTTCTCACCATCAATCGGCTTATATGTTTTAATTGCCACTTGTTTTCCTACCGCTTGCTGGAAGTCTTTCTCTTTCTTTAATGGACGTTCCGCTCCAGGAGATGATACATCCAAAAAGTAAAGATGAGGAATTGGATCCTCTTTATCTAAAGCTTCGCTTAAACGTTCACTTACCGCACCGCATTCTTCAATTTCGACTCCCTTTTCAGAATCGATGAATACGCGTAAGAACCAGTCTTGTCCTTCTTGCACATACTCTACATCTACAAGTTCAAGATTTAACTCTTCAACGATTGGCTGCGCAAATGCTTCTACAATTTCTGTGACTTTCTTATCCATAAACAGCCTCCTTCCTGCCGCCATGTACCATTTACAAGAAAAGATCCCGTTCATAAAGACGGTCTATCTTATTCTTTCTCGTTAGCTAACAAAAGCCCCTGCCGTTAAGCAGGGAATATCTGTCTTAGTATTACCAAATTTAAGAAGTAAAACTTGTAACAAAATATGTATATACGACAGAAATATCTTTACTATCTACATAAGCAAAATGTAGATAGTAACACGAAAGAGTGGGTTTCCCCACTCTCTTTTTCACAAAATATACATGACATGGTTATCTCGGTTTATAGTATACCATAGCAAATGTTGATTTGCAAAGATTTTTCCTACCTATTAGAACAGTGACAATTGGTTTTGATCCGGTAAATCTCCTAGACAACCTTGACCATCTAAATACTCAATAATCGTTTTAGAAACCTTACTGCGCTGCTGTAAGTCTTCTTTTGATAAGAAATCACCATTTTTACGAGCTTCAACAATACTGAAAGCTGCGTTTGTACCAAGACCGGGAACTGCATTAAATGGAGGAATTAAAGTATCCCCATCAATTATAAATTCGGTTGCATGCGAGCGGTATAAATCAACCTTTTGGAATGAATAACCACGCTCACACATTTCAAGTGTCATTTCTAGTACCGTTAATAAACTCTTCTCTTTCGGTGCTGCATCCAATCCTTTTTGTGCAATTTCATCAATTTTTACACGTATGGATGCTGAACCTTTCGCCATCGCCTCTACATCAAAGTCATCTGCACGAACTGTAAAATATGCCGCATAGAATAAAAGTGCGAAATGTACTTTAAAGTATGCAATACGTACAGCCATAAGTACGTAAGCAGCCGCATGGGCTTTAGGGAACATGTACTTAATCTTCTTACATGAATCAATATACCAACCTGGTACATTGTTATTTCTCATTTCCTCTTCCCATTCTTCTGGTACACCTTTACCTTTACGCACCGACTCCATGATTTTGAAGGCTAATGATGGATCCAAGCCTTGATAAATTAAATATACCATGATGTCATCACGACAACCGATAACTTCACTCAGTGTACACGTACCGTTATAAATTAATTCATTCGCATTACCTAACCATACATCTGTACCATGGGACAGTCCAGAAATTTGGACAAGCTCTGAAAACGTCGTTGGTTTCGTTTCTTCTAACATTTGTCTTACGAATTTCGTACCAAACTCTGGTATACCAAGTGTACCTGTTTTACAGTTAATTTGTTCTTCCGTTACCCCTAAAGACTCTGGACCAGAGAAAATTTTCATTACTTCTGGATCATCCGTTGGGATTGTTTTCGGGTCAATACCACTTAAATCTTGAAGCATACGAATAACAGTCGGATCATCGTGTCCTAATATATCAAGTTTCAATAAATTATCATGAATTGAGTGGAAGTCAAAGTGCGTTGTTCTCCACTCAGCACCTATTGAATCAGCCGGAAACTGAATTGGTGAAAAGTCAAAAATATCCATGTAATCTGGTACAACGATAATACCACCTGGATGCTGTCCGGTCGTACGCTTTACACCTGTACATCCTGCAACTAAGCGATCAATCTCTGCATTTCGAATTGTTAAGTTATGATCATTAGCATAACCTTTCACATACCCATAAGCGGTTTTTTCCGCAACCGTACCAATTGTTCCTGCGCGGTATACATAATCTTCACCGAACAGTAATTTCGTATAGTTATGGGCGCGTGGTTGGTATTCTCCGGAGAAATTCAAATCGATATCCGGTACCTTATCCCCTTTAAATCCAAGGAACGTTTCGAAAGGAATGTCATGCCCATCTTTCACATATGGAACATTACATGTTGGGCATTCTTTATCTGGTAAATCAAAACCAGAACCTACAGAACCGTCATTAAAGAACTCTGATTGTTTACACTTTGGACATACATAGTGCGGTGGTAATGGGTTTACTTCTGTAATTTCCATCATCGTTGCAACAAATGATGAACCTACCGATCCACGCGAACCTACTAGATAACCGTCCACTAACGATTTTTTCACAAGCTTATGTGAAATTAAATAAATAACGGCGAATCCATGTCCAATAATACTTTTCAATTCTTTTTCCAAACGAGCTTCTACAATTTCCGGTAGTTCATCTCCATAGATACTTCTTGCCATTATATAGCTCATATCACGTGTTTCATCATCAGCACCTTCAATTTTCGGTGTGTATAAATCATCTTTTACTGGACGAACATCACCAATTAATGATGCGATCTTGTGTGTATTTGTCACAACAATTTCTTTTGCTTTGTCTTCACCTAAGAATGAAAAACAATCTAGCATTTCATTTGTTGTACGGAAATGTACAGGCGGTAATGAATGGCGATTTAACGGATTAGCTCCTCCCTGCGAACTGACTAAAATTTTCCGATATATCGCGTCCTCTGGATCTAAATAATGCACATTCCCAGTAGCAACAACTGGCTTATCTAACGTCTCACCTAGTTTTACTAAGTTAGAAATTATTGTTTTTAACTGTCCTTCATCTCGAACGAGTTCACGTTCCACTAAATGACGTAACACTTCTGGAGGCATAACCTCAATGTAATCGTAAAACTGCGCAATTTCTTCTACTTCTTCAGGCGCTTTTTGCATCATAGCTTCAAATACTTCACCTTTGTCACAGGCTGTTCCTACTAAAATGCCTTCGCGATATTTTTTTAATAGTGATCGTGGTACACGTGGTACACGATAAAAGTAATTCAGGTGAGAATATGAAACAAGTTTATATAAGTTTTTCAACCCAACATCTGATGTGGCAAGTAACGTCATATGACTTGGACGCCCACGTTTATACGCATCCCCTTGTCCCATACTATCGTTTAGTTGATCGTGATATTCAAATCCCTTTTCAATTACATCTTTTAACATCTTCACAAGTAAATATCCCGTTGCTTCTGTATCATAAATCGCACGGTGATGTTGCGTTAATTCAATATCAAGCTTTTTACACATCGTATTTAATCGATGATTTTTCATTTCTGGGAATAAGAACCGTGCAAGTTCTAACGTATCAATAACTGGATTTTTCGTTTTTTCTATCCCAGCCTTTTTAAAACCTACGTTAATAAAGCCCATATCGAAGCTTGCGTTATGAGCAACAAGTGTATGGTCACCCATCCATTCCTCAAACTTTTTAAACACTTCGTCCACTTCTGGTGCATCAGTTAACATATCATCTGTAATACCTGTTAATTCAATAATCGTCGCCGATAATGGCTGATGAGGATTTGCGAAAGATTCAAAGCGATCAATAATTTCTCCACCTTTTATCTTTACAGCAGCTAACTCAATGACTGTATCATATACAGCAGATAACCCTGTTGTCTCAACGTCAAAGACAACATATGTTTCTTCTGCAAGTAGACGATGTGCTTCGTTATATGCTATCGGCACACCATCATTAACTAAATTTGCTTCTACACCATATAGAACTTTAACTCCAGCCTTTTTACCAGCAGAATATGCTTCTGGGAACGACTGTGCAACAGCATGGTCTGTAACTGCAATAGCCTCATGCCCCCATTTTCCGGCTTGGGCAACGAGCTTAGAAACAGAAGTAACAGCATCCATTTGACTCATTGGAGTATGAAGATGAAGTTCTACTCTTTTTTCCCCTTCTTTTGCTTTATCTTTACGAGAAGGTCCCGTTATTTCATTTATATCATTTGCGATCATAACTAAATCACGCACGAATGTATCATTTTGAACTGAACCACGCGCTTTTACCCAAGTTCCTTTTTTCAAGGATTGTAACATCGGGATATCTTCTTTATCACGTGAGAACATCTTAATCATAATAGAGTCCGTATAGTCAGTTATCTTTAAAGTTAATAATGTACGTCCACTACGAAGTTCTTTCGTCTCTACATGGAAAACATACCCTTGAACGGTTTTTCTTCTTTCTTCATCTTGAATTTCACGCAGCGGCGTAATCTCTTCATCTGGCTTAATAAGATAACCAAGCACAACTGGTCCTTCGTGAACAACATCACTTTCTTCAGCTTGCCTTTTAGCCATCTCTTCCATAGCCTGTATAACTCGTTGACGATCTTCTTCCTGTGTTTGCTCACGAAACTTTTGCATCTCTTCTGCATTTTGCTTTATATGTGTGTCTAACTGAAAACGCGGGAATCCAAAAGCTTCGTATTGATCACCTACTGGTTTCGCAACGTTTTTCTTTAAAGTAGTAGATTCCAGCTCATTATTCACATTTAATAGCAACTTCACGCCATTGACCTGCGGAAGTTGCTTCTTTAAGTACGCGAACATAGGTGAAAATGTAATTCGTTCTGTACAAAGCGGCCAATATGCCTTCACTTCTTCTTCTGTAAATTGTTTATTCTCTGCTTCTAATGCAAATGTTGTTCTTGCAATATGAGAAAATGATTGCTTAAGCTTTGTTTCTAGCAACTCATATAATTCTGTCGGCAAAATACGTGGCACTTGTAAGTCAAAATGCCAACTTTTATTCGCTTTATCAATAACTAGCTTTTCAATACCACCGCCATGTAAATATTGATTTATAAGGTCTTCTGGTATTTTCAACTGTTGGAGCAAAATTTGAAATCGCTCTTGTTGTTCATTTGTTAATGACATAAGCACTCTCCTTCCATTTGCTATTATAAATTGAAACGTACTACAAAGAAAGATTTCTTCCTTCTTCTTTTACAAAATACGTTTACAAAGAAAGAGAAGGTACCTCATTACGAGGTACCTCTTCTTATTTTAAAATATTAGCAATATATGTTTGAAGTTCTTCTACTTTCACTTCTTCAGACTCGCCTGTAGCACGTACTTTCACTTCTACAATACCTTCGTCTGCTTTTTTACCAACTGTAACACGAACTGGAAGGCCGAATAAATCTGCATCTGCAAATTTAACACCTGCACGTTCTGCACGATCATCTAGTAATACTTCGTATCCTTGCTCTTGTAATGAGTTATAGATATTTCCACCCATTTCACGTTGTGCATCAGATTTCATATTTACTGGAATTACATGCACATGGAACGGTGCAACAGATTTTGGCCAAACTAAACCATTCTCATCATTAAACTGCTCTGCAATTGCTGCCACTGTACGAGATACACCGATACCGTAACAACCCATAATAAGTGGTTTTGTTTTTCCGTTTTCATCTAGGAACGTTGCGTTCATTGCTTCACTATAACGAGTTCCTAATTTGAATACATGACCAACTTCAATTCCACGTGCGAAAAGAATTGTTCCATTTCCATCTGGAGATTGGTCTCCTTCTTGAATGAAGCGTAAATCTGTATATTGACTTACTTTAAAGTCACGTTCTGGATTTACATTTACATAATGGAATCCTTCTTCGTTCGCTCCTGAACATCCGTTGACAATTGATGCTACAGCATGGTCAGCGATAATTTCGATATCCCCTGTAACACCAATCGGTCCTAAAGAACCCACTTCACAGTTTAATAACTCTTTTATTTCTTCATGTGAAGCAAGCTCAACGACTGAAGCTCCGTATACATTCTTCACTTTTACATCATTGACTTCATGATCGCCACGAACAAGTACTACTACTAATTTCGCATCTACTTTAAACACCATAGATTTAATGCATTTTTCCGCTGCGATATTTAAGAATACAGATACTTCTTCAATAGCTTTTTGATCTGGAGTTGCTACTTTTTCAAGTGCTTTTTCGGCTTCATCACTCTTCGTATACGTAGCAACAACAGGAGCCATTTCAATATTTGCCGCATAATCAGATGTATCAGAATACGCAATTGTATCTTCACCTACATCAGATAACACCATAAATTCGTGTGTATCTTTTCCACCCATTGCTCCAGAATCAGCGATAACTGCACGGAAATTCAAACCACAACGAGCAAAGATATTAGAATACGCTTTGTATAAACCGCTATATACTTCATCCAAACTTTCTTGTGTTGCATGGAAAGAATACGCATCTTTCATTAAAAATTCTCTTCCGCGTAATAAACCGAAACGTGGTCTTTGCTCATCACGGAATTTTGTTTGAATTTGATATAATGTTAATGGTAGTTTTTTGTATGATTTAATTTCATCACGTACAAGATCTGTAATTACTTCCTCATGAGTTGCCCCTAGCGCAAACTCGCGAGCATTACGATCTTTCATACGCATTAATTCTGATCCGTAAGAATACCAACGACCTGATTCTTGCCATAATTCAGAAGCTTGCATAGCTGGCATTAATAGTTCTACTGCCCCTGCGCGCTCCATTTCTTCACGAACAATACGTTCTACTTTGTGTAACACTTTTAAACCAAATGGTAGAAAACTATAAATACCAGAAGCATTTTGACGCATAAACCCTGCGCGAAGTAATAATTGATGACTCTTAATTTCAGCATCTGCTGGAACTTCACGTAATGTAGGACTGAATACCATACTTTGTTTCATTTATTCGCACCTCTTCATTTTACTCTTACACGCAATAAAATCCCTCACCTCGAGTTAGGTGAGGGATTTTATTCTATGAGCTCTATTTCATTATAAACTTCTTCTTATTTTACAAGAAAAACTTACGGATGTCATTCCATGTTACAACTAACATAAGCAACATTAATAATGCAAACCCAATAAAGTGAACCATTCCTTCTTTTTGACGATCAATTGGTTTTCCTCGTAATGCTTCAATTAAGAAGAAGAACAAACGTCCACCGTCTAAAGCTGGGACTGGTAATAAATTAAATAAACCAAGGTTAATACTTAAAACTGCCGCTAAACTTAGTACACGCGTAAATCCATAATCTACAACTTGATCTGTTAGATTATAAATTCCTACTGGACCTGACAACTCATTAATGGAAAATTGACCCGTTACTAATTTCACAAGAGAATCAAAAATTAGTTTCGTCCATTCGTATGTTTGTTCAAACCCTGATTTAATAGAACCCATCACTGTTTTCTCTACAGGAGAATAAACACCAATTCTACCAACTTCGTCTTTTCCTTCTTTATCAAGCGTTGGTGTTACTTTCACATTAAATTGCTCACTATCACGCTTTACATGTAACGTAATTTCTTTATTTGGGTTTTCACGTACAATCGTTACAACATCTTTCCATGTACTAGTGTTTTTCCCATTGATTGCTTGAATTGTATCGTTTTCTTTTAATCCAGCTTGTTCTGCAGCACTATTCTCCATTACTTTTCCGACCATTGGTTTGTCAACAGGAACTCCTTGTACAAATCCAAGAATCACAAAAATAACAAATGCTAGAATAAAGTTCATTGCAGGACCTGCAAAGATTGTTAGAGCACGTTGGCCCAATTTTTTAGAGCCAAATTGTCTATTGTACGGAGCGATTTGAATTTCTTCTCCCGCAGAAATGATACGAGCTTTTTCATTTACTCGGAATGTTTGCAGCTCTTCCTCGTACTCTTCATAACCCAAAATTGTAAGATTATGCTCTAAATCAGCTTGTTCGACTTCAATGACACGAACATTTGGATATTTTTCATGTCCGTCAAAAACTAATTTCACAACTTCGTCTTTTTCATTTAATACAAGTCCAACCTTTTTTCCAGGTTTTAACTCAACTGTGTCCGCATCCTCGCCAGCCATTCTTACATAGCCACCAAGGGGCAGTAATCGAATCGTATACACCGTTTCATTCTTTTCAAATGAGAATATTTTCGGACCAAAACCAATCGCAAACTCGCGGCACAAAATACCTGCTCTTTTTGCGAAATATAGATGCCCTAGCTCATGGAAAAATACGAGTGCACCGAAAATTAATATAAAGGCAATCGCTGTATTCAATTCCATAACCACCTTTGCTAAATTTGTTCCATCACAAACCGTCTTGTGGCTGCGTCAATTTCCTGAATTTCCTCTAAGCTCGGACGTGCAATGACAGTGTGATGGTGCATTGCTTTTTCAATGAGGTCTTCCACTGTTAAGAAACCAATTCTCTTTTGTAAAAAAGCTTCAACAGCTACTTCATTTGCCGCGTTCATTACAGCCGGCATACTTCCACCTGTCTTTCCAGCTTCATACGCAAAACGTAGACAACGGAAACGCTCTTGATTCATTTTCTCAAAATGCAATGTTCCCATTTCCCATAAATTTAACTGTTTCGTGTCTGAAAGAGGCAATCTATCAGGATATGTAAGCGCGTATTGAATCGGTACTCGCATATCAGGTGAGCCAAGCTGTGCCATTACACTACGATCTTCAAATTCAACCATAGAATGAATAATACTTTCTTTATGTAGAACAACATCGATTTGCTCATAAGGGATACCAAAAAGCCAGTGTGCTTCAATTACTTCTAGCCCCTTATTCATCATTGTAGCAGAATCAATTGTAATTTTCGAACCCATTGACCAGTTTGGATGACGAAGTGCATCTTCTACGGTCACTTGATGCAATTCATCTCTCGTTTTATCACGAAAACTTCCGCCTGAAGCAGTTATAATTAAGCGAGAGATTCTTTTTTCATTTTCACCATTCAAGCATTGAAAAATAGCTGAATGTTCACTGTCTACTGGAAGTAACGATACATTATGTTTTCGTGCTGCTTCCATTACAAGATGCCCTGCAGTTACTAACGTTTCTTTATTTGCAATTCCAATTGTTTTTTTCGCCTCAATTGCGCGGAGTGTCGGTAACAACCCTACGCTACCTACAACAGCATTCACTACAATTTCTGTATCTGGGTGCAGCGCTACTTCTAATAAGCCTTCGCTACCATATACTACTTTTGTATTACCAGAAACAGCTTGTAATTTTAAAACATCTTCCTCTCTTTGCACAGAGACAATTTGCGGGGAAAATTCTTGAATTACCTTTACTGCATAATCAACATTTTTCCCTACAGAAAAAGCAACGAGACGGAATTGGTCTGGGTGCGAGCGTAACACATCTAATGTTTGTGTACCGATTGATCCGCTTGCACCTAGTAAACTAATGTTTTTCATGACTCCAACCCCTCGTTCATTTATTAATTGTATTGTAATAAGAAGTATAGAATTGGTAACACAAATAACCAACTATCTGTTCGATCTAAAATACCACCATGTCCAGGTAAAATTGTACCTGAATCCTTTACACCATAATGGCGTTTAAATGCAGATTGCACTAAATCACCAATTTGTCCAAAAATAGAAATGATAATCGTCAGAACGATTAAAACTCCTACATTCGCTTCAACTGGGAAGAACATATTGTAAACAAGTGCAACAACAATTCCACAAACAATACCGCCTAATGAACCTTCAATCGTTTTATTCGGACTAATTTCTGGCCATAATTTTCTTTTTCCAAATGCTTTCCCTATGAAATATGCACCTGAATCAGTTGCCCATATGACAAATAGTGCACAGAACACATATTTGATTCCTAATATTCTCGTTTCATTTAAATATAAGAATCCCATTCCAACATATGTCGTTGCCATAAGTAAAAATGAAGCATTGTCAAAAGTAAATGTATTCTTAGAAAGGACTGTATATGATAAAAGTAATAAAACAATCACAAATGTGATTTCTAATTTACCTAACCCAATCCACGTAAACAGTTCTGATGCACTACTCGGAATTAAAATAATCCACAATAATACTGCAGCTAAAACTGTTGGTACCGAAATAAGCGTAAGCTTGTTCATACGAATTAATTCATATAAACCTATAGAAGCAAGTGCATACACTAAAACTGTAAAAGGCACGCCACCGTAAATTACGATGGGAATGAATAGCGCGGCAGCAATCACTCCAGTAATAATTCTCTGTTTCACTACCAAACCCTCTCTTTCTACACGCCTCCGAATCTGCGCCCTCTATGTTGAAAGTCTGTAATCGCATTTAGCAAATGTTCCTCGGTAAAATCTGGCCAATACACATCTGTAAACCAAAATTCCGAATAAGCAATTTGCCATAACATGAAATTACTAATACGTAGCTCTCCGCTTGTACGGATTAACAACTCTGGATCAGGTAAAGAACTCGTCATTAAGTAAGAAGAAATCTTTTCTTCACTTATTTCTTCCGAACGAATTTTTCCTTCCTCACTATCTTTCATCATATGTTGCACAGCAGAAACGATTTCATCTCGACTTCCATAGTTTAACGCGAAATTAAGAATTAATCCCGTATTCTCTTTCGTATCTTCCATGGCTTTTTCCATCGCTCTGCGCGTATGCGTAGGAAGACGATCTTTTTGCCCTATTACTCGGACTTGTACGTTTTCTTCAATCAACTCTGGTAAAAATGCACCTAAAAATTCTTCTGGAAGCTTCATCAAATAATCAACTTCTTTTTTCGGTCTTTTCCAGTTCTCAGTCGAAAAAGCATAAAGAGTTAATACTTTCACATCAAGCTTACTTGCAAATTTTGTGATTTTCTTCACAACTTGCATACCTTCATGATGACCAGCAATGCGAGGCATGGCTCTTCTCTTTGCCCATCTTCCATTACCATCCATAATAATAGCAATATGTTCTGGGATATATCCTTTTTTCACTTTTTCAATGAGATGATCAAACGATGTGACCTTTTTACTTTTAAAAAAAGGAAACTTTTTAAACATCATTCATACCCTCCAACAAGCAGACGTATGCCTAAAAGTGTAAAAAGACCCCCTTAAGAAGAGGGTCATATTTGCGAAATTATCGCTATTACACTTCCATAATTTCTTTTTCTTTGTTTTTTGCGATTTCGTCAACTTTTGCAATATATTTATCTGTTTCTTTTTGGATATCTTCAGTATATCCTCTTAAATCATCTTCTGTAATGTCGCCAGCTTTTTCAAGCTTCTTAAGGTCATCATTACTGTCACGACGTACGTTACGAACAGCAACTTTTGCTTCCTCAGCATATTTCTTCACAACTTTTACAAGATCGCGACGACGCTCTTCTGTTAATGCAGGGAATGCAATACGAATTACAGTTCCATCATTAGAAGGGTTTAAGCCTAAATCTGCTTTTAAAATTGCTTTTTCAATATCACCGATAGAAGTTTTATCATAAGGTTGAATTACAAGCAAACGTGCTTCTGGAACTGTAATGTTCGCTAATTGCACAACTGGTGTTGGTGCACCATAGTAATCAACTTGTACCTTATCTAATACAGACGAGCTTGCACGACCAGCGCGAACTGTTGCTAATTCACGAGAATAAGCAGCAACTGCTTTTTCCATTTTTTCATTTGAAGACTTCAATACTTGTTGTCCCATAATTTATTTCCCCCTTACAACTGTTCCAATATTTTCGCCTAAAACGGCACGTTTAATGTTACCTTTTTCCATAACCGAGAATACAATTAATGAAATATCATTATCCATACATAAAGAAGAAGCTGTAGAATCCATTACACCTAAACCTGCTTTTAATACATCTAGGTAAGTAAGTGTTTCGTATTTCGTAGCTGTTGGGTCAATAGATGGATCTGCACTATATACGCCATCCACATTATTTTTCGCCATTAAAATAACGTCCGCTTCGATTTCAGCTGCACGTAATGCTGCTGTTGTATCTGTAGAGAAGTATGGGTTACCTGTACCTGCAGCAAAGATAACAACACGTTTTTTCTCTAAGTGACGAATTGCTTTACGACGAATGTAAGGCTCTGCCACTTGACGCATCTCAATTGAAGTTTGTACGCGAGTTTGAATTCCAATATTCTCTAAGCTATCTTGAAGAGCTAATGAATTCATAACTGTTGCTAACATGCCCATGTAATCTGCTCCTGCACGATCCATGCCCATTTCACTTCCAATTTTCCCACGCCAAATGTTACCGCCACCAACAACAACAGCAACCTCTACATCAAGTTCTGCAATTTCTTTCACTTGTTCCGCAACTGACTTAATAACAGCTGGGTTAATTCCAAATCCTTGCTCGCCAGCTAAAGCTTCTCCGCTCAGCTTTAAAACGACACGATTATATTTCGGTTTACTCATAATGAACCTCCAATTGCTTACATCTTTATTTTAAAAAAGGGAACACAATGTGTTCCCTAATCTGTATTAGTTGTTACCTTTTACTTGGTTCATTACTTCTTCAGCAAAGTTGTCTTCGCGTTTTTCGATACCTTCACCAACAGCGTAGCGAACGAATCCTTTTAATGTTCCGCCTTTAGACTCAACGAATTGACGAACTTTCATGTCAGGATTCTTAACGAATGTTTGGTCAAGTAAGCAAATCTCTTCAAAGAATTTGCCAAGACGGCCTTCTACCATTTTCGCAACGATTTTTTCAGGCTTGCCTTCGTTTAAAGCTTGTTGTGTTAATACTTGACGCTCATGCTCAACTTCTTCAGCTGTTACAGCATCGCGGTCGATGTATTTAGGGTTAACTGCTGCGATGTGCATTGCTACATCTTTAGCAGCTGCTTCGTCAGTAGAACCTTCAAGAACTGTTAATACACCAATACGTCCACCCATGTGTAGGTAAGCGCCGAATGCATCAGCATCAGTTTTTGATACGATTTCGAAACGACGAAGTGTAAGTTTTTCACCAATTTTAGCGATTGCTTCGTTGATGTGCTCTTCTACTGTTTTGCCGCCTTCGATTGTTTGAGCCATAGCTTCTTCAACGTTAGCAGGTTTGTTAGCTAATAAGTGAGCAGCTAATTCTTTAATTAACGCTTGGAAACCTTCGTTTTTCGCAACGAAATCAGTCTCAGAGTTTAATTCTAAGATTAAACCTTCGTTACCGTTTGTTTCGATGAAAGTTAAACCTTCAGCAGCGATGCGGTCTGCTTTTTTAGCAGCTTTCGCAATACCTTTTTCACGTAAGAAGTCAATTGCTTTCTCCATGTCGCCGTTAGTTTCTGTTAAAGCTTTTTTGCAGTCCATCATACCTGCGCCAGTTTTTTCGCGAAGTTCTTTTACCATTTGTGCAGTGATTGCCATATTTTTCATCCTCCTAAAATATGTATTTATACCTTTTATAAAGGTGTTTATACCTTAAAAAAGGTGATAAAAGGCCGAACCCCTTATCACCTTTCCAAATTTGTTACGCAGTAACAGTTTCTTCACCTTGTTTTGTTTCAAGGATCGCGTCTGCCATTTTAGATGTAAGAAGTTTTACAGCACGAATTGCATCATCGTTTGCTGGAATAACGTGATCGATTTCGTCCGGATCACAGTTTGTATCAACGATACCGATGATTGGAATGTGTAATTTGCGTGCTTCAGCAACTGCAATACGCTCTTTACGAGGGTCTACTATGAATAATGCACTTGGAAGACCTTTCATATCTTTAATACCGCCTAAGAATTTCTCAAGACGCTCTAACTCTTTTTTAAGTTGAACAACTTCTTTCTTAGGAAGTACTTCGAAAGTACCATCTTCTTGCATTCTTTCGATATCTTTAAGACGCTTGATACGCTTTTGGATTGTTTGGAAGTTTGTTAAAGTTCCACCTAACCAACGTTGGTTAACGAAGTACATACCAGCACGAGTTGCTTCTTCTTTAATAGCTTCTTGTGCTTGTTTTTTAGTACCTACGAATAAAATGTCTCCACCTTCAGCAGCGATGTCACGCATCGTTCTGTAAGCTTCCTCAACTTTTTTCACAGTTTTTTGTAAGTCGATGATGTAGATACCGTTACGCTCTGTGAAGATGTAACGCTTCATTTTTGGGTTCCAACGACGAGTTTGATGTCCGAAATGAACACCAGCTTCAAGCAATTGTTTCATAGAAATTACTGACATAATTTAGTTCCTCCTAAATGGTTTTTTTGATATCCTCCGTTTACTTCATCTCTAAGCGAAACTACGAACGTAGCACCAACACTTAAATCAGTAAACGTGTGTACTTTGTACTGACACCACTGCTTACTATATCATACTGAAATATTACAATCAAGTCGAAAATACGAACAATGTAAAACTTTCTTTTTTCCACGCTCAAATCCTAGTATTACCAACCTTCAATTCCTTTAAGCAAGGAATTGAAGGTTAATTAATAGTTTTCTAATGAATGTTGTCATGACGCCTTACGTAAGCAAAATCATTCACTTAAAAAAACAAAAAACTCTCCTCAAGCGAGGAGAGTTTTTTTATAAATTAGTTTGTTTTTAATTTAGCAAGTTCCTGTAGAAACTTGTCGTTTAGCACTTTAATGTATGTTCCTTTCATACCTAAAGAGCGAGACTCAATAACACCAGCACTTTCTAATTTACGTAGTGCATTTACGATTACCGAACGAGTAATTCCTACGCGATCAGCAATTTTACTTGCAACAAGTAAACCTTCTGTTCCATTTAATTCTTCGAAGATATGCTCGATTGCTTCTAACTCACTGTAAGATAATGAGCTAATCGCCATTTGAACAACAGCTTTACTACGTGCTTCCTCTTCGATTTCTTCTGCTTTTTCACGTAAGATTTCCATACCTACAACAGTTGAGCTGTATTCAGCAAGAATTAAATCATCGTCTAAGAACTCTTGACCAAGACGAGCTAATACTAGTGTACCTAGACGCTCACCGCCACCAACGATTGGTACGATTGTAGTTAAACCTTGACCGAATAATTCTCTATTTTCTACTGGGAATGCTGTGTAGTCACTATCCACACCTAAATTTGAAGATGTTTCTGTAACATTGAATAAACTTTGCGTATACTCTTCTGGGAATTGACGCTCTGCAAGCATGTGCTTCATACGTTCGTTTTCGATTTGTTGGTGAATCGCATATCCTAATAATTTACCGCGACGACTTACAACGAACACGTTCGCTTCAATTACTTCACACATTGTGTCAGACATCTCTCTAAAGTTTACAGGCTTTCCTGCTGCGCTCTGTAATAACGCATTTAATTTTCTCGTTTTTGCTAATAATTCCATTTCAAAATTTCCTCCTACATGTTACTTACATATTTTTTCATCACTTGGAAACTAGGGCGAGTCACCTGATGACACTATTACAAAATAAACTGGCTCACATCTTTATTTTTAGCTATTGTCGCTAATTTTTCCTCAACATATTGAGGTGTTATCGTTATTTTCTCTAACGTAATTTCAGATGCCTCAAACGATAAATCTTCAAGGAGCTTCTCCATAACAGTATGAAGTCTTCTCGCTCCAATATTATCTGTATCCTGATTAACTTGATAAGCAATCTCAGCAATCTTACGAATAGCTTCGTCTGAAAATTCAATTTCTATACCTTCAGTCGCTAATAACGCCGTGTACTGTTTAATTAGCGCATTGTCAGGCTCGATTAATATTTTAACAAAATCATCCGCCGATAATTTTGTTAATTCTACTCGAATCGGAAATCTCCCTTGCAATTCCGGAATTAAATCCGACGGTTTAGACATATGGAACGCTCCAGCTGCAACAAATAAAATATAATCGGTTTTTACTGATCCGTATTTCGTTGCTACATTCGATCCTTCTACAATCGGTAAAATGTCACGTTGCACACCTTCACGCGATACATCTACGCTATTCGACTGCTTACCAGCAATTTTGTCAATTTCATCGATAAAAATAATCCCGAGCTGTTCAGCACGATAAACAGCCTCTTGTGTAACTTCATCCATATCAATTAAGCGCTGTGCCTCTTCATTTGTCAAGAGTTTTCTTGCTTCTTTTACAGAAAGTTTACGTTTTTTCGTTTTTTTCGGCATGATACTTCCTAGTGCATCTTGGAAATTCATTCCCATTTGCTCCATGCCAGTTCCTTGCAACATATCAAACATAGAAGACTGTTGTTCCGTCACTTCGATCGATATCACTTCATCTTCAAGAAGGCCTGCCGCAAGCTTTCTTTCCACATCTTGACGTTTCTTTTCGATTTCATCATCTTCCTGTGAATCAGATGTTTGGTTTGAATTTTGATTACCACCAAAAAGCATTTCTAATGGATTTTTAAATCCAGATTGCTTCTCCGGACTCGGCACTAAAATTTCAACAAGACGTTGATTCGCTTGCTCTTCTGCTTTATCTTGAACTTTAACTACCATTTCCTCTTTCACAATACGAACAGACGTTTCGACAAGGTCACGGACCATCGACTCTACATCTCGACCCACATATCCAACTTCTGTAAATTTCGTCGCTTCAACCTTAATAAAAGGTGCTCCAACGAGTTTCGCCATTCGCCGTGCTACCTCTGTTTTACCAACACCTGTCGGTCCAATCATTAAAATGTTTTTAGGTGCAATTTCATCACGTAAATTTTCAACTAATTTACTGCGACGGTATCGATTTCGTAGAGCTACAGCAACCGCTTTCTTTGCATCTTTTTGACCGATGATGTATTGATCTAATTTTTCCACAATTTGACGCGGAGTAAAATGTAAATGCATATAAAATGCCTCCCTTACGATTCTACAATTCTTCAACAATTATGTTGTGGTTCGTATAAACACAAATATCGCCTGCAATTTCTAAACTGGCCTTCGCAATTTGTTTCGCTGTTAAATGTTCACTTGCATGTTGCTTTAAAGCACGACCAGCAGCAAGTGCATAATGTCCGCCTGAACCAATTGCTAAAATACCATCATCTGGTTCAATCACTTCTCCTGTACCTGAAACAAGGAGCATCGTTGTTTTATCCATGACAATGAGCATTGCTTCTAGCTGACGTAGCATTTTATCACCACGCCATTGTTTCGCCATCTCAACTGCAGCGCGCTGCAAGTTGCCATTATACTCTTCTAATTTTCCTTCAAACATTTCAAAAAGAGTAAATGCATCAGCAACTGATCCTGCAAAACCAGCTAAAACTTTCCCTTGGAAAAGTTTGCGAACTTTGCGAGCTGTATGTTTCATTACAACAGCATTTCCCATCGTTACCTGACCATCTCCAGCCATTGCACATTCTCCATTATGATGAACTGCAAATATCGTTGTAGCGTGGAAATTTCCCATAGAAAAAACTCCTTTATATGTTTTTATAGCCTTAAAAGCAATTTATGCCCGCGGGTGATGCTTCATGTACACAGAACGCAATCTTTCTTTAGAGACATGCGTATAAATTTGTGTGGTTGACAAATTCTCATGACCTAATAGCTCCTGCACAGTACGTAAATCCGCTCCTTCATCCAACATATGTGTAGCAAATGTATGCCTTAACATATGGGGACTTATCCGCATTGTAAGTGAAGCTTTCTTAATGAGTTCGTTCAAAACATAACGTACACCCTGATCTGTTAACGGCTTACCTTTCGCATTTAAAAATACCATATGAGATTGTTCTTCAGTCTTTTGAGCTAACTGTTTTCTCCCGTTCTCTATATAAGTAATTAAAGCATCTTGTGCATAGCTTCCGAACGGAATATATCTTTGTTTTTTCCCTTTTCCCATCACTAAAATTGTTCCCACTGCAAAGTCAATGTCGGTAAGTTGCAAATTAACGCATTCGCTTACACGAATCCCAGTTGCATACATCAACTCTAATAACGCTTGATTCCTTTGGCCTAATGGTGCCCCTGTATCAGAAACTTCAAACAATTCCTCTAACTCTTCAGCATATAAAAACTTTGGGATTGACAATTCTTTCTTGGGAAGTGACGCAAGTGCAAACGGATTATCTTTTTGATAACCTTCACGCATCAAAAAACGATATAAACTTCGTAAGCTTGATACTTTCCTTGCGACAGATTTACGGGCTAACTTCTGATCGTGCAACGTCGTCAAGTATAAACGAACATCCGCGTATGTAACATCTAAAAAAGAGGATATGCCTTCTCGCTCCATAAATTGCACAAAATGTTCTAAATCATTTTGATAACTTGCAATTGTATATTTTGAATAATTTCTTTCAATTTGTAAATATCCAACGAATAATTGTAACAATTTCTTCACATTCACATCCATATAATTCACCTCAATAAAGGCTACTAAATCGTATCACAACTTAGTAGCCTTTGCAAGAAATTTAATTAAATATTTACAAAATTTTGAATTGTTTCCAAAGCGCGTGTAGCATATGCTTCATTTCGCTCTTGTTTCTTTTTAATTTTCTTCTCTAACGGTGTAAATAAACCGAAGTTTGCATTCATTGGCTGGAAGTTTTTCGCATTTGTCGCAGTAATATAATTTGCCATACTTCCCATTGCAGTTACAGGTGGTAATACAACTGGCTCTTCACCTTTTACAAGTCGAGCAGCGTTAATACCCGCTAATAATCCTGATGCTGCTGATTCAACATAACCCTCTACACCAGTCATTTGACCAGCGAAGAATAAATCATCACGTTGTTTATATTGATATGTTGGACGAAGTAAATTAGGCGAATTAATAAACGTATTACGATGCATTACACCATAACGTACAATCTCTGCGTTTTCTAGTCCTGGAATTAGCTGTAACACTTCTTTTTGTGGCCCCCACTTTAAATGTGTTTGGAAGCCTACAATATTATATAATGTTCCTGCTGCATCATCTTGACGTAACTGAACAACCGCATACGGTGTTTTCCCTGTTTTCGGATCTTCTAACCCAACAGGCTTCATCGGTCCAAATACTAACGTCTGTCTTCCTCTACTTGCCATAACTTCTACTGGCATACAACCTTCAAAGAAAATTTCTTTTTCAAATTCTTTTAAAGGCACTGTCTCAGCAGCAATTAAAGCCTCATAAAAACGATCAAACTCTTCTTCTGTCATTGGACAGTTTAAATATGCCGCTTCACCTTTATCATAACGGGATTTTAAATATACTTTATTCATGTCAATGCTGTCTTTCTCAACGATTGGCGCTGCAGCATCATAGAAATAAAAATAATCTTCACCTGTTAGTTTTTTTAATTGTGCAGAAAGATCCGGAGACGTAAGTGGACCTGTCGCGATAACAGTTGGTCCCTCTGGAATTTCAGTGATTTCCTCATTCATTACAGTTACGTTCGGATGATTTTTCACATATTCAGTCACTTTCGCCGCGAATTCATGACGGTCTACAGCTAAAGCACCTCCTGCTGGTACAGAGCACTCATCAGCTGCACGAATAATGACAGAATCCATTAGACGCATTTCTTCTTTAATAACACCAACAGCATTTGTTAATGTGTTTGCGCGAAGTGAGTTACTACATACTAATTCAGCAAATTTATCTGTATGATGAGCTGGTGTTTGCCTTACTGGTCTCATTTCATATAATTTTACTTGGACACCACGCTTTGCAATTTGGTAAGCTGCTTCGCTTCCTGCAAGACCTGCGCCAATGACGTTTACTACTTGTGTTGTCATATATATCACCTTTCCTTTTCTTCCCGAAAAAAATGTGAGCAGTTACGCTCACATTTGTTGTTCTTCTTCATAATCACACGAAATACATTGTACTTGCACGCCTTTTTTCAACTTTTTCTCTACGAGCATACCTTCACACTTCGGACATTTACGACCAATCGGCTTATCCCAAGATACAAAGTCACATTCTGGATACGTACCGCATCCGTAGAAAAGGCGTTTCTTTTTATTACTACGGCGTTCAATAATTTGCCCTTTATCACACTTCGGACAAGTAACACCGATTTCTTTTACAATCGGTTTTGTATTACGACATTCCGGGAAATTTGAACAAGCCATAAACTTCCCATATTTACCCATTTTAAAGACCATCGGGTGACTACATAATTCACAGTCTTCCCCAGCTGGTTCATCTTTAATTTCCACTTCACGCATTTCTTTTTCCGCTTTTTCTAAGCGCGGTTCAAATCCTACGTAGAAATCATCAACAATTTTCACCCAATTTGCATTTCCTTCTTCTACTTCATCAAGGCTTTGCTCCATATTGGCAGTAAATTCAATGTTAATAATTTCTGGGAAAAACTCTAAAATAAGTTCGATTACTATTCCACCAAGCTCAGTCGGTACGAAGCGTTTATTATCTAAAGCAACGTATCCTCGTTTTTGGATTGTTTCAAGTGTCGGTACATAAGTAGACGGTCTCCCAATTCCCAGCTCTTCAAGTGTTCTTACTAGACGAGCCTCTGTATAACGCGGCGGAGGCTGTGTGTAATGTTGCTTTGGTTCTATATCTTTTGAAAATACAGTTTCACCTACTTCTAACGGTGGCAACATCTTATCCTTTTCTTCCGCACCATCATCTTTCGACTCTACGTACACTTTCATAAATCCTGGGAACTTTACAACTGATCCACTTGCACGGAACTGAACATTGTTATTAATGAGTTTCGCTGTAACAGTATCCATTATAGCAGATGCCATTTGACTTGCAACAAATCGCTCCCAAATCAGTTTATACAAACGGAGTTGATCACGACTTAAGAAACTTTTTAGTTCCTCTGGCTTTCTCATTACCGAAGTAGGACGAATCGCCTCATGCGCATCTTGTGCTTTCGACTTTTTCGTTTCTTTCCTCTTCTCTGTTCCTATGTATTCCGCACCAAACGCCTCAGTAATGTAATCACGAGCCTCTGTTTGAGCTGTTTCTGAGATACGTGTTGAATCAGTTCTCATATACGTAATAAGACCTACAGTCCCTTGTTTTCCAAGATCTATCCCTTCATACAGCTGCTGTGCAAGCATCATTGTTTTCTTTGCTCGCATATTTAACTTACGCGCTGCCTCTTGTTGCAAGGAAGATGTTGTAAACGGTAATGCAGGGTTACGCTTTCGCTCTTTTCGCGTTACATTTTCAACCGAAAACGCATTGTCTTTCATCTTTTCGATTATTTCGTTCACTTGTGCTTCGTTCGTTAATTGAACTTTTTCACCATCTACACCGTAAAAGCTCGCTTCAAATGTGTCTTTCCCTTTCACAAATTCTGTTTTAATTGTCCAGAATTCTTCAGGTTCAAAACTTTGAATTTCTTTTTCACGTTCGATGATTAAACGAACTGCTACAGATTGTACGCGTCCTGCACTTAATCCTTTTTTTACTTTCTTCCATAATAAAGGACTAATATTGTAACCAACAAGACGATCGAGTATACGCCTTGCTTGTTGTGCATCTACTAAATCCATATTAATTGCACGAGGATATTTAAATGATTCTTTTATTGCATCTTTTGTAATCTCATTAAATACAACTCGGCAATCTGATTCAACGTCCACATTTAACGTATTTGCTAAATGCCAAGCAATTGCTTCTCCTTCACGATCCGGATCGGCCGCGAGATAGACTTTCTTTGCTTTTTTTGCCGCTGATTTTAAATCTTTTAAAACGGGACCCTTACCACGAATGGTAATATACTTCGGGGTGAAGTTATTCTTTACTTCTATCCCCATTTGGCTTTTAGGTAAATCGCGGACATGTCCCATGGACGCGACGACTTTGTATTTTTTCCCTAAATATTTTTCAATGGTCTTCGCCTTAGAAGGCGACTCCACGATTACGAGGTAATCTGACATGCTAGTGCCTCCTTAAGAGGTGGATTCAAGTCTTCATCAATCTTATTGATTTCTCTTGTTTTTGTCAATCAAGAATGAATATACCATACAGCGACAATCTACCATTTGTCAATAATTGTTTAATAAAAACATAAAAATATATGGTTAATTTAAAATTTCTTCAAGGATATCCTCCGCATTTCTTACTAGCTTTGCGCCTTGTTGAATTAGATGATTCGTTCCCGCTGCACTCTCTATAAATATAGGTCCAGGAAGCGCAAACACCTCTCTATTTTGTTCTAGCGCAAGGTCTGCAGTAATAAGGGATCCACTTCTCGTTTTTGCTTCTACAACTAAAACACCTTTACTTATACCGCTAATAATTCGATTTCTTTTTGGGAAATACCATTTTTTTGGCACATAATGGGGCGGATACTCTGTCAATAACAATATATAATCTTTCCACGTGTCATATAAACCTCTATTCTCCTTTGGATACATATAAGATAATCCATGTCCTAATATTGCAATGGTCGGGCAATGCTGCCTTACTGTAACTTCATGAGCAATTGTATCTATCCCTCTTGCAAACCCACTAACAATAAGCCATTCTTTTTCAAGTAAAGGTTGTAAAATAAACTTCATACTCTCCTTTCCATATAAAGACGGTTCTCTCGTTCCAACAATCGCTAATTTATTTACTTTATTTAGAAAATCTCTTTCTCCTTTTCCGTATAAAACAAAAGGGGGATCTTGTATTTCTCGCAGTAATTGTGGATAGTCCTTATCCCCTATTGTTATATAAAATATTCTCTTTTTTTCTAACTGGGATACATATTGTTGGAGATTTGAAATTTGAAGAAAATTTACTAGTTCTAAAGATTTTTTCGAGGATATTCCAGCGTAATATTCAAATTGTTTCGGACTAAAAGTGTATATTCCCTTCAGTTCTGGATCAACATATAGTAGTCTCTCCATCGCCTTCCAATGATCCGCCAACATGTAATGAAGGTGCAATAAACGTTCTCTTTTCATCTCCATTCTCCTTACCCATAATTTTTATTATGTAAACAAAAAATGTGTAAAAAGACACCCTCTAATAAGAAGGTGTCTTTCAAAAAGATTAGTAGTTTTTACAAGTCTCAAATAATCCCTTTTCTTTTAAAACAGAGATTAATGTTTCACCCATAACAGCTGGTGTTTCCGCTACTTTAATACCACAAGCTTCCATTGTTTTAATCTTTTCAGCAGCAGTTCCTTTGCCGCCAGAAATGATCGCCCCAGCATGACCCATACGTTTGCCTTCAGGCGCTGTTTGACCACCAATGAAGCCTACAACTGGTTTTGTCATATTAGCTTGTACCCATTCTGCTGCTTCTTCTTCTGCCGTACCGCCGATTTCACCAATCATAATTACAGCATGAGTTTCTTCATCTTCATTAAATGCTTTTAACGCATCAATAAAGTCCGTACCGTTAACAGGGTCTCCCCCGATACCTACAGCAGTAGATTGGCCAATACCTTCTTGCGTTAACTGATGTACAGCTTCATACGTTAATGTACCAGAGCGAGATACGATACCAACATGACCTTTTTTGTGAATATATCCTGGCATAATACCAATTTTACATTCGTCAGGTGTAATGACACCAGGGCAGTTTGGTCCAAGTAAACGTGTATGTTTACCCGCCATATATCTCTTTACATTTACCATATCTAATACAGGGATTCCTTCAGTAATACATACTACTAAATCAATCTTTGCATCAACTGCTTCCATAATTGCATCAGCCGCAAAAGCGGGTGGAACGTATACAACTGAAGCGTTTGCGCCTGTTGCTTTCACAGCATCTTCTACTGTATCAAATACTGGTACGCCTTCAATATCAGTGCCACCTTTACCTGGTGTTACACCACCTACAATTTTCGTACCGTATTCAATCATTTGCTTTGTATGGAATAACCCTTGAGAACCTGTAATACCTTGAACAATAACTTTTGTATCTTTATTAACTAATACGCTCATTTTTCTCCCCCGCTTTCTATTAGCCCACTAGTGAAACAATTTTTTGTGCACCGTCTGCCATAGATTCTGCTGCAACAATATTTAAACCAGACTCATTTAAAATTTTCTTTCCTAGCTCTACGTTTGTACCTTCAAGACGTACAACTAAAGGCAACTCAAGACCTACCTGCTTCGTCGCTTCAATAACACCTTCTGCGATAACATCACACTTCATAATGCCACCAAAAATGTTAACGAAGATACCCTTTACATTTTTGTCAGAAAGGATAATTTTGAATGCTTCTGTAACTTTTTCAGCTGTTGCGCCGCCACCAACATCTAAGAAGTTAGCTGGGTCACCATGGTAATGTTTAATGATATCCATTGTAGCCATTGCTAAACCTGCACCATTAACCATACAACCGATATTTCCATCTAAAGGAATGTAGTTTAAGTCATATTTAGAAGCTTCAATTTCTTTTGAATCTTCTTCTTCAAGATCACGAAGTTCTAAAATATCTTTATTGCGATATAACGCATTAGAATCAAAGTTTAATTTTGCATCTAACGCCATAACTTTACCGTCACCTGTTGTAACAAGTGGATTAATCTCAGCGATAGAGCAATCTTTTTCGATAAACGCACTGTATAAGCCCATCATAAACTTCACAGCTTGTCCTACAAGTTCTTTTGGAATATTGATGTTAAACGCGATTCTACGCGCTTGGAAACCTTGTAAACCTACTGCTGGATCAATATATTCTTTAAAGATTTTTTCAGGCGTTTTTTCTGCTACTTCTTCAATTTCTGTTCCACCTTCTTCAGATGCCATTAAAACAACTTGAGAAGTTGCACGATCTAATACAAGACCTACATAATATTCTTTTTTAATATCGCAACCTTCTTCGATAAGTAAGCGTTTTACTTCCTTACCTTCAGGACCTGTTTGATGCGTCACAAGTGTAGTTCCTAAAATGCTTTCTGCATATGTACGAACTTCTTCTAAATTTTTCGCAACTTTTACACCGCCAGCTTTGCCGCGTCCACCAGCGTGAATTTGCGCTTTAACTACACATACTTCCGTTCCTAATTCTTTCGCTGCTTCTACAGCTTCTTCTACTGTAAATGCAACCTTCCCGTTCGGAACGCTAACCCCATAGCTTCTAAGGACTGCCTTACCTTGGTACTCATGGATATTCATGGTCCCATCCTCCCCTGTTTTCCTGTTTTACTCGAAAAGTTTTTTAATGTTTAAAAAACATTACATTGCCATTGTATAAGATGATTGGCACGCTGTCTACAATAAAGTGTCAGAAAACTGAAATCGCTTTATTCTTTTTCGAAAATAATAATGTTTATATACCAAAATAAAAAATAAGCTGTGAATATACAGCTTATTTTTGAATCATATCTTTAATTGGCGCGAATGATTTTCGATGTTCTTCTAATACTCCATGTACTTCAATCGCTTCTAAATGCTGTTTCGTCCCATATCCCATATGTTGTTCGAATCCATATGCCGGATACTTTCCTCCTAACTCTTTCATCATGCGATCTCTCGTCACTTTCGCAATAATAGATGCAGCTGAAATAGAGACACTTTTCGCATCACCTTTAATGATTGATGTTTGCGGAATTGATGTAGGAAGCTTCATCGCATCGATTAATAAATATTCTGGTGTACATGATAAATTAGCAACGGCATCTAACATCGCTTGCTTCGTCGCTTGATAAATATTTATTTCATCAATAACTTGTGGTGATATAATTCCAACTCCAATCGCAATTGCATGCTCTTTAATTTCATCATAAAAACGCTCACGTTTCGCTTCACTTAATTTTTTTGAGTCATTTAATCCTGGAATATAAAAATCTTCCGGAAGGACGACTGCCGCCGTCACAACCGGTCCTGCTAACGGCCCACGACCCACTTCATCAATACCAGCAATGTATGTGAGCCCTTTTTCACGCAAATCATTTTCGTACTTTGACATTTCTAGAAATTTTTCTCTTTCTTTTTGCGCTAACTCTTTTTGTTTATACCACTTCAAAATTAGTTTTTGAACACCTTTCCGCTCATCTTTCACTAACATTTGAAAACGCTCGTCTTCTTCATTCATAACTTCTTGCAGCAAACATTCAGCTTCTTGAATAGTCATTTTTTGCATCTATTTACACTCCTTTTAAACGTAACCAAAAAGAAAAGACGTACAAACGCACGTCTTATACTTCTTCTACTTTTTCCGCATCTTCTACCTGCTCTGCAAACTCTTCTGGTGTTTCAAATGTCATTTTTCCAAATCTTCCACCACGAAGCTCACGAAGTATAAGCTCAGATGTTTTATCATAATCAATCATTCCGCCGCCCATTAAGCAACCTCTATTTTTTCCAATTGCATCAAATAACTCCACAATTTCTTCTGGAATGTCATTTAAATTATATCGCTCTTTTAAACGTTCCGGATAATGTTTTTCCATAAAACGTAACGCATAAATAGCTACATCCTGTAGATTTAATATAGAATCTTTAATTGCACCAGTCGTCGCTAAACGAAGACCAACTAATTCATCTTCAAATTTAGGCCACAAAATACCTGGTGTATCTAATAATTCCATTTCTTTCCCAACTTTAATCCACTGCTGGGCCGTTGTCACACCAGGACGATCTCCTGTTTTTGCTATATTTTTCTTCGCTAATTTATTAATTAGTGTAGATTTACCAACGTTTGGAATACCTACAATTAAAGCACGAATTGCTCTTGGTCTAATGCCTTTAGCAACCATTTTATCGAATTTTTCTTTGACAAGAACTTTACAAGCTGCTGCAATTTCTTTCATACCTTGTCCAGCTTGCGCATTAATTGAAATTGCCTTTTGACCTCTTTCATCAAAATATGCAATCCACTGCTTTGTAAGACGATCATCCGCCATATCCGCTTTATTTAAAACAACAAGCCTTGGTTTATGTGTAATAATTTCATCAATCATTGGATTACGAGAAGATAAAGGTAATCGAGCATCTACAAGCTCAATTACAACATCAATTAACTTTAATTTTTCTGTTACTTGGCGTCTAGCCTTTGCCATATGTCCTGGGAACCATTGAATTACCATGTTGCCACCTTCTTTTTCTTTTATTTCACAATACGCGCATCTTTTAACGGCCAATATAGCATATTTGCTTTACCAATCACTTGGTCCATTGAAATTGTACCAATCGAACGGCTATCTTTACTAAAACGACGATTATCGCCTAAAACAAATAATTGACCTTCTGGAACAGTTTTCTTTCCTGTCATTTCTTCAAGAGTAAAATCATATGTAAGCGGTCCGTCAGCAAGTTGTTTTTTCTGCTTATCTAAATACGGCTCCTCATAAGGTTTCCCGTTAACATATAGTTTATCATTACGGTATTCGATTTCGTCGCCTGGCAGGCCAATAATACGCTTAATATAATCTTTTTCTTCCGTCGCTCGGAATACAATAATATCAAAGCGTTTCGGATCACCTATGTGATAGCCAATTTTATTAACAATCATTCGATCACGGTCATGTAAAGTCGGCGACATTGATACACCGTCTACGAGAATTGGGGCAAAGAAAAACTGTCTAATTACGCCCGCTAATACAACAGCAATCAAAATTGCTTTGATCCATTCCCAAAGTGAGCTCTTCTCTTTCTTCATGCTTTCCCCTCCACTGTTATGTAAGCTGCTCGTATTATACCAAAATTTCATATAGATTGGAAAAAGGGAGCTTGTGTATTTACAAGCTCCCATACATGTCTTATCGAATTTCTTTAATACGTGCTTTTTTACCGCGAAGGTTACGTAAGTAGTATAACTTAGCACGACGTACTTTACCACGGCGAAGTACTTCGATGTTCGCGATTCTTGGCGTGTGAACTGGGAATGTACGCTCAACACCTACACCGTAAGAAATCTTACGAACTGTGAATGTTTCACTGATTCCGCCACCACGACGTTTAATTACAACACCTTCGAAAAGCTGAATTCTTTCACGAGTTCCCTCAACTACTTTTACGTGTACACGTAAAGTGTCTCCAGGACGGAATGAAGGAAGGTCAGTTTTCAATTGGCCTTTTGTGATTTCTGTGATTAATTGTTGCATATTAAATTCTCTCCTTTAAACAGATGCTCTTATAAAGTCTTATTAAATTACAGCGGAACATCGTTAATACGGCTACTGATTTCAGTAGCACAAATGTTATAATAGCATATTGCTAGGACTGTTGCAATAGAAAATATATCAAGCCCTTATCGGTCTTCTTTAATCTGTTCCAGCCATTTCTCTTCTTGCTTAGATAATTCTCGTTCTTCCAGTAAATCCGGTCTACGTGTGTATGTACGACGTAGTGACTCTTTATGGCGCCATTCATCAATGTTTTTATGATTTCCTGACATTAGTACATCCGGTACCTTCATACCACGAAAATCAGCAGGACGTGTATAATGTGGGTGTTCTAACAAACCTGTGCTAAAAGAGTCTTCCACTTGTGACGTTTGATTCCCAAGCACTCCTGGCAAAAGACGTACAACACTGTCAGTGACTACCATAGAAGCCAATTCTCCACCCGTTAATACGTAATCCCCAATAGAAATCTCATCTGTTACAAGATGCTCACGAATTCGTTCATCGTATCCTTCATAATGGCCACATACAAAAATAACATGCTCTTCTCCAGCAAGCTCTTCTGCCTTCTTCTGCGTGAAACGCTCTCCTTGTGGACACATTAAGACGATTCTCGGCTTACGGTCTGTTTCCTTCGTTAACTCTTCTACTGCGTCAAAGATAGGCTGTGGGGTTAATACCATACCAGCGCCCCCACCATACGGATAATCATCTACACTATTATGCTTACTAGTTGTATACTCACGAAAATTGACAACACGAAGCTCTACCGCTTCTTTTTCTTGTGCTTTCTTTAAAATTGAAGAACCAAATACACCCGTAAACATATCTGGAAACAATGTTAAAATGTCAATTTTCATTATAGTAGCCCTTCCATTACATGAATGGTTACTAATTTATTTTCAATGTTAACTTGAAGTACAACGTCATCAATATAAGGAATTAACAAATCTTGACCCTTTGGACGTTTAATCACCCAAACGTCATTCGCACCAGGAGATAGAATCTCTTTGATTGTCCCTAACGCTTCTCCTTCTTCCGTTACAACGTTGCAACCAATAATTTCATGGTAGTAGTATTCACCTTCAGCTAGTTCGCCTAACTGCTCTTCTGGTACTTTTATTAAAGAACCTTTTAACTTCTCTACTTCATCTACATTGTTGTATCCTTCAAGTGTTAATAAATCAAATGTCTTATGTTGACGATGAGAAGTTACCTTCACTGTAAGATAGTCTGTACCTTTCTCATCCCATATGTATAACGTGTTCCCTACTTTATATCGCTCTTCTGGAAAATCAGTACGAGAAATAACACGAATTTCTCCTTTTACGCCATGAGTATTTACAATTTTCCCTACATTAAACCATTTTGTCATAAATAGTATGTCACCCCTGGTTTCTATATAAATTAAGCATTTCCATTTTATATATGGACCATGCAATTTCTCTTTAAATGTTAAAAAAGGGAGAGGAAATAACTCCTCGCCCTTTTTACGTTTATTGAATTTCCAGTGTGACGTTCTCATCATTATGATGTCCCACTGAATACAAGAGCATTCTAATCGCTTTCGCAACTTTCCCTTGCTTTCCAATGACTTTTCCAACATCCTCAGGATGTACAGTTAATCGATACTTTATTTCTCCGTTGCAAAGTTCCTGTGTAACTTTTACATCTCCAGGATGATCCACAAGAGGTTTAACAATTGTCTCGACTAACATCTTCATTGTCATTGCCTCAATTACTTACCTTGTTTAGATAAGTGGAATTTCTCCATGATACCTTGGTTAGAGAAAAGGTTACGAACTGTATCAGATGGTTTAGCACCATTTCCTAACCATTTTAATGCTGCTTCTTCGTTGATCTTAACTTCCGCTGGTTGAGCAACCGGATTGTAAGTACCGATTTCCTCAATGAAACGTCCGTCACGAGGAGAACGAGAATCTGCAACAACTACACGATAGAAAGGAGTTTTTTTAGCTCCCATACGTTTTAAACGAATTTTAACTGCCATTTATAAAGCACCTCCGAATTTATTTCACACAGATAATTATATTAGCAAAAAGACTATTGCTTTGTAAAGTATTTTTTCTTAACAGAGCCATCTTTTTTCCTTACATGAATGGAAACTTCAATCCACCTAGTCCTTTTTTCTTACCTTTTTGCATTCCCGTCATCGTCTTCATCATTTTTTTCATATCATCAAATTGCTTGATTAGACGATTGATTTCTTGTACCGTTGTACCGCTACCTTTGGCAATGCGCTTTTTACGACTAGCATTGATTATTTCCGGTTGTTCTCGTTCTACTTTAGTCATAGAACGAATAATTGCCTCAATATGCCCAATTTGTTTTTCATCAACTTGTGCATTTTTCAGCCCTTTAATTTTATTTGCACCAGGAAGCATTCCTAACAATTCGTCAAGCGGTCCAAGTTGACGCACTTGTCCAAGTTGTTCTAGGAAATCGTCAAGCGTAAACGAAAGCGTACGCATTTTTTGCTCAAGTTCTTTTGCTTTCTCTTCATCAACTGTAGCTTGCGCTTTTTCAATTAATGTTAAGACGTCGCCCATCCCTAAAATACGGGATGCCATACGTTCTGGATGGAACGCTTCAATTGCATCTAGTTTTTCACCCATACCAGCGAATTTAATTGGTGTATTTGTTACAGCCTTAATAGATAATGCCGCACCACCGCGCGTATCACCATCTAATTTCGTTAATACAACACCTGTTAATCCTAACTGTTCATGGAAACTTTGTGCTACATTTACCGCGTCTTGTCCTGTCATCGCATCGACAACAAGGAAAATTTCATCCGGTTTCGCAACTTCTTTGACTTTCGCTAATTCACCCATTAGTTCTTCATCAATATGCAGGCGACCCGCTGTATCGATTAAAACGTAATCGTGATGATCTTCTTTTGCTTTCGCAATCGCTTGTTTCGCAATTTCAACCGGACTTACTTGATCTCCTAAGGAGAAAACAGGCATGTCCAATTGCTTCCCTAATGTTTCAAGCTGTTTAATCGCTGCTGGACGGTAAATATCCGCTGCAACAAGCATCGGTTTACGATTATGCTTTTTACGAAGCAAATTTGCAAGCTTACCTGTCGTCGTTGTTTTACCCGCACCTTGCAGACCAACCATCATTATAACAGTAGGTGGCTTATTAGCAACAGCAATTTTGCTTTGCTCCCCGCCCATAAGTTCTGTAAGTTCTTCCTGTACGATTTTAATTACTTGTTGTCCAGGTGTCAAACTTTTCATTACATCTTGTCCGACAGCACGCTCAGACACACGCTTTATAAAATCTTTTACTACTTTAAAGTTAACATCCGCTTCTAAAAGAGCTAGACGAACTTCTCTCATCATTTCTTTTACATCGGCTTCAGAAACTTTTCCTTTGCCGCGGATTTTTTGCATTGTCTGTTGAAGTCGGTCGGCTAATCCTTCAAATGCCATATTGCCGCCCTCCTAATCTAATTTTTCGATAGCTTCAACAACTTGTTTCATTTCTTCATTCACATGCTCTTCTTCGCTGAGTAGCTGTTTTAGCTTTGCAACAAGTCGCTGTCGCTCTTGAAACTTTTGAAGTAATACTAATTTATCTTCATATTCTTCAAGCATCGCTTCAGTCCGTTTAATGTTATCATACACGGCTTGGCGACTTACATCAAATTCTTCCGCAATTTCACCAAGAGATAAATCATCTAGATAATAAAGCGACATATAACTTCTTTGTTTTTGCGTTAACAACGATTGATAAAAATCAAATAAATAGTTCATTCTCGTTGTTTTCTCGAGCATGTTGGATCATCCTTTGTTAAGTGATTTCCCTTTACATGACTTAGTTTACATGGAGTATAAAAGAGTGTCAAGTTTTTTTCTTAACATCACATATTTTTATAAAAAAAGAAGCGGAAATACCACTTCTTTCACTTACACTTCTTCTGTTTCTACTACGTTCGCAAACAAACCATAAACATATTGTTCTGGATCAAACTGTTGCAGATCATCCATTTGCTCTCCTAGCCCAACAAATTTCACCGGAACATCCATTTCGTTACGAATCGCTAAGACGATACCACCTTTAGCAGTTCCATCTAACTTCGTTAAAACAATACCAGTAACATTCGTTGCTTCACGGAATGTTTTCGCTTGGCTTAAACCATTTTGCCCTGTTGTTGCATCAATAACAAGTAATACTTCATGAGGAGCTCCTGGTACTTCACGCTCAATTACACGCTTCACTTTCTCTAACTCATTCATTAAGTTTACTTTATTTTGTAAGCGTCCCGCTGTATCACATAGCAATACATCCACTTTACGGGCCTTTGCCGCTTGTACAGCATCATACATAACAGCCGCTGGATCAGATCCTGATCCTTGCTTAATTACTTCTACACCAACACGATCGCCCCATACTTCTAATTGCTCAATCGCCCCAGCACGGAATGTATCTCCTGCCGCCAATAGGACAGACTTACCTTCTGATTTAAATTTATGTGCAAGCTTACCAATCGTCGTCGTTTTCCCCACACCATTCACACCAACAAATAAAACTACTGTTAATTGATCCTCTTGTATATTAACTTCATTACTAAAATCGCTGTCACCTTTGTAAATGCCCACTAGCTTTTCAGAAATAACAGCCTGTACTTCTTTCGGATCTTGAATGTTACGACGTTGCACTTCTTCTTTCAACTGATCAATTAATTCCATCACTGTCGAAACTCCGACATCCGCACTAATTAAAATTTCTTCTAATTCTTCAAAGAAATCTTCGTCTATTTTGCGGTAACGGTACACTAAGTCATTTACTTTATCAGCAAATGAATTTCTCGTTTTTTCTAATCCTTGTTTAAACTTCTCTGTTACCGTATCCGTTTGTTTTGAAATTTTTTCTTTTAATTTTTTTAAAAAGCTCATACTTCCCATCCTTCCTATCTACTTGCAACAAGTTCTTCGCCATCATCTAAACGAACAGAAACAAGCTTCGACACCCCTGATTCTTGCATTGTTACACCGTACAATACATCAGACTCTTCCATTGTACCTTTTCGGTGTGTAATTACAATAAACTGCGTTTCATCACTAAATTTCTTTAAATACTGCGCAAAACGAGCAACGTTTGCCTCATCAAGAGCTGCTTCCACTTCATCTAGAACACAGAATGGAACGGGGCGTACTTTTAAAATACCAAATAAGAGCGCAATTGCCGTTAAAGCACGCTCTCCCCCTGAAAGTAAACCTAAATTTTGTAGTTTCTTCCCTGGTGGTTGCGCTACAATATCAATACCCGTATTTAGTAAATCTTCTGGGTTTGTCATTACTAAATCCGCTCTACCCCCCCCGAATAATTCAGAGAATACAGATTGAAACTCTGTTCGAATCCCTTCGAACGTAGTAGAAAAGCGTTTTTTCATCTCTTCATCCATTTCCGTAATCAGTTGATGCAATGTCGATTTCGCTTCTTCTAGGTCATCTCTTTGCTCTAATAAGAATGTATGGCGCTCTGCTACACGTTCATACTCATCAATTGCCCCTAAATTTACTGCGCCTAACTCTTCAATGGATAGTTTAATTAGTTTCACCTTTTTACGTGCATCTTCTGCAGGCATCATCATTGTATACTTAAGTTTTGCTGCTTCAAATGAAATAGTATATGTTTCACGTAAATGTTGCAATCTATTTTCCAGCTCTACATCAAGTCGGTTAATTTTCACTTCTTGATCTTTCAGCATCTCAAGAATATATTTATGTTTACCTATTGTTTCTTTCACACCGCGCTCTAAATGCTCGACTCTTTCTTGCAATGATACGCGTTGTTCACGACGAGAACGAATTAACTCCGAAGTTTGATTACGATCATACGCTTTCTTCTCAATCATATTCGTAATTTGTTCTTCGCCACTTGAATTAGATGTCATCTCTTGCTTTAAGAACGCTAAATCTTCTTTCGTTTTTACAAGCGTCGCATCAGTCTCTTCTTTTTCCTTCGTCAATCGTTCGACTTTTTCTTTTTGATTAGACAAACGTTGTTGTTGTTCAGCAGCTTGTACTTTTAGCTCCGTCATTTCCTTCTGAACTTTTTCTTTTGAAGAATATTGTTCACTTTTTTGTTTCGTTAAAACGACGATTTTGCTATCTAATTCCCCAATCTCAGCTTGAAGAGTCGCTAAAATCTTTTCTAACTCTTCTTTGCGCCCTTGCATTTTTACTTGATCTTGTAAAAATCCCTCAATCTCTAAATCGTAAATCGATAAACGATCATTAATACGATGTTCATCTAATTCTAAACGATTAATTTCTTCTCTTAGCTTCTGTTCATCTACACGTTCGGTCTCTACACCTTGGCGTAACTCTCGTATTTGTACTTCTTTTTCTTGAATCTCTTGCTTTACTGCTTTAACAAAGTTTTCTAGCTTCGTTGTTTTTTCTTCCATGTCAGTTAGTTTTTTAGTCCACTCTTCAAGTTCACGTTGACGTCCCAATAAAGAGGATTTCGCCTGTTTTACAGCTCCACCCGTCATAGAACCACCCGGGTTCACTACGTCACCTTCGAGTGTTACAATACGATAGCGGTATTGCAGTTGTTTCGCTAACTCATTTGCTCCGCGTAAATCTTTCGCAACAACAACTGTACCTAATAAACTTGAAACTACATTCTCATATTTATTATTGTACTGCACAAGTTCTGCCGCTACACCGACAAACGATGGATGCTGATTCACAATGCGTAATTGATCAAATGATAGCGATCGACTTTTAATAACAGCTTGAGGTAAAAACGTTGCACGGCCATGTTTATTTTGCTTTAAAAATGCAATTGCATTACGAGCATGCTCTTCTGTTTGTACTACGATATGTTGCATCGCTGCCCCAAGGGCGATTTCCATTGCGATTTCATATTCTTTCGGCACAGTCAGAAGTTCTGCAACAGCTCCCTCAATACCTTGTAGTCTATTTTCTCTAGCCTTTAATACTTCACGTACCCCTTGATAGAAGCCAGAGTAGTCCTCTTGCATCTCTTCTAACATTTCTTTACGAGAGCGCGCCTGTTGCACAAATTGATACGCTTGATACAGTTTCGTTTCATTTTCACTATACTGTGACTTACATTTCCCAAGTGCCGTTTCTGTCTTCTGTATGTTAGAAATAATGCCAGCTATTTTCTCTCTCGCTTGCTCATAACTGTCTACAAGTTTCGCCTTTTTCGCTGTAATTTCCACACGCATCTGTACATACTTTTCATTTTCTTCATCAAGTCGTTCGTTTTTAGAGTTTTGCTGTTTTGATTGTTCTTCAATCATAGATAATTCATTACGAAGACTTGCTTGTTGATTTAAAAGTTCAATATAGTCACCTTTTAAATTCTCAATTTGTTCCTCTAAATTCTCAGCAAAAGTCGCAAGTAATTGCTCGTTATCATGCAATTTCTTCTCCAATTCTTTTACTTGATTCACAAATTGCATTAAAGCTTCTGTACTTGTTTCAATTTCGCCATCATAACTTGTAGTTTTCTCTGTTAACTCAACAATTAGCTTTTCAAGCTGCGCACAATGTGTCGTTGCATTTTGCTTTCTTTCCTTTAACAGCTCGCGTTGCCCTTCTAGTTTTTCTAGTTCTTTACTAGACAGAAGTAGAACTTCTTGTAAGGAATTTACAGATTCATCAACGGCTTGTAATTGCCCGCGTAATTCCTCAAGCTCTTCTTCACTTTTTTGTAAGTTCGCCGACATTTTAGCTTCTCCATCTTTATTATGCCCAAATTGATTTCGAAGCGCTTCCCACTTTTCATGTAATTCTTCAATTTCATGTACAATAAGCGCAGCTTCTACTTTCTCTAATTCTTCTTTTTTCTCAAGATAATCTTTCGCAATAGAAGCTTGTCTTTCTAGTGGTTCTACTTGACTACTTAATTCGTGAATAATATCTTGTACACGATTTAAGTTTTCTTGTGTTTCCGCCAATTTCCCTTCAGCTTTCTTTTTACGAAGTTTATATTTCAGCACACCCGCAGCTTCTTCAAATACACCACGACGTTCTTCTGATTTACTACTCAAAATCTCTTCGACTTTCCCCTGGCTAATAATCGAAAAAGCTTCCCTTCCCATACCAGAGTCCATAAATAAATCAATAATATCTTTTAATCTACAAGATTGTTTATTAATATAAAAATCACTATCACCCGAACGAGATACACGACGCGTTACACACACCTCGTTATACTCAATCGGTAAGCGTTGGTCTTCATTATTTAAAGTTAATGTAACTTCAGCAACATTAACCGCTCTTCTCGTATCACTGCCGGCAAAAATAATATCCTCCATCTTTGCACCGCGTAATGACTTTGCAGATTGTTCACCAAGTACCCAGCGAATTGCATCAGTAATATTACTTTTCCCGCTCCCGTTAGGTCCTACTACAGAAGTTACACCTGGAACAAAATCGACAGATACACGCTCAGCAAAAGACTTAAATCCTGCTATTTCTAATCTTTTTAAAAACACGAAAGGCCTTCCTCCTATTCTCCGTTGTTGTAAACGTTGTCTGTACGAAAACAAACTACTATACGGATTTCCCACTCCTTTTATTTATAAATAAAAGAAAAGTTTCATTCTATGCATAAGGAATCCCCCTCATTCAAAGGGGGATTCCTCATGATTGTTCTTTTAATTTTTTCAATGCTTCTGCAGCAGCTTGTTGCTCTGCCTCTTTTTTTGACTTACCACTTCCAAGACCTAATGCCTCATTATTTAAAGTTACACGGGACACAAATTCTCGGTTGTGGGCCGGTCCTTTTTCTTGCAAAATTTGATACTCAACATTGCCACTACCATCACGCTGAATCAATTCTTGCAATTGACTCTTATAATCCATCACATGAGAAAAAGCACCTTCATTAATTTTTGGATATACAACTTCTTTTAAGTATCCCCAAACTGTTTCTAGCCCTTGATCAAGATAAAGGGCACCAATAAACGCTTCAAAGACATCCGCTAATAAAGCTGGTCGTTCACGTCCACCCGTCATTTCCTCACCTTTCCCTAATAAAACAAGGCTACCAAATGACATTTCGTTTGCAAAACGAACAAGAGATGGCTCACATACAATAGCTGCACGTAGTTTTGTTAACTCTCCTTCGCTCATTGTCGGATATTTTTGAAACAGATACTGTGATACAGTGAGTTCCAATACAGCATCGCCAAGAAACTCAAGACGCTCATTGTCCTCATGCGGTTTTTTTCGATGCTCATTCACATACGATGAATGCGTAAACGCTTGAATCAATAATTTTTCATCTGTAAACGTAATACCTATCTCTTCTTGAAATACTTTAAAAGCTTCACGATATTTTGCTTCGTATTTTTTTTCTCTATGTTTTCGGTACGGCATAGGTCCCTCCAGATATAAGCCGAGAAGCCCCGTTAAAAAACGGGACTTCACTTAAGCATTATAGATGACTCTCTATGTAAGTCACAGCATCGCCAACAGTAGCAATCTTTTCAGCATCTTCATCAGAAATTTCCATTTCGAATTCATCTTCTAATTGCATTACAAGTTCTACTACATCTAGGGAGTCTGCGCCTAAATCTTCTTTGAAGCTTGCAGCTGGTACTACTTCAGTTTCTTCTACTCCTAAACGATCAACGACAATTTTGGTTACACGCTCTAAAACATCTGCCATTCTATTCACCTCCCCTCAAATATTATATAAAATATTGTCCAAAAAAACTAGGTGAAATCGATTCTTTTATTACATTACCATACCGCCATCAACATTTAACGTTTGACCTGTAACATATTTACTTTGATCAGAAGCAAAAAACGTTACAGTATTTGCGATATCTTGTGCTTCTCCAAACTGAGCTGCAGGAATTAATTTTAACATTTCGGCTTTTATATTTTCATCTAATACATCCGTCATATCAGTTGCAATAAACCCTGGAGCAATTGCATTTACAGTAATATTTCGGCTCGCTAATTCTTTTGCTGATGTTTTTGTTAATCCAATTACACCAGCTTTAGCAGCAACATAATTTGCTTGTCCTGGGTTTCCTGTTACACCAACAACAGAAGCGATATTAATAATACGTCCATGACGTTGACGCATCATATAGCGCGATACTGCTTTCGTACATAAGAAAACACCTTTTAAGTTTGTATTAATAACTGTATCCCATTCTTCTTCTTTCATACGCATTAATAAATTATCTTTTGTTACACCAGCGTTATTTACAAGAATATCAAATTGTCCAAACGTATCTACAGTTTGTTTCACCATTGCAGTAACATCATCAGCATTTGCAACATCTGCTCTTACTGCAATGGCATCTGAACCTAATTTCTTTATTTCATCAACTACTTCATTCGCCTTTTGCTCATTACCAGCATAATTTACTACAACATTTGCCCCTTGTTTCGCTAAATCAATAGCAATCGCACGACCAATCCCACGTGAAGCACCAGTTACTAATGCTACTTTCCCTTTTAACATCAGCTTTCTCCTCTCAAATTTGAAATGGTATCTTTTAATGTCTCTTCATCATATACCGCATATGCTTTCACTGAAGAATCAATCGACTTCATAAGACCAGCAAGTACTTTTCCAGGTCCGATTTCAATAAATGTATCTACCCCTTGATTCACCATATACTCAATAGATGGGTACCATAATACAGGCGAATAGAGCTGTTCAATTAGCTTTGCTTGAATATCTGTACCACTCGTAATAACATCTGCCGTAACATTTGCAATAACAGGAATATTCGTGTCTTGAATTGTAATTTCATTTAAAACACTTTGGAATTTCTCAGCAGCTGGTTTCATAAGCGAGGAATGAAACGGTCCACTTACTTTGAGCGGAATTGCTCTTTTAGCACCATTTTCTTTCGCTCTTTGAGAAGCAAGCTCTACTCCTTGCTTTGTTCCAGAAATAACAATTTGCTTCGTACTATTCATATTAGCAATTTGTACTGCATATCCTTCACTTGTTACTTCTTCTGTAACTCGTTTCAGCATATCCGGATCCGCACCTAAAATAGCTGCCATTGCACCTTCCCCGCCTGGAACAGCTTCTTCCATATATTCCCCGCGTTTCCTTACAGCATATACAGCGTCTTCGAATGTTAACGCACCAGCAGCTACAAGAGCGCTATATTCACCTAAACTATGTCCTGCGACAAAATTAGGTGTAATATCATACTCCTTCAAAGCTGTTAAAATTGCAAAGCTCGTTGTTAATAGTGCCGGCTGCGCATTTGTTGTTAATGTTAACTTTTCTTGCGGTCCTTCAAAAATCACTTCTGAAAGAGAATCATGCAAAACCTCATCCGCTTTTGCAAACACTTTCGCAACCTCTTTATTATTCTCCGCTAACTGTCTACCCATTCCAACTGCCTGTGAACCTTGGCCCGGAAAAAGAAATGCTATTTTTCCCATTTCAAATCCTCCTCTTATTGAAGCGGCTCCTTCTCCATTACACTTGAAATTGTAGGAATTACTTCTTTCGCTACCATTTCTCTCGTTTGACGAATCGCACTAAATATCGATTGGTCATTAGAAGAACCGTGAGCCTTAATGACAGGAGCTTTCAATCCAAACAACGCCGCTCCCCCATACTCCGAATAATCCATTTTATCTTTCAATACCATAAGTTTTGGTTTTAATACCGCTGCTGCTAATTTGCTCGTAAACGAACTCATTAATTGTTCTTTTAACATAGAGAATAACGCAAGTGCTGTTCCTTCTAATGATTTTAGCGCTACATTACCCGTAAAACCATCACATACAACAACATCTGCTACACCTTGCAATAAATCTCTTGATTCAACGTTTCCAACGAAATTAATTGGTGCATCCTTGAGCATAGCAAAGACTTGTTTTGAAAGCTCGTTTCCTTTACCATCCTCTGTTCCAACGTTTAAAAGTCCAACGCGTGGATTTTTAATTCCTCTTACCTTCTCTGCGTAAACAGAGCCCATTACTGCATATTGATATAAATGAATTGGTTTTGCATCAACGTTGGCTCCAACATCTAACATAACAAAACCTTCTCCATCAACAGTTGGCATTGTAGGTGATAAAGCTGGTCGTTCAATTCCTTCCATACGACCAACAACAAACAATCCAGCTGCCATCAAAGCTCCTGTACTACCTGCTGATATACAAGCATCCGCTACGCCGTCTTTTACTTGCTGCGCCGCTAGTACCATTGAAGCTTGTTTTTTTCGACGAACCGCTCTTACTGGTTCGTCTGTCGATTCAATTTTTTCGTCCGTATGAAGTATAGTAATTCGCTCTTCACTCGTTAAATATTGACGAATTCCCTCTTCTTTCCCTACTAACGTAATATGTAAATCTGAGTATTCCTTAATAGCTTTCATTGCTCCTAATACTACAGCCTTTGGTGCATGATCGCCGCCCATTGCATCTATTGCGATTTTCATAAGTTGTTACCTTCCTCACTATAATTACTAGATCGATACATTTCAAAAGTGCCTGTAAAGACAAGTTCTTCTCCAACAAAACTACGCACTTTGACAACCGTCCGTCCTTTATCATTCTCTACATCTTCAACACGTACTTTTGCAACAACACGCTCTCCTAATTTTACAGGACGAATATATCGAATGGTGGACTTTGCAGTTAAAGCTAATTCTTCATCAATAACCGCAACAGCTAGTGAGTTTGCTTGTGCAAACAAATGATGCCCACGAGCAATTTGATTTCTTTTAAATACATGTTCTACCTTTACTTCAAAGATAGAAATCGCATGTCTATCTAATTCTATATCAATAATTTCTCCGACAACCTCTTCTAACGGTAAAGATTTCACGTCTTCTTCATGTTGTTTTGTAGCCACATGCTTAATTCGTTCTCTTAATTCAGGAATAGATAATTCCATACGATCAAGACGAACAGTTTGTATGCTCACTTGAAATTTTTCCGCTAAATCTTCATCCGTTATAAAAGGATTCGTTTCTATTGTTTGTTGTAATAATTCTTGTCTTTCTTTTTTACTTCTTCTTTTTTTCATACCGCACCATCCATTTTTATGACTAGGTACTAAAAGTAGTATATAATCATTAAAAGTAGAATGCAACAAAAACTTTTGCAGACTACTTTTAATCGAGCTTCTCTCCCTGGAACACACCTGTGCCATCAAGATAAGTACGCAGCGAAGCATACTGATCATTATGCCAAAACGCTTCTGAATCAACTAGTATCGCTGCATCTTGTCTTGCTGTTTCTAACGCCCGATAATCATGTACCATATCAGCAACCTTAAATTCTGGTAGACCACTTTGCTTACTTCCAAAGAAATCCCCAGGACCTCGTAACTCTAAATCTTTTTCTGACAATACAAATCCATCATTTGTTTCAGTCATAATGCGCATTCTTTCTTTTCCCGTTTCTGATTTCGGGTCCGCAATTAATAAACAATATGATTGTTCACTACCACGCCCAACACGCCCCCTTAGCTGATGGAGCTGTGATAAACCGAAACGTTCCGCGTCATAAATAACCATAACAGTCGCATTTGGTACATTCACGCCTACTTCAACAACTGTTGTCGACACAAGAATTTGCACTTTATTTTCACTAAACTGTCCCATTATCTCTTCTTTTTCTTGAGATGATAGTCTCCCATGCATTAATCCAACTTGGCATTTCCCTTGATAATGATGAGTCAGCATACTATGTAAGTCGATAGCATTTTGTACATCAAGCTTCTCAGACTCTTCAATAAGAGGGCAAATAACATATGCCTGTCTTCCTTTTTTTATCTCTTTCTCCACAAAGCCAAGGACACGATCTAACATATCATGTTTTGCCCAGTACGTTTCGATTACCTTTCTACCAGCTGGCATTTCGTCGATAATAGAAACGTCCATCTCTCCAAATGCAGTGATAGCTAACGTACGCGGGATTGGGGTCGCCGTCATAAACAATACATCTGGACTTTCACCTTTCTCACGTAAAACCCGGCGCTGCGCCACACCAAATCGATGCTGTTCATCGGTAATAACGAGACCTAACCTATGAAATATAACTTCGTCTTGAATTAAAGCGTGCGTTCCAACAAGGATGTCTACTTCTCCCTGTTCTAATCTCGACAAAATTTCTCGACGTCTCGCACCTTTAACAGAACTTGTTAGCAATTCAACCTTCATACCGAAATGTGAAAACGTCTCCGCGAGCGACTGATAATGTTGCTCGGCTAAAATTTCTGTAGGAACCATCAAAGCACCTTGATAATGAGCCAATTTCGCCGCATAAAGAGCAATCGCAGCAACAACTGTTTTCCCAGAACCTACATCCCCTTGCAATAATCGATTCATTCGGTACGGAGATATCATATCTTTCATTATTTCATCTACAACCCGGCGTTGTGCACCAGTTAATGGAAACGGAAGCGCATCAGTAAACTCTTGCAATTCTACTAATGAAATTTCCTTTTTCGTCCCTTTCGAGTTTTCCCTTTCCATTTTCCGTAATGTTTGCATTTTCAACTGAAACAAGAAAAACTCCTCATATACAAAACGGCGACGCGCTTGCTTTAAGTCTTCCTGTCCCACTGGAAAATGTAACCCTCTGAGCGCTTCATAGCGTGATAATAATTTATATCGACTTAACAAACCATCTGGTAACACTTCGACTATAGAATCTCCATACTCCTTAAATGCTTGTGCAACAAACCGGCGCATCTGTTTTACTGTCAGTTTTCCTTTCACTGAATATACAGGTTCTACTTCTTGTTGTCGTACAACCGGTCCAAAATTCAGTTCTGATACAGCAATTGTTTGGCGATGCTGATCCCATTTACCAGTAATCGTTACCGTTTCATCTAAATTTAACTTTTGTTTATAGTATGGTCTATTAAAACATACAGCTGTAATTAAATAACGACCGACGAGAACACGAACTGTAAGACGTGACTTCTTCTTCCCATAATATTGCAGTAAAGGAGCACTATGAACTTTCCCCTCAACCGTTACACGCTCGTCATGCTTTACTTCAGCAAGATCTTTCATCGCATAGTCTTCATAGCGGTACGGAAAATGTTCTAATAGATGAGAAACTGTATAAATTCCCATCTCGTGTAACAACTCAGATGTTTCTCCTCCGATTCCCTTTACATCCGTAACAGGAACTTGTACAACTTCATTCAAGATTCTCACGCTCCGTCACATTATTTTCTTTGATTCATTCTATTGATTATCCATTATTATCATTGACATCTGTAATCGCTCTCTTTCACCTTATATATTCTATCATAGGCATTCTAAGAGAAACTACTCTAATCCCTCTATATAAAGTGAAACTATAATCAGTGGGCGCTTACGGGCAGTTAATCTCCCACTTAACTTCTTTGCTCCAGCCGAATATAGGGGGTGGAAGTTTTACTGCCCACAAATAGCGGGATAAAACAAAGTTGTACAATACGTAAGAAAAGAGCCTCACTATTAGCAGCAAGGCTCTTTTCTATCATCAATATGCTAGCCTTTTGAATAAAAACTAGTAATAAACTTCATATCACTATTTCTTATCCATTAGCAAGTAAGTAACCCATTTATTTTCAAATCGAATCTTTTCTTATTCTACAGAGAAGATGAAAGAATACACCGGTTGGTTCCCTGCATGTACTTCTACTTCTGCATCTTCAAAGTTCTCTTCTACAAACGCAACTAATTTAGCCACTTCTTCATCTGTTGCATCTTCACCTTGTAGAATCGTTACGATTTCAGAATCTTCATCAATTAGCGCTTCTAGTAATTGCTTTGCAGCTCCTACTTTCTCAGCATTTGTAGATACAATTTTCCCATCTGCAATACACATGAAATCATCTTTTTGAATCGCTACACCGTCAATTTCCGTATCACGAACAGCATACGTAATCTGACCTGTTTTCACATGAGCTAAAGCTTCTTTCATATTTTCTTCATTCTCTTCTAGCGTTCCAACTGGATTAAATGCTAACATTGCAGCCATACCTTGAGGAACTGTTTTTGAACGAATAACAATAACTTCTTGTTCTACAACTGACGCTGCTTGTTCTGCTGCCATCACGATATTCCCATTATTTGGTAAGATGATGATTTTTTCAGCATTCGCCTCTTCAATCGCCTTCACAATATCCTCCGTACTCGGATTCATCGTTTGGCCACCTTCGATAACTTTCGTTGCACCAATGCTCTCAAATAGAGTTTTAATACCCGATCCCATAGCTACAGTTACAATACCATACGGTTGTTTCTCTATTGGCTGATTCGTTTGTTCAGGTACCATGCTAGGTTCATCTAATAAAGCAGTATGCTGTTCACGCATATTTTCTACTTTAATCTTAATTAGACTACCGTAACGTTGTCCATAGTTCATAGGATCTCCAGGATGTTCCGCATGAATATGAACCTTTACAACCTCATCATCCGATACAACAAGTAGTGAATCTCCGTACACACTAATATCTTCACGGAATTTTTGTTCAGAGAAATTATGTTCCTTCATTTTTCCAGGCTCTAATTTCACCATGAACTCCGTACAATATCCATACTTAATATCTTCTGTACTCAATTGGCTTTGTACACTACGGTGATGTTCTGCACGTACCATGTCATTCATAGATGGTTGGGCAGGCATATCAGAAGAAATCGTTTCTCCTTTTAAGTCAGCTAAAAATCCTTCATATACAACAACAAGACCTTTACCACCGCTATCTACAACGCCAACTTGTTTTAATACAGGTAATAAATCTGGCGTACGATTTAACGATGCGTTTGCTTCTTTTACAACGTCTTCCATAAACAAAACAAAGTCGCGCTGTTTTTTCGCAACTGTCACTGCATATTTACCCGTTTCTCTTGCAACCGTTAAAATCGTTCCTTCAATTGGTTTCATAACCGCTTTGTAAGCTGCCTCTACTCCAGCTTCTAAAGCTGCAGCAAAATCAACTGTCGTTAATTCTTCTTTTTGTTCAATGGATTTAGAGAAACCACGGAATAACTGAGATAAAATAACCCCAGAGTTACCACGAGCTCCCATTAATAATCCTTTGGCTAAACTTACACCGACTTTACCAGCATGCTGCGAAGGATTTGCTTTCACTTCACGTGCGCCTGAAGTCATTGATAAGTTCATGTTTGTACCGGTATCGCCATCTGGAACTGGGAATACGTTTAATGCATCAACAAGCTGAACATTATTTGTTAAATTATTGGCTCCTTGAATGATCATTTGTGATAAACGTTTTCCATCAATTTTTTGAATTGACACAGATTTTCCTCCTTAATGCACATTACAAGTTTATTACTTTAACTCCTTGTACGTAGATGTTTACAGAATCTACTGCTAGTCCTACAGTTTGATCTAATGTATATTTCACTTTAGTCTGCACGTTATGTGCTACTTCTGAAATTTTCGTACCATAGCTCACAATAATATACATATCAATATGTACTTCATCTTCATTTTTACGAACAATAACGCCTCTAGTGAAGTTTTCTTTTCGTAAAATTTCTGTTAATCCATCTTTTAACTGATTTTTTGATGCCATACCTACGATACCGTAGCAATCTACTGCGGCACCTCCAGCAATTGTTGCAATTACATCTGTACTAATATCAATTTGACCGTACTTCGTTTTAATTTCAATTGACATCTCGTTTCCCCCTTCATAAATGGTGAAAGTGAGCTAGACTACTTTAGTTACTATCATATAATCTTTTTAAAGAAAATTCCATCGTTCTTTCTTTTTCACTCTCATATTTTATGTTTTAAATTACATTTTTTTATGATGAGCAAAATAGTCCATTGTTATTATACAACATGTACCACTATAATATGTCAAGCAATTTTTCTTGATTTCACCTTTTCTTCATTGACATATAGTGTCAAGTATTTTTTCTTGATTTCTTTTTCCTACGGTGTTGCATTCTCTTTTTAGTTGTGTTAAATTATAGTAGTGTTTTTAGCATCGCATAAAAGACTAATATTGAAAAATTACGTATGTTACGGTAGTTAAGGGAGGGAAATATAAATGGCTCGTGTTTGTGCTATCACTGGAAGAAAAGCTCGTTCTGGTAACTCTCGTTCTCACGCAATGAACGCTACAAAACGTAAATGGGGCGCTAACCTTCAAAAAGTTCGCGTACGCATCGACGGAAAAGTTCAACGTGTTTACGTTTCTGCTAGAGCATTAAAATCTGGCAAAATCGAACGTGTTTAATAATAAAAAAAAGAGCCGCTAGGCTCTTTTTTTATTATACCATTGGAAAAAGCACCGGTAATAGGTGCTTTTTTTAGTCTTTTTTGAAGGTATTTAACATCGCACGAACAATTCCACCAAGAAATTTAGGTAACTTAATTGTATAAAATCTCATGGTTTCCCTCCTAATCCCCATTACTCCACTTGTTCACTATATGATGCAAGGAGCAAAATTGTTTCTTCAATCAGTGCTTCTTATCATCATTAATATGCCAGAAGTGAATGAAAAAGTACCTTTTTCCTCAACGAGTTCATTACTAATACAAAGTGTCGATCCCCACTCTATTGTTTTATTAGTAAGGGGATACTTAAAACCGTGAAGTGTAATACCTTCTACCCTTTCAGTAACTGGTACAAATGATACGTATGGAAAATGTTCGTTTCCTTCAATTATATACATACCAAACTTTTTCACCATTATTTCATTTTTATTGTCCACAATACACATTTCTATATTTACTTCTAATCCCTTTAAAAGCATCTGAATATTTGCTAAACCATGATCAAGTCTTCCACCAGTAGCACCAAAAATACGAATTAATTTTGGTTTCTGTTCTAAAGCCCAGCTAATTGCAATTTCTAAATCTGTTTGATCTTTTTCTCGCGGGACGATATGTAATTCATTTGTTTGTTGCCTCATCCATGCTAATTCCTCATCAGTAACTGAATCATAATCCCCAAACGCAACAGCCGGAGTGATTCCTCTTTTCAACAAACGGTACACTCCTCTATCAACGGCCGCCCAAACTACTTCTTCATTTTCATACCGCGAAAAATCTGCGCAGTATTCTGCAGGTCCTCCCGCTAAAATATGAATAATCATTTTTCCTTCCCCTTCTATTGTAAAAAGGCAATCTGCCATTCGGTAGATTGCCTTTCTCCTTATTTGCCACTCTAACATGTATAAATAGTGAAGTCTTAATGAACTAGAAGCTTCACTAGGATAAAGGTTCGTTCATTCTTTATCCGCGAATTACACGAATTGCTTCACCGCGGTCTTTTTGATTGTATACTGCTGATCCCGCTACAAGAACATTCGCTCCTGCTTCAATACAAAGTCTTGCCGTTTCAGCATTGACACCACCATCAACTTCAATTTCCACTTCTAGATTTCGCTCTTTAACCATTTCTGCAACTTGTTTGATTTTCGGTAATACAGAATGAATAAACTTCTGCCCGCCAAATCCAGGATTTACTGTCATAAGTAATACCATGTCTATATCTTCTAATACATGCTCAATCGTTGAAACTGGAGTATGCGGATTTAATACAACCCCTGCTTTAATGTCATGAGATTTAATTAACTGAATTGTACGATGTAAATGAGGACACGCTTCTACATGAACAGTAATAATATCCGCTCCCGCTTTTGCGAAAGTTGGGATATAGTTATCAGGATTTTCAATCATTAAATGTACATCTAACGGTAATGATGTAATAGGACGGATTGCTTCTACAATTAATGGTCCAATCGTAATATTTGGTACGAAATGCCCATCCATTACATCGACGTGAATGTAGTCAGCTCCGCCTTTTTCTACATCTTTAATCTCTTCCCCTAATCTTGAAAAATCTGCTGATAAAATCGATGGTGCAATTTTAATCATGACTAATACCTCGGCTTTCTCTCTCTAATTTCTTCTACGAATTGTTTGTAATTCTTATAACGATATTCGGTAATCTTTCCTTCTTCAACCGCAGCTTTCACCGCACATTTCGGTTCAGCAAGGTGTGTACACCCTCTAAATTTACAGTATTGGCTCGCTTCTTTCAACTCTGGAAAACAATATGTAAGATCTTCTACCTCTATATCTATGAAATCAAGCGAACTAAAACCAGGTGTATCCGCAACAAGTCCGCTTCCAACTGTAATTAATTCTACGTGTCTTGTCGTATGCTTTCCACGTCCTAAATGTGAAGAAATATCATTAGTTTTCAATTCTAAATCTGGACGTAATACGTTTAGCATTGAAGATTTCCCAACACCAGATTGGCCTGCAACGACGGAAATACAACCTTCTAAGAATGGTTTCAGAATATCAATACTTTCCGATGTATTTATAGAAGTAAACAACACATCGTAACCCATTTCACGATAATCATTTGCATAAGATTCAACAGTTTCTCTCATTTTTTCATCTACTAAATCCATCTTACTAATACAAATAATTGGTTTAATGTTATGATATTCAATTAATACTAAAAATCGATCTAACAGTCCTGGATTAAAATCTGGTTCTACCGCAGAGAAAACAAGAATAGCTTGATCAACATTAGCAATAGGAGGTCTAACAAGTTCATTTTTCCGATCAAATACTTCTAACACATAACCTTCATTCGGATTATCCGCTTGAAAAACAACTTGGTCTCCTACAAGTGGCGTAATTTTATTCTTTCTAAATACACCACGCCCACGACATTGTGTAATCCCTTCCTCATTCTGCACATAATAAAACCCACTTAGAGCTTTTACAATTTTTCCTTCTGGCATATAATTCTCCTTTATTTTGTATAAAATGAAACTGCAATTAAATATGAATAGACTAGCGTTCTGTAAACAATTAGTTCAAAGCCCACCAAATATATATCCAGGTTCATATATTTAATCTACCATCAAATTTGAAATATTATTTACAACAGTATCACTTTTACAGCTTTTTGAATCATATATTTTTGCCTGTTATACAAGTCCACGATGTAGACAGCATAACAGGCAAGAGTAATAAATTCCATCTTCTATATAAGGACGATGGAATTCACTATTATTGAGCTGGATATGGTACTTCCTTGTCCATAATCGTTACTCCATCTCGGACAATTTTATAGTGTCCCTTTGCACCTTCTTGAATTACAAATTCTAAAGAAATAATCGCTGACTCAGTAATTGTTCTCGTTTCAACTGGTTTATCCATTTTTTGCTGCATATCTTCTTTATAAATTTCTATTGTTTGCGGCTTTTTCTCACCTGTTGCAGAAGCTTCATATGGGATAGAAATGTTATCCACTTTTACCGTTTTCGTCACTTTAGGCTTCGGACCATCGGAGATAACAATCGATACTTTATCTCCTTCTTTTAAAGGTGTCCCAGGCTTTGGTAACTGTGAAATAACAAGACCTTTATCAACCTTATCTGAATACTCTCTTTGTATATCAGAAACAAGCTTTCTTTCATTTAAATAACCTTTTACACTATTTTCAGTCCATCCTGAAAAATCACCTGGTCTTATTTGATAAGGTCCTTTACTTACCCAAATTTTCAGCTCTTGTTCTGTCTCTATAACCATTTGATCAGGCGTTGGTATTTGCTCTACAATTTCACCTTTCGGCTTATCATTTTCAATATAATTTATTGTAACTTGTTTATATTCTTCTTCTAACTCAGCTCTTATACTCTCGAAATCTTTTCCTGTCAAATCACGCATCTTACTTTTCTTTTTCCCACCTGATTGATAGATAGTAATTTTAGAGTTTTCTTTCACTACTCTTCCTGCTATAGGATCTGTTTTTATCACTTTTCCGGCTTCAACATCATCTGTATATACAAGATTAGGTTCAGTAACTTCAAAACCTTTTTCAACTAATGTATTTACAGCTGTCGTATATTTCATACCAGCCACATCAGGAACCTTCACATCTTTCGGAATAAAGAAGCCTGGAATAACAGTAAGTGCTAATGTTATCCCTATCGCTAAAAGTAAAAATGTTGTAATTAAAACTTTCAGCCATTTATTATTTCGCTTTTTCTTCTTACCTGATTTGGTCTCTTCTTTTCTTACTTGTTCATCCACTTTACTTCCTTTTAATACAATCGTTTCATCACTTACATTTTGAAATAGTTGTTCTTGTTGAATAATTGGAATCGCTTTCGTTGCTTCCATATCTTCTGGTATGTAAAATGGTTGTTCATTTATTCGTTCTGGGTATAGTGCTGTTTCAATATCTCGTTTCATCGCGTTAGCAGATTGATATCGATGGAACGGATCTTTCGCAGTTGCCTTTAATATAATATTTTCAACACTTTGTGGAATATTGTCATTCCATCTTTTTGGAGATGGCATTTCATTTTGTAAATGTTTTAACGCAATTGCAACAGCAGATTCACCAGAAAACGGTTGTCTTCCTGTTAACAATTCAAACATAACAATCCCAAGTGAATAAATATCTGATTGTTTATTCGCTATACCGCCGCGCGCTTGTTCTGGTGATAAATAATGCACCGAACCGAGCACCGAATTTGTATGTGTAATTGTTGCTGCACTTGTAGCTGTCGCAATTCCAAAGTCTGTTACTTTGACCACTCCGTCATCTCGAATCAAAATATTGTGCGGTTTAATATCACGATGTACAATCTCAAAATGATGGGCGTGTGCCATAGCGGACGTTAACTGCTCCATTATATCAAGAGCCTCTCCTATCGGTAACATCCCTCGATCAATTATGTATTGCTTCAATGTTCGTCCAGGTACATATTCCATTACAAGATAATATATATCATCCTCTTCCCCAACATCATACATATTCACAATATTTGGATGCGACAACGTTGTAACAGATTGCGCTTCTCGATGGAAACGTTTAATAAACTCTTCATTATTTGAATAGTCGAGTCTTAAAATTTTTACCGCTACATCTCGGCCGAGTATATCATCATGAGCTAAATATACATTGGCCATTCCTCCACCGCCAATCATTTTCAGCAGCTTATAACGGTCATTTAAGCGTTTTCCAATCAGCACGTTGCACTTCACCTACTTTCGTTTGTCGAATCCGTATAATCAATAATAACGAGGGTAATATTATCTTCTCCACCACGATCATTTGCTAATTGAATGAGATGCTCTCCCTTCGCCTCGAGCTGTTCATTCAATTGTAAAATTTGTTGCATATCAGCAATAGAAACTTTGTTAGACAATCCATCCGAGCAAAGAAGTAATTGATCATCTTCTTCAAGCACCAATGTTTTAACATCTAATCCAACTGTTTCTTCATTTCCTAATGCTCTTAACAAAACATTCTTTTTCGGGTGATATTCTGCATCTTCCTTTGAAATTTCGCCATGTCTCACAAGTTCATTTACAAGCGAATGATCTTCCGTTACAAGCGTCATTTTCCCCTCTGATACCATATAACACCGACTATCTCCTATATGACCTATCGTCACAAAATTCGATGTACAAATGGCTATTATAAGTGTTGTTCCCATGCCATTACATTCTGCATGCTGCTTAGAGTAAGCATATATGCGCTCATTAATAATTCCAACGTTAGTATGTAACCACTTTTCTACCTTTTTAGGCTCATTCATATTATGCGTTTGCTTCCAATAATCATGGAATAATTGAATAGCCATCGAGCTAGCTACATCGCCAGCTCGATGACCTCCCATTCCATCTGCTACTACCGCTAAAATATTTCCATCTAAATTGCGAAAAACTCCTGCACTATCTTCATTATGTTGACGAACTTTTCCTTTATCCGATAGAAACACGGCTTTCATCTAGTCACCTCGTCTCTTCTTTGCGCTCCTTTGCACGCAACTGACCGCAGGCTGCATCAATATCATGACCTTGTTCACGGCGAATGGTTACATTCACTCCACGATCTTTTAGCGTCTTTTCAAATAAGAAAATTTGCTCTCGTGGCGTACGTACATAATCACGTTCTGGCACGTAGTTTACCGGAATTAAGTTTACATGACATTTTACACCTTTTAAGAGCGCAGCAAGTTCTTCAGCGTGCTCAACTTGGTCATTTTCTCCTCCAAATAAGCCATATTCAAATGTAATACGACGCCCTGTTCTATTTACATAGTATTTAACAGCTTCCATTAAATCAGGTAGCTTATAAGCACGGTTGATCGGCATTAATTTTGAACGTATCTCTGTATTTGCAGCATGCAATGAAATCGCAAAATTAATTTGCATATCTTCTTCAGCGAACTTATAAATTTTTGGAACAATTCCACTTGTTGAAACTGTCATATGTCTTGCACCAATATGAATTCCTTTTTCATGATTTACAATGCGTAAGAATGACATTAAGTTATCATAATTATCAAATGGTTCTCCAATTCCCATAACAACAAGAGAACTTACACGTTCTTCTGTTTCATCAAGCGCACGCTGAACTTCTACTACTTGCGCTACAATTTCTCCAGCCTCTAAGTTTCGTTTTAACCCACCAAGTGTAGAAGCACAGAACGTACAGCCAATGCGGCAACCCACCTGTGTTGTTACACAAATGGAATTTCCATATTCATGTCGCATTAGTACAGTTTCAATAGAGTATCCATCGTATAACTGGAATAGGAATTTAATCGTTCCATCCGAAGACGTTTGTTTTACTAAAGTGTTTAAAGTAGTAATATCAAAGGAATTCGACAATTTATCGCGCAATCCTTTAGCAAGGTTTGACATATCCTCATAATTTTTTACACGTTTTTTATATAGCCAATCAAAAATTTGTCCTGCACGGAACTTAGGTTCTCCTTGTTCCTTTAACCAATCTTGCATTTCATGAAGTTGTAAAGAATAAATTGATGGTTTCTTTGTTTCTAGATTTTTCTTTTGTTTTTTTACAGTCGTTTCCATGATGCTACACCTTCTTTCTTAAACAAGCAATATAAAAGCCATCTGTTGCAAAATAATGCGGTAAAATTCGTACTTGACCTTCATCAATATACGGATTTAACTTTTCTGGCATGCGATCTTTTATCGTAGTATCCCATTCAAATTCAGGATGCTCTTGTAAAAATTGCTTTATTACTTGTTCATTTTCTATTTTTTCAATTGTGCACGTACTATAAACAAGGCGACCACCTTGTTTTAACAATGGTGCTATTTTTTCTAGTATCGCAAGTTGAATCGTTGATAACCTTTCACTATCGCCCTTATCTTTACCTAACTTAATATCAGGTTTACGTCTAATAACACCAAATCCAGAACATGGTGCATCTACTAATATTTTGTCAAAAGATTCATTTGCAAAATGCTCTTGAACTTTTCTAGCATCTAAAGCCATCGTTTCTACATTTTCTAAACCAAGTCTCTTCGCCTGTTGTTCAATTAAACGTACTTTATGTGCGTGTAAATCAAGCGACATTACCTTACCAGTTCCGTCCAAACGCTCTGCAATATGAGTTGTTTTTCCGCCAGGAGCAGCACAACTATCTAGAACTGTATCTCCTTTATTCGGTTCTAAAGCACGTGCTACAAGCATTGAGCTTTCATCTTGAATAGAAAGGAAACCTTTTTTGAACGCTTCTGTATGTGCGACATTTCCTCTTTCAATTTGAATTGCATCCTCTGACAATTCGCCACGTTTTGCTTCTATACCCTCATCAGCTAATAACGCAACCGCTTCTTCTACCGTTACTTTATCAACATTTACACGTGCTGTTGGTACAGGTGGCAACATATTTACTTCACACATTTTCTCTGCTGTCTCTAAACCATATTCGGATGCCCATTCTTGTACAAGCCACATTGGATGACTCGTTGCAATCGCAAGACGTTCTACTGGATTTTCGATTTCTTCTAACGAAGGTACACCTTCTCGCTGAATTGAACGCAATACTCCGTTCACCATGCCTGAAATCCCTTTATGCCCACGACGCTTTGCAATCTCAACTGCTTCATGAATAGCCGCTCTTTCTGGAACTCGGTCTAAATATAGCATTTGATATAGAGATAGGCGAAGCAACACTCTTACCCACGCTTCAACCTTTTTTCTTAAAAATGGTTGTAAATAATAATCTAGTGTGTCACGACGTTGAATTGTTCCATATACCATTTCAGTTAATAAACCAATATCTTTTCTGTCAATTGTATTTTTTTCAATCAAATTATTTAAAAGTAAGTTGCTATATGCACCACTTTTTTCTACTTGAATTAAGCCATCCAGAGCTAATTCACGAACATTTTGTCTCATGCATTTTCTCCTAACTTCGTACCAATTTCAGGTTTTGTTCCACGTAAAAATTGTGAACAACTCATACGCTTTTTACCAGATGGTTGCAATTCAGTGATTTTAACGCCTGTCTCGTTCCCTGTTGCAACAACAAACCCATCTTCTTCAAGAGCTACTATTGTACCTGGTTCAGCTTTCTCTGTAATAGAGACCTTCTCTCCCCACCATACTTTAATAACTTGTCCTGCCAAAGTCGTATAAGCAACTGGCCATGGATTCAATCCGCGAATGTGATTGTATACTTCTTCACCTGTTTTTGTCCAATCAATTATCTCTTGCTCACGTTTTATATTATATGCAAACGTCACTTCAGCTTCACTTTGTTTAATTGGTTCTAGTTTACCCTGAATTAGTAAAGGAACCGTTTTAGATAAAAGGTGTGCTCCTGCTTCGCTTAACTTATCAAATAATGAACCTGTTGTTTCACGCTCTTCAATTTCTACTTCTACTTGCGTTAATATATCGCCCGCATCTAATTTTTCTACCATATACATAATTGTAATACCTGTTTTCTCTTTACCTTCCATGATCGCATAATGAATTGGTGCACCACCGCGAAGTTCTGGAAGTAATGATGCGTGGACATTAATACATCCATACTTTGGCGCTTCTAAAATTTCATTCGGTACGATTTGTCCAAATGCTGCTGTTACAATTAAGTCTGGCTCTAGTGCTAATACTTTTTCATATTCGTCTTTTTCACGAATTTTTAACGGCTGTACTACTGGAATACCATGTTTCTCCGCTTCTACTTTAACAGGAGTAGGTGTTAAAACCTTTTTTCTACCAACTGGACGATCAGGTTGCGTTACAACACCAACTACGTCATATCCGTCCTCGATAAGACGACGAAGCACCGGCACAGAAAAGTCCGGTGTCCCCATAAATACTACTTTCATCATTCAAAAACCGCTCCTTTTAAACCTATTCTAATTCGCCTGCTTCATAATACCTTTTCACTTTAGATGTAAATAAAACACCGTGTAAATGATCGATTTCATGCTGAATTGCACGCGCTAAGAAGTCATCCGCTTCTAATAAAAATATTTTACCGCGACGATTTTGTGCACGTACTTTAATGTAATCTGCACGCTCCACTTCACCATAAAGTCCCGGAAAGCTTAAGCAGCCTTCGGGACCTACTTGTTCACCACGTTTTTCTAAAATAACAGGATTAATTAATTCAATTTTACCCGTATCATCACCTATATCAACAACAGCAACTTGTAAGCTTACACCCACTTGTGGCGCAGCTAGACCAACTCCGTCTGCAATTAACATTGTTTCATGCATATCTTTTAACAATTTCACTAACTTTTTATCAAAGTTAATTACTCTTTCGCATGGTGTTTCTAACACTTCATTTGGATGCTTTACAATTTCTAAAACTGCCATATTTCCCTCCGCTACATTAACATTGTTGGATTAAAATCAATTGAGATTTGTAGCTCTTTTTGCATTTCTGCTTGATAATGTTCATTTACCATTTTGAGCACGTTCTTTAAGTTTGGTTCCCGTTTGTATTTTATCATGCATTGGTAACGATATCTATCTTTTATCCTTGGAATTGCTGAAGCAACCGGCCCTAACACCATTGTTTGCCTTGAACAATGCGTTCGTAAATGACCGACAATTTTTTCCGTCACTTGGACTGCCTTTAATAACTCCGGATGAGATACAGTTACAAGTACAACGTAGTAATATGGCGGATATTGTCTCATTTGCCTCATTTTCATTTCGTGCTCATAAAATACATCATATTGTTGATTCTTTGCTAATTCTACACTGTAATGTTCAGGCGTATACGTTTGAATTACAACTTCACCTGGCAATTCATGTCTTCCTGCACGTCCACTTACTTGTGTCAATAGCTGATACGTCTTTTCACTCGCCCGAAAATCAGGTAGATGAAGCATCGTATCGGCCGTTAAAACGCCAACAAGCGTCACCTTCGGAAAATCAAGCCCTTTTGCAATCATTTGTGTTCCAAGTAATATATCTGCTTTCTCTTCACCAAACGCCTTTAATAATTTTTCATGCATTCCTTTACGGCTTGTTGTATCCACATCCATTCGAATGACCCGCGCCTCAGGGAATAGTTTTGTGATTTCTTCTTCAACCTTTTGCGTCCCTGTACCAAAGAAACGAATATACGTACTATTACAAGCAGGACACTCCGTTGGCATATTTTCCTCATGACTACAATAATGACACTTTAAACGATGGTTCATTTTGTGATATGTCAACGAAATATCACAATGCGGACATTGTACGACATACCCACAATCACGACACATCACAAACGTAGAATGACCCCTTCTATTTAAAAAGAGAACCATTTGTTCTTTCTTTTCTAATCGATCTGCTATTTTTTCATGCAGTGCCTTTGAAAACATTGAGCGATTTCCATCACGAAGCTCTTCACGCATATCAACAATTTCTACAGTCGGCAAAGCTTGCTTGTTCATACGTTTTTCCATTGTAAGCAACCCATAGACACCTTTTTTCGCTCTAGCAAACGATTCAAGTGTCGGCGTTGCACTTCCGAGAACGATTGGACACTTATGATATTGTCCTCTCCACACTGCTACATCTCTTGCATGATACTTTGGGTTATCCTCTTGCTTATAACTTGATTCATGCTCTTCATCAATAATAATGATTCCTAAATTTTCGAATGGAGCAAAAATAGCTGAACGCGCACCAACTACAACTTTCACTTCTTTTCTTAATATCTTTCGCCATTCATCATATTTCTCGCCAACAGAAAGCGCACTGTGAAGAACTGCAACTTGCGAACCGAACCTACCTTTAAAGCGATCTACCATCTGGGGCGTTAGCGCAATTTCAGGAACAAGCACAATTGCTTCTTTTCCTTTCTCGAGCACCGCTGCTATAGATTGTAAATATACTTCAGTCTTACCACTTCCTGTAACACCATATAGTAAAAATGGATTGTAAGTTTCATTTGTAATTGATGACAAAATCGGTGTAATTACTTGTTTTTGTTCCTCAGTAAGCGGAAATGGTTTCGTTTGTTCAAAATCATCATCGTCATACGGACTCCGGTATACCTCTACATACTTTTCTGAGATTAGACCCTTTTTAACAAGTGCTTTTATTGGAGCATCTGTTATTTGTAATTCTTCTGTTAAATTTTTTAACGGTACACTTTTGTAGTTTTCTACAAAATAATAGAGTACATCTTGTTGTTTTTTACTTTTCAGTTCAAATGCTGCTAATTCCAATTTATCTGCCGGCAACTCCGGTTGAACTACTCTTTGTTTCTTCTTCTGCACTTTATCCTTTACTTGATAAACCACTTCAGTCGTACCATTTTTAATTTCTTGTTGAATAGTGCGATATAGGTGCGGCTGTGCTTCGATAACTTCCCAATCTATCGTTTCCTTCCCTTGAAATAAAGAAAGAATTTCTGGTGCTACTTCTTCTCGGTTACGAAGTTGCAGACGCTTTTTATATGTTGCTTTAATCGCCGTCGGAAGCATCACCTGAAAAGCTGAAATCATATAACATAACGTTTCACTTGTAAGCCAATACCCAAGTTTTAATAATTCATCATTTAAAACCGGAGTGACATCTAATATTTCATACAACGCTTTTAACTTTTTACTTTCTAGTTCAACCGAATCCTTTATGCCAATAATAAAACCTTGCAATTTCCTCGGACCGAATGGGACTACTACACGCATTCCTGTTTGCACGATATCTTCCCATTTTTTAGGGATAATATAATCAAACGGTCGATCTGTTTGACGTGCAGGTACATCAACAATTACACTTGCAAACTTCATACATAATCATCTTCTAACATCATTTCTATTTGCTTTAATATTTCACGAGCCACTTCTTTCTTCGTTAAAAGTGGCAGCTCAATGATTTCTCCATCTTTTCTATACATTGTCACAATATTTGTATCCGTACCAAACCCAGCTCCTTGCGCTTTCACGTCATTCGCAACAATCATATTTGCATTTTTCTCACGTAATTTTCTCGTTGCGTATTCCTCTATGTTTGTCGTTTCAGCTGCGAAACCGATAAGTAACTGTCGGTCCTTCTTCTCACCTAACGTTTTTAAAATATCCACTGTTCTTTCTAATTCAATTACAGCATCGCCATTTTTCTTTTTCATTTTATTATCATGAACATATTTCGGACGGTAATCTGCAACGGCTGCTGTTTTGATGACAACATCCACACTCTGATAATGCTGAAGGACTGCCTCTAACATATCTTGTGCAGATTCTACTTGTATTGTTGTGACATGTAATGGTGACTCTAATGCTGTCGGTCCTGACACAAGTATGACATCAGCACCTAAGCTTGCTGCAACTTCTGCGATCGCATACCCCATCTTTCCAGAAGAAAAATTCGTCATAAAACGAACCGGATCAATCTTTTCACGTGTCGGTCCAGCTGTTATTAATATTCGTTTTCCTTGCAATGGTTGTTGTTCCGAGAAAGCCTCTTCTAATCGTCCAATAATTGCTTCAGGTTCTTCCAGTCTTCCTTTTGCTACATAACCACATGCTAAAAAACCTTCCCCAGGCTCAATAAATGTATATCCTAATGTTTTTAACGTCATCATGTTTTTTTGAACAATTTTATTTTCATACATATGCACATTCATAGCAGGTGCAATCCACACTGGAGCTGTAGTAGCTAACAAAGTAGTTGTAATCATATCATCAGCAATACCGCCAGCTAACTTTCCAATGCAATTAGCTGTAGCAGGTGCAACAAGTACAACATCTGCCCAATCCGCTAAATCAATATGAGCAATAACAGCGGAGTCTCTCTCATCAAACGTATCCGTATATACATCATGGCGAGAAAGTGCTTGAAATGTAAGAGGCGTAACAAACTTCATTGCCGACTCACTCATCATTACTTTTACAAGAGCGCCAGCTTGTGTCAATTTACTTGTTAACGCAGCCGCTTTAAAAACTGCAATGCCTCCTGTTACACATAGAAGTATCTTTTTCCCTTTTAGCATATGACTCGTCCTCTTTCTTTTTCAAACTTATTCTACTGAAATAGAATTTCCAGCTCGTCAGTACCAGTATTTCGTTCCGTCTTTTTCGATTCCTTTTCATCCCTATCGTAAAAAAATAACAACCTACTTGTAAATAGGTTGTTACCGTTACATAGAAAATTATAAAGTCTATGTTTTAATTTGTCGAAAAGAATGTCTTAATCAATTATTGTGTCATCGCTTGGTACATATTTTAATACTTCTGCATCGATTTCTTCTAATGATTTACCTACACATTTATGAGAAACAGGCTTTTCAATAACACAATTGTCAGCAATTTGCATTTCACGTGCACGCTTTGCAGCTACTGTTACAAGTGTATATTTAGAATCGATTTTTGTTAATAATGAGTCAATTGATGGATTTAACATAATTATAGACCCTCCGTCATTTCTTTATAGTATTTTGCCACTCTTTCGCGGCGGCAATGTTCACCAACCACAATTGCTTTAATTCGGTCGCAAGCTAATTCAACTTGATCGTTTTCTACAACATAGTCATAAGCGTCCATCATTTCGATTTCTTCTTTCGCTACAGTTAAACGATTTTCAATAACATCTTCAGTTTCTGTACCACGGCCGACAATTCGGTTCTTTAGTTCAGATAAACTTGGAGGTGCTAAGAAAATAAATACACCTGCTGGGAAGGCTTTCTTAACTTGAATTGCTCCTTGCACTTCAATTTCTAAGAACACATCTTTTCCTTCTTGTAACGTTTTTTCAACATAATCAATCGGTGTTCCGTAATAATTACCAACGAACTCAGCCCATTCAAGTAACTTTTCATTACGAATCATTTCTTCAAATTCTTCTCTCTCTTTAAAGAAATAATCCACACCATCTACTTCACCTTCACGCGGTTTACGTGTCGTTACTGAAATAGAGTACTGAAAACGTGTGTCTTCATGGCTAAACAGCTCTTTTCGAACCGTTCCTTTCCCGACACCAGAAGGTCCCGAAAGAACGATGAGCAATCCTCTTCTACTTCTCATAAATATGTAAAACCTACCCTTCCTCACTTAAATCTTCTTTATTATTCAAACGATGTGCAATCGTCTCTGGCTGAATTGGACTTAATACTACATGCCCATCATCCATAACAATAACCGCCCTTGTTTTTCTCCCATACGTAGCATCAAGCAAAGCATTATGTTCACGCGCTTCCTGTACTGTCCGTTTAATAGGAGCTGACTCCGGACTTACAATAGCAATAATTCGATGAGCAGATACAATATTTCCGTATCCAATATTTAAAAACCGCATGGCCATAGTTTGCGCCTCCTAGTAAGTCTATCCGATTTCTCCACCACGTATAACTTTATATATTTTTTGAAAGCTACTCAATATTTTGTACTTGTTCACGAATTTTTTCAAGGTTATTTTTCATTTCTACGACATATTTTGAAATTGTTAAGTCATTTGCCTTAGAACCTATCGTATTAACTTCCCTATGCATCTCTTGCACGATGAAGTCCATTTTCCTTCCAACAGGCTCTGTAATTTGCAGTGCTTCACGAAATTGATCTAAATGACTTTGTAATCGAACTAATTCTTCGTGAATATCTGAACGCTCTGCAAATATTGCTACTTCTGTCAACAATCGTTGTTCATCTAAATCTTGATTATGTAATTCTTTTAAGCGATTTTCTAATCGTTCACGATATTTTTGTGTAACAATTGGTGCATGTGGAATAATTGCATTTACACAATTATGAATCTCTTGCAAACGATATGCTATATCTTTATGTAATCGTTCTCCTTCGCCATCTCTCATCGTTTTCAACATATGAGCAGCTTGGCGAACAGCTTCATATAAACCGGTTTCAAATTGTTCATTTACATTTTCTATTTCTTCAACTGCCGTTACTTCTGGCATTCCCATTAGTTGCCCGAGTGTAATAGAATCTTGTAATTGAAATTTCCCTTTTATATCTTCCATAATGGATTGGTACTGCTTGAGAAGTTCCCAATTCACAGTTAATTTTCTTTCAACAAGCCCTTCACCTGTTATACTAATAGACACTTCAATACGTCCACGGCGAACTTGCTTTGCAATTATTTTACGAATCTTGTCTTCAAACGCCATCATTTGCTTCGGAAGCCGAATACTCATTTCTAAAAAACGATGGTTCACCGACTTCATTTCTACTGTTATTTGAAAAGTATCGTTTTCTACCTTCGATCTTCCAAATCCTGTCATACTACAAATCATCTTTATCACATCCAAGCCATGAAATAACTCAATGAAAAAGGCAATAGAGACAAGGCTCTACTACCTTCTGTAAATTATATCATATTTTCATATCATTGACTATTTCAAGTTTAATCCCTTCTTATATAACAGCGGCTTTTTCTTTTTCTCCTTTTTTCTTGTTAATAAGGATCCTACTAATAAGAAGGTCGGAATAGATGATAATCCTCCAATTAACAACCAATCTCGTGCTTGTATCGGCATTGTGCTAAAAATCGGCTGTAATGGTGGATAATATATAACTACAAGCATTAACAGTAAAGAAATAATAACCGCCCCTACTAAATATATATTTCCAAACGGGTTGCGGTGAAATATAGAATGTTCACTACGACAATCAAATACATGAATAAGCTGAGCCAGTACTAATGTTGCGAAGGCTACCGTTTGTGCATACTTCAATTCATTCGGATGCTGGTTAAATGCAATAATAAACGCTACTAATGTCACTGCTCCGATTAGAAAACCACGACTTATAATTTTCCACGCAAGCCCTCTAGCAAACACCCCTTCTTTCGGATGGCGTGGTGTTCTCTTCATCACATCTCCTTCAGCCTTATCCAAACCTAATGCCATCGCTGGTAAACCGTCAGTAACTAAGTTCACCCATAAAATTTGAATTGGAACCATCGGCAATGGCAGTGCAAGTAACATCGCAAATAACATAACTAAAATTTCACCAACGTTAGATGCTAACAAATACCGAACAAACTTCCGAATATTTTCATATATGTTTCTACCTTCTTTAATCGCCGATTTAATCGTAGCAAAGTTATCATCTAACAACACAAGTGACGAAGCTTCTTTTGCAACATCTGTCCCTGTAATTCCCATCGCAATCCCTATATCAGCTGTTTTAATAGCTGGAGCATCGTTCACTCCATCACCTGTCATAGCTACTATATGTCCCTTATTTTGTAGCGCCTTAACGATTTTCAATTTATGCTCAGGAGACACACGAGCGAATACATACGTATCTTCTACAATATCTTCTAATGCCTCTACATCCATATTCGCAAGTTCTACACCTTCAACAACGCGTCCACCCGCCGGTAAAACCCCTAGCTGTTCCGCAATTGCCATTGCCGTCACTTTATGATCTCCCGTAATCATTACCGTTCTAATACCAGCTTCCTTACACTCTTTCACCGCTTGCGCCACTTCTAGTCTTGGCGGATCTATCATTCCTTGTATTCCAACAAGCATAAAATCCTGCTCGACTTCTCTTTCATGTTCAATTGAATCTGTAGCTTTTAACGGTTTAAATGCCACTGCAATCGTTCGTAAAGCTTGACTTCCTAAACTATGAATCGCTGCCTGCACTTCTTTTCGATACATTTCACTTAAAGGCTGTTGCTTATTTCCCCACAAAATTGTTTGACTCATCTGCAAAAGAACATCTGGTGCTCCTTTTGTAATAACAAATTTTTTACCTTCACGATCACGAACGATAACGCTCATCATTTTTCTAGTTGAATCAAAAGGAAATTCACGAATGACTTCAAACTTTCCTTTAAGAGCTTCACGTGATATTCCCGCCTTCATTGCAGCAGCAACGAGAGCTCCCTCTGTTGGATCTCCATCTAACACATACGTCTTTTTCTTTTGAATGACATTCGCATTATTACATAAACAGCCAAATGTAAGTAGTTGATACAGTGATTTCGTCTTAGTAGGGTCAATTACTTCTTCACCTTTCATAAACGAACCTGTTGGCTCATAGCCTTGACCTGTTACTTTCCACAATTCTCCGCCTGACCACATATGTGTTACCATCATTTTATTTTGTGTCATTGTTCCTGTTTTATCTGAGCAAATAACAGAAGCACAGCCTAACGTTTCTACAGCTGGCAACTTTCGCACAATTGCCCTCTTTTTAATCATACGCTGTACACCAAGTGATAGCGCAACCGTAACGATAGCTGGCAATCCTTCTGGAATAGCTGCAACAGCAAGCGAAACCCCAGCCAAAAACATGTGATACACTTCATTCCCTTGATATACACCAGCTAGTACAACAAGAGCCGTCAATATAAGAGCAACAATAATTAAAATTTTTCCAAGCTGTTCTAACCTTCTTTGTAATGGCGTTTCCATTTGCTCAGCATTTTGCAACATATTTGCAATTTGCCCCATAGCTGTATTCATTCCAGTCGCTACGACTACCCCTGTTCCAGCACCTCTCGTTATCATCGTCCCCATAAATGCCATGTTTTTTTGATCACCAATTGAAACATCTTGACCTTGTAACGCATCTACCTTCTTTTGTACAGGCAATGACTCTCCTGTAAGAGCCGATTCTTCAATATATAAACTTGAAGATTCCACAAGGCGAACATCCGCGCCAATACGGTCACCACTAGAAAATTTAATAATATCACCTAGTACAAGCGCTTTTGACGGCGCTTTTATCCACTTCCCATTTCTTAGTACAGTAACTTGAGGAGCTGCCAATTCTTTTAAAGCTTCCAACGATTTTTCAGCTTTCCTCTCTTGGAAGAAACCGAGGACACCATTAATAATAACAATTGCAACAATTGCAATCGAATCAATATACTCTCCTAAAAAAGCTGAAATAATTGTAGCACCAAATAAAACAAGTACCATAAAATCTTTAAATTGCGCTAAAAACACCATAAGCGCAGAAGGCCGCTTTGCTTCTTGCAATTCATTTGTACCAAATTTCTTTAATCGGCCCTCTGCTTCTTGCTCTGTAAGACCTACCTCCACATTCGTATTCGTTCTTTCCTCCACTTCATGTGCTCGCATTTCATACCAGTTCATCCTGCCATCGACCTCCTGATTCCAGACATACTCTAATGAAAGCTTATTCAGCCTCGTCCAAAAAAATGCTATAATTAACTTTTAGTTAGAAAGGAGTGTTCATTCATGGCATTCGATGGATTATTTACAAGAGCAATTACACATGAAATTGCAAATTCTCTTCAAACAGGAAGAATTTCAAAAATATATCAACCCTCAAAATATGAAGTTTTATTACATATTCGAGCAAACGGAAAAAACCAAAAGCTAATTCTTTCATCTCACCCTACATATGCGCGTATGCACTTAACAAATCAAAACTACAATTCACCAGCGCTACCGCCGATGTTTTGTATGCTTCTTCGCAAACATTTAGAAGGTGGATTTATTGAAAAAATTGAACAAATTGACTTAGAACGTATTATTCAAATTACAGTCCGCAGTCGCAATGAAATCGGTGACGAATCAGTAAAAACATTAGTAATCGAAATAATGGGACGACACAGTAATATTATCTTAGTAGATACGAAAACAAATGTTATTTTAGATAGCTTAAAACACGTTTCTTTAGCGGTAAACCGACATCGTACTGTATATGCTGGAGCTGAATATGTTGCCCCACCGGCACAACATAAAGTTAATCCGCTTCTTATCGAAACAGAAGATGATTTTATTAAACCGCTAGACTTTTTATCTGGCAACATGGACAAACAACTTGTCGGAGCATTCATGGGAATTTCCCCATTATTTGCAAAAGAAGTTGTAAAAAAAGCAGGTATGGCAAATGAAAAAGCATTATCTGAAGCTTTCTTCAGCTTGCAAAAACCTTTGCTAACACATCAGTACGTGCCAGCAATGATAACAGCAAATGGAAAAGAGTTCTTTTACCTATTCCCTCTTTCTCACTTACAAGGAAACGAAAAAACATTTTCATCTGTTAGTGAATTATTAGATCGTTTCTTCTTTGGTAAAGCAGAGCGCGATCGTGTAAAACAACAAGCTCACGATTTAGAACGCTTTATGCAAAATGAAAAAACAAAAAACGAAAAGAAGCTAATTAAACTAGAAAAAACATTACAAGATGCCGGAAAAGCAGATAAATATCAACTATTTGGAGAGCTACTTACAGCCAATATGTACGCTTTGAAAAAAGGTGATAAAGAGATAGAAGTCGTTAACTATTACGACGAAAATGGTGGGACTGTAAAAATCACATTAAACCCTTTAAAAACACCATCTGAAAATGCACAACGCTATTTCCAAAAGTACCAAAAAGCGAAAAATTCAGTTGCTATTGTAGAAGAACAAATCGTAAAAACAAATGAAGAAATTCTTTATTTCGATAGCTTACTTCAACAAATGGAGGTTGCTTCTTCAAAAGATATTGAAGAGATTCGTGAAGAACTGACCGAAGAAGGTTATGTACGTAATCGTAAGAAGAAAAACACAAAGAAAAAACCGACAAAACCAGTATTGGACAAATATTTAGCTAGTGATGGCACAGAAATTTTCGTCGGTAAAAACAATAAACAAAATGATTATTTAACAACGAAATTTGCCCGTCGTGATGAAATTTGGTTACATACGAAAGACATACCTGGCTCTCATGTTGTCATTCGTTCTTTAGAACCTGCTGAAGAAACTTTACTAGAGGCTGCAAAAATCGCCGCTTATTTCAGTAAAGCAAAAGAGTCTAGCTCTGTACCTGTTGATTTCACGAAAATACGTCATGTCAAAAAACCGAGTGGCGCAAAACTTGGCTTTGTTACGTACGACAATCAGCAAACCGTATATGTAACACCGGATGCTGATACTGTAATGAAATTAAAAGCTTAAATATTAAAAAATGCGTTGCTTGCAAGCGACGCATTTTTTATACGGTTTCAATTCAGTTCATATATCCATTCACTCATTCATAACATCTTTCTTCCCTTCAATATTGTCAAAAAAATTGACAGTGTCATTTCACATCTGTATAAATTTTTTTACAGTATGTATATAAAGTGCACCTCCAATCAATATTTTTTCATCCCCCCACTGATTATTGAAGTAATCCTGATTTTATGAACAAACCGTCTCCCCCAAATAACCGGCTAATTTTTTATCTCCCCTAAAATATATGTAGTTCCTACTATCTTTTCTTCAAATATACATTTTGGCACGCTATTTGCTTTATTCAATACTGTGAAAAGGGGGAAATTAACATGACTTTAAGAATTAATAAAATCCAAAATCAACTACAAAAATATGAAATTGACGGATTACTTATTACAAAAAAAGAAAATCGCCAATATGCAACAGGCTTTACAGGCAGCGCTGGCGTCGTCTTAATCTCTGTGGATAAAGCGGTTTTTATAACCGATTTTCGCTACGTAGATCAAGCGAAATCACAAATAAAAGACGCTGAAATTGTTATGCATAAAGGAAATTTAGAGAAAGAAGTTGCAAATCAAGTATCGAAATTAAACATTCAAAAACTTGGAATTGAAGAAAATAACATGACATTACAACAATATAAAAACTTACAAAAATACATACATGCGGAAATGGTGCAAGTGTGCGAAATCATCGAGGATATTCGTATTATTAAAGACACACCTGAAATAGAAACAATGAAAATTGCAGCTAATATTGCTGACGAAGCATTTCACCACATCCTTACATTTCTAAAACCAGGAATAAGTGAAACTGATGTCCGAGATGAATTAGAATTTTTCATGCGAAAAAAAGGGGCTACATCCTCATCATTTCAAATTATTGTAGCTTCTGGCGTTCGCTCTTCACTTCCCCATGGAGTTGCATCAAATAAAATAATCGAACGAGGCGACGTTGTTACATTAGATTTCGGTGCACTTTACGACGGATATTGTTCCGATATAACACGTACTGTAGCAATCGGGGAACCATCAGAAGAATTCAAAAAGATATACAACGTTGTACGAGAAGCATTAAAACGTGGAACTGAAGCAATTAAGCCTGGAGAAACTGCGAAAAGTATCGATGATATAACGAGAGATTACATTATAGAACATGGATACGGTCAATATTTTGGACACTCTACTGGTCATGGTCTTGGGTTAGAAATACATGAACCTCTTCGCCTATCCCAAGAAAGTAAGGCTACTTTAGAAGAAGGTATGGTTGTTACCGTTGAACCTGGTATTTACATTCCGAACTGGGGCGGTTGTAGAATTGAAGACGATATCGTCATTACAAAAGACGGATATGAAGTTATTACAAAAGCGAATCGGGAACTAATAGTTATTCCTTGTTAAAAATCATGTGCTTTTTAACAGGAGTTTTTCTTTACACATAGAATTCCTTCTCTGGAGTAATTGTTTAAAGAGGGGGAATTTTAATTGAACTTTGTAATCGATAAAATAGATGGTTTACAGCCTGAATTTTCAAAACTTGTTTCCATGATGAATTACGCTCGCTATACAACAATGCAGGCTGTCGAGGGCTTAACAATTGAAGAACTTGATTATTTATATGATGAGGAAGCAAATTCAATTGGCATGTTATTGTACCATATGGCTGCTATTGAATTTTACTACCAAATTCATACTTTTGAAGATCGTGAACCAACGGAGGCTGAATTAGAACGCTGGTTACCTGCTATTGAGTTAGGAAATCTTGGACGCAAGAAAATAAAAGGAAACCCAATAGAATTTTACATAAACACATTACAAGAAGTACGTTCCAAAACGATTGAAACTTTTCAATCTTTACCTGATGAATGGCTATTTAAAACGACAGACTTTTGGCATGACAAACCAGCAAATAACTACTTTAAATGGTTTCACGTATTTGAAGATGAAATCAATCATCGCGGACAAATTCGTTTAATTAAAAAGATGCAAAAAGCACATTCAGTAAAATGAGAAAATGCCACCGAATAAGGTGGCATTTTCTTTTATTCATTAACGAATAACTTTTCATTTACTTTTTTAGCGACTACCGCTACCGACATTAAAATGCATATTAAATATAGCAATTTCGCAATAAACAACCACCCTTGAAACATTACAATTCCATCTATTATCTCATTTCCTTTCAATAACAAAAACGGAATCGTGCTAATTATAATAACAAACTCGATACTGAAAACAATTTTCTTTTTTCGGCTATATGCTTTCCATTCATTCCAGCGATACATAGGAGCAAAAATCAATACTCCTATACTTAATATAACTGGTACCCATTCACTTTTAAGAAATTGCCCTGAAATAACTGATAATAGTAAACAAACGAGCACACCAAAATACCCTATTTTCTCTCTCATTCGTACTCCCCCATTCTACTTCTCCTTTAATATGTAACTTGCTATGCTTATAACAATTCTTAGAAAAATAACAACTACAAGTACAATATAAAGACCTTTTGCAGAAGACATCCATTCTTGAAAAATAGACATTTTCTCCATTTGTTTCTGCCCTTCTATTAAAAGAAACCCTACGAAAAATGAGCAAACAACAGTGATACCTATCATAATCCCGATACTTTTCTTACTATATTGTTTCATATCATCCCAGTTATATAAAAGTATAAATACAAACCCGAAAACAGGTATGATACTTATCCATTCATTGCTTGTAAACAGATTTAAAATGATTAATAGACTACAAGATATGATGAATCCCCAAAATCCAATTTTTTTGCGCATAAGTCCTCCTTTAATTCCATTTTTAGGATTAATTGTATTGTAACATCCATTTATTATTCTTACCATTACAGTACATGAAATTTCACTTTTTTCTTTTTCCTATACTCACATACCTTCACCGCTTTCATACAATGAACTACACGAATGCCTAAAGGATGTGAATGTTATGGGAGTTGAATTAACGCTTTTACATGCTCTCTATATTCTTTGTTTACTCGCTATTATTACCTTTTTTATTCTTCGAAAAGATACGACAATTATTTGTATTGTTTTTATCTTTTTATTAGCATTAACCGCTACAAGTTCTCTCCCTCTTGCTATTAGCGGTATTTTTCAAAGTTTCATTTACGCCATTACTGAGCTATTACCAACACTTGGGATATCTTTGCTATTATTTTTGGTGTATTTTTTATTAAGGGAATTTGCATTTAAAACATATTTAGTAAAAAATGTTGCCACTGGGGAAACGTTCAGAGTAGATAAACAGGATTTCAAGCAATATAAAAGAGAATTTAAAGCGAAGGAAAAAGAAGTTAGAAAGATATCTGATCTACAGTAAAAGTGTAACTAGTACACAAAAAGTAGGTGTTTAAAATAAGGAGAGATTCTACCTTTATGAAAGTCATTCGTTCAATCTTCCACGCATTTCGTTTATTGAGTAAAATCTTTAAACCTATATTAAAAGCATTATCTAAAAGTAAATTTTAATTACATATAAATAAAAAAAGCCGCCCGACAGGACGGCTCTTCTTTCACATATACATAGGCTTTATTTACAATTAAGCAAATTTTATTTTATATAAATATTACTATACTAGTCTAAAATTTCTGTGTTTACATTTTTTTCTTTTTATCTCATAATTTTAATTGGGAAAAGGGAGGAAAGAAATGGTTCAAATCAAAGTGACACCTGAAATGCTAGAAGAAGTTGCTAATCGTGCAAGTAATACCAGAATCGCATTAGAATCTATACATAATAATTTATGTAATGAAATTGATCATTTGTGTTTTCAATGGATTGGTGCCTCTAATCAACAGTTCATTCAAATGTTCAATGAAGCGAGACCAAAAGCTTTTACATCTATCAATTCAATTATACAAGTGGAAGAAGATCTGAAACGAATTGCCGAAAAATTCCGCAATACAGATAATCAAGATGTTACAATGGAAGAAGGTGCAATGTGTGGTAAACCTTCTTCTGAAGAGAATGGCTTTGATGGTAAAAAATTAGCTAGAGATATTGCTGGTGAAATAAGTGGTGAATATGATGTTCGTCGTGTTTGGGATGGTATTGATCCATCTACTGGCGAAAAACTTTCGGGGTGGGAGCGTGCTGGGGCAGGTGTCATGGCTGTAGCCGGCCTTACACCCTTTGGAAAGATAGCTAAAGTAGGAAAAGGAGTTAAAATGACTGCTAAGGCTACTGAGGCTGCAAATACAGCTAAAAAAGTCACTGCTGGGACAAACAGCGGAGCTAATCTTAGAGTAATTGAAGAACTTAAAGGACCTGTTATAGATGGAAAACGAGTTGGAAGTGGAAAAAAGGTTGATAATGTAAAACCAGTTTGGGGAAGAGATGAAAAAGGGAAACCTTTTATAGAAAAAGAGTTCCCTCATGTATCAAAGGAACATGGTTTTTCTGATGTTATTGATAATTATTCAAGATTTGCGGAGGAGTTTCCACTAGTAGGAGGGGACCGTATTAAAAGGGAATTATATCAAATAACAGGAAGTAACAATGGTAATAAAGGTGTTTTTGAATGGATTGTTGAGCCCAATGGTGATGTGAGCCACAGGAGATTCATTGAAAATGGTGTTATGACGGGTAAGCCAAATCAAATTCCAAAAAAGTAAGAGGTAAATAATATGAACTTAAAAGATTTAAAAAATAAACATATTAAGTATGACTGGAAAACTATTTTTATAGGCATCCAAGAAAATTATTTTAATAAAGACGTCATTTCCGATTATGCGGTAGAATTGATGGATATTGGTGATGAAAGTGAGTTTGTTAGTGAACTTGCATGGGGAGTATCTAGTGAAGATTTAGATAAGGTGATGTTAGAAATAAAAACTAATTATTTTCCTCAATTAGATGAAGAAAGCACAATGTTAGTAGAGGAGAATAGAAAACTAAGATTTGTTTGTTTATCTGAAATAAAAGAAAGATGTAAAGAAGATAATGAATTATTAAATGAAATTGCAGAGTTTTATGGAAATCATCACTACCCAGAAGATATGGTGAGTTTTGTTAATTATATGCCTCAAGAAGTCCCAACTACGAAAGAAGATCTGATAAATAGGTTTGAAAAATTTTTAAACTTAGAGAGATCGAGATTTAAATATGAATAAGGAAACATTAGGAGAATCAATAAGAAAAAAGCCGCCCAACAGGACGGCTCTTCTTTATTTCACATATACATAGGCTTTATTTACAATTAAGTAGATTTTATTTTACACAAATATCATTATACTAATCTAAAATTTCAAATGCATTCGTTAATGCTGAAGGTAAAGGGATTCCCATACGACCAGCATTTTCTAACAGTGATAGCAACTCATTTCCAATAAATAAAAAGATTGTTGCCTCACGAATAGCGCTATTTGTTCCCATAACCACATCAGCTTGTGAAGCCGCTGCTATTTGTAAAGTAGATCCATTTGAACTCGCACGCCGAAATTTTTTGCCAGTTATTATCGGCTTAATCGTCACCACTATCGTTGTGATGTTTATCCTGTAACGTAAGCAAGATAATACTTGCTTACGCCTTTTTAGGTTAAATATTGAAATATACTAACCTTCAAAAGGGTTTATTTATTACATAGCGAAATTATATTATGAGAGTATTTATTTCAAAACGTTTACGAGAAACAGATTACTTCAATTAGAAAAGGGGACATAACTATGAATGAATTGATTTTTGTCTTATTAATTTGTCCATTACTTATCTTTATCGTTTCTGTTATTGGAACACGTAGAACGAGAACGTACTATGTAATGCCAATTGTAACGTTTGCTAGTTTTTTAATAGTAGGTGCTATCGCCTTCCCTCCAAAGTTTTTCTTTTGGGTCGGTATGTATAGTATCTTCTCATTTATTATTTCTTATATGACTCTATTGTTTGTGAGAGGATATGAAGTTGCAGAAAACAATAAGTAGTTATTAGTGAGGAGATTGTACTATGATTTTCTTTGATATCGATGGAACTTTACATACAATTTTAGCAATGATATAAAAAAGACGACCGCGTTCCCCCGCGATCGTCTTTTTTCGTATTACGCTGTGATCCAAGCTTCATTTGCTGGATTTTTACGCCACTCTTGTAATTTTTTCGTTTCAGCTTGTCCGATCATACCTTTTTCTGCTGCAACTTCAGTTAATGCACTGTAATCACTTAAAGAATATGATGCTACGTTTGCTACTTCTAGTTTCTCTTTTCCTGACTCAAGCTCGTATGTGAAGATTGATACGATTCCTAATACTTCACAGCCAGCTTCGCGAAGTGCTTCTACACATGTAATTGCACTACCGCCAGTTGAAATTAAGTCTTCCACTACTACTACTTTTTGACCTTTTTCAGCTTTTCCTTCGATTTGGTTCCCTTTACCGTGACCTTTTGCTTTACTACGCACGTAGCACATTGGTAAATCCATACGATCGCTTACCCATGCAGCGTGCGCAATACCAGCAGTTGCTGTTCCTGCAATAACTTCTACAGTTGGGAAGTGCTCTTTAATTAACTCTTCTAATCCAGCTGCAATCGCTTGGCGTACTTTTGGATAAGATAAAGTTAAACGATTATCACAATAAATTGGTGATTTTATACCAGAAGACCAAGTAAATGGGTCATTCGGTTGTAAAAATACTGCTCCAATTTCTAATAAATGCGATGCGATTTCTTTTTTCATACTGTTACACCTTCCCACTGTTGTTTTACTGTTTTATACGCTTCAAGCGGATTTTCTGCTTTTGTAATACTACGTCCAACTACGATGTAGCTTGAACCAAGTTCCCTCGCACGTTTCGGTGTTGCTACGCGCACTTGGTCATTTACATCATCGCTTGCAAGACGAATCCCTGGTGTTACTGTTACAAATTCATTTCCGCATACTTCACGTAATTTTGGTACTTCAAGTGTTGAACAAACAACTCCATCAAGTCCACTTTCTTTCGTTAATTTTGCATAATGAGCAACCGCTTCTTCTAACGTTTTCTCAATGCCAATCTCTTTTTTCATCATAGCTTCCGAAGTGCTTGTTAATTGTGTAACGGCAATACAAATCGGTCTCTCTTTTCCTTCTTGCTTACCTTCCTCTAATCCCTCAATCGCAGCTTTCATCATACTGCTTCCCCCAGCAGCATGAACATTTACCATATCTACATCTAGACTAGCTAGGCTACGCATAGCGCTTTTTACCGTATTCGGAATATCATGAAGTTTTAAATCTAGGAAGATTTTATGTCCTTTTTCTTTTAAGTACGTAATAATTGCAGGACCTTCTTTGTAAAACAACTCCATACCAACTTTGACAAATAACTCTTCCCCTTCAAAGTGGTGTAAGAATTGTTCTACCTCTTGTTTCCCTGGAAAATCTAGTGCAACGATTAACGACTGTGACATGTTTGCTTCCAGCTCCTTCCTTGACATTCCGAAATATGATCAAATCCTAATTCATCTAGTAATGCTGGTAATTCTTCAATAATTGTCGGACATACGAACGGATCGATAAAGTTCGCCGTTCCAACTGCAACCGCGCTTGCGCCCGCATAGAAGAATTCAATTACATCTTCCGCTGTTTCAATACCACCCATTCCGATGATCGGAATGTTAACAGCTTGACTTACTTCATGTACCATACGAATTGCTACTGGCTTAATCGCAGGCCCGGATAGTCCGCCCGTACGGTTTGCTAAAATTGGTTTTGCAGTTTTTAAATCTAGACGCATACCAAGCAATGTATTAATCATCGTTAAACCGTCCGCACCCGCATTTTCAATTGCTTTTGCAATTTCCACAATGTTTGCCACGTTCGGTGACAATTTCACATATACCGGTACTTCAGAAACCTCTTTTACTCGCTTCGTTAAATCAGCAGCAATTTCAGGATTTGTACCAAAAGCGATACCACCCGTTTTTACGTTTGGACAAGAAATATTTAATTCTAGCGCATGAACATTAGGTGCCTTTGAAATCGCCTTCGCAACCGCTACGTAATCCTCAGCTTGTGAACCCGCAACGTTTGCAATAATCGGAAGATCAAATTGCTCGAGAAAAGGTAATTCAGAATTCATTACCTTTTCTAATCCAGGATTTTGAAGCCCGATTGCATTTAGCATTCCGCCTGGTGTTTCAGCAACACGAGGCGTTGGGTTTCCATAACGAGGTTGTTCTGTTGTCGCTTTAATCATAATTGATCCAAGTACACTTAAATCATAGAACTGTGCATACTCACGACCAAATCCGAAGCAACCAGATGCTGGGATGATTGGATTTTTTAATGATAACCCTGGTAATTCAACTTGCAATCTGTTCATAGTACAACCTCCCCGATTGGAAATACTGGTCCGTCGCTACACACCTTCTTGTAAGAATGTCCACTCGGATCCGCTTGCAAATGGCATACACATGCGAAACATGCTCCGATACCACAGCCCATACGTTCTTCTAATGAAATGTAGGCTTTTCTCTCCTTATAGCGTCCTTCTAATGCACGAAGCATCGCTAAAGGTCCACATGAGTAGAGAATGTCAAAGTCAATTCCATAGCTATCGATTACATCTGTTACAAACCCTTTTGTACCATTTGTACCATCAACTGTTGCAACATACGTATCACCAAGTTCTGCGAATTTCTCTTCATAGAAGACAACATCTTTCGTTTGGAAACCTAAGATGTGAATAACGCGTACTCCTTTTGCTACAAGACGCTGTGACAATTCATATAGTGGTGGTACACCAATTCCCCCACCAACTAATAGAGCCGTTTGTCCAGATTCCGCTTCTTCTACAGGAAATCCATGACCAAGTGGTCCTAACACATCTACAAGTTCACCTTGTTTTCTTTTCGCTAATGTTTTTGTTCCTTGTCCTTCCGCACGATATAGCATTGTAAATTCGTTCTTGTCTTGATCGACATTACAAATACTAATTGGGCGGCGCAGAAGGGGCGTAATGCCCTCTGCTACCTTAATGTGTACAAACTGTCCTGGATCGTTCATTTGCTGCACTAAATCCCCTTGAAGCACTAATTCGTAAATGTTTTTTGCGATTTCTTTTTGGTTAACGACGATCATATTTTGCTTTTGCATCATGCATGTACCACCTCGTGACGCTTCGTTTGCGTAATTTCTTTCATTGAATGAGCTGAGAATGTCATAGATTCTAATACTCTCAAGATTGCTCTCGTTGTATCAAGTGATGTTAAGCAAGCCACACCATTTTCTACTGATTCACGGCGAATGCGGAAACCATCACGCGCTGGTTGTTTTCCTTTTGTTAATGTATTGATTACAAACTGCGCTTTCCCTTGACGGATAATATCAAGTAAGTTGTAGTCTTCAGAATCAATTTTGTTTACAACTTGCACCGGAATGTTTTGTTCTGTTAGCGATTGTGCTGTTCCTGCTGTTGCTAATAAGTTATAGCCGATTTCATGGAAGCGTTTTGCAATTTCCAGCGCTTCTTCTTTATCTTTATCCGCTACAGTGATGATTACTGATCCGTGCGTTGGAATGTTAATTCCTGAAGCAACAAGTCCTTTATATAATGCTTTTTCAAGCGTTAAATCTTTCCCCATTACTTCCCCTGTTGATTTCATTTCAGGCCCTAATGTTGTATCAACTGAGCGTAGTTTCGCAAATGAGAATACCGGTGCTTTTACATACACTTCCTTCTCTTCTGGGTGATAGCCAGTTCCATATCCTTGTTCTACAAGGTTTTGACCTAAAATAACTTTCGTTGCGATATTTGCCATCGGTACGCCTGTAATTTTACTTAAGAATGGTACTGTACGGCTCGCACGTGGATTTACTTCAATTACATACACTTCATCTTTGAATACTACAAACTGAATGTTTAGTAATCCAACAATGTTTAAACCTTTTCCAAGCCCAATTGTATGTTCAATAATTTGTTCTTTTAGTTTTTCAGATAAGCTCTGTGGTGGATATACTCCAATTGAATCCCCAGAGTGAACTCCAGCGCGTTCGATATGTTCCATAATACCTGGAATGAATACATTCTCACCGTCTGAAATTGCATCTACTTCAATTTCTTTACCAACCATATAACGGTCGATTAATACTGGGTGATCTGCGTGAACTTTAACCGCATTTTTCATGTAGTGCAGTAATTCTTCTTGACGATATACGATTTCCATCGCACGTCCACCTAGTACGTAAGATGGTCTTACTAATACTGGGTAACCAATTTTGTCAGCGATCGCTACTGCTTGCTCTACAGTCGTTGCTGTTTTACCAACTGGTTGCGGGATACCAAGCTTTGTTAAAGCTGCTTCAAACTTATCACGATCTTCTGCACGGTCTAAATCTTCAAGTGATGTTCCTAAGATTTTCACACCATGTGCTTCTAATTTAGCCGCTAAGTTAATTGCCGTTTGTCCGCCGAATTGGACGATAACACCTTCTGGCTTTTCTAAATCGATAATGTGCATTACATCTTCGATTGTTAATGGTTCAAAGTATAATTTGTCAGAAATACTGAAGTCTGTTGAAACTGTTTCTGGGTTGTTATTAACAATGATTGCCTCATATCCAGCTTCTTTTATTGCCCATACCGAGTGAACTGTTGCATAATCAAACTCAACACCTTGACCAATACGGATTGGACCAGATCCTAGTACAACTACACTCTTACGATCTGTTACAATCGATTCATTCTCGTCACCATATGTGCTGTAGTAGTATGGTGTTGCAGATTCAAACTCTGCCGCACAAGTATCTACCATCTTATAAACAGGAGTCATATTGCTTTCTTTACGCATATCGTAAATTTCACGCTCTGTTTTGTTCCAAGCATTGGCGATGTAATGGTCACTGAAGCCCATTTCTTTCGCAGATTGTAACACTTCCATATTTCCTACATTCGCTTTTACTTCGCGTTCCATGTTTACGATATTTTCAACTTTTTGTAAGAAGAAGAAGTCCATTTCACACCATTCGTTGATTTCTTCTTTCGTTACACCTTGACGGATTGCTTCTGCTACAACGAACAGACGCTCGTCATCAGCTTTTATAATACGCTTTTTCATCGTTTCTTTATCAAGCTCTTTTAAGTGGTCTAACTCTAGGTGATAAACGCCAAGCTCTAAAGAACGAATCGCTTTTAATAATGATTGTTCTAAGTTACGTCCGATTGACATAACTTCACCAGTTGCCTTCATTTGTGTACCAAGTGTTCTGTTTGCTGATTCAAACTTATCAAATGGCCAACGTGGAATTTTTGAAACAACATAGTCTAATGCTGGCTCGAAGCAAGCGTATGTTTTTTGTGTTACTGGGTTTATAATTTCATCTAATGTTAAACCGACTGCAATTTTCGCCGCTAGCTTCGCAATTGGATATCCAGTTGCTTTAGATGCTAGTGCAGACGAACGACTCACACGCGGGTTTACTTCGATTACATAGTATTGGAAGCTATGTGGATCAAGTGCAAGCTGAACGTTACATCCACCTTCAATTCCTAATGCACGAATAATTCTTAATGAAGTGTTTCGTAACATTTGATATTCACGGTCACTTAATGTTTGGCTCGGTGCTACAACGATAGAATCACCTGTGTGAACCCCAACCGGATCGATATTTTCCATGTTACATACTACAATCGCGTTATCATTCGAATCACGCATTACTTCATATTCAATTTCCTTACAACCGGCAATACTCTTTTCTAATAAACATTGTGTTACTGGGCTGTGTTTTAATCCACCTGATACGATTTCAATTAGTTCTTCTTCATTATTACAGATTCCGCCACCTGTTCCCCCCATTGTAAATGCTGGGCGAACAATAACTGGATAACCAATTTCTTTTACAAATTCATGTGCTTCTTCCAGCGTATGAATAATCGTGCTAGATGGAATTGGTTCATTTAATTCCTGCATTAATGTACGGAATAAATCACGATCCTCAGCTTGCTCGATTGCTGATAATTTTGTTCCTAAAATTTCAACTCCGCACTCTTCAAGTATGCCTGATTTCGCAAGTTCAACAGCCATGTTTAGGCCTGTTTGACCACCTAATGTTGGTAGGAGTGCATCTGGACGTTCTTTACGAATGATACGGCTTACGAATTCTAATGTTAATGGTTCTATATATACTTTATCTGCTGTTGCAGTATCTGTCATAATTGTTGCTGGGTTAGAGTTAACAAGGATTACTTTGTAACCTTCTTCTCTAAGAGATTGACAAGCTTGTGTACCAGAGTAATCAAACTCTGCTGCTTGCCCAATTACAATTGGTCCTGATCCGATTACTAAAATTGTGTTAATGTCTAGGCGTTTTGGCATAACTCTTCCCCTTCTTTCTTGAAGTTTTCAATCATTGCTAAGAAATCTTCGAATAAATCATTTGCATCTTCTGGTCCTGCAGAAGCTTCTGGATGGTATTGCACTGTAAATGCCGGGAACTTCGTATGACGAAGACCTTCTACTGTTCCATCATTTAAAGCAACATGTGTAATTTCCAGTTCTGTATTTCCAACTGATTCTTCTTCTACTGCGTAACCATGGTTTTGAGATGTAATTGCTACTTTTCCAGTTGCAAGATTTTTTACTGGATGATTTAAACCACGGTGACCGAATTTTAACTTACTTGTATTCGCACCAGATGCCAGGGCGAACAATTGATGTCCTAGGCAAATCCCGAATAAAGGAACTTTACCAATAATGTCTTTTAACATTTCAATTGCTTCTGGTACATCTTTTGGGTCCCCAGGTCCATTACTTAACATAATTCCATCTGGGCTAAGGCGTAGAATTTCTTCTGCTGTTGTATTGTAAGGTACAACAATTACATCACAATCACGCTTATTTAATTCTCGTAAAATACCATGTTTCATTCCGAAGTCTACAAGTACAACTCGGTGTCCACGGCCTGGACTTGGATATGGATCTTTTGTTGATACGCGTTTCACATGATCTGTAAAGACAGTTGCTTTCAATTGGCTAACGATGTCCTCTACATCCACATCCATATTGCAAAGACGTCCGCGTAAAGTTCCATATTGACGAATTTTTCTTGTTAATTTTCTCGTATCAATTCCTGCTAATCCTGGGATATTTCTTTCTTTCAAGTAATCATTTAGCGAAATTTCATTACGGAAGTTTGATGGGTGATCACAAATTTCGTTTACGATTAAACCATTTACAGATGGGTGAATTGATTCAAAATCATCACGGTTAATGCCGTAGTTTCCGATTAATGGATACGTAAATGTTACGATTTGACCGCAGTATGATGGATCAGATAAAGTTTCTTGATATCCAGTCATCCCAGTTGTAAATACAACCTCACCTGACTTTTCTATTTCTCCTCCGAAACCTTTTCCAATTAATACTGTTCCATCTTCTAAGATAAGTTGTCTTTTCATACTAATGCACTCTCCTTTTGCCATGCGATCTTACCACCAACGATTGTCATAACCGGCCAACCTTGGCATTTCCAACCTGCGAATGGTGTGTTTTTTCCTTTTGATAAGAATGTTGTTGGATCAATTTCTTCTTCTTGTTCTAAATCGATAATTGTAATATCAGCTGTTCTACCTTCTGTTAGGCGCCCTGCTTCTAAACCGAATGTGTCAGCTGGTTTTTCTGTTAAGAATTGAATCAGTTGCTCTAATGTAATGATTCCTTTTTTCACAAGGTTTGTATATAAAAGCGGGAATGCTGTTTCAAAACCAGTAATTCCGAACGGTGCTCTTTCAATCCCTTGCGCTTTCTCTTCCGCAGTATGCGGTGCATGGTCAGTTGCGATCATATCAATTGTTCCATCTAATAGTCCTTCAATTAACGCTGCATGATCTTCTTTTCCTCGAAGCGGTGGATTCATTTTAAAGTTAGGATCAGCCGATGGGATATCATCTTCACATAATACTAAGTGATGCGGTGTTACTTCTGCTGTCACCTTAATTCCAGCACGTTTCGCGTCACGGATTACACGTACAGATCCTTTTGTACTTACGTGACATACGTGGTAGTGACAATTTGCAGCTTCCGCAAGTAAGATGTCCCGGGCAATATGTACGGATTCACATACTGATGGGATACCGTTTAATCCGTGTTTCTCAGAAAACTTCCCTTCATGTACACATCCTTTATTAATAAGTGTGTTCTCTTCACAGTGTGCAACAACTGCCATATTTAATTTCGATGCACGCTTCATTGCAGCTAACATCATGCTTGCATCTTGCACGCCTACGCCATCATCAGTGAAAGCAAACGCTCCAAGTTCTTTTAACGTTTCAAAATCGGTCATTTCAGAACCTGCTTGACGTACTGTAATTGCTCCATATGGTAATACATTTACATGTGCTTTTTCTTTAATACGCTTTTGCAGGTCTTCCATATGTTCTTTACAATCTGGTACTGGGCGTGTGTTTGGCATTGCGCAAATTGTAGTAAATCCACCTTTTGCTGCTGCAAGTGTTCCTGTTTCAATTGTTTCTTTATGTTCACCACCTGGTTCACGAAGATGAACGTGTACATCTACTAATCCAGGTGCGATTAACTTTCCATTTACATCGATTACTTCAGCATTATCTGCCGTAATATTTTCTGCTACCTTCGCAATTTTACCGTCTTGTACGAGAAGATCTGTTGCTACAATTGTTCCTTCTGCATTCATATAACGACCATTTTTAAACAAATAATTCATGTTTCATTCCTCCTAATACATTTGGTAATGCGCGTTTTAGTACAGCCATTCTTACGTAGACCCCGTTTTCCATTTGCTTGAATATGCGTGAGCGTTCACACTCGACAAGTTCACTCGCAATTTCAACATCACGGTTTACAGGGGCTGGATGCATAATAATGCTTCCTTCTTTCATACGTTTTTCTCTTTCAACTGTTAACCCATGTTGCTCGTGATACTCTTTCATAATGTCTGTTTCATAATGGTCATGACGCTCATGTTGTACACGAAGTAACATCATCACATCCACTTCTGGAACAAGTTCATCTAAACTCTTGTACGTTCCAAATGTGTTCTCTTCATCTTTCCACTCTTCTGGGCTTGCAAAGTAAATTGTCGCGCCCAGTTTCGTTAATGCTTCTGCATTAGAACGTGCTACTCGGCTATGACGAACATCCCCAACTATTGCAATCTTCAAACCTTCAAATCTTCCAAACTCTTGTTTAATTGTTAGAAGATCGAGTAGACATTGCGTTGGATGATTTCCACATCCATCTCCAGCGTTCAAGATTGGGATATTCACCTGATCTTTTAATTCATCGAAGTAACGATCTTGCTCATGGCGGATGACTACCGCTTTTGTTCCGATTGATTCTAGTGTTCTTATCGTATCGTATAAAGTTTCTCCTTTTTGTACGCTAGATGCATCTGCGGAAAAGTCTAATACTTCAAGTCCTAATCTCTTCTCAGCAACTTCAAAGCTAAATCTCGTCCTCGTACTATTCTCAAAGAACAAGTTCGCAACAAATGTTTGCTCTGTCGTTTTTCTCTCTTTTCCATTCGCGAAATCTTCTGCGTCTTTTAGGATTTCTGAAATTTCTTGTTCCGATAATTCACTCATCGTTAACAAATGGCTCATCGTCATCCCTCATCTTTCTGTTTTTTATGATAACACCATTGAATTTATATAACAATAACTGTATAAAAATACCCTAGTCTTTGAGACTAGGGTGCGTTAAAGTAGCCACCCTTTTCTATCTCACAGGACTGAATTAAAAGGTTATTTTTATGAAGCAATCTGCTTAGATTGTTTTGTTTTATTTGTTTGTTTTGTCTCTGGTAGTAGTAGATTTAATAGTACACCTACAATTGCTGCTAGCGCCATTCCTTCTACTTGGAACGATTCACCTACGTGCAGTACCGCTCCGCCAATACCGATTACTAGTATAACTGATGCAATCATTAAGTTTCGTTTGTCACCTAAGTCTGTTTTATCGTCTACCATCATACGTAAACCACTTGATGCGATTACACCGAAGAGTAAGATTGATACACCACCCATAACTGGTGTTGGAATCGAATGAATCAGTGCTGAAATCTTCCCGATAAATCCAAACATGATTGCGAACACTGCTGAACCGATGAATAAGTATACACTGTATGCTCTCGTAATTGCTAGCACACCGATGTTTTCACCGTACGTTGTATTCGGTGGTCCTCCTATTAGTGATGCGATCAATGTTGCTATCCCATCACCGAAGATTGAACGATGTAAACCTGGTTTTTCAATTAAATCTCTTTTAATAACATTTCCAAGTACAATTTGATGTCCGATATGTTCTGAAATTGTTACAAGTGCAACTGGCACCATTAAGAGTACAATTTTCCATGAAAACTCCGGAGTATATGTTACAAACGGTACTGTGAAGTCTGGTATGACAAACCATTTTGCCTCAGCTACTGGTTTTAAATCTACTAGCCCTTGGAAGTAAGCGAATATATACCCGCCGATGATTCCAAGTAGCACTGGTATGATACTGAAAAATCCTCTCCCGAATATGGAGCAAATGATTGTAATTGCTAATGTTACTAATGCTACTGAAAAGTGTGTAATGCTATACTTACCATCCGCACCGTTCATCGCCATGTTCACTGCTGTATGTGCTAAAGATAAACCGATTACCATTACGACTGGCCCAACTACGATTGGCGGAAGTAATTTCATAATCCATTCTGACCCAGATTTCTTAATTCCGAGTGAGATTAAGATGTAAACAAGTCCCGCAAGCATTCCTCCAAGCATCGCTGCTCCAGGTCCACCTGCTGTTTTCGCTGTAATAATTGGTGCAATAAAGGCGAATGATGATCCTAAATACGCTGGTACTTGACCTTTCGTTATTAGAAGAAACGCTAGCGTTCCTAATCCACTTGATATTAAAGCTACTGATGGATTCAGTCCTGTTAAAAACGGAACAAGCACTGTTGATCCAAACATCGCGAACAAATGTTGTATACTTAATAAAAACCATTTTCCCGGTTTCGGTACTTCATGAATGTCTAACACTGGCTTTTGCTCCATTGTTACATCCTCCTTCAGTTTTAATTTTTGCAATAAAAAAACTCTTTGTGCCTGTGCACAAAGAGTCCTACACTTTCGTATGCCAAATTTGACATATGAAAGCCAAGACCCTTTGGCAGCCTCACAGGACTACATTTAAAAGGGCTTTACTTATCGTATATGCTTACTCGATCTTGTTGATCTGTCTCTTGCAAATCAACTTCGATACGCTCTTCACTAGATGTTGGAATGTTCTTTCCTACATAATCAGCGCGAATTGGTAATTCACGATGACCTCTATCAACAAGAACAGCCAATTGGATTTGTGATGGTCTACCTAAATCCATAAGAGCATCCATTGCTGCTCGAACTGTTCTTCCTGTATATAACACATCATCCACAAGGATAACTTTTTTCTTCGTAATATCTACAGGAATATCAGAACCTTTTACAAGTGGTTCTTTATGTTTCGATTGTAGTGTTAAATCATCACGATACAACGTAATATCTAACTCTCCTACTTCCATCTCTTTTCCTTCAATTTGACCAATTCGTTCTGCCAAACGTTGTGCAATAAAAATTCCACGTGTTTTTATTCCGACAAGAACACAATTATCGACACCTTTATTTCGTTCCACGATTTCATGACTAATTCGTGTTAAAGCGCGGCGAATCATTTGGTCATCTAAAACGACAGCTTTCTCTTGCATGCTCTACACCTCCAAGTTTTTTTCTTGCGTGAGAGTAATGGTATAAAAAAAGTCCTCTCAGCGTGTGCGAGAGGACTTTTGAAAAAAGGGTACAACACACCCTAAGTATTTCAAACCGTTACCTTCTCAACCTCACGGGGCTGTGTTAAAGGATCATTATTTAACTGTTGTCAGTATCTCAGTTTTCTTATGATTTGTCAATACTATTTCCGTAAAATATTTAGCGCTTCTTCAAACACTTCTGGAATCGGTGCCTCAAACTCAATATATTCACCAGTACGAGGGTGATCGAAACCTAAAATCCCTGCATGAAGTGCTTGTCCATTCATATCTAATGTTTTCTTCGGACCATACTTTGGATCCCCTGCAAGTGGATAACCAATATATTTCATATGAACACGAATTTGGTGTGTACGTCCCGTTTCTAAGCGGCATTCTACAAGTGTGAAATCCTTAAATCGCTCTAACACTTGGAAATGTGTAACTGCATTCTTACCATTTTCATCAACAGTCATACTTTGACGTTCTTTTTTATCACGACCAATTGGAGCGTCAATTATTCCTTTATCATGTGGAATTACACCATGTACAATCGCTTTATAACGTCTTGTTACCGTTTTTGCTACAAGTTGATTTACAAGTGATTCATGCGCCATATCATTTTTAGCAACCATTAATAATCCAGATGTATCCTTATCAATACGGTGTACTATACCAGGACGCATTACACCGTTAATACCTGATAGGTCTGTACAATGATGCATAAGTCCGTTTACAAGCGTACCCTTCGTATGCCCTGGTGCTGGATGTACTACCATGCCACGCGGCTTATTTACAACTAGTACATCGGCATCTTCATAATAAACTTCTAAATTCATATCTTCCGGTTGAATATCTAACTCTTCTGGCTCGGGAATTGTTACTGTAATTTCATCATTTCCTTTTACTTTATAATTCCCTTTAACTGATTTCCCATTTACTGTCACAACAGCATCTTTAATCCATTGCTGCACTTGTGAACGTGACCATTCACTGTTTATTTCTGCAACGAATTTATCAATTCGCTCGCTTTTTTGTTCTTCTGCGACTGTTACTTGTACTACTTCACTCATTCAATTACTCCTTCGCTTTCTTTCCTTCTAATACTGTTTGAATAATAATTAATACAACTCCAATACATAATGCTGAGTCAGCTATATTGAATACCGGATAGTTGTACGAGAAAATATACACGTGAATGAAATCCACTACTTCTTGTCTAAATACACGATCAATAAAATTGCCAATTGCTCCGCCTAAAATTAGACCTAATGAAATACCTAGAAGCTTGTCCGTTTTCGCATATTTTTTCATATAAAATACGATAAATGCTACGAAAATGACTGTAATAATGTAGAAAAACCACATTTTATTTTCTAAAATACCCCAGGCAGCTCCTCTATTTCGATGAGATGTTATGTATAATACATTATCGATAATCGGAATGCTCGTACCCAATTCCATGTTCTTTACAATTAGCCACTTCGATATTTGATCGATGGCAATGACAAATAACGCTATTACATAATATATCATTTTCATTTCCCCCACAAAGACAGTGTACCTCAAAATTTTAGCATAGCTGCTACCTTTTCACAATGAACCTTTGTAGAAGAATAAAATAAATTAAAAAAAGGTAACATAATATCGTTGTGCGTATTTCATACATTTACCTTTTCATAGAAAAATTCATGAATAGTACGAGCAGTCGGCATTGTTTTCATTTGTTTTGTAGAAATCGCTCTTCCAGTTTCTTCACAAATACCGTACATATCTATTTCCATTTTAAACAATGCACGTTCTACATCTTTTAAATCCTCTTTTATATCATGTAATAGCAATTTTTTCTTTGTCTCTTCCTTTATTTCGTATCCAAGTTCTTGCCCAAATTCCATATAGTATGTGTGCATTACTTCTTTCGCCAATCTATCTTGCAACTCTTTTCTCATCAATTGTAATTCTTCTTTTATTTCCATATAAATTTCATTCACGTGTACATTCCTCCCAGCTGCAATGTACAATTAGTGTGTCCGAAATTTCCACGCTTACCTCACACACATTTTTCCTTCATAGGAAAGAGAGTGAAAGTTATTTTGATATATCATCAAAAAAAAACTGACTGCTATTATGAGCAGTCAGCTTTTTTTCATTATTTTACATAATTTTCTTTAACAACCGTTGCACAACGCTCACATAATGTTTCATGTTCTACATCTTTACCAATTGTTTCTGAAACAACCCAACAACGTTCACACGTCTCACCTGTCGCCTGTGCTACAACTACAGCTGTATGCTCATACTTTGGTGCATCTGTTGGTGCTTCTTCAATTGTACCACCAAGTTTATACTCAGAGACGATGAATAATTGCTTTAAGTCTTCGCTAATAGACTCTAACATAGCCTTCATTTCTGCAGTCGGATATAGCGTAATGCTCGCATTTAATGACTTACCAATTACTTTCTCATTACGAGCTACTTCTAACGCTTTTAAAACGTCATCACGTAATGTCATAAATGCATCCCATTTTGCTCTTAACGCTTCTGAACCCTCTACTTCTGTAGCTTCTGGCATATTAGTTAACTGTACGCTTTCTTCTTCTGCACCAGGAACATATGGCCATACTTCATCAGCTGTATGAGGTAAGATTGGCGTTACAAGTTTCGTTAATGCAACAAGAACATCATATAATACAGTTTGAATTGCACGACGATCCGCGTGATCTGCACCTTCAATGTATAAAATGTCTTTTGCAAAGTCTAAGTAGAATGAACTTAGATCAATTGTACAGAAGTTGTGAATTGCATGATATACAGCAGCAAAGTCATATGTTTCATATGCATCTTTTACTTTTGTAATTAAGTCATTTAACTTCACTAACATGTAACGATCTACTTCACGAAGTTCAGCTACCGCTACTGTATTTTCACTTGGATTAAAATCATCTAAGTTTCCTAATAAGAAACGGAATGTGTTACGGATTTTACGATACACTTCTGCTACTTGTTTTAAAATATCATCTGAAATACGTACATCAGATTGATAGTCAACAGAAGATACCCATAAGCGTAAAATGTCTCCGCCTAATTGATCCATAATTTTCTTCGGTACGACGATGTTTCCAATCGACTTACTCATTTTACGTCCGTCACCATCTAGTACGAAACCATGGCTTAGTACGCCTTTATACGGAGCTTTACCAGTTACAGCAACTGCTGTTGATAATGAAGAGTTAAACCAACCACGATACTGGTCAGATCCTTCTAAATATAAATCAGCTGGACGTTGTAAGTCTTCGCGCTCTTCTAATACCGCTTGGTGAGAAGAACCTGAATCGAACCATACATCCATGATGTCTGTTTCTTTACGGAATTCACCATTTGGGCTACCTGTATGTGTAAATCCTTCTGGTAATAAATCTTTCGCTTCACGCTCGAACCATACGTTAGAACCGTGCTCACGGAATAAATCTGCTACATGATTAATTGTTTCATCTGTAATAATTGGATCACCATTTTCTGCATAGAATACAGGAATTGGCACACCCCATGCACGCTGACGAGAAATACACCAGTCACCACGGTCACGAACCATATTATGAAGACGAGTTTCTCCCCATGCTGGTACCCATTTTGTTTCCGCAACAGCTTCTAATAATTCTTTACGGAACGCTTCAATAGATGCAAACCACTGCGCTGTCGCACGGAAAATAATTGGTTTTTTCGTTCTCCAATCATGTGGGTATGAATGCGTAATGAATGTTAGTTTCAGTAACGCGCCTACTTCTTCTAATTTTTCCGTAATTGGCTTGTTAGCTTTATCATAGAATAAGCCTTCAAATCCAGGTGCTTCATTTGTTAATACACCTTTATCATCAACTGGGCAAAGTACTTCTAAGCCATACTTTTTACCAACAACGAAGTCATCTTCCCCGTGTCCTGGTGCTGTATGAACACAACCTGTACCTGCATCTGTTGTTACGTGCTCTCCTAGCATAACTAATGAGTCACGATCGTAGAATGGATGTTTTGCAACTGTATACTCAAGTTCGCTACCTTTTACCGTTTTCACAACTTCAGCATTTTCCCACTCTAATGTTTTTGCAACTGTCTCAAATAGTTCAGAAGCGATGATATATTTCTCATCATTTACTTTCACAATAGCATATTCAAGTTCTGGGTGAACAGAAATACCTAAGTTTGCAGGTAACGTCCAAGGCGTTGTTGTCCAAATAATGTATTTCTCATCACCTTCTAATACGTTCTTTCCATCTTTTACAGGGAATGCTACGTAAATAGATGCTGATTTTTTATCTTGATATTCAATTTCAGCTTCTGCTAAAGCTGATTCACTTGTTGGAGACCAGTAAACTGGTTTTTGTCCTTTATAGATATAACCTTTTTTCGCCATGTCACCAAACACTTTAATTTGTTGTGCTTCATAAGCTGGCTCTAAAGTAATATATGGATTATCCCAATCTGCACGTACACCTAAACGCTTAAATTGTTCACGTTGACGTTCTACTTGCTCATATGCATACTCTGCACATAACTTACGGAACTCAGCAACTGTCATTTCTTTACGCTTTACACCTTTATTTGTTAAAGCTTGCTCAATTGGTAAACCGTGTGTATCCCAACCTGGTACATATGGTGCACAGTATCCAGTCATTGATTTAAAACGAACAATAAAGTCTTTTAACACTTTATTTAGTGCGTGTCCCATATGAATGTCACCATTTGCATATGGAGGTCCATCATGTAGTACAAATAAAGGACGGCCTTTCGTATGTTCTTGTACCTTTTCATAAATATTCATTTCAGCCCATTTTTCTTGCATTGCAGGCTCACGTTTCGGTAAATTCCCACGCATCGGGAATTCTGTTTTTGGCATTAGTAATGTATTTTTGTACTCCATGCTCAATTCCTCCTTAAATATATAAACGACAGACCTTAAAAAAGGGAATAAAAAAGAGACCTCTCATCCCCAAAAAGGGACGAGAAAGTCTCCCGCGGTACCACCCTAGTAGACCATATACAAATGCATAAGGTCCTCTTTATATTCTTAACGCGAATATACGCCTACGCTTACTAAATTTGTTCAGCGCGGAACTCCAGGGTGATATTCCCATTATCTCCTTATCCTGAGCTTACACCATCCTCAGTTCGCTATATAAGGTATGAAAAAGGTACTTATCCCTATCTTCGTTTTTCTTAATAAATATGCTGTTTAAAATTATATGTAATAATGAGAAAAACGTCAAGCTTACACTGTTTCTTCTTTTTTCAACAGTTCGTCCACTTCGTCTTCTAATTCAATTAGTTTATCCCAATCATCGTTGTTTAACATTTCAAGTTGTGTTTCTAATAACATACGGAAACGAGTTCGGAATACTTTCGCTTGTTTCTTCAACTCTTCAATATCAAAAGCAACTTTTCTTGATTTCACTAACGCTTCATTAATGATACGATCTGCATTTTTTTCTGCTTCACGTACAATTAATTTTGCTTCTTTTTGTGCATTACGCTTCACTTCTTCAGCAGCTTCTTGTGCGACAATGATAGATTTGTTCAGCGTATCTTCAATATTAGAAAAATGATCTAACTTTCCTTCTAATTGTGCAACCTTTTCTTCTAAAGCTTTTTTCTCACGAATGACTAATTCATAATCTTTGATGATTTGATCAAGAAACTCATTTACTTGATCTTCATCGTAGCCACGAAACCCGCGACCAAATTCTTTGTTATGAATATCTAATGGTGTTAACGGCACAACGCCACCTCCAAGTAGTTATCTAAATTTCCTCTTTCAATTATATCTTTTCTTCGACAAAATAAGAGAATTTCCTTCTAAAAAACCAATCATTTTAGTATACCATACAAAACTCTCCATTTGTCGCGCTTCGTTTTACCTTCTACAGAAAATAATTTACTTCGTCCATACCCTCTAACCGAGAAAACATCCCCTGGAAAACATTCATACGAAGTTTGCTCTACTGTTTTCCAATTGACTTTTACTAAGCCACCTTTTATAAGAGGCTGTACCTTCTGCCTAGATATATGTAGCATTTCAGCTAATAAAACATCTAGACGAAGTGACGAAACAGTCCCAGATTTTTCTCCCCATTTTTCACCTACACGCAAAATTTTCTCTACTTGTATAGGAGAGAGTGTGACTTTCATTTTCCCTATTGATTGTAAGTTCATTTCAATATACGATACAACTTCTTTGGCAACTGCAATTTGGGCACGGTCTTCTTGAAGCAAAATATCACCACATTTTTCCCTTGTTAAACCAAGCGACATGAATGCACCTAATATTTGCCTATGTTCTAGCGTAAAAAACTTGGAAGGATAGTCAATTTCTAATACTTCTACTTGAAATTCCTCTTCATTTAATTCTAGATAATCTGGATAAATTAGTGCTCTTTTCCGTTCGGCTTCAGGCATCGCACCATCAAACCGTACAGCTACATCTCCTTGCCCTATTACCATAGAAACAATTTGTTGCTGTCTTGGATCAAGAAAATCTGTTAACTTGACTTGATGGTACTCAGCAGCCTGTTTCCACTCTAATACTTTATCCACAAAGACCTCTTCATCAGGTCTAAAATGCTCATAGATGCTCATGTATTTAACCTCACACTATAAAAAATAGTTGAATAAACTCACTAAACCACCTCTAGCAAGTTTCAAGGCAACAATAGCAACAAGTGGAGAAATATCAATCATACCAAATGGTGGAATAAACCTCCTAAACGGCTCTAAATACGGTTCGCAAATACGCGCAAGAAAATCTCCAAAAGCTGATTCCTTTGCGCCAGGAAACCATGATAGGAGAATGTAAATAATTAGTGCCCACGAGTAAATCTCGATAGCAGTAAGTAACACTGTTAAAACTGTTGTCATGGCGTATTACCACCTCTTTATATTTGTCTCTTCTTCTTCACCGAATAACTCTGAAATCGCACCAACGATATCAACATTTTCAGGTGTACACATAAATGTTTTCGGGCCTATTTTTTGAATATCCCCGCCTATAGCGTATACAGTACCACTTAAAAAGTCAACGATACGTACAGCTTGATCTGTAGACATTCTTTGCAAATTAATTACAACAGCTCGTCTACCTTTTAAGTGATCCGAAATGCCTTGCGCTTCCGAATATGTACGTGGTTCTAGTAAAACAACTTTTGAAGATTGCTTCGCTGTTTCAATACTCACTACATTTTGCTTCGGTTGCACTTTCGCAAACGGAACATCTTGTTGTTCTGGGGGATCTTGTTGCTTTTTCATGTCTGTTTGCTCCTTTTCATAACTATATTGAGCTGCTTCTTTTTCTTCCGGTGTGTCAAAAAAGAAGTATTTTACTTTTGACCAACTCATAATAACTTTCTCCTTCCTCCTACGCTTTTCCTACTAAAACCGTTCCCAAACGAATATATGTAGCGCCTTCCTCAATTGCAATCGTGTAATCATTTGACATTCCCATTGATAATTCTTTACATGGTGCATGTAATAATTCTAGCTCCTGCACCTCTGTTTGTAGCATGCGCAATTCCTTAAAGCAGCGACGAATCTCTTCCTCTTCTCCTGTAAACGGAGCCATTGTCATTAATCCCACCACTTCAATCTTATCCAATTCTTGCAAACTTTGAATAAAAGAAATTGTTTCTTCTATCGCCAATCCTTGCTTTGATTCTTCAGATGATGTTTTCACTTGAATAAAGCATTTAACTTTCTTATCAGCACGTTTTTGAATTTCTTTTGCAAGCGAAAGACGATCTAATGAATGTAAATAATCAATCTCATTAATGATTTCTTTTACTTTTCTCGTTTGCAATGATCCAATAAAATGCCAATTCACTTTTGAACCGAAATGCTCGTATTTTTGTAAGAAACCTTCATTTCTATTTTCACCTAAATCAATAATTCCTGTTTCAATTACTTCGCTTGTTTTTTCAATCCCTACAGTTTTTGTAACTGCAACGAGCTTAATATCTTTCATCGAACGTCCAGCTCGTACACAAGATTCTTTAATTACTTCGTTTACATCTGCTAAATTCCCTTGCACTGTCACTTACTTCACTCCTCCTTAAAACCTATGAAACTCAACATTCTCCCCGTCTTACCTTGATCACGACGATGAGAGAAAAATAATTGTTCTTCACAGCTTGTACAAAGAGATGACATTACAATATGTTCTTCTTTTATGCCTGCTTGTACACATAATATACGATTAACTTCTTTTAAATTAATTGCATACTGACCATCAGAAATTACTTTATGAGGAACAGATCCGTTTACTACTTGCTGTGCTGCTGTTAATACACGATCATCAACAACATAACAACATGATCCGATTGCAGGACCAATTGCGACATGAATTTCATCACTTGAAACACCTTCTGCATTCCACTTTTGAATCATTTCTTTCGCAATCTCTGTTACAGTCCCTTTCCACCCAGCATGCGCAAGTCCTATCATATCATGTGATGGTGCATAAAAATAGAGCGGAACACAATCAGCGTAACAGGATGTTAAGAGAACATCTTTGTTAGTCGTATAAATGCCATCCGTTTTTGGAATACCGTCTTCATATGAATAAACGCCTTTCCCTTTTTCTTGCAGTCCTACTTTCTCAACATGATGGTCATGAACTTGTTCAGAGCAAATCCATTTTTCTAATGGTTTTTGTAACTTATTAGCTAAAATGCGTCTGTTTTCATGAACATTCTCCACGATATCATTCACATGTAATCCTAAATTCATCGCATGAAAGGAGCCTGTACTTACTCCACCATCTTTTGTCGTAAATCCAACAGTAATGTTTCCAAGTTCTTTCCACGCTTGTAAATACAGTATACCGTCCGCATATTTAAATGGTTCTCTCATAAAGCGACTCCTTTTAATTAAAATAACAGAAAAAAGTATGGTACTTCCTGTCTATTTTACCATACTTTTATTTTTTCATAATGACAACAGAAAAAAAAGAGGAATTTGTAATATTCTTTATGAAATTGTCGGTGTTTGTATTGATTCTGTTACAGAATTAACATGATCTACTTTTACAAGTATGACATCTTCTCCAATTTTCATAATTTGCTCCCAAGGAATCACAAATTCTACTTCCTTCCCAAAGAGTCCAAGCATTCGTGCCTGCTTAGAAATAATAACCGCCCTAATCTTTCCTGTGTCTATATCAATATCAATATCTCCAATATTCCCAAGCCTCTTTCCATCTGAAACATTTACAACATCCTTCATTTGAAACTCCGAAATCCGTATCATATTCATCCTCTCCCTTATATCATGAATCGTAAGTACGCTCTCAAATAAAGTGAAACCTTAATCAGTGGGATTATCCCCATCCCTACTGATTATTAACCCATGCAAATCGGACTTTTACGGGCAGTCCCGCTTCCATCTAACTTTTTACTTCAGCCTAATTTCGAAGCGGATAAACAGTATATAACCGCTACTAATAGAACATCCATTTTATTTTCATTATATGAACCTACCCAATCTACTATGAGCGCAAAATATTATATATAAAAAAGACCTCACCATAACTGGTGAGGACCTTATCCTTGAATCGTCTTATTCATTTGCTTAATAGCAGACTTCTCCAAACGTGATACTTGCGCTTGAGAAATCCCAATTTCTTCGGCAACTTCCATCTGTGTCTTTCCTTGAAAGAAACGTTTTCGAATAATCATTTTTTCACGATCATTTAAACGCTTCATTCCTTCTTTCAACGCCAGTTCTTCAACCCACTGCTCGTCCTTTTGTTTTTCATCCTTTAATTGATCCATAACAAAGATAGGATCTCCTCCATCGTTATAAATCGGTTCAAATAATGAAACCGGATCTTGAATCGCATCTAGTGCAAAAACAATCTCTTCATGTGTCACTTCAAGAACTTTCGCAATATCCATTGCTGTTGGTTCTTTTGAATTTTCAGCAATCAATTTTTCTCTTACTTGCAACGCTTTATACGCAATATCTCGTAATGAGCGAGATACACGAATTGGATTGTTATCACGCAAATATCTGCGTATTTCTCCAATAATCATCGGCACAGCATACGTTGAAAACTTTACATTTTGGCCTAAATCAAAGTTATCAATGGATTTCATAAGTCCAATGCAACCAACTTGAAATAAATCATCAACATATTCTCCTCTGTTATTAAATCTTTGGATGACGCTCAGTACAAGACGTAAGTTTCCATTCACTAATTTCTCTCTGGCGCTTATCTCTCCACTTTGCATTTCACGAAATAATTTACGCATCTCTTCATTTTTTAGTACTGGAAGTTTAGCTGTATCAACACCGCAAATTTCTACTTTGTTTCTCGTCAAAGTGTTCCCTCCTATCGGGAGTTGCTGTACAGTGTAAAGTATTTCCTTTGAAGGGGATTTTATGCATACGGTTTTTCCATCATTTTTCACAAATATCATATTTCCTAATGCACAAAAAAAGAATAAGACCAGTCTAGATACCGACTGGTCTTATTCTTCACACCATTTTATTAAATTCTTTTCGTAATCTTTTTATAATTCTTTTTTCCAAACGAGAAATATAAGACTGTGAAATTCCAAGCATATCAGCCACATCTTTTTGTGTCTTCTCTTCGCCACCAGCGAGTCCAAACCGAAGCTCCATAATTTGTTTTTCACGGTCATTTAATTGATGCAATGCTTTCATTAAAAGATGACGATCTACAGTAGCTTCTAAATCTTTTGTAATAATGTCATCATCTGTACCTAAAACATCTGATAGTAACAGTTCATTTCCGTCCCAATCAATGTTAAGCGGTTCATCAAAAGAAACTTCCGAACGATTTTTATTATTTCGACGCAAATGCATTAAAATTTCATTTTCTATACAACGAGATGCATATGTTGCTAATTTAATTTTCTTTTCTGGATTAAATGTATTCACTGCCTTAATAAGACCAATTGTTCCTATACTAATCAAATCCTCAATATTGATCCCTGTATTTTCAAATTTTCTTGCTATATATACAACAAGCCTTAGGTTACGTTCAATAAGCATCGACCTCGCAGCTTGATCTCCATTTGGTAATTTATTCAAAAGAACTGCCTCTTCTTCTTTCGTTAACGGCGGTGGCAACGCTTCACTTCCACCAATATAATAAATTTCATCGGTCTTAATTCCTAATTTCAGCAATACTTTATACCAAAGGTATACCAAATAAAATTTAAATTTCACCATATTATCCCGCCTCTCATAATTAAGCAATTACCATCTTTTGCGAAATCAACATTTTCGGATGTACAATGCATTGATACTCTCCATTAGTAGATAATTGTTGTGTACTTAATCCAATCAGTACTTTGTTTACAACAACCGAACTACCTTCATGATAAACTCGCACACAATCTGGCTTAATTGCCCATAAAAATTGATTCTCTACTCCTACTGCTCGGAAAGGAATTAAACGTAGTTTCGTCGCCCATCCAGAATCATTTTCTGGTATTTGAGGAATTTCTGTTTTGGAATAAATTTGTTCTGTTAACCAAGCTGGCAAACAATGTTCTAATGATGAAATATGCATAATCATAACGGGTGTTTTCGTTAACGGGTCATAAAGTTGGTTCCCACTATCAATTAGACCTGCTAATTCTAGTTCCTCTCCAGCTAATTGAATTTCCACTTTCACGATTTGATCATAGTGTATCTTTGTGACCTCTACGCTTTCTATACGCTTTTTAGAAAAATAATAAATTACTGGAAAACCAAAAATAACAAATACCCAACTAATTGGATCACCGTAAGAAACTGATTTAGATTGAACTAATCCATTTACCATTTCGTTCGTTTGCAAAAAGTAATGCGTTCCAATTAATCCTCCACCAACCATAAAGGTTACAAAATAGAAAGTAAAAACAGTTTGTGTATAATTTCTAAATGTCGAAAACCCAAATGCTGTATACACAATAAGTAACGAGTACAATAGTTTCATAATTGGATGTGTCATCATAGAAGCAAAAGGCGTAAAGGCGAAAATAACAATAGTTGAACCTATAAATGCCCCTAACACAAGCCTCCATCTTTTGATTCTCTTTTTTAACACGGTGGCTGTTAATAAAAGTAAAAGAAAATCAATGCAGGCGTTTAACAACCAAACGATGTCGGCGTAAACAACCAAACAATTCACCTCTTTTTTTAAGTTGAGACTAGTATAATGCATATCCAATAGGAAAGTGTGTCAATTGGTGGAGGGATTTTTTTGTTATTTTGTGATTTCTAGACATAATCTGTCGGTAAAAAATAAAAATGTATTTTTCATAGAATAATATAAATTTCTTACTTGTATACATAATAATTGAATTATATATATACAAAGTTTATCTTGCTATTTGCGGGCAGTAAGACCCTGCCTCAAAATTCAGCTATAAAAAAGTACAGAAGTTAAGTGGGAGTCGGGCTAACAATCATTTTCGGATGAACACCCCCGATTAATTAAAGTTTCAATTTATCACAGCTTATGGCTTAAAAATAGGACTGGGCTCTCCATATGCAAAATAATAAAAAAAGATCTGCTTAGCAGATCTTTTCCATTTAGACAACAAAAAAAAGGAGCATGAAAGCTCCTTTTCTTTTATCGTCTACGACGATTACGTAAGAATGCTGGAATATCGATGTCATCTGAATCTGTATGACGATCATGCACAACCGGCTCTTCACGTTTCATTTCACGCTTAACTTCACGTTGTTTTGAAGGTTGAGCTACTGGTTGTTGTTGCTGTTGTGTGTGATTCGCAGTCGGACGGATAATTGGTTTTGGTGGTTGTGTCGAAGCACTATCATCAAAACCAGTTGCAATTACAGTGACAACGATATCATCTTTTAATCCTTCATTAATAACAGAACCGAAGATCATATTTACTTCTGGATCCGAAGCTGAAGCTACAATGTCTGCTGCTTCTTGTACTTCATATAAACTTAAGTTTGCGCCGCCCGTAATGTTCATAATAACACCTTGAGCTCCATCAATAGATGTTTCTAGTAATGGACTAGAAATCGCTTTTTTCGCAGCTTCAGCAGCACGATTTTCACCATTACCAGAACCGATACCCATTAAAGCAGAACCTCTATTAGACATAATTGTTTTTACGTCTGCAAAGTCTAAGTTAATTAGACCTGGTGTAGCAATTAAATCAGAAATACCTTGAACACCTTGACGTAATACGTTATCTGCTTCACGGAACGCTTCTAACATTGGCGTATTTTTATCAACAATCTCTAATAAGCGATCATTTGGAATTACGATAAGTGTATCTACATTTTCTTTAAATGACGCAATACCAGATGCAGCTTGAGTTGCACGTTTACGCCCTTCAAATGTAAATGGACGTGTTACAACACCAACTGTTAACGCGCCTAGTTCTTTTGCAACTTGAGCAACAACTGGAGCTGCACCAGTTCCAGTTCCGCCGCCCATACCAGCAGTTACGAAGACCATATCCGCGCCACGAAGCGCTTCTTGAATCTGTTCTTTACTTTCTTCTGCAGCTTTTTTCCCTACTTCAGGGTTTGCGCCTGCACCAAGTCCACGCGTTAATTTTCCACCAATTTGCATTTTCGTTTCAGCTTTTGATAGATTTAATGCTTGTGCATCAGTATTCACAGCGATAAAGTCTACACCTTGTACACCGTGTTCAATCATACGGTTTACAGCGTTGTTTCCGCCACCGCCGACACCGATAACTTTTATATTCGCTAATTGATCTTGAGTAGTATCAAACTCTAACATGTCGAAATCCCCCTAGAACCTCATTTTTCGTGTCCAATTTTAATCCCATAAATAACGGAATGCACGTTTTACTTTTGACATCATGCGGTCATCATTTTGATTAGTATTGTTTTGATTACGAGTTTTTTGTTTCGCAGGTTGCTGTTGTACCGGCATTGGTGCTGGTACTGGTTCAAAATGTTCTTGCTTTTCCTGCACATTTTTCCCACGTAATTTAGCTTTTTGATAAGAATGTTTAATTAATCCAACTCCACTTGTATATTGAGGCTCACGAACACCAATATAATCAGGAGTTGCTATACGAACATTTTCATGTAAAATATCGTATGCAAGATCAAGAACACCTGGCATAGAAGCTATCCCACCAGTTAGTACATATCCAGAAGCAGCTTGCTTTACTCCTAACTTATGCACTTCATCTTGAACAAACATTAAAATTTCCTCTACACGAGCCTCTATTATATCCGATAATTCCAACTGAGAATATTGTTCTGTTTGATCGCTTCCCATAATAGGAACCGTAAACATCTCTTCTTCAGATGCTGTATCATAAAAAGCATGTCCATATTTCAGCTTAATTTGATCTGCATTTTCTGTTGAAGTTTTCAGCCCAATCGCTATATCCTTCGTTATATGATCTCCACCTAATGGCAATACGCTCGTTGCTTGCAACTCTCCATCTTTAAAAATAGATAAGGTTGTAGATCCTCCGCCCATATCAACAAGGGCTACCCCTCTATTTCTTTCATCCGAAGATAACGCAACTGTCGCTGCCGCTAAAGGTTGCAGACAAATATCAACAATTTCAAGACCTGCTTTTTCTACACAACGAAGTAGGTTATGTAGTAAAGTTCTCGAGCCTGTAATAAGTGTACCTTCCATTTCTAATCTTACACCGATCATCCCGCGTGGATCGTTAATCTCGTCAAGACCGTCTACAATGAACTGTCGAGGTACCACATCAATAAATTCACGTTCAGGAGCAATTGACACAACTTGCGCTGCATCTAGAACGCGTAAGACATCTTCATTCCCGATTTCACGATCTTCATTTGAAACAGCGACTACTCCGTGACACGGGAGCAACTGTACCTGGTTTGCATTGACACCTACTACAACTTGCTCAATGTGGATACCCACCATGCGCTCAGCTTGTTCAATTGCTTTTTTAATTGATCGAACAGTTTCATCTATATCAACTATCGATCCCTTTTTCAAACCATTTGATTTTACGTTTCCAACACCAATAATGTTTAAGCTATCATTAACCATTTCACCAATGATGACTTTAACATTGGATGTACCGATGTCAAGACTAACATATATTTCATTGCTGTTCATTCTTTGGCACCTCCTTCTTTATTTATACCATACAACTCAATATATGGAACAACAATCGCAACTTTACTATTTATAAGAAAAATATTCAACGTCTTTGTACGTTTCCCTTTTTTAACCCTATATTTTTCTTATTTTTATTTAACATTCATTTAAGAATATCGCAGTAACCTGTGAATAACTGCTCTATCTTGAAATAATTATATTTCAAGTGTAAAGATTACCGCCAAGTATAAGTCTACACTAAGATGTACTTGTAGAAAAGTGAAACTTGTACCAATCCTAGTATGAATCTAAGAAAATTTACATTTTTTTCATCAAATTAAGCATTCTTGCAAATTAGCATCCATATAAAAGAACGTTTGTTTCATTTCATACGTAATAACGCAGTAAAAACTATCATTCTATTCTTTCTTTTCTTCAGCACCTAGTTCCTTCGTATATGCACCCACTTCTAAGTCAATTAAAACCTTCTTACCAGGTTCAATTGTTTTTAAAATAAGTGGATAAGCTTCCATTCGCTTTGCGAAATTTTGAATAGTGGTGCTCACTTCATATCCTTCATTCATATATAAAGTAAGATGATCTTCATTTGCGTTCGTTGGTGTATAACGAATTTCAGAAATAGACCTTAAAATAGTTGGCGTTAATTTTTCTAGTTCTGCAATTAATTCCTTCATTTTTTCCTCTTTAAATGGTTCAAAAATTGGTGCTGTAACTGGAAGCTTTCCGTTCGGAAGTACATCGAGTGTTTTCCCATTTTCTAATAACGGTTGTAATTTCCCATCTTTGTTTATATAGCCAATTGTTAAATATTCTTCGATATGAACATCAATTTTGTTTGGGAAACGTTTTTTTACATTTACCTCTTTAATTTCTTTTCGTTTCGTTAAGTTTTCTTCTGCTTTATGTGCTGTTACTCGGAAATAACTCGTATCATATGTCACACCTGATTCCTTCATAACTTGTTCATCTGTCATATAATGATTTCCAAAGACACTTATCTTTTTTATATTACTAAGCGGAGACCGAAAATAAATTAAAAAGAGTACTAATAAAAATAAAATCGATATGTATAAAATTAACCGATGATTAACAGGTTTCTTATTTTTTTTATTTTGATTCTTTAATTTTGGTACACGATCTTGTAGTTTAATCACTTTACTATTTTTCATGTACGATCCCCCTATGTAACATAAAGAACGGCATGTTCCTCATGCCGTTCTTATCTTCTTATTATAACATAAATGATAATGAGCGGAACGAACAACCGTTATCTTCCAATTATTTCTACTTCTGTATGCATATCAACACCAAATTTATCTTTAATTGTACGCTTTACCAATGCGATTAAGTCTAATACATCTTGCGCTGAGGCCACACCAGTATTAACAATAAAATTCCCATGCATTTCAGAAATTTGAGCTCCACCTATTGTATAACCACGAAGCCCTGATTTTTCTATTAAATCTCCTGCAAAATAGGGGACTGGATTTCGAAATATACTTCCTGCACAAGGGTAATTCCAAGGCTGCGTTTCACGGCGATACTCTTTATTCTTTTGCATGCTTCTTACAATTCCCTCGCGTTCGCCTACCTCCAATTGGAATTCAGCTTCTAAAACAATACCAGGGCGTTTCATTTGCAATACAGATGTGCGATAAGAAAAGCCCATTTCGGTATTCGTCAACCAATTAATTGTTCCATTGTCAAACAAAATACGAGCTTTCGTTAATACACTCGATATGTCGGACTTATGAGCGCCTGCATTCATATACACTGCACCGCCAACACTTCCTGGAATACCACTTGCAAATTCCAGGCCCGCTAATCCCTGTCGACTAAGTAAAGTTGACAATTTAATAAGGGGATATCCAGCACCGACTCTTACTCTATGTTTTTCGACTTCTAAATGGTCTAATCCTTCTCCTAAACGAATAACCACACCTTCTATACCTTGATCAGATACGAGAAGATTTGAACCACGACCAATTGCAGTCCACCTTGTCTTGTACTTCTTTACTAACTCTAGAGTCTTCTCAATACCAGCAACATGCTTTGGTACAATTAAAATATCAGCTGGTCCGCCTATTTTCATAGTCGTGTAACGCGCTAACGGTTCATTAACTAACACGCGACCAACATTTGCTTCTAAAAGCTCTTTTACTAATTGTTCCATAGACAATCTCCCCCATATCAAGTCTCCTTATTACAGTAATATGCGGGGCGTTCACCTAATGTTATTTTTTAATAAGCTTGTTCATTACTTCATATAGCTTATTTGCTGCATCTGGAATACCAAGTTGCTTAGTAGCCAGTTTCATATTTTGTAATGTTTGTGTATCCAATAAAATCTCATCAATGTCACGAATAAGCGTTTCAGATGTTAAATCTTTTTCAAGTAGCATTTTAGCTGCTCCTTTATCAACAACTGATCGTGCATTTTTTTCTTGATGGTTATTTGTTACGTACGGACTTGGAATTAATACACTCGGCTTTCCTAACGCTGTTAATTCTGCAAGCGTTGTAGCCCCTGCCCTTGAAACAACAAGATCTACACCCGTCAGTACCTCTGGCATATTATGAATAAAAGGTTTAATAATAACATTATTCGGATTCCCTTTTTGTTTCACGGCTTCCATAACTTTATCATAATGTACTTCGCCTGTTACATATAATACTTCGTAACTTTTATTCCCAAATTGTTCCATCGCTTCTACAAAAGCATCGTTAATCGGTCTAGCCCCGCGGCTCCCACCAAAAATAAGCACGGATTTTTTAGAAAGGGATAGTCCTACCGAACGTTTTCCTTTCATTCCATTTTGGTCCATTACTTCTGATGCACGTGGATTACCTGTCATAACCACTTTTGACTGTGGAAAATGTTCTGCAGCTGCTTCAAAACAAACTGCAACTTTATCGACATAACGACTTAAAAATTTATTCGTTACACCAGGTACACTATTTTGTTCATGGACAATAGTCGGAATACCTAATTTAGCCGCAGCATATACAACTGGCCCACATACGTATCCACCCGTACCAATCACAATATCAGGGTTAAAACGACGAATATATCGTTTACTATCTTGAACACCTTTTAGGAAACGCATCACGGTTTTTACATTATCAAGAGATATTTTTCGTTTAAATCCACTTATAACAATAGATTGGAACGGAATACCCGCTTTCGGTACGATGGTACTCTCTAATCCATTCTCTGTACCAATGTATAAAAATCTTGCTTCCGGATTTAGTTTTTTTATTTCTCTAATTAAAGCAAGAGCTGGATAAATATGTCCTCCAGTACCCCCACCACTTACTAATACTCGCACTACTGATTCCTCCACTTCCCTGTTCTTATTCAATCGTATTTATTTCTATATACATATTGTATTTTCACACACACACGAAAAACCCTGTCTTTTAAACAGGGTTTAATAGCGAGAATGGCGACTTATATTCAATAATACACCTACTGCCATTAACATTAAGGTCAAACTTGATCCACCATAACTTAAAAATGGCAAAGTAATACCGGTAACAGGCATCAGTCCTGTTACAACACCAACATTAATCATTACTTGAATCGCAATCATCGCCACAATACCTACTGCTAAAAACGTACCATATAAATCTGGCGCTCCTAATGCTATACGAATCCCACGCCATAATAATAGACTAAATAATAATAACACAAATGAACCACCAATAAAACCTAATTCCTCGGATAAGATTGCAAATATAAAGTCTGTTTGTGGTTCAGGTAAATAAAGAAATTTTTGTCTACTTTGTCCAAGTCCAAGCCCAAATAAACCACCAGGTCCAATTGCGAGTAACGATTGGATAATTTGAAATCCACTTCCGAGCGGATCCGACCAAGGATCTAAATATGATGTGATGCGTTTCATTCGATATGGCGCTGATGCAATTAACCCTACAAATCCCGCTGCACCAAGCAAACCAAACATTGCAAAGTGAAAGACCCTTGCTCCCGAAATAAATATCATAATAATACATGTCCCAATCATTACCGTTCCCGTACCAAGATCTGGCTGTAACATAATTATCCCAAAAGCAAGAAATACAAAACTAAGAGCCGGTAGTAAACCTCGTTTAAAAGATGTAATTAATTTTTGTCGTTCCGCTAAAAATTTTGCTAAGAAAATAATCATCGCGAATTTCATAAACTCTGACGGTTGGATAGAAAATGCCCCGATTCCAATCCAACTTCGCGCCCCTCCACGAACGAGACCTACTCCAGGAATAAGAACGAGAATAAGAAGAACGAAACAAACTAGTAAAATTACTTTTGAATACGTACGCCATACCCAATAATCAATTTTCATCAGAAAAAACATAGCTACTACCCCAAGACTTGCAAATAACAATTGTCTTTTTGCAAAAAAGAATGAATCCCCCATTTTATAAGAGGCCCAAACCGCACTCGCACTATAAACCATAATCATTCCGATTGTTAACAACGCAAGTGTAACGATGATGAGAATAAAATCAGGCGTTTTCTTCATTACCCATGAACACCACCTCTTTGGGCAGAACCTTTGCCCTATGTAACAAAACATCAGTAGGTGTTAGCCTACTGATGTTTTGATTTACTTTATATAAGTTTATGCACAGCTTGTATAAAAATGTCTCCTCTTTCTTCAAATGTTTTAAATTGATCCCAGCTTGCACATGCTGGTGAAAGAAGAATTACATCACCATCGGTAGAATGAGCATAAGCTTTCACTACTGCATCATCTAAAGTATCGACACTTTCAATTACATCTAATCCTGCTTTTTCTGCCGCTCTTACTAATTTTGGTGCAGTTTGTCCAAATGTCACAATCGCTTTGACATGTTTAAAATATGGAATTAAATCATCAAATTCATTACCACGATCAAGTCCACCAGCCAATAATACAATCGGTTGTGTAAATGCAGATAATGCTTTTTCTGTCGCTAGCATATTCGTCGCTTTTGAATCATTATAAAATTTACGATTATTAATCGTTGTTACATATTCTAAGCGATGTTTTACACCTGTAAAACTTTTTAACACAGCAGTAATTGCTTCATTAGAAACACCTAGTAATTTAGCAATACTCATTGCTGCTAAAATATTTTCTAAATTGTGCTTACCAGGTAAAACAATATCACTTACTTTAACTACTTTTTCGCCTTTAAAATAAAGAGCGTTATCTTTTATATACGCACCATCTTCAATTTCTTTCGTCGTCGAAAATAATACTTTCTGTCCTTTACTATATGCCGATAACGCCATGACATCTGCATCATCTGCGTTAATTATACTATAATCTGCTTCAGTTTGGTTTTTGAAAATATTCGCTTTCGCCAAACCATACTCTTTCTTCGTCCCGTGATAATCTAAATGCGCTTCAAATAAATTTAAAAAGGCTGCAATTTTTGGTTGGAACGATTCCACTCCCATCAATTGAAACGATGAAAGTTCCGTAACGACAACTTCATTTTCCTTCGCCAATTGTGCAACTTCACAAGCTACAGTACCTATATTCCCCGCAATAACTGGGTGCTTTTGTCCTTCTTTTAACATTTCAAACGTTAACATTGTCGTTGTTGTTTTACCGTTAGATCCCGTAATCCCAACAAACGGTGCTGCTGAAATGGAATATGCTAATTCAACCTCAGTTACAATTGGAATTTGTTTTTCTTTCGCCGCCACTAAGAGTGGATTAGAATATGGAATTCCTGGATTTTTTACGACAAGTGAAATGTTTCTCTCCAGCAATTCTAATGGATGTCCACCACATACAACATCCATTCCTTCCGCTTGTAACTCAGCTGCAAGCACATTACCCGCTAATGGTTTCCCATCATTTACAATGACGTTTGCCCCTAACTTTTTTAATAAAGTAGCTGCTGCATAACCACTTTTAGCAATACCTAATACAAGAACATTTTTATTTTGATATTCAGTTACAGTTTTCAATTACATCCACACCCCGATATAAATTCCTAGCACAGCTAATAAAAATCCTACAGACCAAAACGTTACAACAACGCGCCACTCTGACCAACCACATAATTCATAATGATGATGTAATGGACTCATTTTAAAGACACGCTTTCCTGTTGTTTTGAACGAAATAACTTGGATAATAACAGATAAAGTTTCCGCTACGAATACACCGCCAATAATAACGAGTAACAATTCTTGTTTTAACAAAATCGCTACAGCTGCGATAGCACCACCTAAAGCTAGAGAACCAGTATCCCCCATAAATACTTTCGCTGGATTCGCATTGAATACTAAAAAGCCAAGTACAGCTCCTACGACTGCCATACAGAAAATCGCTACCCCAAATTGTTCTTGAGCTACAGCAATAATACTAAATGCTCCGAATGCAATAGCAGCTGTTCCTGATAATAAACCATCTAAACCATCTGTTAAATTAACCGCATTTGATCCACCAATAAGCATAAATAATACGAGAACAAAATACGCCCAGCCTAATTCAAATTTAACATCAGTTCCTGGAATCATGATATACGTGTGAAATGCTTGCCCTTTTCCAATTAAAAAGAACGCAATAGCAATTACAAGCTGACCAATCAATTTTTGTTTTGATGTTAAACCAAGATTTCTTTTCTTTACTACTTTTATGTAGTCATCTAAAAATCCGATTAATCCGTACCCAAATGTAACTAATAATAACAATGATACTTCTGCACCTAAATTGTTAAATTTAATCGCCATAATAAGCGTAGTCACCATCATAGATACATATATGACAATACCACCCATCGTTGGTGTCCCTGATTTCTTTTGGTGTGACTTCGGTCCTTCGTCACGAATACTCTGTCCGAACTTTAACTTTCTTAAAAATGGAATAAATAATGGCGAAAGGGCAACAGAAATTAAAAATGCTACCCCAGCCGTTACTAATAAACCTTGTTCAAGCACATGTAGTCCTCCTCTCATGCTGTTACACTTCGTTGTTTAAACGCTCCGTGATTGCTTCTTTAGCAACTTCACGATCGTCAAAATGATGAACTTCTTTACCAATAATTTGATACGTTTCATGCCCTTTACCAGCAATAATAATAATATCTTCTGCTTTTACTTTCGAGATAGCGGAACGTATCGCTTCTTTTCGATCGACAATTACTTCATAATTATTCCCATTCACATCATTTACCATATCATCTAAAATAGCCTTCGGATCTTCACTTCTTGGATTATCTGATGTATAAATTGCATGAGTTGCATATTCGGTTGCGACACTTGCCATTATTGGTCTTTTCGTTCTATCTCTATCACCACCGCAACCAACGATACAATATACATCGCCTTTTGCAAACTGTTTTGCTGTTTTTAGTACGTTCTCTAAGCTATCAGGTGTATGCGCATAGTCAACAATAACTGTGTAATTTTGTCCACCATCTACAACTTCAAAACGTCCAGGAACGCCAGCAAGCTCTTTAATTACATCAATAATTGTTTGTAAGCTCACTCCTGAAACAAGACCTGCTGCTGTAGCAGCTAACACGTTGTATACATTAAACTTACCAATTAATTTCATCGTAACATTTACAGTTTCATACGGTGTTACAAGTGTAAATGTTGTACCGCCACTCGTCATTACGATATCTCGTGCCATAATGTCGCTTGCAACATCTATACCGTATGTTACAACAGTAGCTGCTGTACTTCTCATATACTCTTCTGCTACTGGATCATCACTGTTTAATATAGCGTATTTTTCACGATTATGATGATAACTATTGCCAAGCTGTGCGAAAAGCAACCCTTTCGCATGTTTATATTCTTCCATCGTTTTATGATAGTCTAAATGATCTTGTGTTAAATTCGTAAATACTGCAACATCATAATCGCACCCGTGTACACGGCCAAGATCTAAAGCATGAGACGAAACTTCCATTACTGTGCTATCCACACCTTGTTCAACCATTTTTGAAAATGTCTGTTGAAGTGTTAGTGCATCTGGTGTTGTATTTTTCACCTCAAATGTTTCATCACCGATTTTCATATTAATCGTTCCAATTAGCCCTGTTTTATGACCATGTGCGCGCATAATTTCATCCATAATATGCGATGTTGTTGTCTTTCCATTTGTACCTGTAATACCGATTAAATGTAACTTGTGTGTTGGTTGGCCATAAAAATAATCAGCTAAAACCGCTAGCGAACGAAAAGTATTTTTCACAAGTACAACTGGAACGTCAACATCAATTGGTCTTTCCGCAACAATAGCAGCCGCTCCTTGTGCGGCTGCTTGCTTAGCAAAGTCATGGCTATCAACCGTATATCCTTTCATACATATAAATAAGCTTCCCTCTTTCACTTTACGTGAATCCGCTTCAATAGATGTTATTTCTGGATTTTCTGTTGGAACAACTGGAAAATCATGCAAACATGATACAAGTGTATGCAACTTCATTTCACTAAACCCTCTCTACATTGTTTATTTATCTCTTATTTTAGCAAGTAACACGTTACCTCCTAGTTATATAAAAATAGGAGGTAAGTGCTACTATAGTCTAATCAATAGATTTATTTATTAATGAGACACTTATCGTCTCAAGTAAAGCAATTTTTCTATAAAGAACTCACTTCCACCAATTGTACCATAAAACACAATCAGTTACCTTTAATTCCCGAAGTAAATTCTAACTTTTGAACCCTCTTTTACTTTAGCTCCTGCTTCTGGTGATTGTTTAATTACTTTCCCACCATCGCCACTTATATCAAGCTTCAAGTCTACAAGTTGCGTTTGTAAATCTTTCTTTTTCATACCAATTAAATTCGGAACTTCCACAGTTGGTGTATCGCCCCATTTATATTCTTTCTCAACTTGCTCTTTTCTCGGTTCCACTCCCATTACAGGAAGTGCGTCACGAAGAATATTCCCAACAATAGGTGCTGCTACAACTCCACCAAATTGAGTGACTCCTTTTGGATTATCCACTGCTACATAAACAACAATTTGCGGATCGTCAGCTGGAGCAAAACCGATAAATGATACAATATAGTTATTATCTAAATATTTTCCATCTTTCACCTTTTGAGCAGTTCCAGTTTTTCCACCTACACGATATCCATCAATATAAGCCCCTTTACCCGAACCTTTCGCTACAACATTCTCTAATGCGTAACGAACTTTCTCTGAAGTTTCCTTGGAAATAACTTCCCTTTTCGCAACAGGTGTCTTTTTGCTGACAACTTGATTATTCTTCGGATCAATAAATTCCTTCGCTATATATGGCTGATACAAAGTTCCACCATTTACAGCGGCTGCTACAGCTGCTACTTGTTGAATCGGTGTAACAGAAACACCTTGCCCAAATGAAGTCGTCGCTTGCTCGACTGGACCAACTTTATCTAAATTAAATAAAATCCCGCTACCTTCACCTTGTAAATCAATTCCGGTCTTCTGTCCAAACCCGAAATTGCGAATGTATTTAAACAATCGATCTTTACCAAGCCGATCACCGAGTTCAATAAATCCTGGGTTACAAGAGTTTTGAACTACCTCTAAAAACGTTTGGCTACCATGGCCGCCAGCTTTCCAACACCGCAATCTAGCTCCACCAACTTCAGCTGCCCCATCATCATAAAATGTATCTTTCTCTAAGTCTACTAAATTTTCATTCAAGGCTGCAGCTAATGTAATAATCTTAAATGTTGACCCCGGCTCATACGTACTCCATACAGGTAAGTTTCTGTTATATACTTCCGGAGAAACACTTTGGAAATCTGCTGGATCAAAACTTGGTCGACTTGACATACCTAAAATTTCACCATTTTTCGGATTCATTGCAATTGCTATCATACCGTCAGGATTATACGTTGATTCCGCAATATTCATTTCTCTTTCCATAATCCTCGTAATGCGTGAATCAATTGTTAATCCTAAATTCAAGCCGGCTTCTGGTTTTTTGAAATCATCTCCAACGTTAGGCATTCTCTGTCCTTTCGCGTCTGCAAAAAATCGCACATGACCTTTATCACCATTTAGCTCTTTATCATAATATTTCTCTAGTCCCATAAGCCCTTGATTATCACTGCCCGCAAATCCTAATACGTGTGATAAAAAATTACCGAATGGATAGTACCGGATAGAATCCTCTGCGATGTACACACCCTTTAAACTTAATCCGCGTACTTCTTTCGCTTTGTCATGCGATATTTTCCTTCCGCCTTTATCAAGCCTTACAATCGATTCTTTTTTTGTAATCCGCTTATAAACATCATCTTTTTCCACACCTAATACTGCAGCTAACTTCTCTGCAGTCTCTGCTGGTTTTTCAATTTGCCTCGGCACAACAAAGACGGTCGGTGCACTTTTATTCGTAGCAAGCTCCACACCATTTCGATCTAAAATTTTCCCTCGCTCTGGTTCAAAAGTAATATTACGACTCCATGAATCCTTCGCACGATCCGTTAACATATTTCCAAGAAAAAATTGCACATATCCAAGACGAATATCGATAATGGTAAAAATGAGTATACCCGATATAAGTATAAAAATAAGTCGTTTTCTAACTGTTACATTTGATACACGCATATTGGAACAAGCCTCCCTTACGCCTAGCTTGTTCCAATATATGCTTGTACTTATTTAATTAGAACTTCTTCCCTATTACCATTATGGCTTTTCTGCTTCTTGCTGCGGTTCAAGTGGTGGTACGAGTGTTACACCTAATTCTGTACCAGGTTGCAACAATGTCCCTTCCGCTACACTTTGCTCAGTTACATATCCTGTACCAGAAGGTTTTAAGTTAAGCTTTAATGTTTTTGCTAAATTCATAACATCACGCAGTGCCCATCCCTGTATATTTGGCATTGTAGGTTTATCTCCTACTAAGAAGACTCGATCACCCTTTAATGTTTGTTCAGTTGCTTTTGGCACTTGCTGCTGCACTTTACCTTCACCTAATACGATTGGACGAAGTTTTGCTTTATCAATTGTTTTTTTCGCTTCTTCCATCGTTTTTCCGGTTACATCTGGAACGACAGTTTGTTGTTCTTTCACATATTTTTTCGGGTCTTTTACTTCATTCGGCTTAATCTTTAAATACTCTAAGCTATTTTTCGTTACATATTTAAAGATATCTGCTAAAGGTTTAGCCCCGTTTTCATCATCTTTTAATTTTGGTTGTTTAACGGACACATACACAACAAGTTGCGGATCGTCCATCGGTGCCATACCTAAGAATGAGAATATATAATTCTCTCTTCCCGTCATATAGCCACCTTTCCCGTCAGGAATTTGTGCTGTACCTGTTTTCCCCCCGACTGAATACCCATCAACTTTATATGCAGTTCCTGTTCCTTTCGGTGATGTAACAACACGTTCTAGTAATTGTCTTACTTGCGCTGCTGTCTCTTTGGAAACAGGTTTTCCTACTTCTTCTGGCTTATGCTCTAGCTGTACTTTACCTGTTATTGGATCCACAATTTTATCAATTGTATAAGGTTTCATCATTTTCCCATCATTTGCAATCGCTGTTGCAGCTTGTACAAGTTGAATTGGTGTAACTGTAGAACCTTGTCCAAACGCTGTTGTTACTTGTTGTATTTGTTGATCAAATAAAATTGTATTTGATCCTTCACCAAGTAAATCAATGTTTGTTTTTTCATCTAATCCAAAATTATGAATATATTTCCGGAAACGATCTGGACCAAGCTTTTGATCACCTAAAATTGCAAACGCTACGTTTGAAGAGCGCTCTACCCCTTCGTCAAAAGTAATAGAACCCCATCCAGCGCCGCCGTTATGATCTTTTATTTTGCGATTACCTACTTGATATGTACCAGACTGATAAAAGTCTTGTCCCTTGTATACACCTTCATTAATGGCCGCCGCTAATGTGAAAATCTTCATTGTTGATCCCGGTTCAAACGCATTTGCAATGGCGTCGTTGAAGAAATATTTAATTTGACGATCATTAGGGTCATAACTAGGTTTACTAGACATCGCTAATATTTTCCCTGTCTTCGGATCCGCAACAATCCCTATTAAATTTTCTGGTTCATAATGTTTACTCGCTTCTTTCATTGCGTCTTCTAAATAACTTTGAATACGTTGGTCAAGCGTTAAATACACATTATCTCCATTTTTAGGTGCCTTTACATTCACTTTCCCACCGTCAAGAGATACTCCTTTACGGTCACCTGTATAAGCTACCTCACCATTAGAAGCACCTAAATATTTATCCAAACTCTTTTCTAAGCCAAATTGACCGACTGAGATTCCATTTTCATCAGGTTTCGCATGACCTATGACGTAAGATGCAAAATCACCGTTTGGATAAACTCGCGCATTTTCGGTAATAAAAGATATTCCCGGCAATTTCAATGCTTCTATTTGTTCTTTCTTTTCTTTCGTCAAGTCTTTACCCAATGTTCCAAATTCCACTTGACTTTTGCCTTCTTTATTTAAAGTAGCTAAAATTTTATCTTCATCTTTTCCGAGTACTCCTGCGATTTTCTTTGCAGTATCCTCTTTATCCTTAACGGCGTTAGCTCCTTTTAACTCGGCTACAAGTTTATAAGAATTTGCGTCTTGCGCTAGTACATGACCATTTTGATCATAAATTGTTCCTCGATTCGCTTCGAGAACTCCTTTTTTACTATGTTTCTGCTCAGCAAGTTTTTTCAAATCATGATTGTCCACTGTTCCTGTTACTTGTATGTAAAAAAATCGGGCTAATAACAGCAAAAAGAGCAGGAGGAAAAATATCATAAAATAACCTGCTCCCTTATTGGTATGAAATTTGGTCATATTTCTCTTCATCTTTTCTTCACACCTATTTGCCTTACTTTAGGCCTTTCACATTATTCGCATTAATTTCTAGCCCGTGTTTTTTTGCAACTTCAGCGATACGTTCATAACGACTTAACTTCTCTACTTCAGCCTGCAATTCTTGATTTTCCTTTTGTTTTTTCACAATTTGTTCTTCTATCGTCGCTGCTTCTACATTAACTTGATATAGACCCGCTTTATTCCCAATAAAAGCTACACAAGCATATAATAAAAACCCAATAAACGTTACGTACAATAGCTTTTCAATTCTTGTAATTTTCGTTTTAACTTTTGGCTTAACCATCTGCTGTGGCGGCGCTTGAATTTGTACCTCTTCTTGCGCCTGTTGTTTATACTTTACAGCTAAATTAGTCATACCTCTCTCTCCTTTTTATCGTTTTTCAGCGATTCTCAACTTCGCAGAACGCGCTCGATTATTTTCTTCTAATTCAATGTCAGAAGGTAAAATCGGTTTCCTTGTAATAAGCTTTAATTTCGGCTTAAATTCATCCGGAATAATCGGTAGTCCCTGTGGTAATTGCGGCGTTGTGCTATTTCGCTTAAACGTCGTTTTACAAATACGATCTTCTAAAGAATGGAATGTTATAACACTAACTCTTCCACCAGGCTTGACCATATCAATTGCAGATTCCAACGCTTCTTCAAATACTTTTAATTCATCATTTACAGCAATACGAATCGCTTGAAATACTCGCTTCGCAGGATGTCCACCTGTTCTACGTGCCGGAGCTGGAATACCTTCTTTAATTAATTCCACTAATTCTCCTGTCGTTTCAATAGCCTTATTCTCGCGATAAGCTTCAATTTTCCTTGTTATTTGCTTTGAAAATTTTTCTTCTCCGTATTGGAAGAAAATTCTTACGAGTTGTTCATATGACCAGCTGTTCACAACATCATATGCTGTTAATGGGGCATCTTGATCCATCCGCATATCTAACGGTGCATCATGATGATAACTAAAGCCACGCTCTGGTGTATCTAATTGTGGGGATGAAACACCTAAATCGAATAAAATCCCGTCTACTTCTGTGATACCTAATTCATGTAGTTTTTCAGATAAATAACGGAAGTTGCTCTTCACTGTTACAAATTGTTCACCATAAGAAGAAAATTTTTCCTTCGCATTTTGAATCGCTATTTCATCTTGATCAAATGCTATTAACTTTCCACCATCTGTTAGCTGAGATAATAAATAAGAACTATGTCCTCCTCCACCCAGTGTACAATCTACATATGTACCACTCGGTTTTATATCTAAGCCATCTACTGTTTCTTTCAAAAGTACTGTTACGTGTTTGAACATTGCTGCACCTACTCTTTTTCCAATTAATTATGTTAAATACATTTCTCACTCTACAAACACAATTTACTACTAGAGGATGAAATGCTACTAAAGAACGACTCATTTAACTTCCAACGAGGTAGTACGCTATACAAATCGCTATTTTATTTTATTATATACTAAATTTTATCATTTTTTGCGGGAATTTAAACAAAAACCTGTCGAAAAAGATATTAATCCGTTTACATTTTGTGCTATTTTGTCATATATATATACCTGATACATAGCGATTCATTACATTAACATAAGATGGATAATTCAGAAATATTTCACTTCACAGTTAATTCAACAGAATAAAAATAAAATCCTGCTCAAAAGAGCAAGATTCTATAGTTTTATTACATGATGTTTTCCATCCCACGAAAAAGATTGTTCCATTACCCGGTCAACAAAATCAAGGCCGAACTGATTTAAATAATAACACACATTCCACACACGTTCTTGCGGTGCTCCTAATGGACGAAGCGCGAATTGTAAACGGCGGAATTTATTCAGTTGAACCTCATGTTTCTTCTCAACATTTCTTTTCAACATTTTTTCTAACAGTTCAATTTGCTCATTAATTTTCAGTTCATTTTTCCCCGCAAACTCATTTAACCCTGGATCTATTTTTTTCACGAATTGTTGTAATGATGTATGAATATCCATTATTTCTTTTTTCGCTTCTATAAATCGCTCGTCTATCGGTTCCTCTATTTGATTAGAAAGCCAATTGTCACGCAGATTATCTATATTATTTAGAAATGGATCAATTTCTTGCAAATCTAAATCATATAAATCTGTCGCTGTATCTCGCTCCATATAAGTAATTGTAAGCCGCGGAACAACAGGTGGCATTTGGAAACCTGCCGTATGAAACACTTGTTGCAATTCACTCCAATAAGCTAACTCCCCTGGACCGCCAATAAACGCTAACGTAGGAAACACATATTCTTGCATAAGAGGGCGCGTTACAACATTATTACTAAAACGTTCTGGACTTCTTTCCATCTCTTCCATCAATTCTTCATACGAAAATGAATGCACTCCATCTTTTCCAATAAACTTCCCTTGATTCTCTTCAAGCAATACTCGCTCATTATCAATTTCCATAAATATATGCACTGCATTTGTCTTCGTTTCAATAATCGGTTTAAATCCTAATTCCTTAAGTACTTCCTGTTGATTACGAAGCCCTACTTGAATTTCTTTATATTTACTTATAATTTGTTGTAAAAACGGCACTTCTAATTTTCTTAATGCAGGATGATGTGAATCTACAAAAATTAAACCAGAATTTGCGAACATTTTCGTAATAAGGTGCGCAAAGAAATCTACATATGTATGCGATTTACCTAAAGCATCATCAACAAATTGTAATACATCCTTTGTAAAATTCGTTTCCGGATATGTTTTAAAAATCTCTTCGACCCATTTTCTACAGTCTTCAATAGAAAACTCAGACTCAGAAGCACTCGCCTTTTTCGGATAACGATCATGAAAAATGGTCTTTTTTATTTTTTTATTTTTCGTTACAAATGTATGATTAATTTCATCCATATCATGGTCTTCACCAGCAATCCAAAAGACAGGAACAACCCGAACCCCTAAGCTCTCTTCTTTTTCTTTTGCAAGCTGTAAAATTGAAATGATCTTATGAACTGTATAAAGCGGACCAGTTAATAACCCAGCTTGTTGTCCAGCTATAACTACATATGTATTTTCATCTTCAAGCGCTTTTATATTTTGAATTGTAAATTCTCCCGCTTGCAATTGTGTATTATATTCTAATAAATGCGTTACTAAATCTTGACGGAAAAACTCTCTCTCACGTAAATCATGTAAACGCTGTTTAAAAGCATCCTCTGTTAACAGATAATCAAAACATGACTGTATCTCTTTTTTACCGTTCATATAGTCCGCTACAACACCTTGTAGTGGAACAGAGATTTCTTTTATCTCCATATAATTCTTCCTTTCGTATCCTGTTCTCTCACCAACCCACATTGTATTCAATGTTTCACGTAAAAGCAAAGAAAAACACTTATAATTCCATTCCTTTTATTGCATTGAACAAAAATTGAAGTGTCGGAACAGATTGTTGTTGTTCCTTAGCTTCTTCTAATACATATCCAACAATCGCATTAACTTCCGTTTGTCTATTCGCTCTTACGTCCGCTAACATAGATGAAGTATTATGGGATGTTTTTTCACATACTTGGCATACCATTTTCCATAGCATTTCCTTATCTTCTTCTTTAACAAGAAATGCAACTTCCTGAAATACTTGCTCCATCATTTGATAAAAAAGTGGGTTTGAAATTAACTCCCCGTTCTCAACCCGCAATAATGCCGTCAACGGATTAATACATACATTGACTACTAATTTATTACGCATAATCCCCTTCCAATCATCTTCTATCTGAATCGGAAAATAATCAAAAGGAAAACAATTAAATACCTTTTTAAAACAACTAGATTGACCACGCACTACACCAAACTTTGTAACACCTATTCCAGTATGACGAACTGTATGTCCATCCTCTTTTTTTGCACCATGCTCCACAATCCCGACTGCTATACGTTCATTTCCTATTTTTTGCATAACGTGAAGATGTGACATTCCATTTTGTAAAAAGATTAATGACGATTCTCCCTGCACAAAAGGTAATATATCAGTTACATGATATTGCTTTACAGCAATAAATATATAATCTAACTGTTTATCCAGCATACTTTCTATCGGTAAAATAGATGGAAATACCGTTTCACGTTCTCCATTCCTAATACAAGTTACACCCGTTAAGTTTAATTCTTCTGCTTGCTTATCGTTTCTTGTAAACAACGTAACATCTTGATTACTTTTTTGTAAATAAAATGTATATAGGAGACCAATAGCTCCCGGTCCAACAATTCCAATTTTCATCTTCACACAAAGAACTCATATTAACAAGTGATATAAGTTCCCTTGCCTTTCCCCCTTTATATCTTATTAAATTACAATTACATAGTTGAGGATTCAATTACCTTTTAACAAATGCAACCTCTTCTTTCACTACGTATATACTACCTATATACATAGTTCTATTCTTAGTTTAGCAAATCCTCAAAAAAATAATGAAAGAAATATTCTATCTTCTTCATAAAAATTTAAAAATGAGTTATAATATTATTATAAATATTTTAACTTTTCTGCATTCAACAAGATAAGAAAAGGACGTGATGTAATGGGATTCCCAAAAGTTGAACGCTTGCTCATCAATTATAAAACATTAGATGAATTTAAAAAATTTAAAGGGTGCGGAGCTCAAGAACTATCCATGTTGGAAGAATTACAAGCAAACATTATTGAAAATGATAGTGAGTCTCCATTTTACGGTATTTATTATGGTGGATCGCTAATCGCACGTATGAGTCTATATATGAAAAGGAACGGCGGAGAACCATTTGAAATTACAGGTACTTACCTAGAACTTTATAAACTTGAAGTATTGCCGACTTTTCAAAAACAAGGATTCGGACAAATGCTTGTTAATTATGCGAAACAACTACAATTCCCAATTAAAACGATAGCACGTATCCAGTCATCTGGTTTTTGGGATAAATTAAGTTTCCAGCCAGTATCAGTAACTGATGGTGATTTTTATATTTGGCATCCAGAAACAAATTCGAATGCGATTACAAACGAAGAATCTGCATAAGAAACAAAAAAAACAGCTGTTACGCAGCTGTTTTTATTTCTTTAATTTTTCTAATTCTCCATTCGAGCGAGCGCCATTTCTTTCCGCTACCATTACACTTCTTTTTTGATCGATATAATCAAGTAATGTTCTATATTCTTCCTCATATACTGATAATCGCTCCAGAAGATGTTCTTTCTCTGTTTGCAACGATTCAATTTGTTGTTGCAACACCATTAAAGAGCTTTCATCTTTATAATTTCGCAAAAATTCAATAACATCATTCAATGTAATTGATGTAGGCTCTAATACCTTTGTCTCTTTCACTTCATAATTTTCTACTTTACGAAGTTGCTTTGCTTCTTCAATACGTTCTTTGTATTGCTTTCTAACATAAGAATTCCATCTAAATCCACATGCTGCTGGTGTGCGAGACAAATGTCTCCCCACTTCTTTAAAGGCAGAAAGTTGCGTTCCACCTTCTTGAATATGCCGGAGTACTACTTCTGCCAGAAGCAAATCTTCATCATCAGTCCAAGCATCTTGTCTTGTTGTCGCCATCTCTCTAGTCCTCCCTATGCATTTTTTATTAAGCATATGCAGTTACTAGAAAAGATAGAATACAACAAATAAAGAATAAGACAAAAAAAAATAAACGTAGAAGATATCTTCTACGTTTATTTTCCCGCAATTACTTGCTGATTACTTCTTTACCTTTGTAAGTACCGCATGCTTTACATACACGGTGAGCTAATTTCGCTTCACCACAGCTTGGGCACTCTACCATACCAGGTACTGATAATTTGAAATGCGTACGACGCTTTCTTTTTACTGTTTTAGAAGTTCTTCTAAAAGGTACAGCCATTCTTCCCACCTCCTTAAAAGAAATAGTTATTTTCATATGAAGGCCTAAACCAGTCTTCCGATTATTTGTCAAAAAACTTTGCAAGTCCTGCTAATCGTGGATCAACAGTCTTTTCTTTGTTTTCTTCCGAAATCACTTGCCAGTCTTGACCTTGCATCGGTGCTCCACCAGAAACATCATCACTGAAAATTTGCATTGGAATCTCCAAAAGTATATTTTCCTTGATTACGGGCAGTAAGTCAAGTACTTCTCCTTCTAAACAATGAATTTCAGCTTCTGTTTCAAATTCTTCTTCCGAAGTTTGGAACACCTCAGTTGTTTTAATGTCAAATGGTAATGTCACATCTACTAAAGAGCGAGAACATGGTAAAACCATGCTTCCAGTTATATGTAGATGAAACGTAAACTTACCGGAGCCAAAATCAACTCTTCCTGTTACATGAGCAGGATTAATTTCACGAATATCTTTCTCGACCTCTTTTAGCTCACTTACATCTACCATTTCATTTAATGTCAATCCTTTATTTCTCAATTTATTCAATTGATGGATGGACCATTTCATATCATATCACCTCAAGGCAACAAACAAAATTATAGCTAGCCATTTTATATTTGTCAATGTTTTTTCTTTACACTATAATGAAGTCATCATAGGAAATAATATATAGACTATCACGTTTTCCAAAAAGATGCTACATCGAAAGGAGAGATTACCATAAAATCCAGTGGTATTGTTGTTGAATATAACCCTTTTCATAACGGTCATGCTTATCATGTGCAACAAACAAAAAAGTTAACACAGTCTGATATTATTATCGCCGTTATGAGTGGTCCTTTTTTGCAGCGTGGTGAGCCCGCACTCATCTCCAAATGGTATCGTACCAAAATGGCCTTAACAAACGGCGTAGACCTCGTTGTAGAGCTTCCATATGCATTCGCAACACAAAAGGCCGAAACTTTCGCAAATGGCGCAATTTCGATTTTAAACGCCCTTGGTGTTTCTGAAATTTGTTTCGGTAGTGAAGATGGACAAGCTGAAAATTTCTACAATACCATCGCTATACAAAAAAATGAAGAAGAGACTTTTAATCGTCTTGTGAAGCAATTTATGAATGCAGGTAATAGTTATGCGAAAGCTACATCTGAAGCCTTTCTACACATCTTACCACCCGAAAAAAACATAGATATGTCACAACCAAATAACATTTTAGGCTTACAGTACATTAAAGCAATTCTCTTACAAAACAGTTCGATGCAAGCACAAACTATAAAAAGATTCGCCTCTCATTATCATGATGAAACATTTCACGATCAACATATTGCAAGTGCAACAAGTATTCGCAAACAGCTATTTAATGAAAACAGTTCCTCTACAACTATTGAGCCTTTTATCCCGAAAATGACTGCTTCTCTTTTAGAAAACTACAAGCAAAACTACGGGACGTTACATAACTGGGAAAAATACTTTTCATTTTTTAAATACAAACTTATGACGATGTCTTCAGAGGACTTACAACATATATATGAAATGGAAGAAGGTTTAGAGCATCGTATTTTATCAAAAATACAAAACAGTTCATCTTTCTATTCATTCATGGAAGCATTAAAAACAAAACGTTATACATGGACTAGATTGCAAAGAGCTTGTACACATATTTTAACAAATACAACGAAGGAAGAAATACACAAAGCAAATATAGAGCAACATGCGCCGTATATCCGTCTTCTCGGAATGTCACAAAAAGGACAAACTTATCTTTCTAGAAATAAGAAAAAAATAGAACTCCCAATCCTTACTCATACAAAAACATTCGAACATCCAACTTTAGACATAGAACGAAAATCAAATGCTGTATATTTCTCCATAATGCAAGAACCTTTGCGGACACAACTGCTAAAACAAGACGCAACGCATCATCCAATTCGTTATGATGAAATAACGAAAAAATTCCTATAAGAAAAACCTCTCTTCTTCAGAGAGGTTTACTTTGTTTTACCCATTTTTTCCAAATAAGTTAATGCATCATCCAGTGTGTCCACCGGTACAATTTTCATCTTCGTTTTAATATCTTTCGCAGCTTCAAGAGCATCTTTATAATTCGATTTCTCTACACCTTTTTCATTTGGCGCAAAAAACACTTCAGCTCCCGCATCACTAGCAGCTACTACTTTTTGCTGAATACCACCAATTGGACCAATTTCTCCTTTATCATTGATTGTACCTGTTCCAGCTATTTCATGTCCGTTTGTTAAATCTTCTTCAACGAGCTGATTATAAATTTCTAGTGTAAACATTAACCCCGCTGATGGACCGCCGATTTCATGGGAATCGATTTTCACTTTCGGGTCTACTACTAACTCTCTTTCCGTAACGATAGAGACCCCTATACCGACGCGTCCATTCCCATTAGGGATCGTCTTTACATTTAAATTTTCTTTAAACTGTTTTCCGCCCCGCTTGTATTCAATATTTACTGTGTCCCCTTCTTTTTTCCCTGTCATATACTCAATAAATTGTTCCGTCTTGTCGAATATTTTTCCATCGACAGCTATAATAACATCTCCAAGCTTAAGCTTTCCCTCTGACGGCATACCCTTTGCTACACCAGCAACTAGTACACCTTTATTTTCAAAAGAAACAGAGCGATTTGCACGTTTATAAGCATTATAGATTGCTGCATTTTGCGAATCTTTCATTGCATAATTTTGGCGAAATTGATATGCTTCATCACTCTCGCCTTTTTGCAATATTTCTTCCGCCTTCGAAACGTGTGTATATTTATTAAATTGCGCGGCTATTAAGTTCACCACATTAGCAGGTCCCATTGAGACAGTGACAAGCATGAAATCACCAGACTCTTTAGTTCCACCGTCAACTTGCACGTACGGCGCTAATTTCGCGGCCATACCTGGTTTTGTCACATAATACGGCAAGCGCACATAAACAAGTAGCATCGCCAATATAACCCCTATTAAAATTGCATATATAAACCGAAAACGCTTAAACATTATGTTTCTCCTTCCACTGCTCAATTAGTAAATAAATGTTTGAAATATGTTGTTCCGCTTCCACTTCTCCGACCCTAATAATGTCTTCAATATGTGTAAAAGCACGCGAACTAAATTGTTCCACTGCTGGCCGCATCATTAAATCTGATGCTATTTGCCGATTCATCACAAGTTCATGTTGCATAATTTCAATACTTTGCATAATTACATCATAAATCGATGTAACCTCTCCATTCACCTTAATTGGAGATACATCAACAGCAATAACAATATCAGCACCTAAATCTTTTACAACCGATACGGGAATACGGTCAATTACCCCTCCATCCACTAATAAGCGGCCATCTATTTTTTCTGGAACAAACACCCCTGGTACAGATATACTAGCTCGAACCGCCTCCGCAATCGGACCACTTGTAAAAACAACTTTCTCCCCCTTCAAAATGTCAGTAGCCACAACAGCTGTCGGGATATCTAACTCTTCTAAATTTTTATTATATGTAAACATTTTAATCATATCTTTAATACGTTTTCCAGCAATAAATCCCATTTTAGGAACTGTAAAATCCAAATAATATTTCCTTTTGAAAACAGCTGCCAATCTATACAGTCTTTCAACGTCACAACTCGCTGCATAAAATGTACCAATTAATGCTCCTATACTACTACCTGCTATCATGTGAATAGGGATGCCAGCTTCCCTTAACACTTTTATTACCCCTATGTGAGCAAAACCTTTTGCACCTCCGGATCCAAGCGCTAAACCGATTTTTGGTTCCTTCATTTTTCTCACCCTTTAATTTTTTTCATTCCTTTTTCATACTTATGGTCTAAATTCACCACATATCCACGTATACTGAAATGAACGTTTTTGGGACAAAGGGGGATTTTCTTACATGTACGAAAAATGGAAAACTGCTTTTCTTACCATATCAATGTTGTTTTTAACCTTTTCTCTTGTACTTCACCCCCAAGATGCTTTGCAAGCTTCAATTCGCGGGTTAAATATATGGTGGGAAGTTGTATTCCCTTCACTACTACCGTTTTTCATCATTGCGGAACTTCTAATCAGTATTGGTATTGTAAAATTTATCGGTGTTATATTAGAACCACTAATGCGTCCACTGTTTCGTGTTCCAGGGGTAGGCGGATTTGTTTGGGCAATGGGAATGGCTTCAGGATTCCCCGCTGGCGCCAAATTAAGCGCTAGACTACGCAAGAGCAATCAACTAACACAAATTGAAGCGGAACGACTCGTATCTTTCACAAATTCTTCTAATCCACTTTTTATTTTCGGAGCGGTTTCTATTGGTTTTTTCAATAATCCGAAATTAGGACTCGTATTAGCAGCAGCACATTATATAAGTAACCTTATCGTCGGATTACTTATGCGCTTTTATGGTAATAACGATACTTACATAAAAGACAAACATACGAATCAAAAGCGTGCCTTTCAAAACCCTTTTTCCATCCTCCACCAAACACGTATGCAAGAAAAAAGACCAATCGGAAAACTACTCGGTGACGCTATCGTTTCTTCTATTCAAACATTGCTCATGATTGGTGGGTTTATTATTTTATTCTCTGTTTTAAATAAAATGATTACTGTTTTCAAAATTACAGAAGCGCTTTCTTTTATTATGCAACATATTTTATCATTCTTCCAACTTACATCCCAATTTAGTATTCCGATATTATCCGGTATTTTTGAAATGACGCTCGGAAGCCAAATGATTAGTCAAATTAATGAATCAACACTTCTTCAACAAGCGATGGTAACAAGCTTCATTTTAGCATTTAGCGGTCTTTCTATTCAGGCACAAGTAGCAAGCATATTAGCGGAGACAGATATCCGCTTTAAACCATATTTTTTAGCTCGAATTATCCAAAGTATTCTCGCTCCTATTTTCACTTTTATATTTTGGGGACCATTTTATGAAAAAGTTCATTCTTTCTCGCCTACGCAAGAAGATCTTCCCGTATTTTTATTGAATCATTCTTATACACTAACTGATATTTGGACATCATTTATACACTACGGACCAATCTTCACCTTATTTTGTTTATATTTGTATGTCATCTTATTATTTTTACGCATTCATAAAGAAAAACCCCGTTCACTTTAACGGGGTTTTAAACTTTTCTTTTAAAGCACGCTCTACAATCGGAGGAACAAGGTCTACTACACTCCCACCATATCTCGCAACTTCTTTCACAATACTTGAACTTAAAAATGAATATTGATTATTTGTCATAATGAAGAAGGTTTCGATACTTTCGTCTAGTTTTCGATTCATTGAAGTAATTTGCATCTCATATTCAAAATCAGAAACTGCTCGTAAACCACGTAATATTGCATTTGCATTACGCATTTTTGCATATTCCACCAATAATCCACTATGTGAATCAACTTTTACATTCGGAATATCCTTTGTCGCCTCTCGAATTAACTCTAGGCGTTCTTCTACCGAAAAGAATGGTTTTTTTGATGAATTGTTTAAAACAACTACATATACTTCATCAAATACTTTTGCTCCCCTTTTAATAATATCCAAATGTCCAAGGGTAATTGGATCAAAACTCCCTGAAGAAATAGCTATACTTGTCATTCTGTCCCCTCACCTTCATACTTATAAATCGAAATTGCTGTAATCCCGTAGTTTTCTGCCCGTACTTTTACAAGTTCTCCTATAGAATCAGGTAAAACCACGTCATCCCCATGCTCTGCCATAATGATGCCATCTTTATTTAACAATCCATGTTGATCCATTACACTAACTAAAGACACAATTTTTTGAGCTTTATATGGAGGGTCTATTAGTATAAGATCGAATGATATTTCACGCTTTATAAGCGCCTTTACCGCACGCTCTGCATCATTTCGGTACACTTCAGCTTGTTCTTGTAGTCTACAGCTTTCTAAATTTTGATGAATGACTTTTATCGCTTTACTATCTCGGTCAACAAAAATCGCTTTATCAATCCCTCTACTTATGGCCTCAATTCCAAGACCACCGCTACCACCAAATAAATCAAGAGCGATACCACCATCATAATAAGGACCTATCATATTAAAAATAGATTCTTTCACTTTATCTGTCGTTGGACGCGTTGTATTACCAGGTACCGCTTTAAGTGGGTGCCCTTTACATTTTCCTGAAACTACTCTCATCTGTTGTCACTACCTTTATTTCAATCTATAGAGCGATTACTGCAAATTCATTTCAATTCGGTAACCGCTACCGATTCATACTATTTCATACATTTTTTCATTAATCTGTTATTTCACTAATTGAAAACCTCAGTTAAAATAATCGCTCGCTATTTCTTTCATATCCATTTCACTATTTGCAAGCAACAACCCTCTATGTACATCAGTTCCACTTTACCTTTTTTATCCTATCATAAAATAAAAAAAAGAAAAATAAAAAGCCTAACATAAATTTTAATTTCATTATGTATATCTTCATTTTAGATTGGACATAAATAAATATAACAACATCATTTTCGATGTTGTTGCCAACCGCGGAGAAGACTTACGTTTCCCCATAAGTTCTTCCTCCGGTTTCTCCTCTCCCTTTGCCTTCTTACTAGTAGTACATACTAGTATTAGAAGGGCCCTGCTTTGCAGGGTTTTTTTATTTGTCTACTTTTCATTTAAAAAGTGAGGTGGTACAGTAAAAGAAAGAGGAGGAAAAAATATGATTCAACGCTTTATAGAACTCGGAGAAGGCTACTCTGACTTATATGAATTACTTGAAATTGCCAAAACAAACCAAGAACGTGTAACACATATGTTACAATTCGAAACTGTAAAAAACGAAAAAAAAGTGTGTTCACTTGTTGTAATACTAAAACCGACAACTACTGGTGATTTCCAACCATTATACATATGTCGTGAAGGCATTCCTGTACTTGAAAATAAAAAAAGTAAACGTGTCGTTTTATTTGAAGAAATGGCGGAACAAATAGGGAAAAAAGTTACTCCCTTTACTGTAAAACCATCAACAACTTTCCCTGAAAAAGAACTATTTTTTAATCATCTAATTGGTATTTTACGAATGAACAATTTCATTCCTCCAATGAAATAACACGTTATTTCAAGTAAAAAATCCCCTACTAAATTTAGCAGGGGATTTTTTTACTTAGCTATAATCGTATTCTTTTGCCCGATCAGGACGCGAATTTTCGAATTCCGTTTTTAAAAATGGGCGATACGACTGTTCTACTTTTTTTACAAAAGGAAGTTTATTCAATTTTTGCATCATATGCTCAATTTGTTCCATATCACAATATACAACGGCATATTTCAAACGTTTTGATATGTAATGAATGTTACCATATTTCCTTAAAATCTTGGCATGTTTCAATGAATGTAAATAAACAATCATACTTTGTCGTTGCCCGAACATAATCTTCTCCATCTTCTCCTTTTAAAAACTTATATTCTTATATTTTATGAAAACCAATCATAAATTTATGACATTAAAGAACAAACTCTGTATACGTTTTCTTCTATATTCTAAAAAACGGGGTAAATTACCCCGTTTTTTTACAACCACAACCGCCTCCGGTACCACAACCACCGCCACAGCCACCCGCATCAAAAAACGGATTTCCTGTTGGAACTTTAACGGAAGAAGATACCTCAGAACCAATTGCTACACTAACTTCATCTAATAACTTCTGTAAAGCTGTTTCTGCTCTTTTAAAAGTTGCAACCTTATCATGCATATCTACAGAACGCTTTAATTCCCTCATTTTCGTCGAAACGAAAGTATAATCAGGATGATATTTACCAAAACGTTGCACTTCTTCGTATCGCTCTTTCATCGCTGTAAATTGCTGAATTAGCGTCTGGACTTCTATATCTTCTTGTAAATCCTTATAATACTTACGGTAATCTTCTGCTATATCTGAACAGATGATCGCTTTTGCAAGCTGCTCTGCCTTATCTAAAATCAATACGCTTTCCAGCGTCGCTACAATCATGAGAGACACCTCCGAGTATTCATCATAACACATTTGGAACAGAACTACTAATTGAAGTGTCTCACCTAAAAGAAAGATATGATTCTAATTACTTTTCATACAATCTCCTTGCACTCTTATACACTAATATGCTCCGCAATATTATATTTAAGAACATCCCATTTCCCGCTATTCTCTTTCACGTAGCTAATACATGCGTTTTTTAACGGCGTTTTAAATGTAATTTCATTTGGTGCAATTGCGTGTAAAATAGCTTTTATTGCATGTGAATGCGCAACAATGATAATACGTTTATCTCCATGTGCTGCTGCAACCTGTTGTAAAGCCGTAAAACAGCGCTCTACGATTTCTTCATCCTGTTCCATTCCTTCTACATTACCTTCTGTAATTAACTCTCTAACGGCCGCAACTGGTTTCCCAGAAGCTTCCCCAAAATTACGTTCCATAAATCGCTCATCTAATAAAATAGATGGTAATCCAATAGCCCCAGCAATTTCCTTAGCTGTTTCTTGCGCTCTAATTAACGGGCTACTTATAATTATATCCCACGATTCCGCTTGCAAGGCAGCTGCACTTTGACTCGCTTGCTTCTTCCCAACTTCATTGAGTGGAATATCTTCGCGCCCTTGAATAATCTCTTGAAAGTTCCAATCAGTTTGTCCATGTCGTACTAAACAAATTTCCGTCATGCTGCAACTCCTTTTTTAAATAATCCGATTCTATTGTAACAAAAGTTTTGCATAACGGACATAGTTTTCCCTTCCAATTACGTCGTATTTTGCTGCTTCATATACTGGAACATATCAATCATAATTGAAGCAACGGCCAATTGATTTTGAAATTTTTCCACTTTATCTGGTATCGTTTTTTTGAAATGCTGCATGGCAGCTAACTCAAAAGCTTCTTTTTCTTCTGGGTTACGCGTCAATTTCCGGTACCAGTATGGCTGTTCCCGAATATAGCGAGCTAAATCCTCATCAGCTTTTATAAACTCCATAAGCTCTGCTCTCATTCTCTTTCCCCCTAATCCTTTTGAAAGAAAAAAGGATTATTTTCAGAAGTACTTTGTTCTTGCTGCGCACGGTTTCCTTGAAATTGTTGAATAACTTGTTGCACGCTACCAATCGCACTCGTTACATTTGCTAAATGATGTTGCATTTGTTCTACGTCTAGCTTTTTAAAGAAAGAAAGCATTTGCCCCATCACATCAGCAGTTTTTTCCTCTTCTGTTCGATTCTCTTTTTCTTCTTTATTTTCTTTTACCGAAGAAAAAGCAGGTGCTCCATCAGGTCTATATGCTGTCCATATTTGATCTTCTTCACCAAGTAAGTACCATTCTTCATAAAATTGCTGCCATGTTTTTTGACCACCTCTAACCTCATGAACCATTTTAGGGTGATGGTTTACAAACTCTTTAAACTGTTGAACCGATGGATGTAACGGCCCTTTTGTTGTTGGCATAATCCTCACCTCTTCATGTATATCTACTATATTGTAAGAAAAAAAAGGCACATGGTTCGCCTATTTTTAGACGATTCATGCACCTTTTTATCTTCCTATTTGTGGACAATTAAAGCCCGATTGGTGAAGACTAATAATCAATGAAGGATGCCCCTACTGATTAAAGTTTCATTTTATTTTCGGATAAAGTTTTGAGTATAAAATTTATCATATACCCCAACACCTAATCCAGTAAATTGTTCGTTTAATAAATTCTTTCTATGCCCCTCACTATTTAACCAACCCTGTACCGCCGCAATTCCATCACTATGTTGCGCCGCTATATTCTCACCAGCAAGTTGAAAAGCCACTTGCCCACGTTGCAAGCGATCTCCTAACGTACCAAAAGTAGGTGAATCGTGCGAAAAATAATTATTATCCTTCATATCTTTACTATGGCCAAATGCAACATCTGCAGTTTGTTGATCCAATGTTAACAACGGTAATTGATGACGACTCCGAATAATATTTGTTAAATCGAGAATTTGTTGCATATTTCCATTTTCTACTTGCTTCATTTTTTCTGGCGTCAGCGGCTGTTCCGCTATTAATTCACCTGAATAAACAAGTTGATATGGTCTTTGTCGTAATAACGTTTCATCATCCATATAACGAAGACCAACAAGCTCATGTGTAAAGTGATCAAAGTATAATTGTGCCCATCCATCTTCTACAGGTACTAGCGGTTGTTCCATTACTTCCGTATCAGATAACTCAAATTGATAACTATTCTTTCCTCTTTTTAATGAAATCTCATGTGAAAGTGGATTCTTTTTATATACCTCTTCATACTTTTCATTTATATAATAGGGAGCCACCTTAACTTGCTCACCAGCAACATACGCCGTTACAACTTTACGTTCAGCAACTCCAAATTGAACATACTGAGCTAAATCTTGATTATACACCCACCATTCATATCCATAAGCAGACGGCTCTATTCGAGATGGTTCGCCCCACTTCGCTAATAAATTCTCAGAGTCCCCGCCAAGCATATTTAAAACAGTGTCTGTGGATTCTTCATTTACTTGCTTCTTTTTTTTCACAATTTTATTTTCTTGCTTAGAGTGAGATGGGGTTAATATATATTGTGACACGAGTAACTTCCCGTATAAATCAACAGCTAAAATTAAAAATGTAATCATTACGATACGCAATAATTTCTTCAAACGATATACCTCCTGAACAAAGCATAAAATCGAGATATACACAAATCCTTTTATTTCCTTTTTTTGTGTGTACCGTACTCTTTTCACTATATCATATTTTCACGAAAAAAGTCTGGATTATCCCTTTTCTCGCAATACGAATTGCACTTTCTTATTATTCGTACTATTATAAAAATAATGAACTAACATTAAAATAAGGAGGTATTCTATGCAATTTACAAATACAAACTTTACTGATGCAGTCGTTGATCTAACTCTTTTAACTGAGATTATGGAAAACAATCATTTTGTACTTGCCGGACAATGGGATTACGAACGCGTTACATATGATTATAAATTTGAAATATTAAAGGATATTTATTATTTACGTGTACAAGGATTTGCTGTTGAAGGTGACATCGGCGGCAGACACGCTCAAGTAAAACTATTGCCACCCTTATTAGGAAAACATTATTATCCTCATGGCGTTGAATATAGCGATGATGAGATTTTTCCAACGAATGTACTTCAAAAAAGCGAACAACTCCTACAAAATATTGAAAAAGAGTTAAAAGAATTTCAAATTATTGAATAACAAAAAAACTAGCGCATTAACACGATGCGCTAGTTTTTATTTCGTCTGCAAATAAGGAGGTAACTCTTGCAGCTGCTCTTTATCCTTTTCACGCTCTCTACGTGCCCATTTAAAGAACACATAACCGATAATCGTACCGTACACTATTTCCTGGACAATTTTCATAATAATACCACCTGTTTGCTGGTCTTGTACTACCGGCATCCAATGTAAAAATTCTGGTCCAGTTATATTTAAATCTGATAAAGTACCCGCCGGTACACAGAGTTCCATTGCCTTCATCCAAGCGGCCGAATCTGTATATGTTGCAAATAATGGTGCAGTCGCAAAAATTATTAACGCACAAGCTGGCGTTAATAAAATACCATTAGCAAACATGTAACCAAGCTTCTTAATATCACTTAAAGTTTGATATTCTGGCAGTGGATTTAACATCGGCCACCACATCATCATTGCTGCAAAAAACAATATAGCAAGGCAAATAGGATGCGCTATTTGACTTTGTTTTACTGCATCAAAAACAATTGGCAAATGATAAAAGGAAAACAGGCCATTAAATACAAACAACGCAATAAGCGGCTTAGCAAAAAACTTTATCACAATTTGAACGAACTTAAAAGAAGTAATATAACGATATAACCAAACAGGTATACCAAGCAGTAATAACGGAGGCACCGCAATATACATTACTGCCATCTCAAACATATGTGCACTAAATATGATATGACCAATTAAATCAATAGGTCCTCCCTTTACAACATACAAAAGAACAATCCCGGTCGTAAAATAAAAAATTTGCTTCTTACTTACCTTCGTCGCATTTTCAAATCGCGTTCTATACGGTCCAATAATTAAAAAATAACTAATAAGAATCGAGATCATAAATAATAAAAAAATTGGACTCCATAAAGCTTGAAAACCAAATACCCATAAGTTTTCCATTTCCACACCTACCTTTTCAAAATTCTTATATTTCATATAAAAAGAGGGCTTTGATATATCAGAGCCCCCTACTATCACTGTTTAAATCCACACAATTGTCATAAAGGCTAATATTGTTAATAAACCAATTAACAATCCAGAGTACAAGAAGAAACTCGCCGCTTCATGCCCTTTATGACTCATATGCATGAAATAATATAACTGAAATATAACTTGAATGACTGCTAACAATAATATAAATGGAACCGAAAAAATCGGGCTAAATGTTTTCGGATATGCCACCGCTGCAAATGCAACTAATGTTAAAAAAATCATTAGTGAAAATGTAACAACTTGGTGCTTCATTTCCTCTGCACTTTTTCTCTTCCGATAAACAAGATCCACCTTAGGATTATTCGTTTGCTTAACCGCCATTGTTTATCCCACCATTCCCATCAAATATACTACAGTGAAAATAAACACCCAAACTACGTCAATAAAGTGCCAATAAATTGATGCAACATAAAACTTTGGTGCGTTGTATAAATTTAAGCCTCTCTTCGCGTTTCTAAAGATTAATGTTAAAATCCAACATAATCCAAACAACACGTGGAGCCCGTGTGTACCAACAAGAGCATAAAATGCAGAACCAAATGCACTACTTCTCATAGTATGCTTAAATTCATGCGTATAATGATAAAACTCATATATTTCAAACCCCAAAAATCCTAAGCCAAGCAACACTGTTACAAGTAACCAAAGTTGCATTTTCTTAAAGTTAAAATTTTTCATATGATACATTGCGTATACACTCGTTAAACTACTTGTTAACAAAAGCATCGTCATAATGAAAACGAGTGGCATTTGAAACATCTCTTGAGATGTTGGTCCACCATTTGTAGAGTTCTTTAACGCTAAATATGTGCCAAATAAGGAAGCGAACAACACTGTTTCGCCTCCAAGAAATAACCAAAAACCAACAAACTTATTTTTCCCCTCAAGGGTTGCTTTTTCAGGCTCTGCTGGAAATGTTTCATTCGTTAATTTCTCATCTACATGCATTACGCCTTGCCCCCCTTATCATCTAAATCTTCCTTATGAATATGATATCCATGATCATCAATTACTGAACGAAGGAACATTGTACCAAACGTAATGATTAAACCGATAATCGCTACTAATAACCAAAATTTATCTTTGCCACCCTGCATATACATCGCACCGAATGCTGCTATGAATAAGCCTAGAGAAATGATAAATGGTGAAAATGAAGCATTTGGCATATGAATATCACCAACTGGTTCCGCTGCTGTCATCTCTTTATTACCTTCACGTTTTTCAATCCAAAACGGATCTAACCCGCGAACAAATGGCAATTGTTTAAAATTGTATTCCGGTGTAGGTGCTGGCATTGTCCATTCTAATGTACGTCCATCCCATGGATCACGGCCAGCCTTCTCTTTTGATACCGTTGTTTTTATTACATTGAATAAAAGAACAATCGTTCCAAGAGCCATAAACACAGCTCCGATAGAACTAATCATATTCCCCATTTCCAACCCTTGGCCCTCAAGATATGTGTAGTAACGACGCGGCATACCGATTAGACCTAGGAAATGCTGAATAAAGAACGTTAAATGGAAACCGATAAAGAATAACCAAAATGTTATCTTACCTAATGTTTCATTTAATACTTTATTAAACATAAGTGGCCAATAATAATGCGCACCTGCAAGTAAACCAAATACAACACCACCAACAATTACATAATGAAAGTGTGCTACTACGAAATAGTTATCATGAAACTGATAATCAGCTGGTGCAGAAGCAAGCATAACACCTGTAACTCCACCCATAACGAAGGATGGAATAAAAGCTACCGCCCACATCATTGGTGTTGTAAACCTAATACTTCCACCCCACATTGTAAAGAGCCAGTTAAATATTTTAATACCCGTTGGAACTGCAATCGCCATTGTTGCAACCGAGAAGATAGCATTTGCAACAGGCCCAAGACCAACAGTAAACATATGATGCGCCCATACCATAAATCCTAAAAACCCTATTAATACTGTCGCGAACACCATAGAGGAATAACCGAATAATCGTTTTTTCGAAAATGTGGCGAAGATTTCTGAGAATATTCCGAAAGCTGGGAGTATAAGAATGTATACTTCCGGATGACCGAAGATCCAGAATAAATGCTCCCATATAATCGTGTTCCCACCTAGTGCCGGATTAAAGAAACTTGTGCCAAATAAACGATCTAACATTAAAAGTCCTAATCCTACAGTTAATGGTGGAAATGCAAATAAAATAAGTGAAGATGTTACAAATGTTGTCCATGTAAACATCGGCATGCGCATGTACGTCATCCCTGGCGCGCGCATATTAATAATTGTAACAAGGAAGTTAATACCTCCAATTAATGTACCAATACCTGATATTTGCAAGCCGAGTACATAAAAATCAACACCATGTCCTTTAGAGGCTAAAGCTAAAGATGCATACGATGTCCACCCTGCATCAGGCGCTCCTCCTAAAAACCAACTTAAATTTAAAAATAATCCACCAAAGAAAAATAACCAAAATCCGAGCGAATTCAAAAACGGGAACGCCACATCACGTGCTCCAATTTGAAGTGGTACAGCGGCGTTCATAAATGCAAACACGAGTGGCATAGCTGCGAGGAAAATCATTGTTGTACCGTGCATCGTTAATACTTGATTATAAGCATCCCCAACAAGAAAAGCATTGTTAGGAATCGCTAACTGCAGGCGAATAAATAGTGCTTCTATTCCACCTATTACAAAAAACAATCCACCTGCAATTAAATAGAGAATGGCAATCTTTTTATGGTCTACTGTCGTTAAATAATCCCATATGACAGCACCCATCCCCTGTTTTTTTGCTACAGAACTCACGTTTTCAACCTCCCCTTCGCAAATGATCCCTCTTTATTTTTCAATCTTTAACGTTTGTAAATATGCATTTAATGCATTAATTTGATCATCCGTTAAGTTGCCATATTTACCAGTCATTTTATTACCTGGTTTCATATTTTCAGGATCTTTGAGCCATTTTTTTAAGTTCTCTTCATTATTTTCGGCAATACCAGCAACCATATCGCGATCTGCGAAGTTTGCTAAGTTCGGTGCGATACGAGCAGAAGGTGGTCTACTATCATTTGATCCAACTGCATGACAACCAATACAGCTTTTATTAAATATTTCTTGACCCTCTTGCGCCTTTGTAGAAGCTACTTCTTTTTTTCCATCAATCTTCTTCATGTCAGCAAGCCACTTTTTGTACTCGCTTTCATCCAGAGCTTTCACTTTGAACTGCATTAAAGAATGTGATGGGCCACAAAATTCTGTACAAAAACCATTATAAGTGCCCGATTTATCTGCCTTTAACCACATTTTGTTTACATTATCTGTATTTGTATCCATTTTCCCAGCTAAAGATGGAACCCAAAACGAATGTTTAATATCGGCACCCTTCAAATTCAAATACACTTTCTTACCTGTGGGGATAACTAAATCTTGAGAAGTTACTATTTTTTCTGATTTATAAGAAAATTCCCACCAATAAAGATTCGCTGTTACATCAACAACGATAGTATCTTTATCAATATTCTTTTTCTCCATCGCACTTACATCAGCAAGCTTGAATGTATATGTAACAGTCGGAACAGCCAAGATTAACAAAAGAATAATCGGAATGACTGTCCATATAATTTCTAGTTTGTGATTTCCTTCAACTTGCTCTGGAATATAATCTTCCTCACCCTTTTTTTGTCGGAAACGCACAATTACATATAAGAAAATAATAGTAACTACAAGTACTACTCCTACCATGATTGCACTCGCTAGTAAGAGCAAATCATATTGCATTTTTGCTACTTCCCCTTGCGGAATTAAAGTAGACTGAAAAGCTTTACCGCATCCCCCTAACAGTAAAGCCAGCAGTGAAACGAACGAAAGCAGTCGCCACTGTTTCTTCATACAAACAACCCCCACTTTCTTTGTGAATTAGATTGTACTTTATAGTTAAGTAAAGTAAATCTCAACGTAAAGAAATCCAATCATGTCGTTGTCTTAGAAGAATGTAACTACAATCATTGACACAAATAAGATTGTTAAGTAATTCAGGGAATAAACAAACATTTTTACGGACCACTTGATGTCATCTTGCTGACGGAAGCCATAAAGCCCTAATGCGATCCATCCGATGTTAAGCAATGTTGCAATTACCATGAATGTTATTCCAAGTCCACTCATATAAAATGGTAGTGGTAATAAACATACTGTCCAAATCATAATCTGACGTTTCGTAATATCAAATCCCTGTACAACAGGAAGCATTGGGATTCCTGCATTTCGATATTCATCAACACGCTTCATCGCTAATGCGAGGAAATGTGGGATTTGCCAAATAAACATAATTAAAAATAACATCCAAGCAATTGGATGATTTAAAGACGGATCAATTGCCGCCCATCCAATTAAAGGTGGAACTGCTCCTGATATACTACCTACAACAGTATTTAACGTATATTTTCTCTTCGTCCATAACGTATATAAAACAACATATGTGAAGGCACCAATAAATGAGATTAACACTGCCATCGGTGTAGTAAGTAATAAAAATACAAAGCCAAGAAGTAAAATTACAAGTCCAAATGCAAGTGCAAAGCCAGGTTTATATTTACCTGTTACCGTTGGACGGTTTTTTGTTCTTTCCATTAATGGATCGATATCTCGGTCAATGTAGTTATTTAAACAACATACCCCTGCCATAATTAATGCCGAACCAACGATTGTGAAAAATAACTTATCTAGATTGTCCATAACACTCAATCCATTAAAATGTAAAGCCAACCAAAATCCTGTAAATACAGTAAGTGTATTTGAGTTTACAATCCCCATTTTAACGAGCGCTGATAAATCTTGTAACCGAGTTGTTTCCGGTACAATTGAAACAGCTGACTCATCATGCAGCTCACTTGTTGCATGGTTCATCACTTTAACCCCCTCTTAAACCTATCATCTTTCTAAGCATATATTTCATGTGAAATATTTCGCTTCTATATAGCAATATTATTACAGTAGAAATATTGTTAACCCATTCTACTACTAATCTACGCCCATACTCCAATATATTAAATCACATTTCCCGAACATTTTGTGAAGAAAACATGAACTTTTTGTGTCGAACATTAAAAAACTTTATTCTAATTTATCCTTATCATAACATGATGTTATCTTCTATAATAAACTATTTTGTCATATTTAGCATGTATTCTCCCCATTTCTTTTCAAAATAGCCTGAATTCCTCCTAAAATATGTATTTTAAATCCCATTTTTTTCTTTATAATACGTACGTTGTCCTCGCCCTCCATTTCTTTGCTATTTTATTATTTTTTATATATCATAGGACTGTAGCACGTTTTATTCTATACATAATGGAATGAAAATATTTCGCAATAACTTCATAGCAGAAAGATGGTGAAAGAGATTGCAACGCTTTATTAAATGGTTAGCAGTCATTACAAGTCTCGATTTATTAGTAGTTTTACTAGGAGGCGCTTTAGTTACAAAAACGGGTTCAGGCCAAGGATGCGGCAAATCATGGCCTCTTTGTAACGGTGAATTTGTTCCATCTAATTTATCAATGGAGACCATTATTGAGCTAAGTCACCGCTTAACATCTGGATCAGCCGGAATCCTTGTTACTCTTCTTTGTATCTTGTCCTGGAAATATTATAAACATGTGCGCGAAACAAAGACGTTAGCAATTTTATCCTTCGTATTTTTAGTTGCACAAGCATTAATGGGGGCGGCGGCGGTTGTTTGGGGTCAAATGCCTGCTGTATTAGCTATTCATTTCGGTATTTCCTTAATTTCATTTGCTTCTGTCATCTTGTTAACGTGTCTTATTTTTGAAATTGATCAGAAATTTGATGCACGTTCACTTATTATGGACAAAAAAATGAAATTTCATATTTATGGTGTAACAATTTACAGTTATATCGTTGTCTACACAGGAGCTTTAGTACGTCACGAACGAGCTACCTTAGCCTGTCCAGACTTCCCTTTATGTAGCAAAAGTAGACCTATGCCAACTCAACTACATGAGTGGGTTCAAATGGGACATAGAGTTGCAGCGATGTTAATTTTCGCTTGGATACTATATGCGATGATTATCGCTATTCGCCATTACAAGCAGCAGCGTGTAGTATACTGGGGATGGATTATTTCATTTATCCTTGTTACACTTCAAGCTATAGTAGGGATTTTGGTCGTATTTACAAATGCTAGTTTAGCAATGGCATTATTACATTCGCTCTTCATTTCTTGCCTGTTTGCTGTACTATGCTATTTAGTTATGATAGGTACAAGAAGTACAGTCAATGCAAAAGAAACTGAATCAACTTCTAAGCAAACAAAATAAAGTATAAGTAAAACTATAATACCTTGCCAATTCGGCAAGGTATTATTTACACACAAAAAAGAGCTGCTTTCGCACAGCTCTTTTTCTTTATTTTAATGATCTAATTCAATGAGTAAATCTCCCGTTTGAATTGCATCCCCATCATTTACATATACTTTTTTCACTTTACCACTAAATGGCGCTTGAACCGTCGTTTCCATTTTCATAGCTTCTGTAATTGCCATGGAATCACCTTTTTTCACTTCATCGCCTTCTTTTACAACTACTTTAATAACAGTTCCCGGCATCGTTGCGCTAATATGATTTGGATTTTCACGATTCCCCTTCACACGCTGTGCAACAGTTGATTTCACGTTTTCATCTTTCACTACGATTTCACGCGGTTGTCCATTAAACTCCAGGTAAAGCACACGATTTCCATCTGGCTGTGGCTCCCCAATGGAAACTAGTTTAACCATCAATGTTTTACCTTGCTCGATTTCCACATCAATTTCTTCACCAAGTCTCATACCATAGAAGAATGTCGGTGTATCAAGTACAGACACATTTCCATAAATCCCAGCAACTTTTTCGTAGTCCATAAATACTTTTGGATACAATGCATATGCGACTACATCAAAAATTGTTACTTCGCGTCCAAGTTTGTGGAATAACTCTTCTTTTAAAGCATCGAAATCTACTGGTTCTAATAATTCACCCGGTCTTACTGTTAATGGCTCTTTCCCTTTTAAAATAATTTTTTGTAATTCTTTCGGGAAACCACCATATGGTTGTCCTAAATCTCCAGAGAACATTTCAACAACAGATCCTGGGAAGTCCATAGCATGTCCACGTTCTAAAATATCTTGTTCTGTTAGGTGATTTTGAACCATAAATAATGCCATATCACCGACAACTTTAGATGATGGTGTTACTTTTACAATATCGCCAAACATATCATTAACACGGCGATACATCACTTTAACTTCATCAAAGCGATCTCCTAAGCCAACCGCTTTTGCTTGTTGTTGAAGATTACTATACTGTCCACCCGGCATTTCATGCATATATACCTCTGTGTGAGGAGCATTCATACCACTTTCAAATGGAGCATAGTATTTTCGTACATCTTCCCAATAATGAGATAGTTTTTCTAATGAGTCTATATTAACATCTGGTTGTCTTTCGTTTCCACCTAACGCATAGTATAGTGTATTCGCACTTGGTTGTGACGTTTGACCAGCCATTGAACTCACCGCTACATCGACAATATCAACACCTGCTTCAATTGCCTTCGTATACGTTAAAATACCATTTCCGCTCGTATCGTGTGTATGCAGGTGAATTGGAATCGACACCGTCTCTTTTAATGCTGAAACTAAATCATATGCTGCGTTTGGCTTTAGTAAGCCCGCCATATCTTTAATTCCTAAAATGTGAGCTCCTGATGCTTCCAACTCTTTTGCTAAATTTTTATAATAATTTAAATCATATTTACTGCGTAACGGATCATGAATGTCTCCTGTGTAACACATTGTTGCTTCTGCAATTTTACCAGTATCTCGTACAGCATCAATTGCAACTCTCATGCCTTCTACCCAGTTTAAGCTATCAAAAATACGGAACACATCAATTCCAGCTTGAGCAGAACATTCCACAAATTTTTGAATTAAATTATCTGGATAGTTTTTGTAACCTACTGCGTTTGAAGAGCGAAGTAACATTTGGAATAAAACGTTTGGCATTTTTTCACGAAGATCTAGTAATCGTTCCCATGGATCTTCTTTCAAGAAACGATACGCAACATCAAACGTTGCACCGCCCCACATTTCCGCTGAGAATAAGTTTGGTAACATTCTCGCTGTCGGCTCTGCAATGTGATGTAAATCTTTTGTACGAACACGAGTTGCAAGTAATGACTGATGTGCATCACGGAATGTTGTATCAGTTAAAAGTACACGCTTTTGATCTTGTACCCACTTTACTAATCCATCCGCTCCACGCTCATCCAAAATTTGTTTCGTTCCATTTTGCATTGGCTCTGAGTGTATCACATTTGGTATACGAGCATCTGGGAAAATTGGTTTCTCTTTTTTCCCTACTCCTGGGAAGCCATTTACTGTTACTGTACCAATATAATTTAACATTTTTGTTCCGCGGTCTTTACGTTTCGGGAACAAGAATAGTTCAGGTGACGCGTCAATAAATGAAGTGTCATATTCTCCTGATAAGAAGTTTTTATGTTTTACTACATTCTCTAGGAATGGAATATTTGTTTTAATACCACGAATACGGAATTCTTTTAAGTTACGTTCCATTTTTGCAGCGGCTTGTTCAAAAGTAAGTGCCCAAGTAGTAACTTTTACAAGTAAAGAATCGTAGTATGGTGTAATAACTGCACCTTGGAAACTATTACCTGTATCAAGACGAACACCAAAACCACCGCCTGATCGGTATGCCATAATCTTTCCTGTATCCGGCATAAAGTTATTAAGTGGGTCTTCTGTCGTTACACGAGATTGGATTGCAAATCCATGCACAACCACTTCCTCTTGCTTAGGAACACCTACCATTTTGCTATGTAATGCATGTCCATCAGCTATTAAAATTTGCGATTGAACGATATCCACTCCTGTAATCATCTCTGTAATCGTATGTTCAACTTGAACACGTGGGTTTACTTCAATGAAGTAAAACTCATCACCTTTTACAAGGAATTCTACCGTTCCAGCATTTAAATAATTTACATTTTTCGTTAACTTTACTGCAGCATCACAAATACGCTGACGCAAATCATCTGAAAGCGACACGCTCGGTGCAATTTCAACTACTTTTTGATGGCGTCGTTGTACAGAGCAATCACGCTCATACAAATGAACAACATTACCTTCTTCATCTGCTAAAATTTGTACTTCTATATGTTTAGGTTTTTCAACGAATTTTTCAACGTACACTTCATCATTACCAAAGGCTGCTTTTGCTTCTGATTTCGCGCGATTATACGATTCTCTTAATTCTTCACTAGCACGTACAATACGCATACCGCGACCGCCGCCACCAAGGGATGCTTTAATAATAATCGGGTAATCATACTTTTCAGCAAATTCTTCAACTTCTTCTATTGAATTTACTGGACCATCACTACCAGGAATAATTGGAATTTGTGCTAGCTGCGCTTGTGTTCTTGCTTTAACTTTATCTCCAAACATGTCTAAATGCTTACTTTTTGGACCGATAAAGATAATCCCTTCTTCTTCACAACGTTTTGCAAATTGAATATTTTCTGACAAGAAACCATATCCAGGGTGGATTGCATCTACATGATTACTTTTCGCAATCTCAATAATGCCTTCAATATCTAGATAAGCATCAATTGGCTTTTTTCCTTCCCCAACTAAATAGGACTCATCGGCTTTATAGCGATGATAAGAACCGCTATCCTCTTTAGAATAGATTGCAACTGTGTTTAATCCAAGTTCTGAACATGCTCGGAACACACGAATTGCTATCTCTCCACGGTTAGCTACCAATACTTTTTGAATACGTTGCAGCTTTGTCATGATTTTCCCCCTCTATTTTCCTACCACTCTAGAGATAAAATACATACACACTCTAAAGAGCGTGAAGTTCTTCACTTTCTACATTATATTATACTTAGAAAGCTTCACTTTATTTTTATCCATCATACCTTATTTTTCAACAAATGATAAGTTTTCTGATCAATTTGTTTCACAAAAATAGTATAGCATACCTCTTCCTTTTCTAACAACAATATTGTATATCACATTCACTTAAATGTAATATACTTTTCATTTTAAAACAATCAATATTGTATCACATTTAAAACCTAACAAAATAAAAAACACATTGAACTCTAGAGCTCAATGTGTTTTTTATTTTACAACAACAAGATGCGGTCCACCTTGCCCTATTTCTGTATTCATTTCATTCTGTAATTTCTCTTGTCGTTTTACATGACTAGCAATATTTAACAGTATACCCATTGCAAGTAAATTAGCCAATAAAGAACTACCACCATAACTTACAAACGGTAATGGTACTCCTGTAAGCGGTATTAACCCAGACATACCACCGACATTTATAAAAGTTTGCACTCCAAGCAAGCTTGCAATTCCGATAGCTATTAAACTTCCAAACGGATCTTTACACTTTTGTGCAATTCTAAATGAACGAATAATAATGAGTAACAAGCAAATCAAAATAACAGCTACACCAATAAAACCTAGCTCTTCAGATATAATTGCCATAATAAAATCTGTTTGCGGTTCTGGTAAGTAGCCATATTTTTGGACACTGTTCCCTAACCCTCTACCGTTTAGCTCTCCTGAAGCAATTCCAATAAATGAATTTATTAATTGGAATCCATCCTTTTGCGGATCGCTAAATGGATCAAGAAAAACTGAAAAACGTGCCTTTTGATATGGGCTTAATGCATAATTTCCGAGAAAATATAGTGCCGGAATCCACACTATAGAAGTTAAAACAATTCGTTTAATCCATAAGTTAATCCGGACTCCCGAACAAAGAAACATAATTCCTACCGTTCCCGCAATTAACAAATCGGTACCTAAGTCATTTTGAAGTAAAATTAATCCCATCGCTCCACCAACAACAGCTAGAGGAGGAATTATCCCTTGTACAAAAGCTGTTTGCGTTTCTTGTTTCTTAGCAAAAAAGTTTGCTAACGTAATAATAACCGTTATTTTCACAAACTCAGCTGGTTGTATACCTAATATCCATCCTTTTGCACCATTTACGTCCTTACCGAAAATCAAGGCTGCTGATAATAGACCAATACTCCCTATTCCCATTGCGATCAAAACTATTCGCTTTCTCCACAACTTATAAGGAATAGCAACGATAATCGCTAACATTATCGTTCCAATAGCTAAAGCAATTAATTGTTTTTTAAAAAAGTAATTTGCTGGCCAGTTATGCCTCGAAATCGCAACAATGGAACTAGAACTATATACCATTATAACTCCCAACACACATAAGATAACAAGAGGAAGTAATAAGGAATAATCCATCGATTTCCATACTTTTTTCATTTCATTTCCTCTTTCTGTTTCAATTTAATTATTGTTGTATTCCATATGTATATAGGTTCTTCCTTCTTTATTATACAAATAAAAAGCCCAAACTATTTCAGTTTGAGCCCCCTTATTTGAACCCGTTATTGTTGTTTGTTTGTAAATGCTTCATGAAGTGCAGACAACTCACGTTCGAGCTCTCCTAACATTGCTTTCCCTTGTTCTTCTCCAATAAGACCAAGGCGAACCGCAAAATCGACCTCGCGGGATAGTCCAAACATTTGTGTGTCTAAAACTTCTTCATATAATGGACATTGCGGCATTGTAAGATTGTCCATTTGTACCTTAATAAGTCTTAAAATCTTCTCTGCATCCGCTTGTAGAAGGGCTAGTGCCTTTTCCTGATGATTTGATACTGTCTCAGACGCCAAATTGATTCCCTCCGTTTCCGTCCTACTCTCTCATATCTATTAATATTAGCGATAGTTTTAATAAATTGCAATAGAAACATTTTTTGTGACAACAGTGCCTAATACTATTATACTGAAAAGTGGGAGTATAACACAAATGGGGGAACAACAATGAGCGAAATTTTATTTATTAATGGAAAAGTTCGTTTTCCAATCACTATCGATCCAACTGTATGGATTTTCGATGATCGAAAAATAGATTTGACAACCTACTTTGATGAAACTAGAGAAGCATCATCCGAATTAGAAACATACTTAAAACATACTTCAGAGCATTGGGATCGCGAAATCCGTGATGGTGCTGCCTTCCCGCCAATACAACAAAGTGTAAAGAAATATAAAAAAGAACAGCTTATTAACGGGACGTTTGGCATACCACTTCATCCATTTCTAAAAAATGCTGAAATTTTAGAAGATGCTACTCATGTCGAAATTGCAACCACAGACAATACAATTACACTTCCGTTAGAAACAGCCCATAAAGCTATTCTCGGTTTTTCAAAAGAAGGTAAACCATTACGAGAAGACGGGCCTGTTCATCTATATTTCCATGATGGATCTAATAGACAAAATCCGATTCGTAACATCCGTAAATTTACAATCATTTAAATTGTATAATTAAAAGGCAAAAAAGGAGTGAGCTTAAGCTCACTCCTTTTTATAATAAATCCGCTGCTAGTTGTGCTAAATTAGAACGCTCTCCTTTAACAAACTTTACATGACCACTAATACGTTGTTCTTTAAACTTCTCTACAACATATGTTAAACCGTTATTATATTCATCTAAATACGGGTGATCAATTTGCTGAGGATCCCCCATTAATACAATCTTACTTTTTTCGCCTACCCTTGTTAATATCGTCTTTACTTCATGCTTCGTTAAATTTTGTGCCTCGTCAATTATAATGAATTGGTCTGGAATACTTCTCCCGCGTATATAGGTAAGCGCTTCTACTTCAATCGAACCCATCCCAGCTAAAATAGCATCTAGCTCCCCAGGCTTTTTCGTATTGAATAAATACTCTAGATTATCAAAAATCGGCTGCATCCACGGTCTTAATTTTTCCTCTTTCTCTCCTGGTAAATAGCCTATATCTTTCCCTACCGGTACAATTGGTCTCGCGACAAGTAGTTTTTTATATAACCCTAAATCTTCCGTTTGCATTAGTCCCGAAGCTAATGCGAGTAACGTTTTTCCTGTACCGGCTTTCCCTGTTAACGTTACAAGTGGAATATCTTCCCGAAGTAGCAATTCTAATCCCATAATTTGCTGCACGTTTCGTGGGCGTATCCCCCACACTTGTTCATTGTGAAAAATAAGTTTTTTTACCTTCTTACCTAAATGATCCACAATCCCAAGTGCAGAACTAGAACCCCCTAGTGCATCTTTCATTACAACAAACTGATTTGGATAAAAAGGATGATTTGCGATTTCAGATAAAGGCAGTTCACCTTTTTCATAAAAATAATCTAACTGTTCTTTTGATATATACCCTTCTAAAAATCCTGAATATATATTTTCCACTTCGATTACTCGGTCACTTAAATAATCTTCGGCCTGCAATCCGATTGCATCAGCTTTTACCCTTACGAGTACATCTTTACTTACTAAAATAACTGATTTCCCGTCCTCTTTTTCTTGTTCTTCTAAAGAGAGGTTTTTCGCTACCGCTAAAATTCGATTATCATTTGTTTTTTCTACAAAAATATCTTGCAGTTGAACAAACGAGCGATGATTTAATTCAATACGAAATGTACCGCCGTTTTCTAACGGAATACTTTCATGCAGCTTTCCTATTTCGCGAAATTTGTCGATTAACTTAGATACATAGCGAGCATTTCGTCCTACTTCATCCATATAACGTTTTTTCGAATCAACCTCTTCTAATACAACTGCTGGAATCACTACTTCATTTGTTGCAAATGAAAAAATAGATAAAGGATCCTGCAAAAGTACATTCGTATCTAACACATAAATTTTATCCAACCTGTTACCCCCTGACTCCACTTTTAAATTTGTAGAACAAGGGTTTCATCCATAAAATATGGACGAACCATTGTTATAATTATATGTACCGTAAAAACGAGGTAGAATCGAAACTCATAGAAATTAAACCTTTTCTTTATTTTTTATTCATTTCTATTCAATATATTACTTTTTATTATAATTTTTCACATTAAATCACAATACTCACTTGTAAAAGTTTATGAACGATGTTCCTATTCATCTTCTTTATAATTCTTTCATTCCTACTAATACTTGGTTATCAAGCTTTTTAGCTGCTCGAAGATCATATGTTTTTTCATATGTTGGTTCAGTAGCAAGTTTCGCACCATAAAACATAACATCACGAACTTCTTGTACATTCACTTCTACTACCGTTAATTTTAGAGGAATCCCTTCCATTCTATCTGTTAAAATTTCACTTTCACCACTTATGGAAAATACGGATTCATTCGCCATTATAGTCAATACAACCCCTGCACTATGCCGTATATTCCCCACAATACGTGAGCGTTGATCTACCGCAAATCGAATACTAGTTTCACTCACTGCATATACCCAAGAAATAGCACTTACGTTAGGAATTTGTTTTTCGAAATCTGTTGTTGCTATCATAACGATACACTCTTTACGCAAAGATTGTACTAAATCACCTGTCAATGTAGGCTCAACTACATTCGCCATATTTCCACCTCCAAATATTATTTATATATCCTTATCATAACCTATTTTTCGAATTGCGAAAATATTATTTTTTCCCGCTATTATTCAAAAACATTATACTTCCATGATATACTTATACTGATAGAATTCGTATTGAGGTGACGAAATGAGAGTCAAATGTATGATTTGTGATAAAAAAGATATGTTAGATGACGAAAATCCTATGGCAAAAAAACTGCGTAATCGCCCTATTCATACATATATGTGCATGGAATGTACCGAACGCATTGCAGAGCGTACTATGGAACGCCATGCAAGTGGTAATTTCCGATTATATCGTGATAAAAAAGTAGAAGACGATTGGTAAACCGTAAATAAGTCCTTAATCATATAGATAAGGACTTATTTGTATTTTTCTGGTTCACGATTCATCTGATCCAAAAAACAATCAATGGCTTCTACTGGAAATCTTGCACACCTTATTTCTCCATCAATTTCATATGTAATTAAATACATTTCCTCGTTCTTTTCCACTTCTACATTTCGTAATTTATGCTCTTCATATATCATATTTCGAAATAATACATACGTTTCTTGTGCAGCGCTATCATCTGGACGCGCTTCCGCAACCGTTTTAATTGTTAACCAATTATATAGTGCATCTTGTACTGAGCGCATGAAACTCCCCCTTTTCACCCTGCCTTTTGTTGTTTCGCTTGACGTAAACGTAATCTATAAATTCCAAGTACAATCGCCGCTACAACGAGCCCCTCTCCAACTGGTAAAAAAACTGCAAAGAAAGTTAATACCGTGCATCCAATTGCTAAAGATATGTATATTACTATATTTTTTAGCACTGATAGCTTCCTTGCAAATCCTAAATTATATACAAGTGCACTCAATATAATAATTGTTCCATAAAGTAACCACATCCCTAGTTCTGGATTTTCATCAACTTTGCACAATTTCGCGAAAAATGACATTCTTTCTAACACTATCTTTCCTCCCTTCTCATAAAAACAAATTTTCTTTATGTACTTAATACAAGAGTAACTCGCAAAAAAAATACTGTCCACAAAAAAGAATAAATATTCTAAAAATAAACAAAATAAAAAAAAACAACTACCTTTTATAAAGGTAGTTGTTTTTTTATTTTTACGCTTCTACAGATTTCTTTTTCTTAGCAGCTCTTTCGCGCTCACTCTTATCAAGAATCTTTTTACGTAGACGAATTGATTCTGGAGTTACTTCACAGAACTCATCATCGTTTAAGTACTCTAATGACTCTTCTAAAGTCATTAAGCGTGGTTTTTTCATTGTTGAAGTTTGATCTTTCGTCGCAGAACGAATGTTCGTTTGTTGTTTCATTTTTACAACGTTAACTGTTAAATCATTCTCACGTGTATGTTCTCCAACGATCATACCAGCATATACTTCTGTACCTGGTTCAACGAAGATTACACCACGGTCTTCAACTTGCATAATACCGTATTGTGATGCTTTTCCTGCTTCAAGTGAAACTAGAACACCTTGACGACGTCCACCCACTTGTCCAGCATGTACTGGTTGGTAGCAATCAAATGTATGGTTTAAAATACCATAACCACGAGTTAATGTTAGGAATTCTGTTGTGTAACCAATTAACCCACGTGCTGGAACCATGAAAGTAAGGCGAACTTGACCGTTTCCGTTATTCACCATATCTAACATTTCACCTTTACGTGCGCCCATTGATTCCATAATAGAACCAGTGTATTCTTCAGGAACATCGATTTGTACGCGCTCTACAGGCTCACTTCTTACGCCATCGACATCTTTAATAATTACTTCAGGCTTAGATACTTGTAGTTCATAACCTTCACGACGCATGTTTTCAATTAAGATAGATAAATGTAACTCTCCGCGTCCAGATACGATCCATGCATCAGGAGAATCTGTATTATCTACACGTAAACTTACATCTGTCTCTAATTGTGAACGAAGACGCTCTTCAATTTTACGAGAAGTAATGAATTTACCTTCACGACCTGCAAATGGGCTGTTATTTACAAGGAATGTCATTTGTAATGTTGGCTCATCAATACGTAATAATGGTAAAGCCTCTTCATGCTCAACCGGACATACCGTTTCACCTACGTTAATGTCTTCCATACCTGAAACAGCTACTAAATCTCCAGCTTTTGCTTCTTCAATTTCTTGACGTTTTAATCCAATGTAACCAAATAATTTAGTTACACGGAATTGTTTTACACTTCCGTCAACTTTCATTAATGCAACTTGTTGTCCTACTTTCATTGTACCGCGGAATACGCGTCCAACCCCAATACGACCAACATAGTCATTGTAATCAAGAAGTGCTACTTGGAATTGAAGTGGCTCTTCGCTGTTATCAATTGGTGCTGGAATATGTTCAATGATTGTGTCAAACAATGATTTCATATTCTCTTCTTGATTTGCTGGATTTGAATCTAAGCTTGCTGTTCCGTTCATTGCTGATGCAAATACAACTGGGAACTCTAATTGATCTTCGTTTGCACCAAGTTCGATGAATAAGTCAACTACTTCATCAACTACTTCATCAGGGCGAGCGAAGTCACGGTCAATTTTGTTTACAACAACGATTGGAGTTAAGTTTTGCTCAAGAGCTTTCTTTAAAACAAATCGTGTTTGTGGCATACAACCTTCATATGCATCAACTACAAGTAGAACACCATCAACCATTTTCATGATACGTTCTACTTCTCCACCGAAGTCAGCGTGACCAGGTGTATCTAAAATGTTAATTCTTTTATCTTCATAGTGAATCGCAGTATTCTTCGCTAAAATTGTAATACCACGTTCTCTTTCTAGATCATTTGAGTCCATTGCGCGTTCTTCAATATGTTCATTCGCACGGAACGTCCCCGCTTGACGTAATAACTGGTCAACAAGTGTTGTTTTACCATGGTCAACGTGGGCAATAATTGCTATATTTCGTAAATCTTGTCGTTTTTTCAACATGTCCAACTCCTAATGTCTTTTTAATCCTTCTCTATTATAAGAGCGAAGGGGATACAATGGCAATCAAAATAAAATCAAGAATGAAAATATAGTTGTATTCTTACTTTTGTGAAAGTAAAATAAGATTGGAGGGTGAAGAAATGGAACACATTCAATATCGCTTTTTATTAACAGCAATTATCGGTGTTATCTTCTTAATTGGTATCGGAATTATGATTGCTGAAAATAGTCCCATCGGCATTATTATTTGCATTATCGGCACATTTGTTACAGTTGGATACGGTTTTGTAACAAAAAGAAAAATGCGTAAATCGCAATAACATTAAAAAGTAAGAAGCTTCTTTATGCCTCTTACTTTTTTTCATTATTACGATACAAATGGTAATAATTCTTCGTATACTCCTGGTTTTGCAACTAACACACTGCTTTTCTCTACAATAGAAAGAGGCGTTCCCAAGAACGTTGTCACTTTACCGCCAACTTCCTCTACAATAATCTGTCCCCCGCCAAAGTCCCATGGCGATAAGCGCGGTGTTACATATGCGTCTAATCTTCCCGTGGCAACATATACCATTTCTAACGCTGCACAACCATATGACCTCGTACCTCTCGCCTTCTTAACGAGCATCATCATTTTTTCCATATTAAGCAATGGATTATCAGTAAGCCATATCGCATTCAAAGCTATAACTCCATGCTCTACCGTTCCTTTTTCCAACATGGGAATAGCTAAATCATTGCAAAAAGCCCCTTCTCCCTTTACCGCATGATATAGTTCGTCATGAACTGGATCATAAATAAGACCAATCTTTCCGATACCGTTCTCATAAATCCCGATTGAGATTGCGAAATTTCTTTTTTGATGAACAAAGTTCATCGTGCCATCAATTGGATCAATTAACCAAACAACCCCATTAGAAGAGGTAATCTCATCTCCATAGCCTTCTTCTCCTAAAATATTATGATGTGGGAATGTTTCTTTAATTTTCCCAATTAAAAACTGCTCCGTTTCTCGGTCCATATTTGTTACTAGATCAGCTGCATTTGACTTTGTTTCTATAATAAGTGTTTTTTTCAGTGACGCCATTAATTGTTCTCCGGCTTCTCGAATCCACTGTTTCGCGTGTGTATCAATGTCTTTCCATACTTCTTGCATGTTTAAACACTCCGATCTATACTGTTCACAGAAAAAACGAACCCTTTATAAGGTTCGCACCAACTAATTATTTATACATATACTATTATTACGCTTCTAAACGGATCATTTCAAGTCTTAACACTTCTAATTTTTGTACGCACTCTTCTTTTTTCTGTTTGTCGTTATCCATCATCGCATCATATAAAGTTGCTAATTCATAATCTAGCTCCAAACGTAGCACCGGAATTCTCTTTTCAGCATCTGTTCTCTTTAACGCATTAATCACCTGTCTCATTTTTTTGCCTCCTCCCAATATTCGTCTGCCCTCGGACTAGAATTGATTCAATTTTCTGATTTTTTGTTTTATACTATACTATGTTGGATAAATCATCTATGCAACAAAATTATATTTTTTTATTTAAATTTTTTTGTGATGTTTTTTTTATGAATAGTACAAGCTATGCTAAAATTAAAACAAAATAGGAGTTGGAGGAACAATCATGACACTACAAACATTCACATCAACTGATTTTGAAGTCTTTACTGTTGATGGTCTTGAAGAACGAATGAGCGCAATTAAAACGAATATTCATCCTAAGCTAGAAGCTTTAGGGGAACAATTTGCAGAATATTTATCACAACAAACTGATGAAAACTTTTTCTACCATGTAGCAAAACATGCACGCCGCAAAGTCAATCCACCAAACGATACTTGGGTTGCTTTTTCAACAAATAAACGTGGATATAAAATGTTACCACACTTTCAAATTGGTTTATGGGGTACTCACGCCTTCATATACTTTGGTTTAATCTATGAGTGTCCACAAAAAGTGGAGACGGCTCACGCCTTCTTAGAACATTTAAATGATTTAAAAACAAATATTCCAAATGACTTCGTTTGGTCCATTGACCATACTAAACCAGGTGTAAAACTACATAAAACGCTTGAAACGGAAGACTTACAAAAGATGATTGAACGTTTAGCTACTGTGAAAAAAGCAGAGTTATTAGTCGGTATTCATATATCACCAGAGGAGTTTTCAGCAATGACCAACGAACAATTCCTTGCTAAGATTGAATCTACGATGCAACCACTCCTTCCTTTATATGCACTTTGTAATCGATAGTAGAAAACGGACAATTTATATTGTCCGTTTTTAGTTGTTATCACATTATAGCACTTTGCATTTTAATTTTCAAAATATTTTTACATTTTTACGATCTTTTTTTCCGCTACTTCTTTTGCTCTTTGAATCGTACGATATATAGAATATCCACTTACTTCTTGAAATTCTTTATCAATTTTTTTCTCCGCTGCCTTCGATGGCACAATCTCTTTAAAACGACGATATAATTCCATCAAATCTTCTCTCAAAACTCCTTTTTCATATACCTTTTCAATCGCTTCATAAAACTTTACAACTGCTACCATTTCTTCATTTGACCAATTGTAATCAAGTGGATATTGATATTCCATTTTTGCACCTCATTCAGTATTCTTTCTTTTTCCATTATGCTACCTTTAAGACAACCTTTTATTCTTCACTATAGCCACTCTGCATTATACACCATTTATCCATTTCAATGGAATTGTCTTCCTCTTTGCAGTATTTAAAATATAACTATTACACATACTCACCTTGAAAATGCGATTTTTCTATACATCTATAATTATTGGTGATATAATGCTTTTGTTTTATAGAGAATAAAGTGAGACTACCATCCCAAAAAAGGCTTTTGCGAATGGCAGAAAAACAAGTCAAGTTCTAAAAGTTTGTCATCTTAATTTCCTTTTAGAATGAGATGAAATCATATAAAACAAACTCTAATAAATATTACGAAGAAGAAGGGGTGTATAGATTGTCCCAATACGAAACACCATTGTTTACCGCTTTAGTTGAGCACAGTAAGCGAAATCCAGTTCAATTCCATATTCCTGGTCATAAAAAAGGACAGGGCATGGATCCTACATTTCGCGAATTTATTGGGCATAATGCATTAGCAATTGATTTAATTAATATTGCGCCGCTCGATGATTTACATCATCCAAAAGGTATGATTAAAGAAGCGCAGGATTTAGCAGCCGCTGCTTTCGGTGCAGATCATACGTTCTTTTCTATTCAAGGTACAAGTGGTGCAATTATGACAATGGTGATGAGCGTGTGCGGTCCTGGGGATAAAATCCTCGTGCCACGGAATGTGCATAAATCAGTAATGTCAGCTATTATTTTCTCAGGTGCAAAACCAATTTTCATGCATCCTGAGATTGATCCGAAGCTCGGTATTTCACATGGGATCACAATTCAATCTGTCAAAAAGGCTCTTGAAGAGCACTCAGATGCGAAAGGCTTACTTGTTATAAATCCAACATATTTTGGGTTTGCTGCAGATTTAGAGCAGATTGTAGAATTAGCTCATTCTTACGATATTCCTGTACTTGTTGATGAGGCTCACGGTGTTCATATCCATTTTCATGATGAACTACCAATATCAGCTATGCAAGCAGGTGCAGATATGGCAGCAACAAGTGTTCACAAATTAGGTGGGTCTTTAACCCAAAGCTCTATTCTTAATGTAAAAGAAGGTCTTGTGAACGTAAAGCATGTCCAATCCATTATTAGCATGCTTACGACTACATCAACTTCTTACATTTTGTTAGCATCCCTTGATGTTGCTAGAAAACGTCTTGCTACAGAAGGAACAGCTCTCATAGAACAAACAATACAATTAGCTGAGCATGTTCGTGATGCTATAAATGTTATTGAGCATCTTTATTGTCCCGGAAAAGAAATGCTAGGAACAGATGCTACTTTTAACTATGATCCTACAAAGATAATTGTATCTGTAAAAGATTTAGGTATTACAGGCCATCAGGCTGAAGTATGGCTTAGAGAACATTACAACATTGAAGTAGAACTCTCTGATTTATATAACATACTTTGTCTTATCACATTTGGAGATACAGAAAGTGAAACAGATACACTTATTACAGCATTACAAGATTTAGCAGCAACATATAGAAATAGAGCAGACAAAGGTGTTCAAGTACAAGTAGAAATACCAGAAATACCTGTGCTAGCACTTTCTCCTAGAGATGCTTTTTATTCAGAAACAGAAGTCATTCCATTTGAAAACGCAGCAGGTCGTATTATAGCTGATTTTGTTATGGTTTATCCGCCAGGGATTCCAATCTTTACTCCGGGGGAAATTATTACACAAGATAACTTAGAGTATATTCTTAAAAATTTAGAAGCTGGGTTACCTGTACAAGGTCCTGAAGATATGACATTACAAACATTACGTGTTATTAAAGAGTACAAGCCTATCAGTTGATAGGCTTTTCTTTCACCTTTTTTCTCTTTTTTTCATACGATACTAAAGAATTTGACATTCCCACCCTAATGGGGCAAGCTGACTAACATCAGTGGGATTCTTGCTACCTAAGGCGAAGTCCATTTCTGGTATCGCTGACGTGCAAGATTGCGGTGTGCCATCACCACTCTCACAACAGACCGTATAGGTTCGTGAGCTACTGTACTATCATACCGTACAGATTCGTGTTCAGGTGTTTTAGCGTCTTGTTCTTGACGACACATATCATTTTACCGATAGCTTGAATTCGGCTATCGAACTCCCTATGCTATCTTTTTTCAAAGAACACATTGGCGTTTTAAAGACTTGTACTTGTCTGTAGTTAAAGTCTACCAAAATATAAAGTGAAACTTTAATCAGTGGGGTTTTGTTCATCCCCACTGATTATTAGCCTTCACCAATCGGGCGTTTACGGGCAGCAGGGCTCCAGCCGAATTTTGAGGTGGAATTCTTACTGCCCGTAAATAGCGGGATAAATGTTTTTCTATGAAAAAGCGATACTTTCATCCTATGTCTAAAGTCCAATATAGGCTTTCCCGTATCGCGAAATCTGTAACGTATAGGTGGGGATACCATTATGATTGTGATAGGCCGTTCTATTGTACACCCTTATATCACAAATGAATATGAGCCATTTGCAGCTGAAAAACAACAGATTTTATCCATAATGGCGGGAAATCAAGAAGTTTATTCCTTCCGAACAGCCGATGAACTCAGCTTTGATCTTAATTTACGAGTTAATATTATTACTTCCGCGCTAGAACTTTTTCAAAGTGGATTTCAGTTTCGTACGTTTCAACAATCTTTTTGCAACCCTCAGTTTTGGGAAAGAACATCACTTGGCGGATTTCAACTACTCCCAAACATAGCCCCTTCCATTGCCATCCAAGATATTTTTAAAAACGGAAAACTATATGGAACTGAATGTGCCACCGCAATGATTATCATTTTTTACAAAGCATTACTATCATTATATGAGGAAAAAACTTTCAACCGTCTATTCGCAAACCTCTTACTTTATACATGGGACTACGATCGCGACTTAAAGCTCATAACAAAAACGAGTGGCGATATCGTTCCAGGTGACCTCGTTTACTTTAAAAATCCACAAGTTAATCCAGCTACGATTGAGTGGCAAGGAGAAAATGCAATCTATCTAGGAAACTTCTTTTTTTACGGACATGGCGTAGGCGTAAAAACGAAAGAGGAAATTATTTATTCATTAAATGAACGAAGGATTCCTTATGCTTTTATTTCAGCTTATTTAACCGATTTTATTACTCGTATTGATAGCCGTATGATGAGTCAATATGCCCCTCCTAACACGCCACAAACATCAATAGGATTTATTCCTATTAGAGATGATGCAATTGTTGCAACAGTCGGGCATACAACTACAATCTATTAAAAAAACGCCTACATGTGTAGGCGTTTTTTCTTAATTATTAAGCTTTTGTATGTTCTGTATGGTCACATTCGCAATGAGATCCACATTTCCCATAAAGTACTGTTGATTTTTCATCTTCAAAATGTGCGATTGTTCCTTCACAAACTTGGCATACGATTGTTCCCATTTTCATTTCCCCCTGAGTTTAAATAATAATCTACTTATATATGATTAAGCTTTCGCATTGTCTCTACTAGCACAGTCACAATTGGAACCACATTTCCCATAAAGTACTGTCGTTTTCTCATCTTCAAAATGTCCGATTGTTCCTTCACAAACTTGGCATACGATTGTTCCCATTTTTCATTTCCCCCTAAGTTTATGGTCCTAAAAACTTTTAGCTGTCAATTTCCTATCAATTATTGGGCTTTTGTATGTTCTGTGTGATCACATCCGCAAGATCCACATTTCCCGTAAAGTACCGTTACTTTCTCATCCTCGAAGTGTGCAATTGTACCTTCACAATCTTGACATACGATTGTTCCCATTTTTCATTTCCCCCTAAGTTTATAATCCCAAAAACTTTTGTAACCGCTTAACTTTCTGTCTTTATTTTAATATGTTATACTTTTTACGTCAATAGGTTTTTAGTATAACACATTAAATATTTTAAAATTAAATTAGTATGCGATATTAACACAAAAAAACAGCCATATCTCATACGTACGACTGTTTCTTGCTAATTATTCTTCATACTCCGCATGCAAAGAAGTAGACGGAACAAGAAATTTAAAAAACTGAGCTAACTCCTCCGCCTCCTCTTCCGATCCTAACTTAAAAGTTTCCTGTATATATGGAACATTTTCTACATCATCTCTCCCAAGCAAAGTAGATCTCCCTGTTTGCATACAAACAATAAGTGGCTTTCCAAAAAACATATTTGTATAAATAACTCCAAAATCATAACGTGTATCATGCGTCATAAATCCTAAAAATCGTACCTTCACACTTTCATGCTCATCATACAATTTTTCAAACATGAGTTTCCACCTTTCTAAATAACACTTCCTACTCATTAATATATTAAACAAAAAAAGTAATACTCCTTTTAATTGTCAAAAAATTCAGTAGGATGTAGAATGATATTATTCTACTAAGCTAAGGGGGAATTTGTATGCAACACGCCTTTATCACACTTGTACCTAAATCCAATCAACAATCTGTTTCAATAGAAGATGTTAAACACCTTTTTCATAACTATAAAACCGTTACTTCCAAGACTGGTGATCAAATTAATTATGCTTATACAAATACAGCTTTTCCTTATGAAATATTAGATACATCAGCAACAACATTAAAACTCCAATCGAGTCACGATCGATATGATTCTATTTATGTTGGGATTGGAATAGAAAAGGAACAATCTTTTATTCAGGTTTCTTTGCCTACTACAGCAACATTTGGTGATAAAGGAAAAGCAAATGAATTTAGCCGTTTTCTAGCGAAGAAATTAGAAGGAGAGTTACAACTATTTAATGGAAGAACAATGTATTTCTATAAACGTTAATTTAAAAAATAGAGAATATGATTAAAAAAAGTATGCAATTTGAACACGTAAGGAATAATGCCTGCTTTCTTACGTGTAATGCAAAACATGCAATCACATATGCCAAATAAAGAAATACGAAAAAGAGAATTACTTTATAATGAAACTTATCACCATTCGATAATGTTAATACAATGGAAAAACCACTCCATAATAGAAAATGATAAAATATAACATGTAATATTCTCATGGAACCTTCTCCTTTGACATGCTCTATTTTATTAATATATGGGATTAAGTTTGAATCAATTACATATTATATAACGGCATATATGCTAACGGTTCATTTAAAGTATTATATATTCATTCGACAAGTACATATAAAGACCTTGCAAGTCATTTTATGAAAATAAAAATACCCCATCTCTTTAAATAAGAGATGGGGTATTTACATTACTTAAATTATTTTACAATGTGAATTGGCATTCCAAGAGCAACTTCAGCTGCTTCCATTGTGATTTCACCTAATGTTGGGTGAGCATGGATTGTTTGAGCGATATCTTCAGCTGTCATTCCAGCTTCGATAGCTAAACCAATCTCAGAGATAATATCAGAAGCACCTGCACCTGCAACTTGTGCACCTACAAGAAGACCATCTTCTTTACGCGTTACAAGTTGTAAGAAACCGTCAGTGCTGTTTAATGATAACGCACGACCGTTTGCAGCGAATGGGAACTTAGATACAGCTACTGTCATTCCTGCTTCTTCAGCTTGTTTCTTAGTGTAACCAACAGATGCTAATTCTGGATCAGTGAAGCATACTGCAGGAATTCCGATGTAATCGATTGCTGATGCATGGCCACTAATTACTTCAACAGCTACTTTACCTTCGTAAGAAGCTTTGTGAGCTAATGGTGGTCCAGGAACGATATCACCGATTGCATAGATGTTTGAAATATTTGTACGGCATTGCTCATCAATTTCGATAATGCCACGGTCAGTCATTTTAATTCCAACTTGCTCAAGACCGATTTCTTGAGTGTTTGGACGACGACCTACAGTTACTAATACGTAATCTGCTTCTACAGTTTGGATTTCACCGTTAACTTCAAAGCTAACTTTTACGCCAGTTTCTGTTTCTTCAACGCCTTTAGCCATAGCTTTTGTATGGATATTTACGTTACCTTTTTTCTGTAGAGCACGTTTAACAACAGAGCTCATAGCTTTTTCGAAACCAGCTAAGATTTCGTCGCCAGCTTCTACTACAGTAACTTCTGTACCGAAGTTAGCATATGCAGTACCTAATTCCATACCGATGTAACCGCCGCCGATTACAACAAGTTTTTTAGGAATTTCAGGTAAGCTTAAAGCGCCTGTAGAGTTGATAACACGTTTAGAGTATTTGAATCCTGGAATTTCGATTGGTGTAGAACCAGTTGCAAGAACAGCATTTTTAAACGTATAAGTTTGTGCTGCATCTTCAGTCATTACGCGTAATGTGTTAGCATCTACGAAGTAAGCTTCACCGCGAATGATTTCAACTTTGTTACCTTTAAGAAGGCCTTCAACACCGCCAGTTAATTTCTTAACTACGCCGTTTTTCCATTCTTGAACTTTTGTAAAGTCAACTTTTACGTTCTCTGCAGTGATACCCATGTCATCAGAATGCATTGCATTCTCATAACGATGACCTGCATTGATTAACGCTTTTGAAGGAATACATCCAACGTTTAAGCATACGCCACCAAGGTTAGATTTTTCAATAATCGCTACCTTTTGACCTAATTGTGCTGCACGAATTGCCGCAACGTATCCACCAGGACCTGCACCAACAACGACTGTATCTAATTCAATTGGGAAATCTCCTACTACCATTGTTATTACGCCTCCATTACTAATAATTGTGGGTCATTCAATAGACGTTTAATTTGGTTTAATGCTTTTTGAGCAGTTGCGCCGTCAATTAAACGATGGTCAAAGCTTAGAGATAATGCTAATACTGGAGCTGCAACGATTTCACCGTTTTTCACAACTGGTTTCTCAGCGATACGGCCGATACCAAGGATTGCTACTTCTGGGTGATTGATAACTGGAGTGAACCATTGTCCACCTGCAGAACCAATGTTTGTAATTGTGCAAGAAGCACCTTTCATTTCAGTTGGAGCTAAACGACCATCACGTGCTTTACCAGCAAGTTCATTGATCTCGTTAGAAATAGTAAAGATAGATTTACGATCTGTATCTTTAACAACTGGTACTAATAGACCTTTGTCTGTATCAGCTGCGATACCGATGTTGAAGTAATGTTTATGAACGATTTCTTGAGAAGCATCGTCTAAAGCAGTATTCAACATTGGGAATTCACGTAATGCAGATGTTAAAGCTTTTACAACGTATGGAAGGTAAGTTAATTTAATACCTTTGTCAGCTGCAACAGCTTTGAACTTCTTACGGTGAGCAACAAGTTCTGTTACATCTACTTCATCCATTAATGTTACGTGAGGAGCTGTATGCTTAGAGTTAACCATTGCTTTCGCAATCGCTTTACGGATACCACTCATTTTCTCACGAGTTTCTGGATATTCACCAGCTGGGATTGGTTGTGCTTTTGGTGCTTCTTCTTTCGCTGCTGCTGCTGGAGTAGCTTCTACTGCTGCTGGAGCCTCAGTTGCTGCTACAGTTTGTCCACCATTTGCAAATGCATCGATGTCAGTTTTCACAACACGGCCGTTCTTACCAGAACCAGCTACTTTATGAATATCTACACCTTTTTCACGAGCATATTTACGAACAGATGGCATAGCGATTACACGCTCATTTACTACTTCTGCAGTTGCTGCTGGAGTAGTTTCCGCTGCTGGAGCTTCTACTGCTGCTTCTTCAGCTTTTGGAGCTTCATCATGATCGTCACCTTTAAATTTAAGGTTTTCGTATCCAGGAGCATCAAATTTAATTAATGTATCTCCTACAATTGCAACTGTTCCTTCTTCTACAAGTACTTCAAGTACTTTACCTTTAACAGGAGAAGGGATTTCTACTACTGCTTTATCATTTTGTACTTCAAGAAGTACATCGTCTTCATTTACTTCATCGCCTGGTTTAATAAACCATTTTACGATTTCACCTTCGTGGATACCTTCACCGATATCTGGTAGTTTAAATTCAAATGCCACGGAATTCAGCCCCCTGATTCATTTCATTATTATGGAATATGTACAAAAGAAACCAGCATGTGCTGATTTCTTTTGCACATGAAAAACTAAAAATTAGAAGTTCATTACTTTGTTAACAGCTTCAACAATATCTTTATGGTTTGGTAACCATACGCTCTCAGCTTGAGAGAATGGGAATACTGTATCAGCAGCTGCAACACGTACAACTGGAGCTTCTAAGTTTAAGATTGCACGGTCGTTAATTTCCGCTACAACGTTAGCTGCAATACCAGCTTGTTTTTGAGCTTCTTGAACTACAACTACGCGGCCTGTTTTTTCAACAGAAGCGATGATTGTTTCGATATCTAATGGTTGAACTGTACGTAAGTCAACAACCTCTAAAGAGATACCTTCTTTTTCAAGTTCTTCAGCAGCTTTTAATGCAGCATGAACCATAGCACCATAAGCGATAACAGATACATCTGTACCTTCACGTTTGATGTCAGCTTTGCCTAAATCAATTGTGTAATCACCTTCTGGTACATCTTGACGGAATGAACGGTACAATTTCATATGCTCTAAGTAGATAACTGGATCGTTGTCACGAATCGCAGAGATTAAAAGACCTTTTGCATCGTATGGAGTAGATGGAATAACAACTTTTAGACCAGGTTGTTGTGCCACTAATCCTTCTAAGCTATCAGCATGTAGTTCAGGAGTATGAACACCACCACCGAATGGAGAACGAATTGTTACTGGAGCAGTCCAACGTCCACCAGAACGGTAACGCATACGAGCTAATTGACCAGAAACTGAATCCATTACTTCAAAAATGAAACCGAAGAATTGGATTTCTGGAACTGGACGGAAGCCTTCAAGTGCAAGTCCAACTGCAAGTCCACCAATACCAGACTCTGCAAGTGGAGTATCCATTACACGATCTTCACCGAATTCAGCTTGTAAACCTTCAGTAGCACGGAATACTCCGCCGTTTACACCAACGTCTTCACCAAACACAAGTACGTTAGGATCATTTTTCATTTCAACGCGTAAAGCATCAGTGATTGCTTGAATCATTGTCATTTGAGCCATGGCTTACTTCGACTCCTTTTCTTTGTAAATTTCATATTGTTCAGCTAAGTTGTAAGGCATTTTTTCGTACATGATTTCCATTAAATCAGTAACTTTTTGTTTTGGAGCTTGGTCAGCCTTAGCAATTGCTTGTTTGATATCTTCTTTTGCTTCTTCGATAACTTTCTCTTCAACTTCTTGAGACCATAGGCCTTTGTTTTCTAAGAATGCACGGAAGCGTACGATTGGATCTTTTTGTTCCCATTCGTTTTCGATATCTTTTGTACGGTAACGAGTTGGGTCATCACCAGCCATTGTATGTGGACCATAACGGAATGTTAAAGTCTCGATTAAAGTAGGACCTTCGCCATTTACTGCGCGCTCACGAGCGAAAGCAGTTGCTGCGTATACAGCTAATGGATCCATACCGTCTACTTGAATTCCGTAAATACCTGCTGCTACTGCTTTTTGTGCTACAGTTTTAGCTGCAGATTGCTTTTCTACTGGAGTAGAGATTGCATAACGGTTGTTTTGTACAACGAAGATTGCTGGAGCTTTGAATGCACCCGCAAAGTTCATACCTTCGTAGAAGTCACCTTGTGAAGCACCACCGTCACCAGTGTAAGTAATTGCAACAGATTTTTTACCACGTAATTTCATACCTAACGCAACACCAGCAGTTTGGATGATTTGCGCACCGATAATGATTTGTGGAGCAAGTGCATTTACATTCTCAGGCATTTGGTTACCCATGAAATGTCCACGAGAGAATAAGAATGCTTGGTATAATGGTAGACCGTGCCACACTAATTGTGGAACGTCACGATATCCTGGTAAGATGAAATCTTCTGCTTCAAGTGCGAAATGACTTGCTAATTGAGAAGCCTCTTGTCCAGCAGTTGGTGCGTAGAAACCTAAACGTCCTTGACGGTTTAAAGAAATAGAACGTTGATCTAGTACGCGAGTATACACCATACGGCGCATTAATTCTTTTAATTGATCATCAGATAATTCAGGCATAGCTGCTTCATTCACAACTTCGCCTTTTTCATTTAAAATTTGTAATGTTTCAAATTGAGCTGCGATAGCTTTCATTTGCTCATCAACATTAAATAGGGTCTTTTTTGTTTTAGTACCCATTCCGTTCACCTCTTCCTCTCTTGAACCATATTCTGAAACGCTTTCACTATCTATTAGCTAGACTGAAAGCGCAACAATGTAAACCAACAAATTTGTTTGTCGGTTGAGAATAATTTTGTGTACCTAACAATCTGTACTAATGTTTTTTCAAAAACATATTAATACAATCTTGATCACGTTTTTTAGTTTACAACTATTCTAATTACGATGTCAATTACTTTGAATACGTTTTTTTATAAATAATATGCCGGTTTCCTCTACACAAACGTGTTTTTATTTTTCACATCTGTATTAGTAAGCAATAACCTGCTGTTATATTATTCCCTTTTTAACTTATTTTTTCTCTTAGAATAATATGTAAACGATTTAATTCTCCTTAGTTTTTCTCTCTTCTCAAGAAAATTATACAAACACTTCTTCCTTTTATAGGTAAATACCTATACATTTCTGATCATTCCTCCATACATTATAGTAACCGCAGTATTAGCGGGAAATGATAAAGGAGGTCATCTCATGTACGGATACTCATATTGCTATCCAACAACTTGTTCATATCCTTCCTACGGTTATGGCGGTTCTTGTGGCGGATCTGGAAGCGGCTTCGCCTTAATCGTTGTGTTGTTTATCCTTTTAATTATCGTTGGTGCTGCTTGCATTCGCTAATTAATGTAAAATGAAACAACTATGGAAAGAAACAGACGGCTTTGCCGTCTTTTCTTTTTATTACATAACTTATCTGTAGAAGATTTGTTTCCAAGTAGCTCTTCCTTACTTGCCGATGACTTTTTTTATCTCCTTTGGTAGACTAAAGGAGAAAGGAGAGATTACATATGCTTACAATGAATGAGGTAATTCGTGAAGGAAATCCTATTTTGCGCGACGTCGCAGAAGAGGTCTCCTTACCTGCTAGCGAGGAAGATACAAATACTCTTAAAGAAATGATTGAATTTGTAATAAATAGCCAGGACCCTGAAATGGCTGAAAAATATAATTTACGCCCCGGAATCGGATTAGCGGCTCCGCAAATCGGTATTTCAAAGAAAATGATTGCGGTTCATGTAACTGATACGAACGATACGTTATATAGCTACGCATTATTTAACCCAAAAATCATTAGTCATTCTGTTGAACGTACATATTTACAAAATGGTGAAGGCTGTCTATCTGTAGACCGTGAAGTACCTGGTTATGTCCCTCGTTACACGAGAATTACAGTAAAGGCAACAACGATTAACGGTGAAGACGTAAAACTGCGATTAAAAGGTTTACCAGCAATTGTATTCCAACATGAAATCGACCATTTAAACGGTGTTATGTTCTATGACCATATTAATAAAGACAATCCATTTGTGGCTCCCGATGATTCAAAACCTCTCGAGCGATAATAGTAAAAAGGCGGAAGTTAACCTTCCGCCTTTTTATTATATGAAATGGGTTCCACACTTACTTATAACAAGCCAGCCCACTTTAATCCGTGATAAATACCGTCTTCATTAACATCTTTTGTCACATAATTAGCAAGTTTTTTCAAATCCTCATGACCATTCCCCATCACAATGCCCGTTCCTACTGCTTCAATCATTTCTAAATCATTTAATCCGTCCCCAAATGCATATACTTGTTCACGATTAAATCCTATTTTCTCAATAAACTTCTCAATCCCTTTTGCCTTAGAACCACCATTAGGGATAATATCCATTGAATATGCATGCCAGCGTATAAAATGAAAATCTGGATAATGATGAATAAACTTTTCTTCTTCGTTTACTTCACAAAAAAGAAGCGTTTGATAAATATCGCGTTTCTCATAAAAATCAGGTTCATATGCCGGATGATTGAATTGTAAGCTTCCAAAACCTTCTTTTACATAATCATGATATTCCACTGACGCTCTCATTTCTTGATGGTCAAGATATACAAGTGGATATCCTTCTTGTTTTGCAAACTGAGTAAACTTATGTAGAGCATCAGGATGTAATGGATTATTAAATAATACCTCATCCTCAAATACAACATACTGCCCGTTAAAACTAACATAATTATGTATATTGAGTTCCTCACGAATATCTTCAAACATAAATGGCGCACGCCCTGTCGCAATCGCTACATGCACACCTTTTTCTTGTAAATCTCTTACTGCATCTCTTGTAGATTGCGGAATTTTCTTATCATGATCTAATAATGTTCCATCAATATCAAAAAAGACAATTTTATCACTCATTTGTCAAAATCCTTTCTGGCACTCTATATTCCTATTTTGATTATCACTTTTCAAATTTCAAAAAAAAGTATAACATATTAAACATCTGTGAAGAAAGCGTTCACTTTCTGACCTTATTTATGAAATGTGCATATACTATTAGTGAAAAAATGTGGATACTTGTTCGGATGAATTTTCTTTTCTATTCTTCCTCATACTATATCTATAACTAACGGCTACTAATCGTTACTACAAGATAACTTACACTATACTAAAAAGAACAAGATTCACTATTCACTTCTAATCTTCTTTCTTGTATGGGAGACAGAGTTATCATTAGTAATATGCATGTTTTAAATAAGGAAAGGAAGGAGTAATCATGCTGAAGAAGCTGAAGAAAAAGCTCAAGCGTTATTTAAACGATTTAGTCCGTAAGAAGACAATCGCTTAAATTGTGCCCATTTCGGGCTTTTTCTTCATTCTCATTCGAAAAAACATGAAAATCGTGACTGTTTGCTTTATAATAAGTAACAGATAATGCAAAACATAGACAAGGAGAGGTTTTCCAAATGATTTTTAAAGTATTTTATCAAGAAAAATTAACTGAGGTCCCAGTACGTGAAAATACAAAAGTTTTATATTTAGAGGCTACGTCTCAAAAGGATGTTCGTAAAAAATTAAATAAGTTCGCATATAATATCGAGTTCGTTCAGTCTGTTACTGGTGCTCATCTTGAATATGAAAAACAAAACGCTGATTTAATATTAGCGGAGATCGTATAGTCATATGAAATTCCTAAAAAATGATCAAGCTGCCGTTTTTGCCCTCGGTGGTCTTGGTGAAATCGGTAAAAATACATATGCTGTTCAATTTCAAGATGAAATTATTATAATTGATGCTGGAATTAAATTTCCAGAAGACGAACTCCTCGGGATCGATTATGTAATACCAGATTACACTTATTTTGTGCGAAACGAAGATAAAATTAAAGGGTTATTCATTACACATGGTCACGAAGATCATATCGGTGGAATTCCTTATCTATTACGTCAAGTAAACATTCCAATTTACGGCGGAAAATTAGCAATTGCCCTAATAAAAAACAAATTAGAAGAGCACGGATTACTTCGTAAAGCAAAACTTTATGAAATTCAAGAAGATGATGTTATTAAATTTAAAAAGACATCTGTTTCCTTCTTCCGTACAACTCACAGTATTCCGGATTCATACGGAGTTGTTGTGAAAACACCTCAAGGACAAGTCGTTCATACAGGTGATTTCAAATTTGATTTCACACCAGTAGGTGAGCCAGCAGATTTAACAAAAATGGCCGAAATCGGAAAAGACGGTGTACTTTGTCTCTTATCTGATAGTACAAACAGTGAAGTGCCAAACTTTACGATGTCTGAGCGCCGCGTTGGTGATAGTATTCAAGATATATTCCGCAAAGTAGACGGTCGTATTATATTCGCAACCTTTGCATCGAATATCCATCGCTTACAACAAGTTGTTGAGGCTGCTGTTGAAAACAATCGTAAAGTAGCTGTATTCGGTCGAAGTATGGAAGCGGCTATTGAAATCGGACAAAACCTTGGTTATATCCGGTGTCCAAAGGATACATTCATAGACACAGCTCAGCTAAACCGCCTACCAGCTAATAAAGTTGTTATGTTATGTACAGGTAGTCAAGGGGAGCCGATGGCAGCACTTTCACGTATTGCCAATGGTACACATCGTCAAATTCAAATTATCCCTGGCGATACAGTTGTTTTCTCTTCTTCACCAATCCCAGGCAATACAATTAGTGTAAGTCGTACAATTAACATGTTGTACCGCGCTGGTGCTGATGTAATCCATGGTAAACTCTCAAATATTCATACGAGTGGACACGGTGGACAAGAAGAACAAAAGTTAATGCTACGTCTTATTAAGCCGAAATATTTCATGCCAATTCATGGTGAATATCGTATGCAACGTATGCATATGAAATTAGCGAATGATTGTGGTATTCCAGAAGAAAATTGTTTCATTATGGATAATGGAGATGTTCTTGCTTTACGTTCTGATGAAGCAAGCGTAGCTGGGAAAATCCCATCTGGCTCTGTCTATATCGATGGAAATGGTATTGGAGATATCGGTAATATCGTATTACGTGATCGTCGCATTCTTTCTGAAGAAGGACTTGTTATTGTAGTTGTAAGCATTGATATGAAAGAATTTAAAGTTGCAGCAGGACCTGATATCATCTCGCGTGGTTTCGTTTATATGCGTGAAAGCAGCGATTTAATCAACGATGCTCAAACATTAATTACAACACATTTAGAAAAAGTAATGGAGCGAAAAACAACACAATGGTCTGAAATTAAAAATGAGATTACAGACACATTAGCACCATTCCTATACGAAAAAACGAAACGTCGTCCAATGATTTTACCAATCATTATGGAAATATAAGAAAAAGGACAATGCCTCCTCGGCATTGTCCTTTTCTCTTATCTTAAAAAATGCTTAAAACGATCTACTTCATCGTCATGACCAATTACAATTAATATATCTCCCGCCTGAACGTTTTCTGTAGCTCGAGGAGATACGATAACTTCTTTCCCACGTTTAATTGCTACAATGTTCAAACCAAACTTCGCACGAATATCTAATTCAATTAAAGAGTGCCCATCAATTTTTTTATTTGCGATAATCTCTACAATACTATGCTCATCTGAAAGCTCTAGGTAATCTAACACATTACTTGATGCGATATTATTAGCAATCCTTTTTCCCATATCTCGTTCTGGATGCACAATATGATCTGCCCCTATTTTACTTAACACTTTTTCATGATAGTCATTTTGAGCTTTTACAGTAATATTTTTCACACCTAATTCTTTCAAAATTAACGTTGTTAAAATACTTGAATTCAAATTATCTCCAATAGCAACAACTACATGATCAAAATTACGAATACCAAGACTTTTTAATACCATCTCATCTGTTGAATCTGCAATTACAGCATGCGAAGCTATATTTGCAAACTCATTAATTTTATCCTCATCTGAGTCAATTGCCATTACTTCCATACCTAATTGAGCTAATTCACGGCAAATACTTCCACCAAAACGGCCAAGCCCAATAACAGCAAATTCTTTCTCTTTTTCGCCCACAGGAATTCCTCCAATAACATCAAATACTATGTACTTTTATTGTAACATACTTTAAATTCGCTACAAAAACCTGTATATACTTCTTATTTTTGTTTTTGCATATAAAAATACTGTTGTAAATAAAACGCGATACCGAAAATTAACATACCAAATACAAATATATTTCCAAATGAACTAAATGTTTCAAAAACGAACAATAGCGTTTCTTGTCCGAAAAAAGCAAATAAAAGTTGTGTAAATGCGAATAACAGTGCCAATATGTAATGATGTTGATGAAATAAATAATGTGTTGCGCCTAAAAAAGCTACAAGCGAAACAATGAAGATCCACCAAGTTTCTAAAAACAATTGCCAATTAGTAAATTGATATCCATTTACTAATATCGCAATAATTCCTATAACTGCCATCGTCGGCACACTCCATAATAATGCACGTCCTCTAAAGAAGTGCGCACCTTTTGCATCTCCTTTTTCATTTGCGATGTATGTTAGCACGACAGTACTTATATACAAAACAGAGAGGATTGTTAAAACAATGATAAGCCAAAAATGTAATTGATAATATTCATGTTCTATATTCGTCACAATTGCAGCTAACATACATGGAATAAACATCCCTGTCCAACCATCTATTTTTCTTTCGTTCCAAAACACCGTATTACCAATCCGAATTCCTAATAGCATAAAAATAATGATACCTAGTACAAATAACGTAGTCTTATTCCCTACTAAACTCGTCGAGAAAGCAATTAATCCAATAAATAAAAAAAGAACAAATCCATTCATAATTTCTAGTACAGGTGACAAATATCTTTTCACCCATTTGTATGTTTCTTCATATTCACTATTATTTGCTAAACGATAGGCGTAAAAACTTATCCCAAAATAAACCGCCGCAATAATAACATATGCATATAAGACGAAACATAAAATCGCACTGCTAATTTGCACGTAATTCCCCACCCTTTTTTCTATGTATCACATTGATTTTACACACTTTTCATACTAAAAGTAAACATATATAGGGTAGTTAAATAATTATCTTCCCTATTAGCAATAATTAATAATGAGCAGTGGCTAAAAACCCCCTGCTCATTATTAAGACGTCAAATTCAACTTTACTCATTTGTATGAAGATGTCTAACACTAACGAATACGAAAGATGTTTTCGTCTCTGAACTAAGAAGTCCCCACTCTAAACTATTGCACAATTAGCGAGTAAGTTCACTTTCTATTTCCCTTCCACTTCACATATTGATTTAAAAATACAATTGCTTTCTCAATAACCTCTTCGTCTGGTTTTAATTTCGCATGATGTAAACCATATTCTGAATTTACTCCAAGCCAAAACATAAATCCAGGTATCTCTCGAAGCATATAACCAAAGTCTTCACCTGTCATTGCCTCCGTACACGTAATTACGTCCATAGTCGTTTGTTCACGTGTAAATTGCATAAACTCTCTCGTTAGCTCCTCATGGTTATACACTTGATGATACATCGCTCCGTAGTCAATAACAGCTTCACATTGAAAAGAAGCTTCTATTCCCGCAACAATTGCCTCAATTCGGCTTTTAACACGTTTCATTGATTCCACTGATAGCGTTCGAATTGTTCCTTCTAAACGAGATTTTTCTGCGATAATGTTTTGAACTGTACCACCTGTAATTTTCCCAATTGTAATTACCGCACTGTCAAGAGGGTTCACATTACGACTAATAACTGATTGAAGTTGTGTAACGAGATGACTCGCTGCAACAATCATATCATTTGCTGTATGCGGATATGCAGCATGTCCACCTTTTCCTTTTAAATCAACGTATAGCTCTGATGTATTCGCAAATAATAAACCTTCTTTTGTCGCAATTGTTCCCACAGAGTATTCAGGCGCAATATGAAGTCCAAGAATCATATTAGGCTTCCATTCTTTTAACTCATCGCTTTCTAACATAGGAAGTGCACCACCTGGACCTTCTTCAGCTGGTTGGAATATAAACACAAGATCATCATCTATTCTTTCGCTTACAGCCGCTGTTAGAAGTCCTAAACCGATTGTTGCATGCAAATCATGTCCACATGCATGCATCATTCCTTCATGGACAGAAGAGAATTCATATCCAGTTTCCTCTGTAATTGGTAGACCGTCTATATCTGCACGATAACCTATTATTTTTTCTGGATTTTTTCCATTTACTTTAACAATTACACCTGTTTTCCATGTTTTCACTTCCAAATATTCATTAGGAAGCGTTCCTATATAATCTAAAATATACTGTTGTGTTTTCCACTCTTTAAATCCGATCTCCGGAATTTTATGTAAATCTCTACGAACTTGGACAAATTTGCTTACTGTCATTTTTGCACCTCTATCTATAAAAAGCGTAAGAGCACATTCATGCTCTTACGCTTTTCATTTTTTATTTCTCTGGGTTTAATTGACGAAGCTCTTGTTTAATTTCAGTTTTTGCTTTTGTCTTCTCATCAATTTCTTTAATTACACGTGCCGGAGTTCCCGCAACAACTGTATATGGAGGCACATCTTCTGTTACAACAGCTCCTGCTGCTACAACCGCACCTTTACCTACTGTAACGCCTTCTAGAACAACTACATTTGCACCAATTACAACATCATCTTCAACGATAACTGGTTTTGCAGAAGGTGGCTCAATAACACCGGCAAGTACAGCACCTGCACCTACGTGACAGTTCTTACCAACTGTTGCACGTCCACCAAGCACTGCGTTCATGTCGATCATAGTACCTTCACCAATTACAGCACCAATGTTAATTGTTGCATTCATCATGATAACAGCGTTGTCACCAATTTCTACATGGTCACGAATAATCGCGCCTGGCTCAATACGAGCTTTAATACCTTTTAAATCAAGCATTGGAATTGCAGAATTACGACGGTCATTCTCAACTACATAGTCAACAATGTGCTTGTTATTTTCATCAAGAATTGTCTTAATTTCAGACCATTCTCCGAATAATACACCAGATTTTTTATTTACAAATGCTTGTACTGTTTCAGGGAATGTTACCTCTTTTAAATCCCCTTTTATGTATACCTTTACAGGAGTTTTCTTTTCACTGTTTTGAATAAACGAAATAATTTCGTTAGCGTCCATCATTTTCATTCTTGTTGCCTCCTAAATCCATTTATAATGTTACTCTACCAAACGATAGAGCGAGTAGCAAGACAATAATCTTATTTTTCCATTTGAATTTCTTCTATAGTTTCTAAAAATGCTTGTACTTGCTTCAACTGCCTTGCCGAGTCACTCGTCAATAACCATGTTTCTCTCGTTAATTGAACAGGTGTTTTATACATATTTTCCTGCACTTCTTTTAAAACAGTCGAAGGTAAAAGAGCATAACCTATTCCATTTAAAACAAGCTGTTTGCACGTTTCAATTTGGTCAACTACAATTGTTCGCTTAGGTGGATTTGAAAATAATCCATACCACCAATTTTGTATTTGTCCATAGTAGGTCGAATCACTTTTAAATTGAATAAATGGTCTATTTGTCTCTTTTAACATCGAAATATCTTTTATTTCTTTATCAACTAAATATAATTCATCTTCAAATAATTGTTGTTTCTGCCCTTTGTATTCTTGTGATCCTCTCAGTATAGCAACATGAACGTCTCCTTCATAAAATTGCTTTTGCACTTCACTACTCCAGCCAGTAAACAGAGATATCTTCACAGAAGGATACTTATGCACAAATTTTTTCAAAACAGGTGGAAGCCAATATTGCCCAATGACTGATGCAACAGCTATTTTTAACGTACCGTATGTTTCGGTTCTAAAAAGAGCCAGTTCACTTTTAATACCCTCTTCCCGTTGTAACATTTCTTTTGCATAATTTGCAACTTTTTCCCCTTCAGGTGTAATTGTTAATCCTTTTTGTGAACGAATAAAAAATTTCATTCCCCATTGTTTCTCCATAGATTGTAATCGTTGACTAAGCGCAGGTTGGGAAACAAATAAACGTTCCGCCGCTTTTCTCATATTTGATTCCTGAGCTAACACAACCATCATTTGAAAATCATCAATTTGCAACTTTCTCCCTCTTTCCTTAGCTTCCATACACCTAATTTTAATAAGTATTTCATCCTTAATTTAATTGCATACTTTTATACATTAGAACAGTTTGTTAGTTCAAACTTTTCTTATGCTTTATGTCTTTTTAAATATAATACATACACAACTGATATGCACGAAAAAAAGTGACTTCGCCTTTTCTGTGAAGTCACTTTCCCTACGTTATCGATTATGCTGTCTCACTTTTTTATTCAACAATTTTAAAATAGCCCGCCGTGTTAAAATACCCTCGAAGTAACCTTCTTCATTGACAGCGCAAATAAAAGGATGATCAATTGTCATTTCTAAAGCTTTTGCAAAAGAATCTTCTAACGTAAGAACTGGAATCTCTTCCTTCATCACTTGTTCCACTTTCATATTCTCAAGTCTTTCAAACTCAATGCGCTCTAATCCTAAAATACCATCTAAAATCATAGCAGTACTAATTAACCCATGTAATTTATACATAGGGTCTAAAACAGGAATCGCCGAATATCCAGATTTCACAAGAACGAGTAAAGCATGTTCTAGACCATTCCCTATTTGTACATGTGCTACTTTATCTGATGAAATCATTAAATCCTTCACAAGAATTTGTTGAAACTCGTCTTTCGGAATACTAATCATGTTACATCCCCCATTTTCCCTTTTTCCTGCTAATATTCTCCGATCCTATTCACATTTTATGATAGCGTTTTCATATTATTATTTTGTCCTGACATTCTTCTAATAAAAATAAAAATACATAACTATTTTAGCATATAACATAAAAAAAAGACTACCATTCCGGTAGTGCTTAATACCCTTTATTTTTTAATCGGTAAAACAATCTTGTGATTTTTTTATATTGCGTCACATCTGTCTGCTTTAAACCATTCTCAATGTCTGTAAGCTCCACCGCTAAAATTTCGCTCGCGTAATTTTGCTGAAACAGAATATCCAACAATAAATTTTCTTCTTCTCTTGTTAAAACAAATTCCTTTTCCATATGCTCCTCTCCTTGCACTCGCATCATCACTCTCATTATATAAATTTTTCAGTCTATTTAACAGATGTAATATTCAGTTTTTGTTAGAAATACTTAACGACTGCGAATATATAGACATCATTTCACATTATTTCGTATATCTGTTTGCATAACTAAATGCCGCATAAGCATCTGGTTTAATTTTTGCTGTTAATCCCATTGCTTGAATTTTCATCGTCATATCTAAAATAAATTCTTTTGTTAAACCATCATTCCCGATATCTAAATGAATTTCCATTATGAATCCTGCTCCATCTTGAGCGTATGGGTGCAATAAATCCCATATCGCTTGTATATGATTGGGAGTAAATAGATAGGCGATTTCTTGACTAAACTGTGTTTCTAAATATATTTTCTCTCGCAACGTTGCTGGCTTATTTTTCACTGATTTATGATGCAAACATCCCCATGCTCCTTTTCCAACACGATGAATATGTATCGCTGTAATAAACCTCGTATCCTTTTGATGCGCTTGTGAGTCTGTCCCAATAGATAATCGATATAAATTTCGCGGATCCTTTTCAATGAAACTACAAATACGGTTAAATACCATATCAAAATTCAAATGTCTCTCTGAAACATTATAAAATGTATGCTCACCGTCCACATAGTCACGTCCTTTCAATTAGACAGACTTTTCGTATTCTCATTGTATGGGACAAAAACAAAAATTATAACTTACTACCCTTTATTCGTTTCAATATTTCGAATTACATAATTACAAAATCTACATGTATATATTACATTTTGATTAGACTGGGCGGTTAATACGTGATTAATTTCAGCATGACTGTGACAATTAGGACAAATAACAATCGGTAAGCGTTCCATCCTTTGCACCTCCTATTAATATTTACTATCATTGTAGGGAAAATAAAAAATTCCTATACATATACATTTGAAAAAACTCTTTTATTTAATCGCGACTTAAATTACAACTTCTACTACCTATATAGCCCATTAATTAATATAACTAAAAAAGGTACCGCCATTTGGCAGTACCTTTTTTATATGTATCAAGAAATGATATCGTAAATCTCAATTGCAACCATATCGATGTTATCGAATTGATACACTTGAGGTTTTTCACCTTGTTGATACACTTCTAACTCATACATTTCACTTTTATCGAAAAATTTCACGCTACATTTGCGCTCACCGTTCACTTCAAAATAGCGTTGTGCTACTTCACCGCTTTCAGCTTGTTCTTGTAGACTAACAAGTCGAGTTAAAATTCCTTGGAGTAGAGACATGAAATCTCTCCTTTCTCTGATCTTCCTACCAATAGGTTTTACAGCTATACTCATTCTATCCGTCATAACAGAAAAAACGTTCCACAATCTAGGATAAAGGTTCTTGGCCAGAAACTCAACTAAAATTTGTCGAAATAAGAAGTAAAAAGATGAAAGATCATCTTTTTACTTCTTTATTGCGCTTTTTATACTGGCAGAATATAATAAACAACAGAAAAAGGGAGGAATTACAATGAAAAAAATTGAGGTTTATACACAACCTGATTGTCCGCCTTGTACCATTGTAAAAGAATTTTTAAAACATAATAACGTTGTATATGAAGAATTTGACATAAAAAAAGACGCTGCTGCACGCAATCGTCTTTTATATGACTATGAATCCTATTCAACTCCAACAGTTGTAATTGACGAAGAAGTTGTGGCAGGTTTTCAAATTGAAAAATTACAACAGCTACTCGGTATAGAATAGGAATAGGCAACACCTATTCCTATTCTCATAATTGTTGTAACCTTTTTATTTCAGTCAATAGTTCCTGACTTTCATGATACCCTGCTAATTTCCATTTTCCATTATCCTTTTGCAATGTCACAATTTGATATTGTCCACTCTTTGTCCGCTCATAGACATATAAATTTTTATGTTCTTCATCATAAGACATTTTTGTTTCTGAATTAAAAGAAAACGGAGCTTCTTTTGCTGGAAGTAAATATTCACCACTTTGTTTTTCATTTCTACTGTTTTCATCTGTAAAAACTTGAAGGAAATTATTTGTAAAATATGGTGATAACGTCTCTATCATCTTATTCATAGGTATTTGCTTCCCGCGGATTGAAAATTGCGTCTCATAACCTTTTTGTATCGTTGTAAACACTTCTTTCCGATCCACTTTCACTTCTTCTTTTCCTAAAACAGTTGTGACACTATAGCCAACTAGAAAGGCAACACATATAAATAGAACAAACCATATTCCATATTTCTTCATTTTTTCACCTTCCTTTTAAAAGAGCTTGTCTTTGTAGTATTCATTGTAACAATGATTATGCAAAGAAAGGGATGATTTCGTTCGTAAAATCTTTACAACGATAGACAGCATTTTCATCATCATGTTCACTATTACCAATTTATGATAAAAACAAACAAAAAAATACACGAATCTCTTCGTGCATTAAAATAAAACATCTTCTTCATATAAATATTCGTACGATAAATCTATAAATAAAAAGTTTTCATCATCAATCGGGAATGAAAATGTTCGTACCATTTCACCAGTTTCGATATCAGCATATAAATCTGAAAGTCTTGCCTTATTCTCAAAACGCATTTTCATTATATTTTCTAGAAAATACGGGCGCCAGCTCCAGTTCTTCATATAATACTCTGGCATAATGATCCATCCACCATCTTTTTTCATAATATTACCCGATTGTTGAAAACCATCTTCATTACAAATAAATATCCGAAAACTATATTGTGATATGCTTTGGCTAAATTGTAATAACCAATCATTTATATCTTCATTCTTTTTTTGTTTTGACAGAACATCACCAATTCGATCACGTAACATCTCTGTTAAATTATAAATTTTTTGCAACTTCTTCTTCTCATGCAGAATAAATTGATGACATTCATTACCAAGTCGCTCTTTTAAAACATTCGTTTCAATAAAATCAGGTAAACATTCTTTCAAATAATTACCTTGATAATACCTACCACCGTTTTTCCAAGCATATTGTAGTTGATAAAAAGCATCAATTTCTTCATATAACAATGTCGCACCAATTCTTCTAGCAAGTAAAGATAAGGAATATAAAATATCTTGATAAGATTGTAAAAGTGCAGTTTGCCTTAAATTTGTTAAATCTACTTTTAAAATATCCGGTGCTAACACGCTAATACGCTCTAAATTACTTGTACCCGTTCCGACTTTATTAATCGAAATTTGAATACCATATGTACGATAATACATGAGTAAATGATTAAATTGTTCTATATCTTCTTTACATTCATGTTCTGTTATTTCCAGAACAATGCGTTGTAAGTTCAAACCTTGTTCTTCATACATCAGCAAAAGTTGAAGTAAACTTTCATCTTCATCATTCATTAATACATTAGCATTCCGATGTATAAATAATAATAATTTTTGATCCGTTTCTAAATACCTATTTAACGCTTTTTCTACGATGATGTTATCCGCTTCAAGTTGGAACTCACTCGGAATAGAATCATCATGGAAGAAAGATGCTAAACTTTGTATGCCCTCTTCTGTTTGAATTCGTCCTACAACTTCATATCCAATTATTGTATGCTCATCAGCACTAAAAATAGCTTGATAATAAGGAAGGACTTTATCCAAGTTACTCATTACATCTAATGCATCTATCAACGTGCTTCCCTCCCTTTACTTTTCAAAAATTATAACACGATATTTACGGAAAAATAATAAAAAATCCCTTCAGTTTTCCTGAAGGGATTAGAGGGGTAAAATGCTAAGGGGAATTAGCAATTCTACTATGAAGAAAAAAGAGGTCTTAAATATAACGTATATATCCCCTCTTGTAAACACATTTCTTTTAAGTGTCACAATTTCGTCATATTTTACCACAAAGAAATGAATAAATCATTCGTTTTTTTCATCCCTTTTAAAATGGATATTGATGCAAATGCTGGCCACCATCCATTGTCATACAAGTTCCATTTATGTATGCAGCTTCATCTGAACATAAATAATAAGCTAGACCCGCAATTTCTTCTGGTGTCCCCAGCCTACCAAGTGGGACACTTTGTATTGTACGCTTAGCCATTTCTTCTGAAATCCATAATTTATCGGCACCACCTGTACGTTCAATTGGTCCTGGTGCGATAGCGTTAACTCGTATTCCATATTTACGTCCCCACTCAACAGCAAGAGTTTTTGTCATCGCTAATACACCAGCTTTAGCTGCTGCCGAATGGATAACCCCTGGGCCTGCATCCCATGCATAAGTTGCCACCATGTTAATAATATTTCCTTTTATACCTTTTTCAATCCAATATTTCCCAATAGCCTGACTACAATAAAATGTACCATTTAATACAATATTAATTACCGAATTCCAGCCATTCACAGATAAGTCCTCTGCTGGACAAATAAAGTTTCCAGCTGCATTATTTATTAAAATATCAATTCGTCCAAACTTCTCATCAATATGTTCAATCATTTTTTGAATATCATCAGTATTTCGTACATCCATTTGTACAGATAATACTTGGCCTGGAAACTGTTCAATTTCTAACTTTGCTTCTTCTAGCTTTTCTTTTGTACGCCCTGTAATAACAACACGTGCCCCTTCTTTCGCAAAACGTATCGCCATCCCTTTTCCCATTCCACTTGATCCACCTGTTATAATAACTACCTTCTCTTTCACATACATCCCCTCCAAAAAATGAATACACATTCATTTTATCACTTTATTTGATAGAAATCTTTATATTTTTCAATTTTTCTGATATTTTAACGTAAAGAGGTTTCTTTTCGTTCATTTTTTTCGTAATCTATACTACTTTTTTAGTATTTAAAATATATTTTAAAAAAACTGAAGGGAGGTTCGAGTAACCTGTATATGAAGAAAATTACAAGAAGAAATTTTTTAAAATCTGGAATGCGCACTTGTCTATGTTCATTTATAACCGCAAGCATCGGCTATTATTATGCTAAATATATAGAGCCCTATTTGCTTTCTTTTACGCAACACACACTTAAATCACCACTCATACCAAAAGGTTTTCATGGTATGAAGATCCTTCAATTTAGCGATTTACATCTAGGATACTATTTCTCTCTCCAACATTTATCTCAAATCGTTTCCAAGATTAATGCTGAAAAGCCAGATATTGTCCTTTTTACTGGTGATCTCATTGATGATTACCAAACATATACCGAGGCTTCTTTTGTTGCATCCATTTTAAAGAATATACAGGCACCCTTCGGTAAATTTTCTATTTATGGTAACCACGACCATGGCGGATATGGAACTGAATACTATGATCACATCATGCGCGAATCTGGATTTGAACTTTTGCTAAATAGCGAAAAGCGAATTCGTTTACTGGATAATAGTGAAATTTCTATTTTCGGACTCGATGATATGCTACTGGGTAAACCAAAAATAGCGAAAACTTTACAACATGCAAAACAAAATATTTATACAATTGTTCTCGTTCACGAACCAGATATCGCGCCACAAATCGCTACATATCCAATCAATCTTCAACTTTCTGGTCATAGCCATGGCGGACAAGTACAAATTCCTTTTTTAGGTGCTATTATTACCCCGTCGCTTGCAAAAGAATATATTGAAGGTTTCTATAACATTCAAGGTTTGACTCTCTATGTCAATCGAGGTATTGGAAGAACACGTGTCCCATTCCGCTTTATGTCAAAACCTGAAATCACACTCTTCATCCTACAACATTCGTAACAATTCGCCTATTTCCTTACATATCCTTCCTTGTACTCGCTCATCCACGCTTGGTCCACCATATGATAAAAATGAGTCCAGTAAAGGAGGTTTGTTCATGTATCCATATTATCAACCGATCCCAGTTCGTTCAGCACCTTTTGGCCCAGCAGGCGACTCACGCTTCTTTCCATTTTTCGGTGTTCCCTTTCTAGCTGGAATTGCTGGCGGACTGCTAGGCGGAGCATTAGCTTTCGGGCCTAGACCGTTTTATCCGCCTTATCCACCGCCTTTCCCACCACCAGCACCTTTTCCTTGTTACGGAGGGCCTTGTCAACAACCATACTATTATTAATTTAAACCAACCATTCTTCTAATGTTTTTCTCTCAACGAACCGACTCATCACACGCCTATAATAAAAACTATTCTCTCTACTCATCCTTCCATTTTGAGAATATATGAGTAGAGAAAAAAAGTAAAAACCTCTTAAATTCAATAAGAGGTTTTTACTTTTTTCACACTATTCAGCGTCTGTATTTTGATACGCCATCTTAAATAAATTCACTTGGCTATCAATTTCTTCTATACTACTATTAATTATATAATAATAGTCACCATCTTTATTTTGTTCACGTGTTTTCACATTATCAGCCAAAACCAGCTGTAAAATTGCCTTTATTCTCGCTTTCATTTCAATATCTAAAATTGGGAAGGATATTTCTACTCGTTTTTCCATATTTCGCGTCATCAAATCAGCTGAAGATAAATATATTTTTTCATCTCCATTATGATGGAAATAATAAATACGACTATGCTCTAAATATCTTCCAACAACACTAACTACACGAATATTTTCACTTACATTTGGAATCCCAGGTCTTAAACAACATGTCCCTCTAACGATGAGCTCTACCCTTACTCCAGCTTGTGATGCTTCATACATTTTTTTTATTAACGGTTTATCTGTTAACGAATTCATTTTAGCGATAATATATCCATTTCCATATTGTCTATGATAACGGATTTCCTCATCTATTAACTCCATAAACTGCTCTCTTATATCAAACGGGGCAACAGATAAATGATGAAAATGCGGTTTTTTTGTATAACCACTCAAATAATTAAAGAAATTTGTTGCATCTACACCAAAGTCTTTTCGCGATGTAATATATCCAAAATCGGTATACAACTTCGCTGTTGCATCATTATAATTTCCGGTTCCAAGATGTACAAACCTTTCAATTTTTCCGTTTCTTCTTCTTACAACTAACGTAATTTTACTATGCGTTTTCAAGTGACTTACTCCGTAAATAACGTGACATCCGGCCTGTTCCAATTCTTTAGCCCAATGAACATTATTCTCTTCATCAAACCTTGCCTTTAACTCAACCAATACCGTCACTTGTTTTCCTTTTTCAGCTGCTACCTTCAGCGCCTGAATTATTGGAGAATCTCCACTTACACGATATAATGTTTGTTTAATCGCAAGTACATTCGAGTCATCTGCCGCATCACGGACAAAATCAACGACTGGCTGAAACGACTCAAAGGGATGGTGTAATAAAATATCATGTTCTATCGCTTTTTCAAATACATCTTCCTCATCACCTAAATCTTGAGGAGGTTGAGGAATAAGAGCCGGATATACTAGATGTTCATATAAAGGCGCTAATTTTTTATATAAGGAGAATAAACATGTTAAATCTAACGGTCCATCCATCATGTACACATCTTCATCTTTTACTTCTAACACATCATACAATAACGCTAACACTCTTTCATCAATGTGTTCTTTACCAACTTCTAAACGAACGGCAGCTCCCCACTTACGCTTTTTCAATTCTTTTTCAATTACTTTTAATAAATCGCGTGCACCTTCTTCATGGATCGTTAAATCCGCATTACGTGTAATACGGAAACGAGTAACAGGTGATACGTTATATCCTGTGAATAGTTTATGAGTAAAACCACTAATTACATCTTCTAATAAAATAAATTTATGTTTTTGCCCTTCACTCGGTAAAAATATGAAACGCTCCAGTAATGAAGGCACTTGTACAATTCCTAACTTCGTACGATTTTCTTCCTCAGCCTGTTGCTCATCATATAAAATAGTAGCTAAATTCAAACTTTTATTTAATAACATTGGAAATGGACGATACGCATCAATAGATACAGGGGTTAAAACCGGAAATATTTGTTCATCAAAATACTCCTCGATAAATTCCCTTTGCTCTTTCGTCAAATCATGGAATGTTAAACGCTCAATCCCCTCTAGTTCAAGCGCTGGCAATACATAATTTTTAAACGTTTCATACTGCACAGTCATTAACTCATGCGATTTTATCGCAATCTTATTTAACTGTTTCTTTGGTGTTAAACCTGCTTTATTTTCTGGCTGATTAAATCCCGCACTTACTTGATCTTTCAAACCTGCTACGCGCACCATAAAAAATTCATCTAAATTCGAACTAAAAATACTAATAAACTTTAGTCTTTCTAATAGTGGATTATTTTCATCTTGCGCTTCTTGTAGTACACGTTCATTAAATGCTAGCCAGCTTAATTCACGATTATTATAATACGCTGTATCATTTAAATTTACTAAATTCCCCTTTAGCAATTCCATTCTCTTCACACTTCCCTTTGAAACTTTTTCACTATAATTTAGTTACTTTCATTTTATCAAATTACAATATTCCAAAGTGTTAATTTTCTGTAAAGACATCCGTACAACTTAACGTTTTGATTCAAATGATAAGTGAATATTTGTTTTCAATACTCTTTCTAGCTGCTTTTTTTGTTTTTCAGCTTGTACTTTTTCTGCTAATGCCGATTGCTCACATAAAATTCTAAACGTTAATCCTTCTTTATTTTCTGTTATGGATATCGTATCAACAAGCGATCTTTGTCTTACATTTAAAGCAGCTGAAAATTGTAAAACAGCGCCTAATAGGCGGATTTTTTTTTGTTCGCTTTTATCAAACCAACCTTCAAATGGAGATAAATGTTGTTTAAATAGCATTTTTGATTTATAAGATGCAATAAGCGCTAACCTCACTCGATCTTTATGCATCATGCCGTCAATTGTTTTATTTGCCAATAAATAAAACGTGTGTAAACGACTCGCTTCTTCGTCTATATATTTTCCAATATTAAATACTTTCGCTGCTTGATGGAATGCTTCCCAGTCTTTTATTGAAACAGAAATCAGTCCCATTTCTTCGAGTTGTTTACAAATCAATCTTCCATGTTTAATAAGTTGAATGACAAATTCCATATCCATTTCATATTCGTGTGATAACAAATGTAAGCTTTCTTCAACTACATTCGGATAATATGAAATCCCTAAATCTTTCGTCAACTCTTCATAGAAAACACCTTCTCTTAATCCTTTTTTGCTTAATACAAATGCCGTTGCTTCTATAATATTTACAAGTTTATGAAATACTTCAACCGCTGGAATAATTGTATCAGCTCGATCTTTTGCCAATCCTTCCATTTTCTGAAGTTCGATAAACGATTGTTTTTCCAATGCACCTTTTACATTTTCAATATCTTCTTCTTTCATTTTGTATAAATGTACTCCCGCTATAGGGTAGTTTGTTAAATTTTGGTGGATTTTCGCTAAGTTTCTCGCACTACCACCAATTGCAATAAGAGGCAATTTCTTATCAATTAACCATGGTAACGTTCGAAATTGACACTCTAAATACTCTCGAATTTCCTCTAATTCATCTTTAGTAGGAATATCACCTTTAATAAATAGATGTTTTAAAGAAAGCGCACCAAAAGGAAAACTATGGTACTCTAAAATCTCTCTATTTTTAATATATGTAACTTCCGTACTTCCGCCACCAATATCTACTGTTATTCCTTCCGAAAACGAAGTAGAATTCATAACTGCTAAATAGCCGTAACGTGCTTCCTCATATTCTGATAATACTCTAAGAGTAAAGTCTGTTTGTCCTTCAACAAGTTTTTTAATCTCCTCTTGATTCTCAGCCTGTCTAATTGTTGCCGTTGCAACACAAAGTACATGATGCAACTGATGGAATTTTGTACTTTCTTGAAATTGAAATAATGTTTGTAACAATACTTCTTTACCTTCTTCATTCAAAACACCATCGATTAAATAATTTCTTAACCGAGCAACCACTTTCGTATTTTCAATTTCTTTATAAAAGCCTCCATTTTGCTTTTCATAAATAACTAAACGCATTGTATTAGATCCAATATCTATAATGGCATATTGTAATTTTAATATTTCTTTCAAACTTCTCACTCTTTCATTATCAAATTTCTGAAACATATTCTATCACTATTATACAAAATAGTTGTTTTTTGTAACAATATTGCTTTAATATTGAAAATATATACAATTACTTTTTGCATATAATAAAAACCCATTTTATTTATGCTATAATAAGGAAAAATTGAAAGGAGATTCAATATGAAACCTTCACAACCCCAATCTCAATTACATAATCAACATTCTATTAATAGACTAGCTCAATCTATTTTCGTTGTGAATCGTCATGCTAAAGCTGCAACTAACCCTAAGTACTTATATTGGTTAAAAAAGACTGCTTTAGAACGCTTAATTACTGAAAAAAAGGCTATTAAAGAAGGATTACATTTTTCTAGAAATCCACGTTTTAGTCAACAACAATCCGATGTTCTTATACGTTTAGGTGATTATTTTTTCCATATCCCTCCTACGAAAGATGATTTTCGCACCCTACCGCATCTTGGTCACCTTGAATCCTCCTATCGAAATCCGAAAACAACCTTATCTTTAACAATAGCAAAAAAAACACTTCAAGATTATATTGGTCCTGAAGCATTAAAACAAGAAAAAAAATTAAGCGAAGCAGTTCCATGGTATAGCCGTACCTATACAAAAAAATAAAACAGTTTGGCCCATATTAGGCCAAACTGTTTTATTTTTTATCTTCCTTAATTTTAATATTCGCTTGTTTATAGAATGCAACTTTTTCTGTATTATATGATTTCGTATATTCATTAAACTTATCTTTTTCTGTCTCAATATCTTTATATGCTTGGTTTACTAACTTCACTTTCTCGCTAATATCTTTTAATTTTGTACCTTTATCTTGTAGCATTGTATATAATTCTTTTTCTTGCTTTAAAGATTTATTATAGCTATCGTACATCTTTTGGAATGAATCATGTCGTTTCTCATAAGTACTCTTTACTTTATCCGCCTGGTCTTTTAATTTATTATCTTCAATTTTCTTCACATGCTTATCCGCTGACTTCACTTCTTCTTGCGCTTTATTTAACGCCTCTTTTTCTTTAATAAGAACTTTTTCTCGCTCAGCTGTATTTTTCACCGCTTGATCAAGCTTATCCTTAACAGCCTGATTATTATCTTTTCCTTCTTGGACAATTTGATTATATAATACTTGCCCCTCTTTCTCTAATGACTCCAATTTTTTCGCATCTTCAAACATTGTTTTTTCTTGCTTGGCAGCATTTTCAAATGCAACATATAGCTCCTCTTCTGGTTTTGGGCCGAAACAACCAGCTAGTAAAGTCATTGATAATGCAGTTACAATTGCTAATTTATTATATTTCAACATCTTTTCCTCCTATTAATAAGCGACCATCGTGCCAAAAATCCCATGAAAAACATGTAACTTCTTTATCTATTTCACGCTCGCATCTTTTTTACGAAGATCATCAATAATTATTTATACTGCTTGTACAATTTTCGCACTTGAAATTATGTAATGTCTTAAAACATAAAGGTATTTACCTTAATCTTACCTACTGCAAGAAACACTATAATATTTCACCTGATAAAAGATGATCGTTGACCTCTCACGTCTATCATTCCCTTTCTCACTTTCTATCAAATAACCTCTTTGTCCATTTTACATATTGCAAAGGGGACCTCGCAACTCTTACAAAGATTCTTTTAATTTCTTAAAAAGGAAAAGTGTAGAGCATGTTTTCCTCTACACTTTTAAACTGAAAACATTGTGCAAAATGCATTGACACATCCACACACAATTATATGCTGATTTCATATATTTTTAAAGACTTTTGTTACAAAAAAAAGTTTTCTTGTAACAAAAGACAAAAAAATGTTACAAAAAATCTTTATATCATACTTCTTCAAATCAAAGTTTCATTCATGACTTTGCAAGTTTCTATAATTATACAATTGATTTTGTGCCTTTCTAAACAAATCTTCAAAAGTTTTCCCTTCTATAGGATAACTTGCAGCCCCAAATAATAGTGTGACACTTAATAAATCATTCGCTATTTCATTTTGAATATTTTTGATTAATCGGCTTGTTATTGTTGACTTTTCATAGCCATTATCAACAGCTACGATAACATATTTATTTTCATCCCACCTCGTAACTACATCGCCTTTTCGAACTGTCTTTACAATTGTACGTTCTACTCTTTGGACTAGCTCATCTAACTTTTTTTCTTGCACTGTGTCTTTTAATACATCCCATTCTTTTACGGAAAGAATATACACTGTGATATTACGAGAATCTCTTTCTGATAAAGCAGCTACTTTTCCAAAAAAATCAACGACAAAATCGTTATTCGTCATTCCTCCTACTTCAATATTTACACGCGTATTCGTTCTTTTATCGTACCAATGTCCAAAATAATAGCTTAGTATCATTTGCAATATATAAATAATAAAGACGGTTAAAAATGATCTCGAATCTAGCTTAGCAATTACATCCTGAAGTGCAATCCATTCTGTAACCGCAACTGTGTTCCCAAGTAATAATCCACTAATTTTCCCTTTATGTTTCATACTCTCCCCCTTTTATACCAATATATGTTTCTATAACAATAATGTTTTTCTATAAAATAAAAAATGTACATATTTAATGTACATTTCTACTTAAGTTTGTATACCTTTTCTATTTTATTTCATATATATACTATATATCGTTTTTAGGAAGGAGTGACCTATATGCCTCAAAAAGAAAATCTATTAGATATTATGCGCTTACTAGCTGGCTTTTTGTTATCATTAAAATTACTATTTAACTCTTTCGGAATAAACTTCATTACAAACGATCAAATTGACGCTATAGTAAATGTTATTTCATTTCTATTCATTCTATATTTTGGATACAAAAATAACTATATTGGAAAAAAGGGAGTGGAACAAAAGAAATTACTCAAGAAGCACAATCTTCATTAAAGAAGGAACCTTTCGCACAGGTTCCTTCTTATCATTTTCTGACAACCACTTCATTTGTTTGTAGCGGTCCATATGATACACCTTTATATTGAAATGTATATGTAGCCTGAAATAATGAATTGGGAGGAGCTTTATCTTTATTTGCTTTTATTTGACAAATTAATTCTACCTTTTCATTCGGTGATAAATTATCGATTCGCCACCTTACAAGCTGAAATAAAAACTCACTTATTCCCTTATCTGCTTTTAAAGAGTTTGGGATATACGCGAAATAATCACGAATCATATGACTTACAACTACTCGCGAAATCATTTCAACGCCTTTATTTTCAACTTCAAGTCGAATAATTAGTATGTCATTAACATCATAGATCATCTCATACGAAAATTTTTCTTTATACATACTACGGATTTGCAATGTGACTGCTACATTGGATGCTTCCGTGTCCTTTTTAGAACCATCAATCCACAAAACCGGCTGTAACGGTATAGAATACCTTCCTTGATCCGAAATTCGTTTCCATATTTTCATAATATATTCACCTCATTCCAGATATATCATCTATACAACTGTATTCTGCCTCTCGATGCAATAAACTACACTTAGAAAAAATATTTAGCTTGTTACAAACCATATCAAATTTTTCTTTTCCTTTTATCCTATTCGACAATATAAAGAAAAAACCATTTTTAATAGGTTGACACAGGTTATACTTTATTAAATATTTTTTTACAATTTCCTTCCTTGACTACATAACAAAATAAATTCTTACTCTCTTTTGGTCATTATAATAAAGTGAAACTTTAATCAGTGGGGGTTTTGTCCATCCCCCACTGATTATTAGCTTTTACCAATCGGGCTTTAACAGGCAGTTAAAGCCCGATAAAATAATTTGGCGTTAGAAAACATTTGCCTTTTAGTCAAATTTGACTATAATATAATTTATGATTTCCATCCTTTATATCATGTCAGTGCAATTTTTTATAAAATGAAGAGGAACGATACAAACTGTACATAAAGTTTTTTTATGCATTGCACTAAAAAACTTAAGTTAGTTTAATTTTTATTAAAGGAGGGCTACTTTTGGAAGCACAACTATCAAAAAACGATTCAAGTAAAACAAAATTTGTTGTTGCTGGTTTACTACTTGGTATTCTAATGGCAGCAATGGATAACACAATCGTCGCAACTGCGATGGCAACGATTGTCGGAGACTTAGGAGGGTTCGACAAATTCGTTTGGGTCACATCCGCCTACATGGTAGCAACAATGGCCGGAATGCCTATTTTCGGTAAGCTGTCTGATATGTACGGACGGAAACGCTTTTTTATTGGCGGATTAATTCTTTTCTTATTCGGTTCTGCACTTTGCGGGACAGCATCAAGTATTGAACAACTAAGTATTTATAGAGCCATTCAAGGAATTGGTGGCGGCGCTCTTATGCCTATCGCATTTACAATTATGTATGATATATTCCCGCCTGAAAAACGAGGAAAAATGACCGGACTATTTGGTGCTGTTTTCGGAACATCTAGTGTTTTCGGACCTTTATTAGGTGCTTACATTACAGATTATATAAGTTGGCACTGGGTCTTCTATATTAATATTCCGTTAGGACTTATTTCCTTCTTCTTCATTACTAAATACTATAGCGAGTCTCTAGAATATCGAAAACAAAAAATTGACTGGGCTGGTGCTATTACGCTTGTCATTAGTATCGTTTGCTTAATGTTTGCTTTAGAACTTGGTGGTAAAGAATACGCATGGGACTCTAATGTGATTATTGGTTTATTTTCAACTGTTGTTATTCTGCTTATTATTTTCTTCTTCGTAGAAAGAAACGCAACCGAGCCTATTATTTCTTTCCATTTATTTAAAAAACCTTTATTTGCAGCTAGCCAAGGTGTTGCCTTTTTCTATGGTGCAGCTTTTATCATCTGCACAGTTTATATTCCAATCTTCGTTCAAGGTGTTCTCGGTGGTTCAGCCTCAAATGCTGGATTAATTTTGACACCTATGATGGTAGGATCTGTAATCGGCAGTCAAACTGGTGGACAATTAGCTTCACGAACAAGTTATCGTAACATCATGACAGTATCTGGAGTTTTCTTCGTTCTTGGAATTTATTTACTAAGTACTTTAACTATGGAAACACCTCGTACACTCGTAACAATGTTTATGGTGCTTGCTGGACTTGGAGTTGGATTCTCCTTCTCAGTTTTAAGTATGGCATCTATCCACAAACTAGAAATGAGAGATCGCGGTTCTGCTACATCCACGAACTCATTCTTCCGTTCACTTGGAATGACCCTTGGCGTCACGATTTTCGGTACGATTCAAAATCATGTTTTCACTGATAAATTAAAAGCAGTCTTCCCTCCTGAACTAGAAAAAATGGCTCCTAAAGGTGGAGACACAAGCTTTTTATTATCACCAAATGCTACTGAAAAGCTACCTCCTGAAGTACTGAGCGGAATTAAAGAGGCTCTTGCAACATCTATTGCTAATACATTTTTCTGGGCACTTATCCCAGCTACGCTAAGTATAATTTGTATTTTACTTATGGGAAATGAACGTCTTTTAACAGGACCAAAAACAAAGCAAAAACAAAAACAAGTAAGCTAATATAGAAAAACGAAACGGTATATCCCTTTATGAAAGAGGATATACCGTTTATAATATATATAAAGTTTCTATATACAGGAGTTGAGACAGCATGAGCATGAAGTTAGTCATTCTCGGCTTGTTACTCGAAGGAGATAAACATCCCTATGAAGTGCAGCACATAATGAAAGAAAGACAAATGGATTGTTATATTAAATATGCCAAGGGATCGCTATACTACGCCTTCGAGCAATTAGAAAAACAAGGTGCGATTAGCATTACCAATATTGTTAGAGATACGAATAGACCAGATAAAACAATCTTCCATATAACAGAGGAAGGAAAAGCCCTTTTCCACACCTTATTATTAAAACAATTTGAAGCGAAAAACCAAATATATAAACCTATTTATTCAGCGCTCTCTTTCGCTCACTTTAGCGACGAACAAGCTCTAGTTCCTATTTTGAAAAAAAAGAGAGATGATACAATGCTCTATTTACATACAATGCAAACGATATACGATCATAATAAACAACTAGTTCCTCGTGCTCAACTATATATTCTACAAAGCGTCATTGAGCATATTAATGTTGAATTACATTGGCTAAACACGCTCTTACAAGATGCAACTGCAGGTCGTCTTTCAGAAATAGGTGTAGATAATGATTAAGTTTTTCTAAAAGAGGTGCCTCCTCTTTTAGAAAAACTTAACACTATAATTATTCCTCGCAACTCAAAACACCCTCATTTTAATAATAAATAAACATCAAAAAAACTTAATTTTCCGAATAAAAAGAAATAAAAAACTTTAGAATTTTCTTATTTTAAAACAGTGGACAAAATTCCGAAAATTGTGTTAGAATTTGTTTCAATATCATATCGCTTGTTAAATTCCTTTCAAAAGGAAAATAGGTACACGAATATTTCACTTCGTGTTTAAAAGGGAAGTTTGGTGAAACTCCAACACGGTCCCGCCACTGTAAATGCTGAGATTTCTTTTTTGTGCCACTGTGAAAACGGGAAGGTGAAAGAAATTATATGAAGCATAAGTCAGGATACCTGCCTATTTTAACAACACTGATAGACTCACGGATGATGATGAGGTGTTAAGAACAAAAAGGAAGGCTTATTTTTCTATGCCTTTATGCTTTTTGTTATAGGTATTTCCGAGTAAACGGAAATGCTTACTTTCAATTAGGGAGGAATTTAAAATGGCAATTCAAACAAGTAACTTAGGTTATCCACGTATCGGACTACAACGAGAGTGGAAAAAAACATTGGAAGCTTTTTGGTCCAATAAAATTGATGAAGAACAATTTTTAACGACAATGAAAGAAATTCGCCTTCAACACGTCAAAGTACAGCAAGAAAAGGGAATTGAATTAATTCCAGTTGGCGATTTTACATATTATGACCACGTTCTGGATACGGCCTACATGTTAGGATTCATCCCGTCACGTTTTTCAGAGTTTACCTCTTACCTTGATGTATATTTTGCAATGGCACGCGGCTCTAAAGATCACGTTGCTTCTGAAATGACAAAATGGTTTAACACAAACTATCATTACATTGTTCCTGAATATGAAGAAGGATTACAAATCTCTTTAAAAGACAATCGTCCTCTTCGTTTATATGAAGAAGCGAAAAAAGAGTTAGGCGTTGATGGAAAACCAGTTATTTTAGGCCCTTATACATTCCTAAAACTGGCAAAAGGTTATAACGAAGAGCAATTTGCCACTATTTTAAAAGAGCTAGTTGCACCTTATGTACAATTATTCTCTGAATTACACGCAGCTGGAGCACAAATTATTCAAGTTGACGAACCAATCTTCGCATCTTTAACAAAAGATGAAATTAATCAAGCGAAAGAACTTTACGAAGCTATTCATAAAGAGGTTCCAAATGCGAATCTTCTTCTACAAACATATTTTGATAGTGTAGAAGAGAACTATGAAGAAATTATTGCATTCCCTGTTTCTGGTATTGGATTAGACTTTGTTCATGGCAAAGAAGGTAATGTAAATGCTATTTCAAAATATGGATTCCCAGCTGATAAAATTTTAGCTATCGGTTGTATAGATGGCCGTAACATTTGGAGAGCTGATCTTGATGATGTACTTTCTTTATTTACAACATTACAAAATCAAATCACAGCAAAAGGTTTAATTGTTCAACCTTCTTGTAGCTTATTGCATACTCCAATTGATAAAACGGAAGAAACGCACTTAACAAGTGAATTATTTGATGCACTTGCATTTGCTAATCAAAAATTAGAAGAACTAGTCCTTATCCATTCTGCTCTTACTAAAGGTGTAGAAAGCATCAGTAGCGATTTAACAACATATCGTAATGCACATCATGCAATCCGCTCATCAGCTGCACGTAATCGTGAAGATGTAAAAGTGGCACGTACATCACTTAAAGAAGATGATTTCTCACGTCCTCTTCCATTTGAAAAACGATATGAACTACAGCAAGTAGCTTTACAATTACCATTGTTACCAACAACAACTATTGGTAGCTTCCCGCAAACATCTGAAGTTCGTCAAACACGTAAACAGTGGCGTAACGGCGATATTACAAATGAACAATATAATCAATTCATTGAAAAAGAAACTGCAAAGTGGATTCGTTACCAAGAAGATATTGGTCTTGATGTACTAGTACATGGTGAATTCGAAAGAACTGACATGGTGGAATATTTTGGAGAAAGACTTGCTGGTTTCTCCTTTACTAAAAACGGATGGGTACAATCATACGGTTCTCGTTGCGTAAAACCACCTGTTATTTATGGTGATGTTGCCTTTATAAGTGGAATGACTATTAAAGAAACTGTATATGCACAAAGCTTAACGGAGAAGGTAGTAAAAGGTATGCTAACTGGACCTGTCACTATTTTAAATTGGTCATTCGTTCGAAATGATATTTCAAGAAAAGAAGTATCATATCAAATTGCATTAGCACTTCGTCATGAAATTGAATTACTTGAATCTTCCGGAATTAGAGTAATCCAAGTCGATGAACCTGCACTTCGTGAAGGTATGCCGTTAAAAGAAAAAGATTGGGATGCATACATTACATGGGCAGTTCAATCATTCCTTTTAGCAACATCTTCTGTAGAAAATGAAACACAAATTCATACTCATATGTGTTATAGTAACTTCGAAGATATTGTAGATGCAATTCGAGCGTTAGACGCAGATGTTATTTCTATCGAAACATCAAGAAGTCATGGAGAATTTATTAATACATTAAAGCATACAACATATGAAAAAGGAATTGGTCTAGGGGTATATGATATTCATAGCCCACGTGTCCCAAGTAAAGATGAAATGTTCACAATCGTAGAACAATCTTTACAAGTATGTGACCCTAAATATTTCTGGATTAATCCAGACTGTGGTTTAAAAACACGAAGAACTGAGGAAGTTATACCTGCTTTAGAGCACATGGTTCAGGCAGCAAAAGACGCTCGTTCTCTCCTAAAAACAAACGCATAATAAAAAAACGTGTTATCCTTTTGAAGGATAACACGTTTTTTTATTCTACACTCTCAAAATAGAAGTCGTATTGTACTTTATACAATTCATCGTCTGATGGCTCTTCAAGAGGAGTTGCCTGCAAGACTATCATATATTCTCCGTTCGGAATAGGAATATGATATTTATTAGAAAGAATACTTGTTATATATACTTCTTCATTCTTCACTGTGAAAGGAACTGATATCGTTCTAACCACTTCTTCTTTCTCAATATGATTTCCACAAGTAACTTCCACTTCACAAGTATAGTCAGAGATTGCTTCAAAAATAATAGCTCCATCCACCTCAGCATAGCCTCTTTCAAAATCTTCAGGAGTCCAATCTACATAAGGCTGCTGACCATCATAGTTCATTATCATTAATTGCGAATATGAAATTGTTAATTCCATAACTATCCCTCTCCTCCACTATGAAATGTATGCCAATTACTATTTCACTTCAAATTTCACACGCGTACCATCTGGATATTTGTCTAGCTTATTCCCTACCCAAGAACCTGCACCGCGGTTATCTGCTGGACTTATATATTCAATATGAGCTCCTTTTCCGCCTTCCTTACACATCGCCATCGGCCATTCATCACGATCATAACCTTTCTTCGTCGGATATGGCGCTAACGATAATTTCCTTCTATCCGCTGCACCATTACGATCAATTGTACACATTTCCGAATGTCCTTCTTTTATAGCATCCGTTATATGTTTCCCGGTCTCTGGATATCGTTCTTTCGGGAACTCTAGAATTTGATCATACGTAGTTGTCTTTTTAGTACTTGTCTCCTCTGGCACAAGTACTTCATATACCGCTACCAAAAGAGAAAGAATTGCAATAATTGAAATGATAATACCTTTAAATTGCTTCATGTGTACCTCCGTGTTCCTACCAATTTCTTTTCCTCAGTTATTATAACAAACTTCTTCTATGTATGTTTTCAGACATTATTTTAGCTCTTCCTCTCCATTCCGCCAAAAACATTCATTTTTCTTCATCTTTTCACTAATGCTGTAGAAAACTAATAACCTTCCGACATTCTTTTTCAAAGGAAGTCCACATAAAAGGTTGAAATGATATATACGATACTTTTTGGGGAGGAACTATCATGGAAGCTATTTATAAAACGAAAGATGTTACAAATAAAACAGGTATCCCAAAACATATAGTCCGAAAATATAGCCAACTCTTAGAGGAACACGGTTATATCATTTCAAAAACAGCTGATGCTCGTATTTATAAATTGGATGATTTAAAACTATTGAAATCTATACATGAAAGAGCTGCTACATTACAAGAAGACATTTCAGAAACAATACCTATTATTTTAAAAGAAAAAGATGCCCCACCTGTACCTATTATTCAAGATAAACAAGAAGTGCAACCAAAAGAAGATGGGCGTAACTTTGAGGAGTTCATGCTAAAACTTGAAATGCTTGCTCAATTAAATGAAGCAATTATTCATCAAAACTCTACTCTCATTACACAAAATCGTTTAAAAGACGAGAAATTAGATGAACTAATGCAACAAGTTTATGTAAAAGAAGGCTCACAAGAAAAAATGTTACAAGATCTAGTTGTTCACGCCGCTCAAACAGATGCACTCCAAAAAGAAAAAATGGACTTATTAATGAATCATATGTATAAGCGAGAATCCAAACAAGAAGAAAAAATGAATAAACTTGTCAATCAAATTTACAATAAAGATAGCAACCGTGATACACAACTTATGCAAGTTATTCGCGAAATTCAAGAAACAAAAAGATTAGTCGCCGCCTCAAAAGAGCAAAGCTTCTTTCAATCATTTAAAAGTTTATTCGTTCGAACAAAACAAGAAAAAATAAATGAATGAAATTTTGTATCTTTTTCTAATGCACGATAAAATAAAAAGTTACCTTCTATCGGTAACTTTTATTCCTTATATCGTACAGCTGGCAATATAATAATAGCTTCAGTTCCTTTTCCGCTTTCACTTTTATATTCCAATGTGCCATTATGCGCTTGTAAAATACTAAATGTTACCATAAGGCCTAATCCTGTTCCTTTTTCTTTTAAAGAATAATACGGTTGTCCAAGCCTTACTAACTGTTCTTTTGTCATTCCAACACCACTATCTTTAACTCTTATTATTATCAATTCATCTTTTTGAATAGCTGTTACTTTTAAATACCCTTTGTTTCCTTGAATTGCTTCAATACCGTTTTTAACAACATTCATAATAGCTTGCTTCAATTTCGTCTTATCGCCGATAGTATAAAGGCTCTCAGAAATCTCAACTTGCAAATAAACGCCCTGCATCGCTGCAAATGATGACATAAGAGTTGTCATTTCAATTAATTGTGCTGATAAACAAATATGTTCTTTTTTTTCAATTTGAGGCCTTGCTAAATTTAAATAATCTGAAATAATCTGTTCAGCACGATCCAGTTCAGCTAATACGAGACGCATATAATCTTTGTTCTTTACGTCTTCCGTACTCTCTAGCAATTGAATAAACCCTCGTACAACAGTGAGAGGGTTTCGAACTTCATGTGCAACACTTGCAGCTAACTCACTTACAATATTAAGTTTTTCTGATTTTTGCATTTCTGTACGCAATAATGCATTTTCGTTTAAATACTCAGTCAAATACACTTGAAATACCATTGTCATAACCATAATAAGTGATGCAAATATATACCCACTATATAGATTAGATATGTACGGTGTAAAACCTGTTTCTAAAAGGACATTCAACATCCCGACTACTAATGAAACAAGAACATAAAATGATGCAATCATAAAAGCTAATATTAGCTTCTTATCTCTTGAAAAAAGAGACCATTTCTTTGACAAAAATAATGGAATTATCGAAAGAAATATAACTTCTACCATAGGCAACCAACTAAGCCCCTTAAAAATCCATTCATATGCAACATAAATAATGGCAGGGATGAGCCCAACAATCCCACCATATAAAAAACCACTAACAATTGGGACTGGATGAAAATTGTATCCGCAAACGGTACCAAAACAAATAGAGTATGTCATGGAGAGAACGAGTGTGACGCTAGATAAAAACATAATAAAGTAGCGATTAGGCTTCGGAAGCATTCCTTGATAACGATTTAAACGAATCGCTTCATATAAAAATAGTGGTAAAATAATGATGGCAATTTGGATCATTAAATCACGAATCAGCTCCATAGCCTCTCATCCCCTATATGTATTTTTATATGATTATATCATTTTATAAGTCCATTTGTTTCAAAATTTTGATTTTTCTTAACATCTTTGTTAATTATTTGTTAACAACTAATAATAAATGTTACAAATTTCCGAAATGATTGTAAACCCTGTACCAAATTTCCTTCGTGCAGTATACAATGAATACGGATTACAAAGAAAATAAAAAACACTTCACTAGACGGACAACTATCGCAAAATACAGCATATAATCCATACTATCTATGTTTACAAATAAGTGATCATTACTTTAGTAGGAGGAAGATAAATATGGCGGGTACTACGCTTGTTTTAAAAGAAGAAAATTTGGTTGTGCTAGAAAACGTTGAAAAATCAGTATACGAAGAATTGCAACATAAAGCAGGGGACGAAGACTGTACATGTGCTGTAAATGAATCCGTTGTCCATCTTGGCAAAGTATCTTCCGTACTTTGGAACGAAGATGAAATAGATTGGGAATACGGTTATTAAAAAGTCGCTTGCAGCGGCTTTTTTTGTGTTTATGCTTAAGTGAAACTTTAATTAACTCACACAGCTTATACTCTTATAGACATTTGAATCCTCACATAATTTCTTACTTCCACTGAATTTTAAGATACGATTCTTATCTTTCACAAATAGCGGGGGAAATTTTATAAACAAAGCGTAATAGTTGAAAATATGATAAAATGAACTTAATTTTCAAACGGAAGAAAGGGAGATACAATGGAACAATTCATTAATCCTAGAGTGAAGGACATCCAAATTTCTGGAATCCGTCAGTTCTCTAATATGATTCAAAACTATGATAATCTTATCTCTTTAACAATTGGGCAACCCGATTTCCCTACACCTTCTCTAGTAAAAGAAGCAGCTAAACGGGCCATTACAGAAAATTATACAAGCTATACACATAACGCTGGTTTACTAGAATTACGCAAGGCAGCTTGTAACTTTGTAAAGGACAACTACAATTTACATTATTCACCTGAAAACGAAACCATTGTTACAATCGGTGCTAGTGAAGCGATCGATGTTGCATTCCGAACTATTTTAGAACCAGGAACGGAAGTAATTTTACCTGCTCCTATTTACCCTGGTTACGAGCCGATTATTCGACTATGTGGTGCAACTCCTATTTTTATAGATGTTCGTGAAACTGGATTTCGTTTAACAGCTGAAGCTCTGCGAAATGCAATTACAGAACGAACAAGATGCGTCGTTTTACCGTATCCTTCTAATCCAACTGGTGTTACCTTATCAAAAGAAGAATTAGAAGATATTGTATCTATCTTAAAAGATAAAAATATTTTCGTTCTTTCCGATGAAATTTATAGCGAACTTGTATATGAAGACAAACACACATCTATCACTCATTTCCCAGAAATGCGTGATAAGACTATTGTCATTAACGGCTTATCAAAATCACATTCTATGACTGGTTGGCGTATCGGACTTTTATTTGCCCCAAGTTATTTAGCAAAACACATTTTAAAAGTGCATCAATACAATGTTACATGTGCTACTTCAATTGCTCAATATGCTGCAATCGAAGCTTTAACAGCTGCTAAAGATGCCCCGAAGATGATGCGCTATCAATACAAAAAACGCCGTGATTACGTATATAATAGACTCATTCAAATGGGTTTAACGGTTGAGAAGCCAACAGGTGCATTTTATTTATTCCCATATGTTGGACATTTAACATCTTCATCATTTGATTTTGCACTTGATCTTGTAAAAGAAGCTGGGCTAGCCGTTGTTCCTGGAACCGCATTTTCCGAATACGGTGAAGGCTACCTTCGCCTTTCCTATGCTTACAGTATCGAAACTTTAAAAGAAGGCTGTGACCGTTTAGAAGCCTTTCTAAAGAAAAAAGCTAAGAGTTAAACTCTTAGCTTTTTGTTGCATAATGATCACAAGTTTGACGCTTCAATAATTTATGCGGAATAATAATGCATTTTGAAGTAGATTCAGAATGCTCCACCTTATCAACTAAAGCTTTTGCCGCTTCATACCCTAATTGATAAATATTCACATCAACTGTCGAAAGTGGTGGACTAGCAATTTCTGATAATAAAGCATTGTTAAAGCTTACAATCGAAACATCTTTCGGTACAACAAATCCTTTTTTAGAAAGCGCACTTAACACGCCAAGTCCAATTAAATCATCCGTTGCCATAATTGCCGTCGGTGGTTGCTTTAGTCCCATTAATTCCTCAACAGCCTGTTGACCACTCTCTCTTGAAAAATCAAAGTGTAAAATATACTCTTTCGGCAATAGAATATCTGCTAGTTTCAAAGCATCACTCATCCCCGCCAAACGATCTCTCGTTACAAGTAAATCTGATCCACCGCCGATGAATGCGATTTGTTTATGGCCTAATGAAATCAAATATTCCGCTACTTCTCTTGCAGCTGTATAATTGTCATTATCTACATATGTAATTTCATCTTTTCGATCATATGGTTTTCCAATTAAAACAAACGGGAAGTTTTGGTCATGCAAGTATTGAATAATCCGGTCATTTTCTCTTGAATATAAAAGAATAATACCACCGATTTGACGCCCTTGTACCATTTTTACAACACCATTAAAAATTTCATCTTCTGTTTCACCAGTCGACATATAAAGCGCATACCCTTCCACATGTGCAAATGAACTAATTCCTCTTATAACTTCTGGGAAAAACGGATTTTGAAAAGCTTTACTTGCAGAACTCGGCATAACAAGACCAAGTGTCTTCGTCGTTTGGTTCGCAAGGTTTCTTGCATTTAAATTTGGATGATACCCTAATTCACTCATTACTTTTCGAACACGGCGCTTTGTCTTTTCACTTATACTTGGATTATCAGCAATTACACGAGAAACAGTTGATGGTGCTACGTTCGCCTTCTTCGCCACATCTTTAATTGTAACTGTCATAAAAATCCCCTCCTTTCACTTCTCTGCCATTTTCATATATTTTATCTTGCACCCGTTGCAAGTCATAGGAGAAGTCATAAACTGTCATTTATTTATTCTATCTTGCAAAACTTATCATATTCTCCCTCTCCATGTATTGTAAGGGATATAGCTCTTTTTTCCTATACTATAATATACTATTTATTTCACTTCTTTTCATATGCGATGTCAAATCTCTTTTCATCTCTCTATAATTTTTTTTATAGAGAGATGAAAAGAAAAATGGGACATAATGTCCCATTTCTCATCCTTTCGTACCTCCAGCTGTTAAACCAGAAATAAAGTATTTTTGTAGTGATAAGAATAAAATCGAAATCGGGATTGCAATTAATACTGAACCAGCCGCAAACGTCGTAAATTCATTACCAAATTTTTTCGCTACCATTTCATATAATCCAACTGCTAAAGTGTAATTTTCCGGCGTGCGTAAAATAATACTTGCTAAAATGAAATCTGTAAATGGACCGATGAAAGTGAATAATGCTACAACCGCTACGATTGGCTTTGCAAGCGGCATAATGATTTGCCAAAAAATACGGAAGTGTCCTGCTCCATCCATGCGGGCTGATTCATCCAACTCTTTCGGAATCGTATCAAAATACCCTTTCATAAGCCAAGTATTCATTGGAATTGCTCCACCTACATAAATTAAAATTAATGCAAGATGTGTATCAATTAATCCTGTTAACTGCGCTAATACATATAGTGCGATTAACGCTGCAAAGTTCGGAATCATTTGTAGAATTAAAAATGTTAATAAACCATTTTTTCTTCCGACAAAACGATATCTCGAAAATGCATAAGCAGTAAAGCTAATTGCTAACACCGAAAAAATCATCGTCATAACACTAACTTTTAACGTATTTTTATACCAAAGTAAGTAATTACTTGAATCAAGATCAAGTAGCTTACGATAATGATCTAACGTAGCATTTTTTGGAATAATGCTAGAACCAGACAAACTATCTCCTGGATTAAACGATGAACCAATAATCCATAGTAATGGATAGAAAATAATCGCACACATTATGAAGATAACCAAATAACTTAATGAAAGACGTAACATCTTTTGTCGTTTAATATTCATTTACATCATATCCTCTTCTTGGAATGATTTTGTTCTCTTAAATTGCCATAACGCAACTGTAATAACGATTAACGATAAAATCATTGTAAGAGCTGCTGCTTTTCCGTATTGCGCTGAAGTCATCGTTAACTTATAAATCCATGAAATTAAAATATCCGTTCCACCTGCATCTTGCCCCGCTACAGCAGGACCTCCGCCATTAAATAGATAAATGATACTAAAGTTATTAAAGTTAAACGTATATTGTGTAATTAAAATTGGTGCTGTTGCGTATAAAACAAGTGGCAATGTAATTTTGCGGAACTGTTGCCAAGCAGTTGCTCCATCTACTGTAGCAGCTTCATATAATTCTCCTGGAATCGATTGCAATATACCTGTTGTCATTGCAAAGACGAATGGGAAACCGAGCCACGTTTGGATCATAATTAAAGCAATCTTCGCCCAAAACGGATCTGTCATCCAAGCAATCTTTTCAATCCCGAATAAAGCTAATACTTGATTATTAATTGCTCCAAATGTTTCATTAAACATACCCGAGAAGACAAGAATAGATACGAATGCTGGAACAGCCCACGGTAAAATGAAAATTGTTCGAATAATTGCCTTACCTTTAATACCAGGCTGATTTACGATAATCGCTAAGAAAATACCAAGTGCAACTTGTAATGTTGTTGCAACAAATGTCCAAATGACAGTCCAAGAAAATACACTTAAAAATGTCTCTCTCCACATTGGTAATGTGAAAATATCAATAAAGTTTTTAAAGCCCACCCAATCTACTAATTTAGCTGGAGGAGAGTGATATAAGTCATAGTTCGTAAATCCAATTAAAATTACAAAAATGATTGGAAATACAACTACAAAGATTAGTAATAGAAATCCTGGTGAAACCATTAAATATGGAAAACCTTGATCTAATAAGTTACGGTATTGCTCTTTTACAGAGTTTAATGGGGTTCCTATATCACGTTTCTTCCCGTTTTGATATGCATCATATAAATTAAATCCATATATTCCGAGTCCAAACACGATGACGATAAGTGCCAAGATCCCTTCCACTAATAGAAAGACAGAATGGTCACGTGGAACTTCTGTACCGAGTGTTACAATTCCCCATAATCCCATATTTAATAAATCAGTAAATGCTACAATAAATGAACCTGTTAATACTAGAAAAATAAGGCCTTTTACAAATTGTTTATTATACATTTGGCCTATGCCTGGAATGATTGATAACATGGTTGCCATTTTCCTATGTTTTGAACCTTTTAAGCCGTTTGCTGGTTCCATAGATGTTTGCATGTTCCTTCCCCCTTTTTTCTGGGAGAGAATTCGTGCCTCTTATAGTAGAGGCACGAATTTCACCTTATTTTTTATTGCTGTGGTTTGCCTCAATATTCCCTTTAATTTGCTTCACTGCATTATCAAGTGCTGCTTTTGGTGCTTCTTTATCTGTAACTACTAACTGAAGCGCGTCTCCAGCTGGTTTCCATACTTCTTGCATTTCTGGAATATTCGGCATTGGAATTCCATTTTCTGATTGAGTTGCAACTGCTTTTGCAGCTTCATTATCTTTAATAATTGGATCTTCCATTACTGATTTTACTGGAGGAATCTCTTTTGTCTTCTCAAATCTAATTTTTGCGTTTTCTTCATTTGTTACCCACTCAGTGAATTTTGTAGCTAAATCATTTTGTTTAGAGAAGCTTGTTACATGCCATCCTTTTACCCCAACAAATGTTTTCATCGGTTGACCATTTGGTAATTTTGGCATTGGAGCAACACCATAATCAATTCCGTTCTTTTCCATCGCTTGGAACGCCCACGGTCCGTTCATAATAGATGCTGCTTTTCCTTCATTGAATAATCCATCAGCAGCAGGTCCACCAGATTCACCGATAATACCTTTCGGGAATAACTTTTCTTTGTACCATTTTTGAAGATATTCAGCACCTTGTACTGCTCCGCTATTATTTAATCCAACATCACTTGCATTTGGCTTTCCGTCTTTCTCACCAAATACATATCCGCCCATACCTGCCATAAACGCGTTAGCAAAGTAGAAGTTATCTCCTAATGTTAAAAATCCGTACTTGCCATCCTTCGTAAAGTCTTTTGAGAAGTTAAATAGCTCGTCCATCGTTTCTGGAGCTTTTTGCATTAATTTTTTATTGTAAATAAAAATTGGTGTTTCAATTGCTTTTGGTAAACCATATAATTTCCCGTTGTATGTTTGTGCCTTTATTGATAAGTCAGTAAATTTACTCTTCACAGCATCATCTGCTTTTACTTCAGAAAGTAAGCCTTCTGTTACTGCATTTCCGATTTGATCGTGTGGCAATGTTACAACATCTGGTCCCGTCCCCGCTGGTCCATCAAGACGTAACTTTTTCACTTGATCTGTCATTTGCATTTCAACAACTTTTACTTTTACTTTATATTTTTCCTCAAAGCTTTTCACTGCTGGTTCTAAACCAACACCTTTTTTATCATCTTCCCAAACGAGAAGATCATAGTCTTTCTTCGCTTTACTTTCCTCTTTTTTTCCTGAATCTTTCGGTCCACATGCAGATAACATGCCAATTGACAATGCTGAAATCGTTAATAGTGATAATGCTTTCTTCATCCCAAAAACCTCCCTAAATTGTCTATGTACCTCTTTAATTGAAAACGTTTGCATTTGATTGTTTAATAGAAGCGCAAACAATATCTAAATCTATGAAAACGTTTGCGCTATTTGTCTATCATTATACATCCTTTTATTCATTTTGCAAATATTAATTTTCAAAATAATCTTATCACACTCTTTATTCATTGACTTTACATAAAATGAATACTACTCTTATAAGCAATATTAAAGTTATGTGGAAGGCAATCGTTTGCAACATAATCTTTATTATTTCATTTACGGGAACTATATGTATAGAGATATTAAAGGGGGATTTTCTATATGCTTAAAGAAGCGATCTATCATAGGCCAAAAGATAATTATGCATACGCTTACGATGAAAAAACAATTCACATCCGAATACACACAAAAAGAGATGATGTTCACAGCGCCGCTCTCATCTACGGGGACCCGTACGAATGGCAGGACGGGAAATGGATTACAGCGAGTACACCGATGAAAAAAACTGGATCTACTGAGTTATTTGATTATTGGTCGGTTTCAATCAAACCAAAATTTAAACGCTTACGTTATGGATTCGAATTAAAAAACGACGTAGAAACTTTTATTTATACAGAACGAGGATTTTTTTCTAATATTCCAAATGACGATGTCGGTAACTTTTTCTGCTTTCCATTTGTTCATGCAAAAGACGTTTTCAGAGCACCATCCTGGATTAAAGACACAGTATGGTATCAAATTTTCCCGGAACGATTCGCTAACGGGGATAGCACATTAAATCCTGCAAACACCCTTTCTTGGGGAAGTACCGAACCAACTCCAACTAATTTTTTCGGCGGAGATTTTGCTGGTATTATTCAAAACCTTGATTACCTTGTGAAGCTTGGAATTTCCGGAATATATTTCACTCCTATTTTCAAAGCTCATTCGAATCATAAATATGACACAATTGATTACATGGAAATCGATCCACAATTTGGGACGAAAGAAACTTTCAAAGAACTCATTGAAGCGTGTCATAAACGTGGTATAAAAGTAATGCTCGATGCTGTTTTTAATCATAGCGGGTACTTCTTTGATAAATTTCAAGACGTGCTGGAACAAGGTGAAAATTCCGCCTATAAAGATTGGTTCCATATTCATGAATTTCCAATTATAACCGAACCACTTCCTAATTATGATACTTTCGCATTTACACCGTATATGCCTAAATTAAATACAGCACACCCAGATGTAAAAGAATATTTACTTGAAGTAGGGCGTTATTGGGTAAGAGAATTCAATATAGACGGTTGGCGCCTTGATGTAGCAAATGAAGTCGATCACAGTTTTTGGAGAGAATTCCGAAGTGAAATAAAAGCATTAAATCCTGAAGTATATATTTTAGGTGAAATTTGGCACGATGCACTCCCATGGCTACAAGGTGACCAATTTGATGCTGTAATGAGCTATCCTGTTACAAACGCTCTACTTTCTTACTTTGCTAACGAATCCATTCATGCAAGTGAATTTATGAAACAAATTACCGATTCTCTACATTCCTACTCTATGAATGTAAATGAAGCGGCATTTCATTTATTAGACAGTCATGACACACCTAGAATTTTAGCAACATGTAACGGGGATAAAAATAAGTTAAAGTTACTCTATGTATTTCACCTTTCTTTCATCGGTTCTCCTTGTATTTATTACGGCGATGAAATCGGTATGGATGGTGGAATGGACCCTGACTGCCGTAAATGTATGATATGGGATGAAAAAGAACAAGATACTCTTTTATTTACACATATACAAACATTAATTTCATTACGGAAACAACATAAAGCATTTGGAGGAAATGGTACTTTTCAATTCATTGAGGCAAATGATGAACATAATTATATTTCTTATACAAAAACATATGAAGATGAAACTATCTTTTTCGTTTTAAATCCTACTAACAGTGAAGTTACAACTTCACTCCCTCTTCATATTACCAGGAAGAAAATAATTAACATTTATACAAACGAAGAATTTTCAGCGGAAGCAAGTGTATTACAAGTTACACTTCCACCGTATGGATTCTCTATTTTAAAATGGTAATAGTAAAAGCCTTATGCCAGGGTGGCATAAGGCTTTTCTTATTTCAATTTAAATACCATTGCTTCATATGGTCGTAATGTAATGTTTTCTATCAATACATTTTCTACATCATAATTGTGTATTAATAACTCTGCTTCACTATAAATAATGTCCTCAGGCAATTCAAATACACATTCATCTGCAGTAAAGTTTGCAATCACCAGAAGCTTTTCTTCTCCATATGTTCTTACATAAGCAAAAATAGAAGGGTTATTTTCTAATATTAAATCATATGTTCCATACACAACTATTTCATTGTTTTTACGTAATTCAATCAATTTTTTATAGTAATAAAAAATCGATTCTTCATCTTGGATTGCCTGTTTCACATTAATCTCTTTGTAGTTAGGATTTACCGCAATCCAAGGCTCACCCGTTGTGAATCCAGCATGTTCTCTATCATCCCACTGCATCGGAGTTCTAGCATTATCTCGGCCCTTTATATATATAGACTGCATCACTTTATCTATATCTTCGCCGCGCTCTATAACTTTTTCTTTATACATATTTAGTGTTTCAATATCTCGGTATTCATCAATTGATTCAAATCGAACATTGGTCATTCCGATTTCTTCTCCTTGATAAATATATGGTGTCCCTTTCATCATATGAAGTACTGTCGCTAACATTTTTGCTGATTCAGTATGATAAGCTCCATCATTACCAAAACGAGATACAACGCGAGGCTGGTCATGGTTATTCCAATAAAGGCTATTCCATCCTGTTTGTTCTAATGCTTTTTGCCACTTTGTTAAATTTTGTTTCAAAGTAAGAAGTGAGCATGGTTTTACATCCCATTTCCCACCTTCTCCGGAATCTAAATCCATATGTTCAAATTGGAATACCATTTGTAGTTCTTTTCTAGCTTCCCCTGTATACAATTTAGCCTCTTCTGTCGTTACACCAGGCATTTCCCCAACCGTCATAATGTCATACTGAGACAATACGTCTTCATTCATTTCATGCAAATACTTATGAATGTTCGGACCGTTCATAAAATGTTTATGCCCTGAAACATATCCTTCTTCATCCGTTTCAACATATGGTAAGCCATCTTCTTTAGAAATAAAATTAATAACATCCATACGGAACCCATCAATTCCTTTTTCTAACCAAAACTTCATCATGTCATAAACATCTTGTCTTACCTTTTCATTATCCCAGTTTAAATCTGGCTGTTTTTTAGAAAACAGATGTAAATAATATTCATCTGTCATCTCATCATATTGCCATGCAGATCCACTAAATGCTGCTCCCCAGTTATTCGGCTCTTTCCCTTCTTTTCCAGGGCGCCATATATAATAGTCTCTATATTTATTATCTTTCGATTTACATGATTCAATAAACCAATTATGTTCATCTGAAGTATGATTAACAACTAAGTCCATCATAAGTTTCATATTACGTTTATGCATTTCATGTAATAGTTCATCCCAATCTTCCATTGTTCCGAACTCGTTCATAATTTTACAATAATCACTTATATCGTAACCATTATCATCGTTTGGAGATTCATAGACTGGTGATAACCAAATTACATCAATACCTAATTCTTTTAAGTAGTCTAGCTTCGCAAGAATACCACGAAGGTCACCTATACCATCACCATTACTATCCATAAAACTACGAGGATAAATTTGATATACTACACTTTCTTTCCACCATTGTTTTCCCATTATGCTACCCCATTTCATCTATACTATTGATTCTTTTTTCTTTTTTTTAAGGCGCAAACGTTTTCATTACTGAATGATAACAGATTCTATCCAAATTTAAAATAGCGCTTACAATATTTATTTTCTTTTTCTAATAAAACATGTGAAACTTATTATATATTCATAGGAATAATGAAAACGTTTTATTTTTTTATAGTGTTTTTATTTCTTTTTTGAATCTATTCGTTTATAATAAATTCAAAGAAAACGTTTGCATAAACTTTCTAGGGGGAAATATCATGGCAGAACTTAAATTAGAAAATATTTATAAAATATATGATAATAACGTAACAGCCGTAACAGATTTTAACTTACACATTCAAGATAAAGAATTTATCGTATTCGTTGGTCCTTCTGGATGCGGAAAATCTACAACACTACGAATGGTAGCTGGACTTGAAGATATTTCAAAAGGAGAATTTTCAATTGATGGTAAGCTAATGAACGATGTTCCTCCAAAAGATCGAGATATCGCAATGGTCTTCCAAAACTACGCTCTTTATCCACATATGAGTGTGTATGATAATATGGCATTTGGATTAAAACTTCGAAAAATACCGAAAGATGAAATCGACCGTCGAGTGAAACATGCAGCTCAAATTTTAGGGCTTGAACAATATTTAGATAGAAAACCGAAAGCTTTATCAGGTGGACAACGTCAACGTGTTGCATTAGGTAGAGCAATTGTTCGAGACGCAAAAGTCTTCTTAATGGATGAACCATTATCAAACTTAGACGCTAAACTACGTGTTGCAATGCGATCAGAAATTTCTAAATTACACCACCGCCTTGGCACAACGACAATTTATGTAACACATGATCAAACTGAGGCAATGACAATGGCTTCACGCCTTGTTGTTATGAAAGACGGCAAAATCCAACAAATTGGAACTCCAAAAGAAGTATATGAAACACCTGAAAATATTTTCGTTGGTGGTTTTATCGGTTCACCTGCAATGAATTTCTTCCGTGGAAAATTAACTGAAACCGATTTCGTTATAGACAGTTCACTAAAGTTTAAAGTATCTGAAGGAAAAATGAAGTTATTACGCGAACAAGGCTATGTAAATAAAGAAATTGTTTTAGGTATTCGTCCAGAAGATATTCATGATGAACTATTATTTTTAGAAGCTTCACAAGCTACTACTTTCACAACGAAAATTGAAGTTGCAGAGTTGTTAGGGGCTGAATCCATTTTATATATGAAACTTGGAAATCAAGATTTTGCAGCACGTGTTGATGCAAGACATACTTTTTCACCTGGTGACCAAATTAAACTTGCTTTTGATATGAATAAAGCACATTTCTTTGATAGCCAAACCGAACAACGTATTCGTTAAAAAATAAAGTTCTATAATAGAACATACAAAAAAACCGTCCACATATATACTGGGGGCGGTTTTCCATTATTATACTAGGGCTTCTATTGTATGAAATGATTGTCCTCTCGTGCTAATAATACCAAAAACAGGTAAATCACTAAGCACCACTTCTTCTTGCTGTTTCATAAAAGATGACGTTAATTGTTTTATCTCTATCCAAACGTCATTAATACAAAGTACATTGGAATCGTTCTCTTGTTGGCGAGAAAAAATAGAATCTATTTTATATAGACCAGCATTTTGAAAAAGCATATCAATACGACTGTATGCCTCCATAGCAAAACTAATAACACGTTGCCAATCTCCTTGTTTCCCCATATCGTAGGATACAAAAAGTGCTTCTCCGCCTAAATCCGTAATTTCCTCGGCTGTTGCTTGTCCACTTTCTTGATCAATGTCCGTCACAATTACTTTTGCGCCTTGCTTAGCCAACAAAAGAGCTGTACTACGTCCAATACCGATGCCACCACCAGTTACAATGGCAACTTTTCCTGCAAGCTTCATTTTCATTACCCCTTCTATATGTCTTACCGTCATTCAGTATACTCCTTTATTAGATTAGTCCGCAAGCAGGAAAAGTTTACTCCACAACTTGTAAGCGATTACTTTTCTATTTCTTTTTTTTTCTTACTATTATATTGATCGAAGGTTAAACCAATAAAAATAAGAATTCCCCAAAATATTAAGCTACCTCCAGTCATTCCAAATCCCCCTTTGTTATATAACGATATTATTTATATCCATTATATCATTCTCTTAATTTTCAATCTATTCAAAACGAAAATAGGATGTTTGAATTAGCTACAGCTTCTTTAAACATCCTTCCGTAATATGGAAGGTACTATATAGGAGATATCCACCCTATATCAATTCCATTTATCTAATTTTATGAAAAAATAAGAGAATGATGAAATTTTTCACGAAATTAAAAATAAGACTTTTTATATACAAACGATAAAAAGTCTTATTTCATTAGTAGCACGTATAATCTAAATATTAATTATACAAGACTCATCACTTTCGTCTTTGCAATCAAATCATGGAAGCCACAATTATCTTTGCGGAATAACATCATATATACATTGCATATTAATGGAACTCCAAGTAATAATATGCTTGGTAATAATAATACCAAAAATCGTATTATTAATGTTTGTAACGTTAGTTTTTCACTTGTTAACGAGATTATTTTTGTTCTTGTTACCTTTTTACCAAGTGTAGAACCGTTCCAAAGAAAAGGTAACAGAATAAAATTTATAGCCATTAATACGAAAACAAGTGTAAGGTCATATCTATAGTCACCTAAACTTATATTAAAACGATCAAAAATAGCACTATAGTTTCCTGTAATAATAGCTACTACTGCACCGTACGTAACCGAGATTAAAAACATGTCAATAAGGGAAGCACCTATGCGATTCATTACAAGCGCTGGACGATGCATCTTTAACTTCATTTTGTGTCGACTCCTTCATATCCTTCTTTACCCGTTTCATCGTACCACTTCTAAAAAACATTGTAAACTGGCGTTTCGCTTACTTTTCTTGTACAATGTGTTACAACAGCATTATAAAGGAGGTTCCCATATTGAAAAGATGGATAATCCTATTTGCCGCACTCTTATTAACAGGTTGTACAGGCAATACAAACCATTTAACTTATACAATTAACGATGAATATGAACTCATCCATACTTCTGGAGATGCATTTGAACTTTTCCCCTCTCAGGATGCTGTATATGCTACACAATACATCCCTGCAAAGATTACAGAAATTGCTTGGGACGATAAATACATTATCACAAAACAAATTGAGGAAAAATCAGATCCAAATAATCCTGACGCAGCAATTACAAATAAAAAAAGTGAACATTATTGGATTATCGATGTAAAGCATAATAAACGATTCGGTCCTTATAATGAAAAACAATTTAACGAGCAAAAAGATGCTTTTAAAATTACAGTACCTTTTCAAAGTGTAGATTCATATGTGAAAGAACTAAAAAAACAGTCAGCATAACTTTTTATGCTGACTGTTTTCGTTTAAATACACACCTTACTTAGAAAATGAGATATTGAAAGTTTGTGGCTCTTTAACAGCTTCATGAGTATCTCCCACTGCTAAATCATCTGTTGTAAACTTAATATCCTTTACCTTCTCTTTTCCATCATCGAGTATTAAACCGATAATTCCTTCTCGTGTCTCACCAGGTTTATAATCTTCCCTTGATACACTCTTTGTGCCTACAAGTGTGTCTTCTTCATATAAAAAGTTTTGAGTCGCTACATTAAAATGCTGTTTGTCATTAATAATAACATCATTCATAGAGAAGAATTGCATGTTCTTATTTCCACTATTCTCTACCTTATATGTAATTTCAACATACCGAATCGTATCGCTAATCTCTGTTCCACTTAACGATGCATATAATTCAGCGTCTTCTTGACTCACTTTATCTCCCAATCTACGCTTTACTTCTTCAGGAGTTAATGCAGTATACACTTTCAATGTATTTTTTGCATCTTTGCTCATTTGTGATAATGAGATAACTTTAACGTCTTGTACGTGAATTTTCATTGGGGCTACTTCAAATGTCTGATTCACAGAATGCATCTGTTCTAATTCAAATGTCCCCCACCCTTTTTCTTTCACTTTTTGTCCTACTTTTTTAAGCTCATGCCCACCATACTCTTTTGTTTCTGGAATAGATTCTTTCTTTTTAGGTTCTGCCTTCTTTTCTTCTTGATGGAAGCAACCACTTAACATAAGAAGAAAACTACATAAAACAAAAATACTTTTCCATGCTTTCATGATTTAATTTCTCCTAACACTATCATTCATTAAAATATATTAGTCCCTTGATTTGTAAACTATAGAAACAATAAGAAGTCCACAAAACGAACTTGTCAGTCCAGATACTATTATACCTCCTATTTGGAAAATATGAAAATAGGGGTCTAATAACGCGTGCACGATAAATATAATGGCCGCCACAACGATAGATGAAGCCCAATATTTCTTTTTTTCCGAAGTTAAACTAGTATCTTGATCAGTTTCCCTTCTATATTTCCATAGCACATATATTAGTAATAGTAGACCAAAACACGTACTCCCATGCTGTAAAAATTTATAAATTGGAATACTATATACTTCTTGCTGTAACAGCGGTATTTTCACAACAAAATAGCCTGTCTTATGAGTAAAAGCATCCCAAACGACATGCGTCACCATACCGAATAAAGCAGAATAGCAAAATACAAAAAAGTCCTTCCAAGTATATAGCCCCCACTTCGCATCTACTACATATTTATAGTAACTAGCAAAAGGCTTAGGTAAATGTGTTATAAACGGTCCTTTTAAAATACGATGATATGCATATGCTAATAAAAAAACGAGTGGTAAATTCAAATAGAAGAAACCAGCCCATGTATGGCCAATAATACCGTATGGCCTAAAATATAAAAAATATTCAAAATCAGGTGCCATACTACCTAATATAAGAGCCGTCACCGAAATATAACTAGAATGTTTCTTAGCAAAAGGGAGAACAGCTGCTGGATGTGCAAATGTAAACGGCATATTTTAACTCCTTTTCATATTTCCAATAGAATACATATTATCATAACGATATGAACAATCTCTATGCAATATTTATTTTCACATTGGAATATGATAGTTTAAATGTTATAATCCACATGAAATATTCAGAAAATAGGAGGAGTTCACGTGTCGTTAACACTTGTATTTTTTCTTGTTCTGTCTACCTTGTTTTTAAGTACATACATCGGCTTCTTTCTATGGAAGCACTTGAAAATTATAAAATATATGCCTGCTCTCTTTGGCTTTATGAGCGTTCTTTTCATTTTCATATGGAAGAGAATGACTTTCAGCTGGGAAGGGCTCGGTTTTGGCGCACTTCAATATACAATATTACTAGCAAGTTGTATTACACTTGTATTCGCTGCTTTTTTAGAAACAAAATCCGTTATGAATTGAGGTTTATATATTGATTGAAACACCCTTTTTAAAAAGCGTCTCATTACAAAAAGAAAATATCCCTAGCTTTTCCGCATATCCATACTGCTTACCGGCTATACGAACATTACAATCACTCCTTTTCCATCCGAATGTAACATTCATTATTGGAGAAAACGGAACGGGTAAATCAACATTACTCGAAGCGATTGCAGTTGCTTTAGGTTTTAATGCAGAAGGTGGAACGAAGAACTTCCGTTTTAACACGTACGATTCACATTCGTCTTTACATGAATACATTCGAATTTCAAAAAGTTTCAATACACCAAAAGACGGTTTCTTTCTTCGCGCTGAATCATTTTATAACGTTGCTTCTTATATCGATGAAATAGATGCTATAAAATCTTATGGCGGCGTTTCACTTCATGAACAATCACACGGCGAATCCTTCTTCTCATTATTTATGAATCGTTTTTCAGGACAAGGTTTATACATTTTAGATGAGCCTGAGGCAGCTTTATCCCCAATGAGACAACTTTCAATGCTCATTCGCATGCACGAACTAGCTGAACAAGGTTCACAATTTGTTATCGCAACGCATTCTCCCATTTTAATGGCTTATCCTGAATCTACTATATACTCTTTAACTCAAGAAGGGATTCACGAATCGACATTAGAAGAAACGGAGCATTACCAAACGACGAAACTTTTCTTTGAAAATCGCGATCGATTATTTCATCACTTATTTGAGTCATAAAAAAAGAGGCAGCAATCGCTGCCTCTTTTTTATAATGCTTCTATAAATAAAGCTACTCCAATACCGCCTCCAACGCATAGAGAGGCAATACCTTTCTCTAATCCACGTCGTTTTAATTCGTGAATTAAACTTACCGTAATACGAGCTCCTGTACAACCAATTGGATGTCCAAGTCCTACACCACTACCGTTTACATTCACTTTCTCACGGTCTAACCCTAACTCTTTCTCTACAGCTAAATATTGTGCAGCGAAAGCTTCATTAATTTCAAGTAAATCTGCATCTTCTAATGACCAATCTACTTTTTCTAATCCTTTACGAATTGCTGGTGCTGGTCCAATACCCATAATTTTCGGATCTACACCCGCTACTGAGTATCCAACAATTCGAGCTAACGGTTGTAAGCCTTTTTCTTTTGCTTTTTCTTCGCTCATTAATACTAGAACTGCACTTCCGTCATTAAGACCAGATGAATTTCCTGCAGTTACTGATCCGTCTTTACGGAAAGCTGGTTTTAATCCTGCTAATTTTTCAGCTGTAATATCTGCACGTGGATGTTCATCCTTTGCAAATACAACTTCTTTTCTACGTTCTTTTATTGTAATAGGAACAATTTGGTCGTCAAAATATCCAGACTCCATCGCTTGCAGCGCTAATGTATGACTACGAAGCGCAACTTCATCTTGTTCCTCTCTTGTAATTTCATATTGTTCAACTAAATTTTCCGCTGTTTCACCCATCATAATATGGTGAATCGGATCTTCTAAAACTTCCCACACCGTATCACGAATTTCTCCGTGCTGTAGACGTTGTCCCCAGCGGTGTTGTTTTAATGCATAAGGGCTCGAGCTCATTGCTTCTACTCCACCTGCAACAACAATATCACTTACACCTAATTGGATTTGCATTGCAGCAGACATAATTGCTTGCATACCTGAAGAACATTGACGTTGAATTGTATAACCAGTAACTGTGTCAGGAAATCCTGCCGCTAATGCAGCTGTTCTTGCTGTATTTGCTTCATCAGTTCTTTGAATACAATGACCTAAAATTACTTCATCAACTTCATGTGGCTCTACTCCGCCTCTTTTTACAGCTTCCTGAAGTACAGGAACAGCTAATTCTACTGGTGTTATATTTTTTAGTGCTCCTCCGAAAGTTCCAATAGGTGAACGAACTGCAGCTGTAATGACAACATTATGCATTTTGTACTTGCCCCTCTCTTATGTACCCTAGTAAGTTTTTAGGTGAAATCCCATAAGTTGTATGTCTAAAATTATCATACTATAAACATACCAAAAAATCAAAATATTTAATATAATAAAAATAGAAGGAATTAACCTTCTATTCTGTCAATGCGTATAAGAATTTTTGTAATATCTTCTCCGTCGTTTCATTCAATTTTGGTAACTTATCTACTGGAAAATATTGAAGTTGTAACCCTTCATGATCGAGCTTTAATTCTCCGCTTACATGATGTGCCTGATACAGATGAATCACATTAAAAATTTCATCTCCATTTGGATAACGGAAATAAACTTCCTTTCCTGAAAGAACGCCAAGAAATTGCATAATTTTCGCGTTTAGTCCCGTCTCCTCGAATAATTCTCTACGAGCAGTTTCTTCTGTCGTTTCTCCCAGTTCCATTGCCCCACCAGGTACGCCCCAATCATATGTATCTGAACGATATTGAAGCAATACTTCTTGATTATCATTTAATATAATAATTGCTGATCCTACTAAAATAAGTGGTCTCGTACCAACTACTTTGCGTAACTCTTCAATATACCCCAATATGTAAACTCCCCTTTCCTCACCCTTCCTTATCATAACAAAATTCTCTTTCTTTTGTTGCTGTAATTTTCAATAAAAAAGGAAGCTTCCACTTCCTTTTTTTACCGTTATCCTGCTATTTGCGGGCGGTAAGACCCCTACCTCAAAATTCAGCGAAAGTAAAGAAGTTAGGTGGGGATCGGGCTGCCCATAAAAGCCCGATTGGCGAGGGCTGATAATCAGTGGGCGATGAACAAAACCCCCACTGATTAAAGTTTCACTTTATTTCTTAAAGCTTTCGTATTTTACAACTTCAAAAGCTTCTTCAATTTCCTCATTATGATAATGGACATATGTAAAACGCCCTAATTCTACTAACCTAGCTATTTCTTGCAATGCTTTATGCTGATCATATGTTTCTTCAATTGTAATATGTACATAAAACTTCATTAATGGATGTTCATATAAAGGTTCTCCCACCTCTACATATACATCTTCAACCCCTTGCACAACTCTTACATAGCTCGCAAATTGATAAAGAGCTTCTCTGTCTGAAACGATTTTTAATGTATACATATATTCTCCCCCTTTTCTTTACTATATCAAAAAGCAGACCATACTACGTTATAGAACTATGAAATTTTTTCGACTTGTATTATATATATTCGTGCGATAAACAAGGCGTTTATCCATACATAGAATCTTTTCCCACATATATTATAGGAAGAATTTGTTCATTTGAGGTGTTCCTTATGGATTCATACGTTAATATATGTGTTTGCATTACTCCAGGCGCCGATATTTCTGACGACCGTATTGCAAAAGATTTAGCAGTTGCAGAATCAATTTGGCATCCCATTACATTTAAAATTAAAGAAGTAATTGTACTAAACGAGCTTTTCCGTTTTTCTAATCGGGAAATTAGTTATAAAAACTCCATTCAAAGTCAGGAAAAATTATCATCTTTTTTTCAAACTTGTGTTAACGAAGCTCCTGAATGCGACCTTTATATTTGTTATATTGGTAGTGATTATTTCAAAGAAACCGCAGTAATCGCTTGCGCTTACTCTTTAGCGAAACAACAACAACTTACTGGTTACATCGTTTTAACAAACTCAGCTGCTCCAATGAAAAATATATACACCCTCGCTCACGAAATTGGTCATATTTTATTTACAAGACGAATTCATGGAAAACTTACGCACGCAGATCCCCACTCTCCAACCGGTTCTGAACATCACCATTCACCATCGAACCTTATGTACCCTATAGTCCCTAGCCCTAATAACGTTCACATCAATTCATTATTAACAAATGAACAAAAAGCGCTCTCTTTACAAAGTCTCTTATTACAAAGAAAAAAACAGTAACGATCTTGTTACTGTTTAAAATAATCTATTCAAATCAACAAACCAAATTTCGGCTGCAAAGAATGCAAATATCCAACTAAACGTAAATGTAATTCCTCTAAAAATCCCTATATAATATTTCTTTGGAAATAATTTTTGCATATCCAGAGCAGCCCTTTTCCTATTAAGCCGAAGAACAAAACATATCCTGATGTGTCATCTAATAAAGTATCGAAATAGTCATCGTGTACCTTTTCCGAAAAGGTAGTATATAACCCAAAAATCGTTAAACCTAAAAATATAATAGACAATATACCTAGAAATATACTTTGCATATTTGTTCCCCCCTTAATAAAAAATTCAGTTCGTGCACTATTAATATAATAGCTAGCTTACAGTTTTTCTCTCCTCATTTTTCAAAGACCATCGCATTAATACATATAAACTACCGTACAGAAGTAAAGGCTCTAACATTCCCCAATATGGATTTTGCTTTCCTAAATCTTTAAATACAAACATAATTAATAGCGGTACGATAACAGCTAATATTCCAATCCATCCAAGTATAAAAGCTTCACCAATTAACAACACTAATAAGACAATTCCAGCTAGTATATAACTTTGCATAGTAGTTAATTGCAATACAGGTGTCCCATACCATTTATTCATAAACATTAATAATACTAGTAATAAAATTGGTAGCAAAGCTGCTACATAAATAATGCTAAATTCTTTTATTTTGCTTTTAAATGATGACATCTTAAAAGCAAAAATAATAGCCACAATAGTTATCATTAAAACAATTGGGTACCCAATCAATTGTACATTCGTTAATGTAAATTCATGATTCGGACTTTCAAATAAAATATTTGTAAGTAACCAATATCCACCTATCCCAATTATCATTCCTAAAATAGTCTTTATACTCCCGCCTTTATCCTTCTCCATCTCATTCGCTAATTCTTCTGCATATTCTTTTGGCGAATCACCAAATATATCACTTACCGTCTTTCCTTTTTTCTCACCTTCTATTAAATGTAGCTCTGCATCCTCTAGAAAAGCATCTACATCTTCTTCTTTAATTCCCTTCGTAATTAAATACACTTTCGTGTCGATTAAAAACTTTTCCCCTTCTTTAGAAACTTGCATTAGAATTCCTCCCTTATTTAACCGTTACTCTTCTATTCGCCTTCATCATAATTTCAAGGAAGATTAAAATAAACAAACTTCCGTATAAACATATAATTTGAAATAACATTGGCACGAGATCTTCTGATATAAATGTTTTAAACACTAACATAATAGAAAGTGGAATAATTAAATATAAGTTTTTAAACCATCCTTCAAAATACATATTTATCGCTACTGTGATAATAAAAATAGCTCCAGCTAATATATAACTTTGCGTTTGGGTGAATGTAAACATTTTGGTAGGATAGATTACATCTAATATCGTAACAACTCCTATTAAAAACATTGGCGCAATCATGACTAAAAACCACATAGAAAACCACGTTTTTGTAAAACTTGTTACGAAGGTCATTTTGCGAAGTAAAAAATTAGGACCTATAACAACTAAAATCAAGGAAAAACTATACCCAACGCACTGAATAAGTGAAATCTGTAACATTCCGTTATTCACTATTAAGATAGAAGCAATAATCCAAAACGATACAATATTCATTACTGTAAAACCAATTTGCTTCCACGTTTCCTGTCTATCTCTTTCCATTACTTTTACAAGTTCATTTGCATACTCTTTCGGTGAGCTTCCGAAAATATCTTCTACACTTTTCCCATCACTCTCACCCTCAATTAAATGGAGTTCCGCATCTTCTATAAAATTTTCAATATCGCTTTCTTTCACACTCTTTGCCGCTAAAAATAATCTCATTTCTAATAAAAAATTTCGTGCTTCACTTGATAACATTATTTTTTTCTCCCCTTCCCCTCAAGTAGACGCTCTACACTACTTTGCATCGCTTCCCAGCGATCCATAAATTCATTAAGTGCTTCCTCGCCTTTTTCTGTTAATGTATAATATTTCCGCTTTGGACCAGATGGAGACTCCTTCATTACACTTGTTATTAATCCTTCCTTTTGCATTCGTATTAATAACGGATAAATACTTCCCTCACTCGCCATTGTGAAACCATACTTGGCTAATCTTTCACTCATTTCATAACCGTATATTTCACCTTCAGAAATAATAGCAAGTAAGCATCCTTCTAAAATCCCTTTCAGCATTTGACTTGTCGACATATTTCAAATCCTCCCACTATCTTGTTTTACAAGATAGATAAGCGTAAGTATCTTGCTTTACAAAATAGTATAGCAAACGCTACTTTGCAAAACAAGATAGCTAGCAATATTTTTCCAAATGTTTGCAGGAATTTTATTATCACCTCTCTAAATAGAGCAATAAGAGAACTTTTATTATGAAGGAGTGTTTTTCATCATGGTTACAAATCGAGTTGTCTTTTTAACAGGTGCTGCGAGCGGTATTGGTTATGAAATGGGAAGTGCCTTTGCCAAAGAGGGTGCTAAAGTTGTGATTAGTGATCGCCTTGAAGATCGTGCAAAAGAAGCTGCTGAACAATTGCAAAAAGAAGGCTATCAAGCCATTGGTTTAAAATGTGACGTTACATCTGAAGAAGAAATTACAGCAGCACTTTCTCAAACAGTTCGTCATTTCGGTTCATTAGATGTATTAATTAACAACGCAGGAATGCAACATGTTTCACCGATTGAAGATTTTCCAACTGATAAATTTGAGCTTCTTATTAAAATTATGCAAATCGCTCCATTTATCGCCATCAAACATGCCTTTCCGATTATGAAAAAGCAAAAATATGGTCGTATTATTAATGTTGCTTCGATTAACGGACTTGTTGGATTCGCTGGAAAAGCTGCCTATAATAGTGCGAAACATGGTGTAATTGGATTAACAAAAGTTGCTGCTTTAGAGGGAGCAACTCATGGAATTACTGTAAATGCTCTTTGTCCCGGATATGTTGATACCCCTCTTGTACGAAATCAACTACAAGACTTAGCAACTACGCGAAATGTACCACTTGAAAATGTTTTAGAAGATGTCATTTATCCTCTTGTACCACAGAAACGTTTGCTACAAGTACAAGAAATTGCTGATTATGCTATGTTTTTAGCGAGTGAAAAAGCAAAAGGTATCACTGGTCAAGCCGTCGTTATCGATGGTGGCTATACTGCTCAATAAAAATAAAGTTTGCTCACGAAGAGCAAACTTTATTTTACTTTCTATCGCGAGGATCTTTCTACTTTAGTAATTGTTTAGGGAGTTTCTCAATTGCAACAATCACTCCGTCTAATTTACTTTCAATCCGATGGAGTAAATATAGCGTTACAACAATTGGAAAGCCCACATTACCTATCATCCCGATCCACTCTTCCATCTTTCTCTCCTCCCTTCATTACATAAATAAGAGGAAACGAAGACTTAAGGCATAAAAAACAAGCTATTTTTTATTAGCTTGTTTTTTAACTACTCAGCCATACATTTCATTTTTCAGCATATAGATTGCTACCATGAAGATACAAATGGTCCTACACCTTGCTACCTTTCTTTGTTTTAAAACGTTGCGCGTGGTAGGAACAGGCACTTACCGCTCCTATACATAGCCAGTCCCTCTCGACCATTTAAAAACATGCTTTTCTACCGTTTTTTTATATAGCGACTGAGCAGTTAGCCTGTTTTTTCAAATAATGATGTAATTTCTTGCTTATAATCTCCACGTAAAATACCTTTCTCAGTTATAATTCCTGTAATTAATTCATGCGGTGTTACGTCAAATGCAGGGTTAAATACAGGCGTTCCAATTGGCGCCACTTGTTTCCCAAAAATTTTCGTAACTTCTGTTTCATCTCTTTCTTCAATGACAATTTTAGCACCTGTTTGTTTCGTAGTATCAAATGTAGATAACGGTGCTGCAACGTAAAATGGGATACCGAAATACTTTGCTAATATAGCTAAATTTAATGTTCCTATTTTATTGGCAGTATCACCGTTTTCAACGATTCGATCTGCCCCTACGATAATCGCATTAATTTCTTTCGTTCGAATTGCATGTGCTGCAGTATTATCCGTAATAAGCGTTACATCAATGTCTGCTTGTTTCAATTCCCATGTCGTTAAACGGCCACCTTGTAAAACCGGCCTCGTTTCACACGCATACGCATGTAAACGCACACCCTTCTCTTTCCCAATATAGAATGGGGCTAATGCCGTTCCATATCTAGCAGTTGCAATACTTCCAGCGTTACAAATTGTTAAAATTTTATCACCGTCTTTAAAACATGTTAAAGCATGTTCTCCAATACTTCGGCACACCATTTCATCCTCTTGCTGAATATGAAGCGCTTCTTCTTCTAATATTTTTTGAGCTTCTTTTATTGTAGTAATCTCTCGAATAGATTCTCTCATACGATCGATTGCCCAAAATAAATTGACTGCTGTCGGGCGTGATGTTCCTAAATAGTTACAATCTCTATTAAACTTCTTCTGAAACTCATAGATATTTATAGCATCGTATTTCTTTGCCGCAAGCGCCAAACCAAACGCAGCTACAATTCCAATTGCAGGCGCTCCTCGTACTTCTAACATAATGATACTTTTCCATACATCTTCAATATTCGTTAATGTTTTGTATTCAGTGACATGCGGCAACTTTGTTTGATTTAATACTGCAATTGCATCGCCTTTCCAACTTACAGATCTCGGAATAGTAATAATTGTACTCATGCTTTTACGCCTCCAACTGTCTGTTGAAATAATGTTCGAAACAGTTGAATATCAGCACACTTGGCTTCATATTTTATTAGTTCTCTACCTAAGGATAACGCTTGTTTTTTAGCTTGAATTCTATTTTCTTTATTTGCTATCCCATCTAAATCCGCTACATGAGCTAAGCCAATTGTTCTACGAATCAGTTCACATCCGGCAAATCCGACGGCATCAGTAAAGATATTTTGCAAAATAATTGGTAACCATTGTTTTTCTTTCGTATATGCTTCTACACCTTCTCCAATCCATAACTTCGTAAAGTTTTCTACAAAATAACTCCATGTCTTTTCTATATGGAAAAATAGTACACTTCTCTTTTCTTCTTCTCTAGATAAAGCATTTAATAATAGATTTGCAATAAATTGACCGATATCAAATCCAAATGGACCGTACGTTGCAAATTCTGGATCGATCACTTTCGTTTCAGAAGGTGATGAAAAAATACTACCAGTATGTAAATCACCATGAATAAGCGCTTCTTTTCTCGTTAAAAACTTATATTTATATTGTGCTACTTTTAGTTTTAAAGTTTTGTCACTCCAAAGTTCATCAATCACTGACTGTAAATCTGACTCATAATCATTCGTATCATAATGTCCAAACGGATCCGTAAAAACTAAATCTTCTGTAATTTTACTAAGGTCTGGATTTACAAATGTACCTTCTAGTACCCTTTTCTCTTCTGACTGTAAACCGAAATCTGAAGTATAAAACAAAACATGTGCTAGAAAACGACCGATATGCTGGGATAAAAGTGGATATCCTTCTCCATCTATTAATCCTTTTCTTGTAATTGTTAGTCTTGATAAGTCTTCTATTACTGTAACTGCTAACTCTTCATCATGACTGTACACTACCGGAACATAATCTGGCACATACTTCGCAAAAATTTGTAATGCTTTACTTTCAATCGTCGCTCTTTTTATAGACAGTGGCCAGCTCTCACCAACTACTTTCGCATATGGCAGTGCTTGTTTTATTATAATAGACTTCTCTCCATCATCTAATTTGAACACGTAATTTAAATTTCCATCTCCAATTTCATGACAAACTACATTTGCTTTCTTTTCAAAATAACCGTGTTCTTTCGCATATTGTATAGCTGTTGTTTCAGTTAATGAATAATATCCCATCGTCTTCTCCTCCTTTTCATTCAGAGGTTTTTCTAAAATAGAAAAACCCCTTTCCACAAAGAAAGAGGTTTGAAGTTTATCTTCTCCCCTCTTATCTGCCAGAAAGTTTACTTTCTGCTGGAATTAGCACCGTGCCTTTTGGCGTCATAAACGCCCCATTTCACAATGGTATTACGGTCGGTTGCTGGGCTTCATCGGGCCAAATCCCTCCACCTGCTCTTGATAAGAGTTTTATAATTTTTAGAATTTTTAACTTTATGATGAAGACTATACCAAGAATAAAAATCACTTGTCAACATTTTATTTGTATAATTCTGGACGACGATCTGCAAAAACCGGAATTCCTTTACGTACCTCTTTAATTTTCTCGAATTTAAGTTCTCCAAATAAAATTGATTCCTCTTCATTTGCCTCTACCACAACTTCACCCCAAGGATCCACAATTAGAGAATGACCTGCAAACTCATTATTCGGATCCTTTCCTGCTCTATTGCACGCAACAACATAACACTGATTTTCAACTGCTCTCGCCTGTAAAAGCAAACGCCAATGTGCTAAACGTACTAATGGCCATTCTGCTACAACAAATAAAACTTTTGCACCTTTAGCAGTATGAACGCGCATCCACTCTGGAAAACGAATATCATAACAAATTGTACCAGCACACTCTACATCATCTAACTTAAATTCACCTGTTTCATTACCAGCAACTAAATATTTATGTTCATCCATCAGCTGAAATAAATGTACTTTACTATATTCATTGACTAGATTCCCTTCATTGTTTACAACATACATTGTATTTGTAACCCCTTGCTCTGTTTGCTTTGCTATGGAACCACCAACAATATGTACACCATATTGCTTCGACCATTCTTTCAACTTTTCTTTCGTTTCTAATCCATCCGTATCTGCAATTTCAGAAAGTCTCGTTAAATCATATCCTGTTGTCCATAGTTCTGGTAAGACGATAACATCTGGTCTTTCTTTCATCGCTTCACTTATTTTTTTTTTAGCGTTCTCAATATTTTTTTCTACATCTCCAAAGACAATATCCATTTGAATACATGCGACTTTCATTTTTTCAGCCCCATTCTCATTTTTTTCTTTACAAAATACTGGAAAGATTATATCATTTGTCACTAGAATTGTAACAACTTTCAAAAGAGGTGGAAAGTATGAAATTATTTCAACCTTCTGAGATAGTAACATCATTGCCAACACAATTTTTCGCTTCACTTGTTGCAAAAGTTAACAAAGTCGTTGCAGCTGGTCACGATGTTATTAATCTAGGTCAAGGTAATCCAGATCAACCAACACCGCAGCATATCGTTAAAGCTTTACAAGATGCTGCTGAAAAGACCATTCATCATAAATATCCGCCATTTCGCGGACACGAAAGCTTAAAAGAAGCCGTGGCAACATTCTATCAACGTGAATATGATGTAGTAGTAAATCCAAAAACTGAAGTTGCTATTTTGTTTGGCGGAAAGGCTGGATTAGTAGAATTACCAGTTTGTTTTACAAACCCTGGTGATACTATTCTCGTTCCAGATCCAGGCTATCCAGATTATTTATCAGGAGTTGCTTTAGCAAAAGCACAATTTGAAACAATGCCGCTTATTGCAGAAAATAATTTTTTACCGGATTATACAAAAATTGATGACCCTGTTGCGGAGCGAGCAAAGTTAATGTTTTTAAACTATCCAAATAACCCTACCGGTGCTACTGCATCAAAAGATTTTTTTGATGCAACCATTCATTTTGCTAATAAACATAATATATTAGTTGTTCACGATTTTGCTTACGGTGCTATCGGATTCGATGGTCAAAAGCCTGTTAGTTTCTTGCAAGCAGACGGCGCTAAAGATACAGGTATTGAGATTTACACTTTATCGAAAACTTTCAATATGGCTGGATGGCGTATTGCTTTTGCAGTAGGAAATGAAAGTGTCATCGAAACTATTAACCTATTGCAAGATCATATGTATGTTAGTATTTTTGGTGCAGTTCAAGATGCTGCACGCGAAGCACTATTAGGCTCGCAGTCTTGTGTGGTAGATCTTGTTAATAGTTATGAATCTCGGAGAAATGCTCTTATTTCAGCTTGTCACTCAATTGGTTGGAAAGTAAACATTCCAACAGGATCATTCTTTGCATGGCTTCCTGTTCCAAAAGGATATACATCTGAGCAATTTTCTGACATTTTACTAGAAAAAGCACACGTTGCAGTTGCTCCTGGTGTTGGATTTGGTAAGCACGGCGAAGGGTATGTTCGTGTTGGTCTCTTGCATACAGAAGATAGATTACGAGAAGCAATTAATCGAATTGATAAATTAAATTTTTTCAAAAAGTCATTGACAACATAAAAAATATCTGACAAAATTCAGTTATCTTAAAAATTTAAACATTTCTAAATACTTCTTATCAAGAGCAGGTGGAGGGACGAGCCCGACGAAACCCGGCAACCGATCTACAATTGTAGACACGGTGCTAATTCTCGCAGCATTATGCTGACAGATAAGGAGCTGGTTGTAAAAAAACCTCTCCTTAGCTGAGAGGTTTTTTTATTTAACTAGGAGGGTATAACAATGAGCGGAATTATAGCGACGTATTTAATCCATGATGATTCACATAACTTAGAAAAAAGGGCCGAGCAAATTGCACTCGGTTTAACAATTGGCTCTTGGACTCATTTGCCACACTTATTGCAAGAGCAACTAAAACAGCATAAAGGTAACGTCATCCATGTTGAGGAATTAGCTGAACAAGAACATACCAATTTGTATTTACGTAAAAAAGTAAAGCGCGGGATTATTAAAATCGAATATCCGTTATTAAACTTCAGTCCAGATTTACCAGCGATTTTAACAACTACATTCGGAAAGCTATCACTTGATGGCGAAGTGAAATTAATTGACTTAACATTTTCAGACGACTTAAAACAGTATTTCCCTGGTCCAAAATTCGGGATAGATGGTATTCGAAATCTTTTACAAGTGCATGATCGTCCCCTTTTAATGAGTATTTTTAAAGGCATGATTGGACGAAATATTGGGTATTTGAAAACGCAATTACGCGATCAAGCAAGTGGTGGTGTAGATATAGTAAAAGATGATGAAATATTATTTGAGAATACATTAACACCACTTACGAAACGCATTGTATCTGGAAAAGAAGTTTTACAATCAGTATATGAAACATACGGACATAAAACGTTATATGCCGTAAATTTAACAGGACGAACTTTTGATTTAAAAGAAAATGCGAAACGCGCAGTGCAAGCTGGGGCTGATATTCTATTATTTAACGTATTTGCTTACGGACTAGATGTACTACAATCACTTGCAGAAGATGATGAAATCCCAGTTCCCATTATGGCACACCCTGCTGTAAGTGGTGCTTATTCCGCATCGAAGTTATATGGAATCTCGTCTCCATTGTTACTTGGAAAGCTACTTCGCTATGCTGGGGCTGACTTTTCATTATTCCCATCTCCATACGGAAGTGTTGCGTTAGAAAAAGAAGAAGCTCTCAACATTTCAAAACATTTAACTGAAGACGATGCATTTTTCAAGAAAAGTTTTGCTGTTCCATCTGCTGGTATTCACCCTGGTTTCGTTCCCTTTATTCTACGAGATTTTGGCAAAGGTGTTGTTATTAATGCTGGCGGTGGGATACACGGACATCCGAATGGGGCGCAGGGCGGTGGTAAAGCTTTCCGTACTGCAATTGATGCTAATTTACAAAATAAACCACTCCATGAGGTAGATGAAGTGAATTTACATAGCGCATTACAAATATGGGGAAATCCCTCACATGAGGTGAAATTATGAGTATTCAAGTGTTTTGTGATTTCGATGGCACGATTACGAATAATGATAACATTATGTCCATTATGGAAAAGTTCGCACCACCAGAAGCAGAGGAAATAAAGCAAAAAATTTTATCTCAAGAACTTTCTATTCAAGAAGGTGTTTCTCAATTATTCCGATTAATACCTATTAATCTACACGATGATATTATTCAGTATTTACAAGAAACTGCTGAAATCCGTACAGGTTTTCATGAATTCATACAATTTATTAATGAAAATAACATTTCTTTTTATGTTATATCAGGTGGAATGGATTTCTTCGTCTATCCACTCTTACAAGGAATCATTCCAAAAGAGCAAATTTACTGTAATGCAACTGACTTTTCAGGAGAATTTGTTGAAGTTAAATGGCCGCACCCTTGTGACGAGCAATGTCAGCATAGTTGCGGTCTCTGTAAATCGTCATTAATTCGTAAACTAAGCTCTAAAGATGATTTTCATATTGTGATAGGAGATTCCATTACTGATTTACAAGCAGCAAAACAAGCAGATAAAGTATTCGCCCGTGACTTCCTTATTACAAAATGTGAAGAAAATCATATTGCTTATACATCCTTTAACACATTTCACGATATTCAAGTCGAATTACAACATTTGTTGGAGGTGAAATCATGAAACAACTTTTTCGTCAATGGTATGACTTAAGTGAAATAAAAAAAGAATTAACAACTCGGAATTGGTTTCCAGCAACGAGTGGAAATATTTCTATAAAAGTCAGTCATGATCCACTTACTTTTCTTATTACAGCAAGTGGTAAAGATAAAACAAAAACTACTCCAGATGATTTTTTATTAGTAGATCATCTAGGGGTTCCCGTATTAGAGACTGAATTACGCCCTTCAGCAGAAACAATATTGCATACACATATTTATAACAATACGAATGCCGGGTGCGTACTTCATGTTCATACAACTGATAATAATGTCATCACAAATTTATATAGTGATGCAGTCACACTTCAAAATCAAGAAATTATTAAAGCTCTCGATATTTGGGAAGAAGGTGCAACGATTAACATTCCTATTATCGAAAATGATGCCCATATCCCAACACTTGGAGAAAACTTCCGAAAGCATATACAAGGAGATTCGGGAGCAGTATTAATCCGTAACCATGGTATTACCGTATGGGGCCGAGATAGCTTTGATGCAAAGAAAAGATTAGAAGCTTATGAGTTTTTATTCCAATTTCATATAAAACTATTATCAATTCAAGGAGGCGTTTCTAATGGCGCAAATTCGTATTCATGAAGTAAATACTCGTATCGAAAATGAAGTGGAAGTATCTAAATTTCTACAAGAGGAAGGCGTTTTATATGAGAAATGGAACATCTCTAAGCTTCCTACTCATTTAAATGAAAATTATTCGTTAGCAGATGAAAACAAGGCTGAAATATTAGCTGTGTTTTCAAAAGAAATCGCTGATGTTTCAGCACGCCGAGGTTATAAAGCTCATGATGTAATTTCACTTTCAAATGGCACACCTAACCTTGACGAATTATTAATTAATTTCCAAAAAGAACACCATCATACTGACGATGAAGTTCGCTTTATTGTCAGCGGTCATGGCATCTTCGCTATTGAAGGAAAAGATGATCGATTCTTTGACGTTGAACTTGAGCCTGGTGATCTTATATCTGTACCTGAAAATGCAAGACATTATTTTACCTTACAAGATGATCGCCAAGTTGTAGCTATTCGTATTTTTGTTACAACAGAAGGTTGGGTTCCAATTTATTAAGGTAGCTAGTTGAATAAAAGATTGGAACCCCTTTTCCAATCTTTTATTCACTCTACATATATACATCCTCCTATGGAACAGGCTTATTTCATAACATTGAAGTAAGCCTGATTTTTTATTTACTAAAATAATTTGTCCCTTTCGTTTATTCAAATCAAATATCTCAAATCACACTTCCATTTTATCAAGTATATTTCGGAACACTTTTTGAACATTTATTGAACTTTTTTGAATTTTTTCTGAAAATTCTGTTTTGTGTATGATATACTACAACTAATAAGAAGGAAAAGAATATTGCAAGCAGAGGGGGATAATCATGAGTTTACTTATCGCACTTATACTAGGGGTTTCATGCGGAGCTATTCCTGTTATTTTAGGAGCTATTATGGAAGAATTAGAAGTTGGTGTTTTAGGTTTTGTCGCATCTTGTGTAAGCGCTTTATTTTTCGGTTTGTACGGTGCTATTCCTATTTCTATCCTGTGCGCATTTTATATAGTACGCCATGCTCGTGCGAAACAGTTTGGTCCTAATCACATTGCACAAGTTATTCCATTCCCAATTGAACGATGCCGCCGAGCTTCCAGCCTATAAATTATCCAGCTTAAATATTATGCCTGCCTAAATAAATAAAAAGTCCTCAAATGAGGACTTTTTATTTATTTTCTTCTAGAAATTGAAACAATTCTTGCAAATGAAGTGCATCTTCACTGTAGCTAACGGATACATGACATGTCCCTTCAATCTCAGCATGCATATAAAGGACAATTCCATCTCGATCATATTTCAATGCCAAATAAAACTCCATTTCCTCTAACATCTTTTTCGAGCTTCGGATAACATAATGTCCTTTCTCATCTCTTCCATATTCAAAATCTGGTCCAAAATCGTATTTTTGTTTAAAAGCTTCTTTTTGCTTATCATTAATCTGTACACAAGTTGCTCGCTGCACAGCATCAATCATCTCGTCAAACTTTTGGAGATCCATTCCATTTACCCCCTTATATACTTTTTGTATAATACTTGTGTTCCGCTATTCTCTTTTCCATCTGCGATTAGCTCTTCATACAATTCCTTCGCTAAGGTTAAACCCGGTACTGGTAATTGTAATTTTTCAGCTTCATCTAAAGCAATCTTCATATCTTTCATAAAATGCTTTACATAAAAGCCAGGTTCAAAATCTCCTTTTAACATTCGAGGAGCTAAATTACTTAATGACCAGCTACCTGCTGCTCCTGTCGAAATACTCTCTAATACTTTATCTGCATTAAGTCCAGCCTTTTTCGCATATGCTACCGCTTCACATACTCCTATCATGTTAGAAGCAATTGCTATTTGATTGCACATTTTTGTATGTTGTCCACTCCCAGCAGGGCCTTGCAACTGAATATTTGTTCCTAGTTTTTCAAATAGAGGTAAGCAAATATCATATATTCTGTTCTCTCCACCGACCATAATTGCTAGTCTTGCTTCTTTAGCCCCAATGTCCCCGCCAGATACTGGTGCATCTAATGTATATATATTCTTGCTTTTCGCAACTTCATTAATACGTTTTGCCAATGTTGGTGTAGATGTTGTAAAGTCAATTGCTATCGTACCTTCATTTGCATGTTCTAAAATTCCATCTACCCCAAAGTACACTTCTTCTACATCATGAGGATAACCAACCATCGTCATAACAACATCAACTTGCTTTACTAACGCTTTCGGTGTATCACACCAAGTCGCACCCTCTTGCACTAAAGAATCCGCTTTTTCTTTCGTTCTATTATATACATATACTTTATAACCACTTTGCATTAAATGGTTAACCATACTTTTTCCCATTACACCAATACCAATGAAACCTATTGATAAATTTTTATTTTCCATCTTCTCATCCCCTTTGTTCTAATAAATCATTTACCATCTTTCGGAACTCTTTATTAAAATCATCATCCATACTATTTTTCACATTTGAAAATAAAATAACAAAAGTTCCTTTTTCTTTATTAAAATTATTGAAAGTGTTCCAACCAGATAGTACACCATGGTTATGGAAATAATCTGGATATATGTAAAAGCTAAATGCATATTTTCTTTCTTGTGAAGGTGTAAACATCGCTTGTATACTTTGTTCAGAAAGAAGCTTTCCATTTATAATCGCTTCATCTAATTTTTTCATATCCCCTACTGTCGTATACATCTCACCCGATCCATATAACCAGTCCATCCCTAATTTTTGTGCTGGTACAAGATCTTGGTCTTTCTTCACATAACCCTTCGTGAAGTTTTTATCTCCAGGCACCATATTTCCCATACCTGATTCATGCATCTCGGCCTTTGTAAATATATTTTCTTTTACATAGTCTCCTAAAGGCTTTTTCGTTATATTTTCTATAATATAAGCGAGCACCATATAATTATAATCCGTATACTTCCAACCTGTTCCTGGTGGAAACTCTAATTTTTGACTTCCAATCCAAGTTACTAAATTTATACGTGAAGCTACATTAACCTTCCCTTTCCCATTTTCCGGTAAACCAGATGTATGCGTTAATAAGTGATATAACGTGATGTGTTTATCTGCTGGAAATGAAGGAATGTATTTATTTACATTATCTTGGATATTTAACTTCCCTTGTTCTTGTAACTGTAGAATGGATGTAGCAACAACTGTTTTCGTAATAGAACCGATACGATATTTTGTTTGAGGCGTATTTTCTATTTTATTTTGAACATCAGCATATCCATATCCTTTATTCAATATAACATGCTCTTTATCTGTCACCAAAACTGTCCCATTAAATTGCTTTCCTACTAAATACTGATCTAACTTTTGAGATATACTAGCATAATCAATTTTTTGTACTTCTTCTATATTATCCTGTACCTCTGACTCAATAGCAGGAGTTACCTTTGTTGTTAATACTGCTTGTTCCTTTGAATCGGGACTATAGAGAAAATAGTATACTCCGCCGCAAACTACAACAGACAGTGAAGCCATAACCATTATTTTTTTTATCATATTGTTCCTCCGTAATTACTTCATGTGAACTACCCACCACTTAGTCTCTCTTGCGAGCTTACTTGAAGTGGGGGCTTCTCGGTTAAAATGGTCCCCCATATTCTATTATCAAGTAATAAAAAAAAATCGCAACAATTTGTTGCGAAAAATCACATTTTTTCTTTTCTATATATACATACTTGATTTTTCCCATTTTTTTTCGCTTCATATAACGCAATATCCGCTCTTTGCATTAACTCTTCTCTTGTAATCCCTTGCTCATATAACGCAACTCCAAAACTCGCTGTTAATTTCGAAATTCCAGAGAAATGCTTTGTTTCAATGAAAAATCGCAATGATTCCGCAACTTGAAACGCTTCTTTTTCTACCGTATTTGTCACTAATATTATAAATTCCTCTCCTCCCCATCTTGCAAATACATGTTGATCTTCAACTTTAGATTTCATAAGATCTGCAAGTTGTACTAATGCTAAATCGCCAAAATCATGACCATATGTGTCATTTACTGATTTAAAATTATCTATATCAAACAAAATAAGTGCAACTTTTTCATCATTACGTAATACATTCTCCCACTCTGTCTCCAATATTTGTTGGAATTTCAAGCGATTATATATTTCTGTCAATGAATCTATCATAGCCAATCTTTCTTGCTCTTGATAGATTTCATCTAATTCTGTAATCTCTGTGCATTTTACTATAAATCGTGATAAGTCTTCTGGTAATGGTGTCGCACGTAATAGAAAAGTAAATGCTTCTCCTTCATAATTGTACATTTTAATTCTTCTTCCATTTGATAAAGTATCATCCAGCCATGTTATATCGTGAGTCGTCGAATAATATCCGTTCTCTCTAATAAGATGTTCTGCAAACACTAAATGTTGTTCACGATACGTAAATAAATTATCATGTCCGAAGAATTGTAAAAAATTCGTATTACAATCAACAATCTCATCATCTTCTACTATAAATAATAAATCATTTTGAAAATCAAACATCGTTTGAAGCAATTCTTGTTGTAAACCTACTTGCCGCACTAAAGTAAGTTGATATAAACTCTTATTCACTTCCTCTAGTACCACTTGTGGAGTTACTGGTGCTATAACAATATTACGTATTCCTAACAGTAGTAAATCTGCAAACTCATTGTTTATCTGTTGATCCCAAATGATAATGAATGTACTCCGTGAATCATATATATTCTTTATATATTTTATTTGAGCAAAATCTGTTACATACATAATTACAATATGTGGTCTAGTTCTATGAAACAATATTTCTCCTTCTTCAAAACTATTTGCTATAAACATACATTTTGGATGGACGTTTTCTATCGTTTGTTGATGTGTACATCCATCTTCTATATAAAGGACATTCAACTGAAGATCTTGTAATACATTTTGGAAAACAGTATTCTCTAATAAAAAATGTAGTATGTTCATCACTAGTCTTCACTCACTTCATATATCTTGTTCTACTGAATTCCTCACAATCATTTTATAAAGAATTGTGAGGAACTCATATTAACAAGCTAATTGAGAATGTTATCTTCGCTTATCTGCTCTGGAAATTCCTTTTTTAGTGTATGATTATATGAATTGTATCGTTTGTATGAATGCCCTGCCTTACTATTTAAAACTTGACAATTAAAATAAAGGTATTATATTCTTAAATTCAATAAATTACAAAATGTAAGTAGAGTATATTACATTTATTTTATATTAAGTTGATATGTAATTTGGAGGATATATAATGACAAACAATGACTTTTTTAACGTTTTATATGAACGCACATCTACACGTGCATTCAACCCTGAAAAAGAAATTTCATCTACAGAGTTACATGAAATTTTAAAAGCAGCTGCGCAAGCACCTTCTGCTTGGAACTTGCAACACTGGAAATTCCTTGTTTTCCAAGGCGAAGATGTACAAAAACGATTACACCCAATTGCCTATAACCAACAACAAATTCTTGATGCTTCTGCCGTAGTCGCTATTTTAGGTGATTTAGAAGCTTACAAAAATGTTGAACCTGTTTACGGTCCAATTGTAGAACAAGGATTTATGAATGAAGAAGCAAAAGAGCGCTTAGCTAAAAACATTGAATCTGCATATACTCGGGAGCAATACCCACGAGATGCTGCCTTTTCAAATGCTGCTTTAGCAGCAATGCAACTTATGCTTGCTGCTAAAGCAACTGGCTGGGATACTTGCGCTATTGGTGGCTTCAACCCACAAGCATTAATGGAAGAATTCAATGTTTCATCTCGTTACGTACCAATTATGCTTATTACAATTGGTGAATCAACTTTAAAAGGTCACCCTGCACCGCGCATGAGCGTAGAACAAGTGAGTGAATGGGCAAAATAATAAAAAAACGAAGGTAATTTCATTACCTTCGTTTTTTTATATTCTGTCACACATCCGTAATATTACAATGTATTATGCGACATCTATACATAGAAAAATCGTAATTTTCATGCTATCCCCATAAACAAATATGACGTTTTGTGTCGAAATTTGTTAAAGTATCGGAATATAACCGTGTATTTTTGTTACAATTGTGATACAATGATAACAAATAGATAACAAGAGAGGGATTTTCATTGAGTTCATACGGAAGCTTTATCGCACTTTTAAGTTACATAGTAACTGTACTACTGCTATATTTTATTGGCGATGCTGCAAACATATCAGTGTTACAATTCCCTAAAGAAGAAGCGTTACAATTAGAAGCAGAAAAACATACTGCACGATCCATTGCACCACTACTCTTAGCTCTTCCTGTATATATCATCGTTTTATATAAAAGTAAAAAAGTGTAAAGGCTACCTATTTCATTCATTTCGGTGGTCTTTACATTTTTTTGTGACATTTCCCCTATTTTAAACATCATTCCATACTAAATACCCATCTAGTCATTTAAAATGAGAAAATCCCCTAGAAAAATTTCCATTATCTGTCCAGTCACCGACTGCCGAACTTACATAGATTATAAGTGTGAAGGGGGTGATGAGGATTATGTTTGGATCATTTGGATGCTGTGATAACTTTAGAGAATGTCATCATCGTGAAAGAGAGTGTGACCATCGCGACCATCGCGAGAAAGAGAGAGAAGAAGTTAGACCACACCGACCTGCTGTATGTAACGTACTTGCTACTATTTCAGTTGGAACAGAAATTTCTCTTTTAAGCATTAGAGGCCATCAATCATTCCGCAATGTAATTTTTGAAGGATTCTGTAACGGTGTTGCTCTTTTCTCTGCTTTAGCTCGTAATAATAACGACAAAGATAATAATAATAATAAAGACGATAAGAACAATCAAAATCAAAATACTTTTACTGGCATTTTACGTGTATGCCCGACTGATATTATCGCAGTCGCTATCTAATTCTGTTCTTTATCCTCTATAGTAACAAAATAAGATTTACTTTTCTTATAGAAAAAACCTGAGATCGATTTCGAATCGACTCAGGTTTTTTTACTATTATATGCTTTTAACTAATTCAACAACTTCTTCAGCAGTTGACATTGTTAATGCTTTTTCTGCTAATGTTTCCATTTCTGCTTTTGACAACTTGCTTAGTTGTGTTCTTGCAGGAAGAATAGATGTTGCACTCATACTGAACTCATCTAAACCTAAGCCTAATAATAATGGGATAGCAAGTGAATCTCCCGCCATCTCACCACACATACCAGCCCATTTGCCTTCTTTATGAGCAGCATCGATAACCATTTTTACAAGACGTAAAATAGATGGGTTATATGGTTGGTATAAGTAAGCTACACGTTCGTTCATACGGTCTGCAGCCATTGTGTATTGGATTAAGTCATTTGTTCCGATAGAGAAGAAATCAACTTCTTTTGCGAACTGATCTGCTAATACCGCTGAAGCTGGAATTTCAACCATCATACCAACTTCAATAGAATCAGAAACAGTTGTACCCGCTTGAACAAGTCTTTCTTTCTCTTCTAATAAGATTGCTTTCGCTTGACGGAACTCATCAAGAGTTGCAATCATTGGGAACATAATTTTCAAGTTACCGTATACGCTAGCACGAAGTAATGCACGAAGTTGTGTACGGAACACATCTTGCTCATCAAGACATAAGCGAATTGCACGGTATCCTAAGAATGGGTTCATTTCTTTTGGCAAATGTAAGTATGGAAGCTCTTTATCTCCACCGATGTCAAGTGTACGAACAACGACTGGTTGATCTTCTTTTACACCTTCAAGAACTGCTTTATACGCTTCGAACTGCTCTTCTTCTGTTGGAAGATTGTCACGGCCCATGTATAAGAATTCTGTACGGTATAAACCAACACCTTCTCCGCCATTATCGATAATACCTTGTACATCATTTGGTGTTCCGATATTAGCAACAAGCTCAACGTGATGTCCATCACTTGTTACAGTTGCTTGGTCTTTTAATTTTGCCCATACAACTTTTTGCTCTTCAAATTTCGCTTTCTTTTCTTCAAAAGAACGAAGAGTTTCTTCAGATGGGTTTACAATTACTTCTCCATCTAAACCGTCAATGATTACGATATCGCCGTTTTGGATTTTCTCCATAACAACTTTCGTACCAACAACAGCTGGAATTTCCATAGAACGAGCCATAATTGCAGAGTGAGATGTACGTCCACCGATATCAGTTGTGAAACCTTTTGCATACTTACGGTTTAACTGAGCTGTATCAGATGGTGTTAAATCTTCAGCAATGATGATTACTTCTTCAGAAATTGTACCAGGGTTTGAGAAGTTAATTCCTAGTAAATGTGCAAGAACACGTTTTGTTACGTCGCGAATATCCGCAGCACGTTCTTTCATGTATTCGTTATCCATGTTTTCAAACATAGAAATAAACATTGATGCAACTTCATCCATTGCAAATTCAGCATTTACTTTTTCGCCATTTACTTTATCTTTCACTGGATTCACTAATTCTGGATCATTTAATACTAATAAATGTGCTTCAAAGATAGCAGCTTTATCAGCACCTAGCTCAGCAAAAGCATGGTCCTTAATAGCTTCTAGTTCAGATTTTGCTTTCTCAAGCGCAGCGTCTAAGCGTGCAATTTCAGCAGCTTCGTCTGTAATTGATTTCTTTTCAATGTTAAATTCAGGATTCTCAAGTCTGAAAGCCTTTGCAATAGCAATCCCACTTGATGCAGCGATCCCTTGAATGTTAAGAGTCATTATTCTCCTAATCCTTCGTTTTTCATAGTTTCTTCGATAGCTGCTAGTGCTTGAGCTGCATCATCACCATTTGCAGTGACCTTAATTTCCGCGCCTTGTTGAATTCCTAAAGACATAACACCCATGATTGATTTTAAGTTAACGTTTTTTCCGTTATACTCTAAGTTAATGTCAGAACCAAATTTGCTTGCAGTGTTTACAAGTAGAGTTGCTGGACGAGCATGAATTCCTGAGTCGCTAGTTACTTTAAAGATTTTTTCCATGATAATTTATCTCCTTCAAATACAGTATTTTTTTAGTTGTATAGACGTGAGTACTACATCATCTATTGTATATAATAGGCGATGTTCGGTCAACCACATCGCCTATTATAATTATAAACATTTTGCGTCAAATTCCTACTGGATGTCAATAATAGCGTTTTCGCCCTTCTTAACATTTCCATCTTTTTTCAATTCGACTTGTTGTCCTTGTTGTAAATTCGTAAAGACGATTGGTGTAATAATAGATGGTGCATTTTCTTTTACAAATGCAAGATCTACTTTTAATAATGGTTGTCCTTGCTTCACTTTATCACCTTGTGCTACAAGCGCTTCAAAGCCTTCACCATTTAATTTTACAGTATCAATACCGAAGTGGATTAAAATTTCTTTTCCGCCTTCAGACTGAATACCAATCGCATGTTTTGTAGGGAATACATTTACAATCTCACCATTAACCGGAGAAACTACTGTTCCTTCTGTTGGCTCAATCGCAAATCCATCTCCCATCATTTTCCCTGAGAATACTTGGTCAGGTACTTCTGTAATCGGTAAGATTTTCCCTTCAATTGGTGAAACGATTGTTTCATTTTCATCAACCTGTTGAGGAGCTTCTTCCACTTTTACAGGCGCTTCTTTTTCAACATGAGGTGTACGACCTGACATAATATCATGAATTTGTGATTTTAATGTGTCAGATTTCGGTCCGAAAATAGCTTGAATGTTATTTCCAACTTCAAGTACACCGGCTGCTCCAAGCTCTTTTAAGCGGTCTTTATTTACATTTTTTTGTTCGTTAACTTGAACGCGTAAACGAGTAATACAAGCATCTAACGAAGCAATGTTTTCTTTACCACCAAGTGCTACTAATACTTCACGTGGAAGTTCTCCTGCTTCTGTTTTCCCTGCGCCTTCATTAGCATTCGCTACTTCACGACCAGGTGTTTTTAAGTTCCATTTACGGATTGCGAAACGGAATCCGAAGTAGTAAATCACTGCTAGTACAAGACCAACAATAATTACCCACCACCATGCCGTACGACCTGGTAGTACACCGAATAATATGAAGTCAATTAAACCACCAGAGAATGTCATACCAATTTTAACACCTAAAATTTGCATTGTCATAAATGATAGACCAGCGAATACTGCATGAATTCCGAATAATACTGGTGCTACGAATAAGAATGAAAATTCAAGCGGTTCTGTAATACCTGTTAAGAAAGATGTTAATGCAGCAGATCCTAAAATACCAGCTGCTAATTTTTTATTTTCCGGACGTGCTTCATGGTACATTGCTAAAGCTGCTGCTGGAAGACCGAACATCATGAACGGATACTTACCAGTTGTAAATGTACCTGCTGTTAATTCTACGCCGTCTTTTAACTGTGCCATAAAGATTTTTTGGTCACCACGGATTAATTCGCCAGCTGCATTTGTATACTGACCGAATTCGAACCAGAACGGTGAATAGAAAATATGATGTAATCCAAATGGAATTAATGAACGTTCGATTAAACCGAATATAAATGCTGCTATCGTTCTATTTGCATCAATCATTTGATGTGAGAACGTATTTAAGCCACCTTGAATGTATGGCCAAATGAAGCACATGATAATACCTACCACTAAAGAGAATGTTGCAGTTGCGATTGGTACGAAACGCTTACCTGCAAAGAAACCTAAGTATGATGGTAATTCAATGTTGAAGTATTTATTATAACAATATGCCGCTACTATCCCGACGATAATACCACCAAATACTCCTGTTTGCAGCGTTGGAATTCCTAATACGTTTGCATATGCTGGATCTGAAAATCCAATTTTTACTGGATCTGTTCCAGTGCTTGTTACTTTCACTAGTTTATCTACTTCTAAGAACACACTCATCGTTTTGTTCATAATTAAGTATCCGACGAACGCTGCTAAACCAGCTACTCCGTCTCCACCAGCTAAACCGATCGCTACCCCAACTGCGAATAATAGCGCAAGGTTAGCGAAAATAATATCGCCAGATTGTTCCATAATTTTTGCAACCATTACGAACCAATCTGCTTTTAAAGCAGGGATAACATTTGTTAGTTGTGGATTTTGAAATGCATTACCAAATCCAAGTAAAATACCTGCTGCCGGTAAAATCGCTACTGGAAGCATAAGCGCTTTTCCGACTTTTTGAAGAACACCAAAGATCTTCTTAAACATGGAAACCCTTCCTCTCTTATCTATATTGATACTTTTCGACAAACGCCAAAAAGGCATGAGGAAAAAAAAGATAGAACGATAGCTATACAAAGGGTAGTATGTCCCTTTCTTTAGCTTACATTCCCAACTTTTCTCCACTCATGCCTGATCGAATCAGTAACACGTGTCAAAAATAGGATTACGTATAAGTTCACTATAATTAAAGCAAACGTTTTCGTTATTTACCTTAATGTGTTTGTCGAATTTTGTATAACTTTGCAATAGTTATTATACATAACTATTGTAAGCGATTCAATCATTTTTTTTAACGTTTTCATTTTAGACAAAAATATATGTCTTTTTACACATGTTCTACTTTCACTAATCGTTGTAAATGCATCGTTAAATAAATACTCTCCGCTTCATATACAGGAAGTTGTAATTCTTTCTGCATTACTTTGACTAGTTTCCACGCCAAATTATAACAAACTGGATATTCCAACTTTAATAAATCAGCAAAACTCTGTGCTTCTTCTACTTTTTCTCCTTTTTTCACCCGCTCAATAGCATATTGTAAATGGCGAATAAGGCGTAAATAATGAATGCTTTCTTGGTCTAATGTAATTTGTAGGCTTGTCTCAATTAAAGACACAAGTTGTGCAATAAGACGAGAATTTTGATTAACAGAAGATAAATCAGAGTTTGTAAGCGAGCTGTAAATGTGAAGTGCGATAAAGCCAACTTCCCCTTCTGGCAATGTAATTTGCAAACGAGAATTTAAAAGTTGCACAACGCCTTCAGCAATTTTATATTCCTCTGGATATAGCATTTTCGTTTCAACTAAAAAAGGATTATCTATTGTAAGTCCTTGTTTCAGCCTTTTAATTGCAAAAGAAATATGATCTGTTAAAGCGATATGAATATGTTCATTTAATGGAGACTCCGCTTTTTCTTGAATATATAACATAATATCATTCATCAATTCAATTAGCTTTTCACTCACATGTGGTACTAAAAGTTTGTATTGTTCTCGATCACGCTCATTTTTTAAAACAAACATTTTCTCAATTTGTTCTTGCTCCAACACATCTTCAGCCTTTTTCCCAAATCCGATTCCTTTACCGATCACTACTACTTCCTCGTGTTCAGGATGGCTAGCAATGATGACATTATTATTTAAAACTTTTTTAATTTCTAGATAATTACTCATATAACACCACCCTCGTACTTAAATAGCCTACTTTTATGTTACAGAACATTCTTCTTTTTCGTCAATATAAAACATCTACCATTTAATAAAAATTCATTTTTTAGACATGTTTGTATATGATGCGTATAATGTAAGGGCAACTGTACATAGAAAGGAGATTGCAACATGATTAAAATGTTTGTAAGTGATATTGATGGAACGATGATGCAACACGGAGGTTTTATCGACGAAAAAGATGTTATCGCTTTACGCAGCTTAGCTGAACAAAATGTAATTCTTTGTTTTGCTTCTGGAAGACTTGATAATGAAATTGCAGACCTAATGAGAGCGGTTAATACAAATTTCCATCGCATTAGTGTAAATGGTGTTTTTGTATATACACATGAAAATAAACAGCTATTATCTGCAACTTTCGATTCCAGCATTCTTCCAGATTTGTTAGCTATGACAAATGAAGACCCTTATTTCCGTTATGTAAGTGATGAACATAACTACTACATTGAAGAAAAAACACCGTTTATTCATGAACTTGAACAACAAGTAACGATGACTTCTGTTGAAGAACCTAATCTATTACAGAAAATTGATGATACAATTTTTCCAAATAAAATTTCTATCGGTGGAACGAAAGAAAGCTTACAACTCCTTCAGAACAAAATTGATGAAAAATTTCACGGAAAAGTTAGCACCTTCATTTCAGCAGAACAATGTTTAGATGTAATGCCACCTAATATTAGTAAAGGTTCTGCTATTTCTATTTTATTAAAAGAATTTCAAATACAACCAGAGGAAATTGCTTGCATAGGGGATTCTTATAATGATATTCCAATGTTCTCTTTAACTCCTCACAGTTTTGCTATGTCTCAAGCAGATGACGCAGTAAAAGAGCACGCTCACTATGTAGTAAATACGGTTAAAGATGCTGTTAACCACGTAATTTCTCATAATAAAAATACGACTCACTCCTTATAAGGATGAGTCGTATTTTTATTTCTTTACATGTTGAAAACATCAAAGTTCACTGTACTTCACAAACTGAAATATATTACTTGTTACGTGCGATGTTCGTAATAAACTTGTAACGATCCCCACGATAAATACATTTCACATACTCTAACGGTAACTCACCTTCTGCATATGACCATTGACGCATTACAAGTACAGGCGCCTTTTTAGGAATATGCAGATGTTCAGCTTCATTATCCGTTGCAATTGAAGCTTCAATTGATTGAGTAGCGCGAACAAGCTTAAAGCCCAGTTTTTTCTCTAAATGTTCATATAAAGATTGTTGTAATATTTCTTCGTTAATATCTTTCACAAGAGTTGGCGACAAATATGTCGTCTCAAATGCAATCGGTTCGTCATCAGCTAAGCGCGTACGTCTCACTTCATAAACCGATTCTCCCTCTTGTATTCTCAGCCGGTCTGCTATTTTAGCAGTAGCTGGAACTAGGCGGAAACTTAATAACTGGCTGCTCGGTTTCATACCACGAGATATCATATCTTCTGTGAATCCCGTCATTCCTTGCAACTTTTGCTCCACTTTCGGAAGTTGGACGAACGTTCCAATCCCACGTTTCCGGTATAAATAACCTTGTTCCACTAAGTTATTAATCGCCTGTCTGATTGTCATACGACTCACTTCGAACTTATCACAAAGTTCATTCTCAGATGGGATTTTGTCTCCCGGCTTCCATTCGCCGTCCTCAATTAGCTGTTTCACCCACTCTTGAATCTGATAATAGATCGGAAATGGTGAATACTTGTCGATGTTCATCAGCAATCGCCTCACTGCATAAAGATAGAGCTTCTTGATCAGCAATTACGGTTACATTCGGATGACGTTGTAAAACTGTAGCAGGACACGCTTCACTATATTCACCTTGCAATAACTCTTTAAGTGCTTCTGCCTTTTTAGGCCCCATAGCAACAAGTAGAATTTGTTTCGCTTTCATAATGCTTCCAATTCCCATTGTAATCGCATGAGTTGGCACATCTTCTTCTTTTTCGAAGAAACGAAGGTTTGCTTGGCGTGTAGATTCTGTTAATTCAACAATGTTAGTTGGAGAATTAAATGCTGTTCCTGGCTCGTTAAATCCGATGTGACCGTTTTCACCGATTCCAAGAATCTGTAGGTCAACTGGGTTAGTAGCTAGAATGCTCTCGTAACGTTTGCACTCTTCCTCTAAATCACTTGCCATCCCGTTTGGTACATAAGTTTGTTTAAATGGAAGATAATCAAACAACTGTTCTTGCATGAAATAGTGATAGCTGTTTTTATCTTCGTGTGGTAAATTTACGTACTCATCTAAGTTTACAGTGGTTGCATGACTTGTATCAAGTTTATTTTTTCGCATTTCTGCATAAATACCTAATGGAGAGCTTCCTGTAGCCATTCCTAAAGTTGGATTTTCTTTTGATTTTACAACCTCTTTAATTAACTTATAACCTGCTTCTGCTAATTCTTCTGGAGTTTTTACAACTAGAATATTCATCTAATTACTTCCCTTCCTTCATATGAATTCCTAAACGAACCGTATCATATACATGTAATTCTTCAGTCATAACAACAAAGTCTGCATCTTTACCTACCGCTAACGCACCTTTATTATTTAATCCAAATTCTTCTGCTTGGTTAACTGATGTCATTAACACTGCCTCCTCGATTGAACATCCTGTAAATTCAATTACATTTCGGAAAGCTTGATCCATTTTTAAAATACTACCAGCTAACGTTCCATCTTCTAATCGGGCACTGCCATCTTTTACATGTACTGGCTGTCCGCCAAGCTCATATAATCCTTCTTCAAGACCTTTTGCACGCATTGCATCTGTAATGACACTTACTTTTTTCGGTCCTTTTAATTTATATGCTAATTTCACCATATCAGGGTGAATGTGAATACCATCTGTAATTACTTCAACCATTACATCTGGATTTAATAACACATGACCAACAACTCCTGGTTCACGATGATGTAATCCACGCATTTGATTGTATAAATGTGTTGCATGTGTAATTTTTCTATTTTTCAGTTGTGCATCAATTGCATCTGTATGCCCCATTGTGCCAACAACACCTGTTTCAGCAAGATACTTTTCAAACTCTAACGCACCTTCTTCTTCCGGTGCATATGTTACTAATTTAATTAGATTGCCGCTTGCTTCCTGCCATTGTTTAAATTGCTCGATACTCGCAGGAACAATATGTTCAAGTGGTTGTGCACCCGCACGTTTTTTTGAAACATATGGTCCTTCTAAGTGAATATATTCGAAATGTGCTCCTTTGTCTTTCGCTTCCTTCGCAGCACTTAGCGCCGCTTCAATCGCTTCTGGAGCTTGTGTCATTGTTGTTGGGAAGTAAGTTGTAACTCCTTCTTTTAACATTTCTTTACCAAGAGTTACTAATCCATCGCTATTTGCATCCATCGCATCAATATCGTATCCACCATGAATATGAACATCAATCATACCTGGAATCACAATCTTTCCTGCCACATCTAACACAGTTTCATTTTCTTGTGATACATATTGAGCCATCAAACCAATTTCTTTAACTGTTTCTGTGTAACGAATAAATCCGTTTCCCACTACTTCTTTACCTGTATAAATTTCGGCATTGATGACAACCTGCGTTTTCATTTTCATCGACCCTTTCCCATGAAATACCTACTTATTATTATTACCTTATTCGCCTAATTCCATCTTAATATACACACAAGTAGTTGTCTATACATTCTAATGAAATTTCCTCTTCGTTCAGCGAAAAAAGGAAATTGATTTCTTTTTCATTCTAATATATATTATCCATTTTTACCAAAATGGATAATATCCTCTTATATAATTAGTTACTTAAGTAATGGCATAAGACCGCTTGCCCCCATAGTAATATGTTCACCATCTGTTTCCATTTCCACAGTTCGCTTGTTTGTTCCATATATCATTATACCACGCTGTTTTAATCGTCTTACTACACTCTGATGAGGGTGCCCATACGGATTTCTACTCCCGTACGAAAGAATAGCGAATTGTGGATCTACTTTTTTTAAGAATGTTTCACTCGTTGAAGTATACGAGCCATGATGCCCAACTTTTAATACATCTGCATGTACATCAAATTGCTTTAATATTTCATTTTCCGTCCGTATATCCGCATCACCCATTAATAAAAAGTCCGCTTTACCATATCGAATCTTTAACACAATTGAGGACTCGTTATTCTCGTCTTTCGATTTACCATTGTTTAATACTTGTATAGAAACATGTGGATCTAACGGTATGTATTGTCCTTCCTTCACTGAAATGAAAGGTATGCCCCTTTTTTTAATATTATTCCGATACGTATGATAAGTAAATGAACTATATGTTTTTCCACTATCTAATACGAGTGAAACCGGCATTTGTTCTACAATTGGAATAAGCCCCCCTATATGGTCCATATCAGGATGAGTACTTACAATCACATCTAAATGATTAATTCCTTTTTCAATTAGTTTTTGAATAATAACCTCTCCCGCTTCATAAGGGCCCCCATCTATTAACATCGTTTGACCATTTGGCAATGTAATAAGTGTCGCATCACCTTGTCCAACTTTTAAAAAACTCACTTTCATTTTACCAAAATGTTGCCGATGCATATGTATAGAAGACGCAGTATGAATAGACATCATATATCTTTTAGCCGATGCGCTGTTTAACGAAAAACATAATAAAACAGAAACCAACAATAGAATACTCCGTACACCTTTCATAACTCGTCTCCTTTTTTCATTTAGTATGGCACGCTCTGTAATTGATATACAAAAAAAGCTTAGCAAAATGCTAAGCTTTTATTTTGATAATTCCTGTAAAGAACCAAAGAATAAATCTGCTTCATTCATTTGTTCATTTTCTTCCGAAAGAGGTGGTAAATCATCTAATGTTTTCAAACCAAACGTATCTAAAAATTCTTTCGTCGTTCCGTATAAAATAGGGCGCCCTGGTCCTTCCGCTCTTCCCGTTTCTTTTATAAGTAAGTGTGAAACTAACGTTTGTAATGCCTTGTCCGTTTTCACACCTCTAATCTCTTCCATTTCTGTCCTTGTAATCGGTTGACGGTACGCAACGATTGCCAACGTTTCAAGAGCTGCTTGAGAAAGTGAAGCCGCGGTTGGAGTATCTATTAATTTTTGATAGTACGAAGCATGTTCTTTCTTTGTTGCAAAACGATACACTTTTGCATATTGTACAATTTGCAAACCGCGATTCGATCCTTCGCATTCTTTTTGCATTTCCTCTATACTGTTTAGTACTTCTTCCACTTCAACTTCCAGAACTTTAGCTATCTGTTCCGGATAAATCCCTTCGTCACCTGCAACAAATAAAAGCCCTTCAATAATCGCCTTTTGTTCTTTTCTATCCATTTTACGAACTCCTTCCTCCTATTTCCCATAAAAAACACACATAAAAAAACCGAATCACAGTAAATGCGTTCGGTTCAATATTTCTTCTCTCGTTCCAAACGATACATTAAAACCTAACATGAGATAAAATATTTCTATCCCATCTTCACATCAACTCTATACGGATTTATTAGAGCTTGATACGAAAATTTCATCAAAATTATGTTCCTGCTCAATTATGATTTGTTGATTTTTCATTAGCTCAAGAACCGCTAAAAATGTTACAACCATTATTTCACGTTCTTCATCAGCAAACAAATCATAAAAGCTTTGACGACCGCCTCTTACTTCTAACTGTTGTAGAATATCAGTCATTCGCTGTGCAATTGGTATTTCTTGGCGAGTAATTCGCGTTGTTACGGGGGTTTTTGCTTTTTTACGACGCATTAGCTTTTGAAATGCCGCTAACATATCATATAACGTAACATCAAGAGGTAAGCTTGTCTCCTCTTCTTGTTGAAATGATGTAAAATCAATTGGCGGACGTGTATATAGCTGTGCTCTTTCTTGTTCTCTTTCTTTTAACTCAGTAGCAACTTGCTTATATTTCTTATATTCAATTAACCTCTCCATCAATTCTTGACGAGGATCATCTATAAAGTCTTCACCGTTATCAGGTACATCTTCTTCTTGTTTCGGTAACAACATTTTACTTTTAATTTGTAATAACGTTGCAGCCATTACTAAATACTCACTGGCAACATCTAATTGTAATTCTTTCATCGTATGGACATAAGATAGATATTGCTCTGTAATTTTCGCTACAGGAATATTATATATATCAATTTCGTAACGATTTATTAAGTGTAACAATAGATCTAAAGGCCCTTCAAAAGCCTCTACTTTAAAATTATACTGCACAAAGCATCCCACCACATTTTTTCTATAACACCATAAGTATAGAGCATACTCATGTTCTATCCAACCTTTTTAAGAAATTTAATTAAAAATAGACCTATGCCCATGTCATAATGCCCACCGCTTCATATGATAACAATGTAGTAAGAACAATGTAGGAGGTCAAAAAACTATGGGTCACGTTGATTGCGGTTTTAGCGGTGGATTCGCATTACTAGTTGTACTGTTCATTTTACTAATCATTGTAGGAGCAGCTTGCTTCTGCTAATATGAAGCAATAAAGCGACTAGGGATATTTCCCTAGTCGCTTATTGTTAATATTTCTATGATACACTGTACATATAACCGTTAGACAGGAGCGAAAAAAATGTATCCTACCGAGTACATACAATTTTTAATTCATTTTCACGGAGACTATGATTATTTTGAATGTCATGAAATATTAGAAGAATATTGGAAATTAAAGCCTAGAGGAGAACGTGACAATTACTTAGTCGGCCTCATTCAAATTGCTGTTTCCTCATACCATCATAGACGATCCAATTGGAATGGTGCAGAGAAGATGATAAAAAGCGCAATAACAATTTTAGAAAAGAGCAGCGCGCAATTACATCAATTCGGAATAGATCATAAACAACTTACATTCTTATTAAATGAAAGATTACAATCTATCCACAAAAAGGAAAATTTCGCCCCGTTATTTTTACCATTATTAGACGTATCGTTAGAAAAACAATGCATACAGTTATGTAAGAAACAAAACCTCTCTTGGAAAGATGCGAACGTCATTCCTGGTGAATACATCATAAATAAGCACACATTGCGTGATCGAACAGACGTCATTTCTGAACGACACGAACAACTACAAAAAAGAAAGCAGAGATAATAAACTACTTATCCCTGCTTTCATGAATGTATATTTTGTTCAAGCTCTTTACACTTTTTGCAAAAACTTGCTGTTTGCTCATTTCCGCAAATTGTAAACTCAAGAAATTTACTCTTAAGCTCTTGAACCATCTTCGTCCCAATCCCCATATGACGGTGAGACGGATTCACGCTCAAATGCTGAATTTCCAATACCTGATCTTCTTTTTTTATAATCCCCATTATCCCAACAAAATCTTCATTTTGTTTCCACAAATACAATTGCCAATCCTCTTTCGCCTCATACTCTTTCATTGTCAATTGTAATGTTTTCACATCTTTTTCAGTTGGCATAAATGAAAGAAGCCCCATTGCAATTTTTTCATAACTTTTTTTAAAACGAATTAACATAACCCTTATCCCTTCTTACAAAAGTTACAAACTATTTATCCCCTCAATCACTCTTTTCATATCACATTCATTCTACAATATTTTTACCAGAGTGAGAAGGGGCTGAAACAACTTGATAATCATACAAAGCGTTAAGAAGAAAGTCAAATATATGTTTCCACGCTATTTCTTTCTATTACACCGCTCAAAAAAGAGACAATACTATATAGGAACTAAAAGAAAAATCCCTTTCTCATCACATTTCACTTATTAACCACTTTTGAACAAAGTAGTTCTACCAAAAGCAATATGTTAAGAGAAATACATTTATTGAAGCATATAATTCGTACTCCATCCTATGTATTTTGTTAAAAGTTTGTTCTCATGAACAATATAATTTAACGTTAGTAGCCGCCCTATTTGTGTCATATACTTTAAAATATATACCAATCCCTGTTTATAGGAAATAAAAAAAGAGAGCAAAATCGCTCTCTTTTTCTCGTAACTTATTCTTCCCAAACTTTAACTTCTTTCATTGCATCGCCTTGACGCATGTTTAATACCGTTTCAATACCGCTTGTTGCTTTACCGAATACAGTATGTACGCCATCTAAATGCGGTTGTGGCTCATGAACAACAAAAAATTGGCTACCACCTGTATTACGACCAGCATGTGCCATAGAAAGTGATCCAACAAGATGTCTATGAGGATTTCCATCAGTTTCACATGGGATAGAGTAACCTGGGCCACCTGCACCTGTGCCTGTTGGGTCTCCACCTTGGCTTACGAAGCCAGGAATAACGCGGTGGAATGTCACACCATCATAAAATCCTTGCTCTGCTAATTTTTTAAAGTTTTCTACTGTTTTTGGTGCCTCTTCTGGGAAAAATTCTAAATCGATTTTTTCGCCATTTTCCATTAATATGTATCCTAAAGTTTTCATATGTATATGTCTCCTTTCAACTATCTCAGCACTATATTACCATATTCATGACGAGAAACAAAAAGAATCCGACAATCTGCATACTTCTTTTTTGAAATGTGGAAGAAGCTAGGTGACAAATAAGAAAAATATACTATAATAACTGTGTTGCCCGAAAATTTAAGAAAGAGAAAGGGAGCGATTTTTCGTGAAAACGAAATTACTAGCTCTGCTATTAGCTGTAGCCGTATTTATTATGCCAACAGCTTCATTTGCAGACATCATTGAGGGAGAATCAATTGTTACACTAGGAGAAAACTTATCTGAACAACAGAAACAAGATCTTTTGAAAGAAATGAAAGCACCAAAAGATGCACAAATTATTACTGTATCTAATGCGGAAGAACATAAATTTCTAGAGGGCATCGTTCCAAAAGCGCAAATTGGTACGAGAGCAATTTCCTCTTCTATGATTACATACACAAAACCAGGGTCAGGTCTCATTGTACGCTCAAAAAACATTAATTCGATAACAGATGCAATGTACACAAATGCACTTATTACAGCAGGTGTGAAAGATGCAGAGATTCAAATTACTGCACCATTTAAAGTTTCAGGAACTGCTGCTTTAACAGGTTTAATGAAGGCCTATGAAACAACATCAAACAAAGCCATTCCTGAAGAAGTAAAAAAAGTAGCCAATGAAGAAATGGTACAAACAGCCCAGCTTGGTGATAAAATCGGCGAAGAAAAAGCAGTTCAACTTGTTGCAAAAATTAAAGAAGAAATTGCAAAAGAACAGCCAAAAACAACTGAAGATTTACGTACATTAATTAAAAAAATTGCTGATCAACTCGGTATTACATTAACAGATGAACAGTTGGATAACTTAGTATCGTTATTTGATAAAATGAAAAATCTTAATATCGATTGGAACCAAGTTGGTAGCCAATTAGAGAAAGCAAAAGACCATGTGTCTGCCTTCTTAGGATCTGAAGAAGGGCAAAGTTTCCTAGATAAAGTAAAAGATTTCTTCTCTAGTATCATTGATTTCGTTAAATCTTTATTCAAGTAAAAAAAGAAGCTCGCCAGTGACGAGCTTCTTTTTTATACAAGTAACGGTAATTTCATAATAGCTTCTTCAACCGAACGGACAACATGATTTGCTTTCTCCTTCACATACGGATGGGCATGATGGAGGGTGAAGGAGTGCGGGGTTACTTCAAACATAGAAATATCATTGAAAGAATCTCCAATACATGCAACTTCATTTGCTTCAATTTGTAAATGTTCCATTAACCGCTTCAGAGCGCTTCCTTTACTTACACCTCTTGGCATAATGTCAACATATCGCTTACCCGATATAAAGACTTCCGCTTCGCTATGAAATGTATCTCTCAACTCTTGATCTAATGCTACAATTTTTTCTTCTTCGCCAAAAACAAATAATTTCGCAGGATGTACAGTCTTCCCAAATTCCTCTTCTAACTCTTCGATTTCAGCAATATGCACTCCCATATACTCTTCAAAAGTATGGTGATGTTCATTCTTCCTTTTTGTATATCGCTGCTCATTTGCACAAACAATATCTGCTAGTCCCTTTTTATGTATATATCGATATATTTCCTGGGCAACCCCATCTTCAAAACTCGATTCATGAAATACTTTTCCATCCGGTAGTATCATTGTCGCTCCATTTAAACTAGTTGTGTAATACGGGAACGAAAACCTTTTTACCGCCTCATCAATTCGGTGAGTAAAACGGCCAGAGGCAAAACAAATATTTGTCCCGTTTTCAGCTAGCCAACAAAGCGCTCGTTCATCTTCTTTTTGCATATCATTCATATTGTAAACGAGTGTATCATCTAAATCACTTACAAATAGTTTAATCATGTCCTCTTCCCCTTCCATACACAATATCTACTCTAATTGTACAAAAAAAATGTTTGATTTTTGTTAAAAAAACAATAAATTTTCAATAAAAAATAAGCGGAGCATACTCCCGCTTATTTTTGTCTTCGCACATTTTGAGGTCTTACAATACTTGGACGAACCTTTAAACTAGACATAGTTGGACGAAGTAAAATTTTCGTTAACGCGCCCCAATCAAACGGTAAAAACGGCCATAAATACGGTGTTTGCAAACTTCTTATAGATGTTAAAAACAGAATCAACATCGTCATTCCAATGACAAATCCCATTTCATGAAATATGCCTGTTAAAATAATGACAAACAATTTTCCGACCTTATTTCCAAGTCCAAGTTCATAACTCGGCGTTGCAAATGACCCAATCATAGAAACGGCTACGTATAAAATAACTTCTGGTACAAACAAACCTACATCAATTGCAATTTGACCAATTAATATGGCAGAAATTAATCCTGCTGCCGACGACAATGATGTCGGTGTATGAATGGCGGCCATTCTTAAAAATTCGAGTCCGACTTCCGCCATCAAAATTTGTAATAAAATCGGTAAATGCGTCATCTTATTTGGTCCAATGAAAGCAAGGCTTTCCGGTAAAAGAGTCGGATCAAAAACAAAAACTAGCCAAAATGGCAGTAAGAATAGCGAAAATATAACACCTAAAAAACGTACCCAACGTAAAAATGTACCTACAGCTGGATTTTGTCTAAACTCTTCTGCATGCTGTAAATGGTGAAAATATGTTGTTGGAGTGATCATAGCACTTGGTGATGTATCAACGAGTACTAACACATGTCCTTCTAACAGATGATTTGCTGCTACATCTGGTCTCTCTGTGTATCGGATAAGCGGGAATGGATTATAACCTTGTTTCACTACAAATTCTTCTACCGTTTTATCCGCCATCGTAATCCCATCTACTTCAATATTATTTAATTCTTGTTTTATAATCTTAACTAAATCCGGATTTGCAACATCTTGTACATATGTAATACAAATATCCGTTTGCGATCTATCCCCTACTCGAATCATTTCATTTCGAAGACGTGGATCGCGTATTCTTCTACGAATTAACGCTGTATTTACAACGATATTTTCAACAAATCCATCCCTTGCACCACGCACTACCTTTTCTGTATCTGGTTCTGTGGGTGTCCGGCCCGGATAACTACGAACATCTATTGCGAACGCTTCAGTTTCACCTTCCACAAATATAACAATGAGTCCTGATAATACTTGGAGCATTACATCATCCATCGTTTTTACTTTACTTACTTGTTGATGAATTAAACGATTCTCTAAAAGCTTTACTGTATCTTCTTCTACATCCCTTATTTCATTTGTATCCACCGCTTCTTCTAAAATAGGGATAATATAATTCGTATCACAAAGTCCATTTACAAATAACACACCAATTTCTTTATTTAAAATTTGAAATTTACGAATGCCAACATCGTATGTAACACCAAGCCCAACTGTTTGCTTTAAATAATTTTCATTATCACTTAAAAAAGATGAAATCGGGATATTCACTTTTTTAGGCTTCGTCATAAAAGCCACTCCTTTCCAAAATTAATTGAATCGCCTTTCTAGTAATAGGTGATCCTCTCTCCCATTCATCATTTCCACACATCTTGCCAATATCACCGACCCCCACTATGACAGGAACATTCAGACCATCTAAACAATAAATCGTATCCCCACTAATCCTGCCAATTTCACCATCTGGGAGTCCAAATTTATCAACGCCATATTCTGTCAAATTCCCATTCCGATCTACACTTACATCTACACGCGCCCATTCCCAATGATGTGTATTAGATGCTACTGCTAAAATACCGAGTACATCAACTTGTTTATGTGTTGCGACATACTTTAACGCCTTTTCACCAGATCCTTCTCCTATAAATCCGCTGTCATCAAACATGACAAATACAGGGTCATATGGCGTTTGCATAATAAGCTCAACAACTTTCTTCCCTGTCAATTTGGTCGGATTACTTTGCGATGCTGAAATACACCTCCCCCCAAATTCCTTTGTTAACAGCTCAATTGTCCGCTTTGCATATTCATCTCCATCTGTGACCAAAACAACCCTTCGTCTCATTTGATTTATCCTTTCGGTTTACATATAAGTGCAACAAAAAATGAAAATAATATCGCTGCTGAAATCCCCGCAGACGTTAAGCTAAACATACCGATTCCAATTCCTAAATATCCATGTTTTTCTGCTGCATGCATTGCCCCGTGCAATAGTGAGTGTCCAAAACTTGTAATAGGGACTGTTGCCCCAGCACCTGCAAATTTTATAAGCTGATCGTACAATCCGAATCCGTCTAAAATAGCTCCGGCGACTACAAAAGTTGCCATTAAATGTGCCGGTGTTAACTTTGCGAAATCTAGCAACACTTGTCCAATTACACAAATAGCTCCTCCTACAAGAAATGCATATATAAAATCCACAATTCACTCTCCTTTAACGCTTTCAAACACAACACCATGCGCAATCGTTGGAATCGTTTCCTTCTGTTGCATCATCATGGGGCTTAATAGAGCTCCAGTTGCAACGACAAAAATTCTTTGTAAATTCCCTTTTTGCATTTCACGCAATAAATGGCCGTATGTTACAACAGCTGAACAAGCACAACCACTGCCCCCTGCAAACACTTCTTCTTGATTTGAATTGTAAATCATTAATCCACAATCATTGTATACATTCCCCAAATCATACCCTTCCTCAAGTAAAAGTTGTTTCGCAATTGGTGTCCCAACAGCCGATAAATCACCAGTAACAATAAGATCATAATCAGCTGCACTTCTTCTCAAATCTTCAAAATGTTGTTGAATTGTATGAGCAGCAGCTGGTGCCATCGCTGATCCCATATCTAAAGGATTAGCAATTCCTAAATCTTGCACTTTACCAATTGTTGCTGCTGTTATTTTAATTGCACTCTCCTCATTGCTAATTAATATTGACCCTGCTCCGGTAACAGTTGAGTTTGCTGTCCCTGGCTTTTGTCCTCCGTATTCTGTTGGGGAACGAAATTGTCTTTCAGCCGTCGCATTATGACTACTTACTGTAGCTAAAATACGATTCGCAAATCCACCATCTATAAAAGCTGATCCAATCGCCAACGTTTCCATTGACGTCGCACAAGCGCTGAACATCCCTAAAAAAGGAATACCATACTCACGAGCAACATAATTTGCTGTCACTGTTTGGTTTAATAAATCTCCCGCTAAAAAGAAATCAATTTGCGATTTTTTTATATTCCCTTTTTGCATCGCTTGTTGAATTGAGTCTGACATTAACCTTCGTTCAGCAAGTTCCCAGTTTTCCTCTCCGCAATGTAAGTCAGAATATGAAATATCAAAATCCTTTCCAAGAGGGCCTTCAGCTTCTTTCGGACCGACAGCAGTACCAGTTGCATTCACGAAGATATCATTTTGAAATACCCACGTTTGTTTTCCTGTCAATCTCATACCCACCCCTCCTTTAAGACATTAAAATTTGAAATGTATATCTTATTAACCCGATAATGTATGCACCGACGACTCCAAATACAATGACACTTCCTGCAAGCTTAAACATGTTAGTAGCGATTCCTAGAACAATCCCTTCACTCCTATGCTCTAGTGCGGCACTCGCCATAGAATTCGCAAATCCAGTAACTGGTACTGCTGATCCCGCTCCAGAAAACTGCCCGATTTTATCATATACACCACACCCTGTTAAAATCGCCGACAATAAAACAAGCGTTGCAACTGTCGGATTTCCCGCCTCTTGTTCACTAAAGTGAAAATAATGTATATAAAATTTCATCAATATTTCTCCGACTGTACAAATGAGTCCACCAACAAGAAATGCCTTCACACAATTTATGAAATAGTTCGGTTTTGGATGGTACTCCTTCACTTTATTTATGTAATCGTCCTTCAATTTTCGCCCTGCCATATATATTGCCTCCTACTTTACGAAATAAATCCAGTGAAACAACGAGCCTATTACTTTCCCAAGTACAAGAGCAACGAGTAAAACAATAATTTTCTCCTCTACCCTTACTCGTTTCGCTAAAATAGGTAAAACGTTTAACACTTCCGTTAACGCCGCAGCGAGCATTCCAATGAATGTGCCACAAAATATCCCTAATATAACAAGCCAATATTGTGACGTTTGAAATGTAATATTTTTCAAACTACACCAAGCCCCTGTTAAAGTACCTGCAATGACCGCCCACTCAAAGTATTGAATATGCTTTCCACTTCTCGTTAATTGAGCTAAACGAGGGATTATACCAAGTACAGCTAAAAACGCGACATATCCGCTACCTACTGCAATCCCTCCAGCTAAGCCAATTAATACAACAAATGCACACTCAATCATCAGCAATCTGTTTCATATTATCCTTGTTTTCATGAACAATTACATATTGATCAAGCGACTGCTGATATTGAAACATCTCAACTTCTAACGGGCTCGGCTCTTCATTAATTCTCTTTTGAAATACATGATTAAAAAATAAGACCATACCTAATCCAAGACCTAATGAATAAGGAATTTGAAATAAAAGTGGTTGCGCCTTAAATTCTCCAGTAATCATGTAATATAACCGTTGGTGTACTTGTTGCATACTTACATCTTCATGGAAATAAATGATCGCAAGGGCCGCTCCAATGAAAAGTAACAACCATACAAGTCCGAAGAAAACCGGATGCACTTTCTTTTTTTCATATATAATTTCAACAAGAGTTTGTCCAGAACCAAGTAAATTAATTTGTATGTGAGCCGCTTTTTGTTGAATAATCTCAATCACTTTCATAACATCAATTACAACATGTGTTTTATCATGCGCTGTTATTTTGTAGACTATTTCATTTTGTAACAACTCAACTACAAAAGAATCTCCGGCAAGTTGAGCAACATCGCTCAGCTTTACTTCATACGTAGGAGACACTTTTAAGCGATTGCGCATTTTAATATAAATCGTTTGTTCCAATTTTCATTCACCCCTTCACTCTTCCTCGTAGTTGTAGTATGGTTATTGGAATTTTTTCTAATACAATTTTTTCATAAAAAAAACATCTGTACCATTTCGGTACAGATGTTTTTAGCTTATGCCTTTTTCTTAAATAAATTTGCAATACTTAATGCAAGTCCTCCCCAAATGACTACCATACCTATAACCATCATCATAATCGCTGATCCACTCATCATGAAACACCTCGGTCCTTCCATTCTTTTTCAAGCTGGACAGAGTCTGAATGTATTTGTGCATTCCATTTCTTCAGACTAATGACTAGTGCAACTATAAGAAACGCTGCCGCTATCGACCAGCCATACGTTACAACAAACTCTGTTGGATAACCTCCGTAGTTCTTTTTAATGTTTTGGATTGTACCATCAATTAACATATACCCTAACATAAGTGGAGTAATAACGAGTAAACTCACTCTCCAAAACGTTCCTAACTTTATATCAGATACAAAATTTGCATGATTTTGATAAACTGGTAAACGGCGCAAGATTAGTCCTATTGTAACTACTTCAACGAGTGCAATTGTAATCAATCCAAAATTGTTAGCGAAGTAATCAACAACATCTAGGAACATAAGTCCACCACGTGTTGCAAAAACAAGAGAAACTAATACTAATAGCGTTCCCATAATTCCAATCGTCTTTTGACGACTCAAGCTGAATTTTTCAGATACAGCGGCAAAGCATACTTCTGCAAGTGAAATGAGTGATGTAATTCCAGCAACAGTTAGAGATAAGAAGAATAATACACCAAATAACGGCGACATCGGTAACTCATTAATAATTTGCGGGAATACTACAAATGCAAGTCCTACACCAGCACTAGCTACTTTCTCAACCGGTACCCCCATGTTATTCGCCATAAATCCAAGAGCTGCAAAGACACCAATACCTGCCAATAATTCAAATCCTGAATTTGCAAATCCTGTAATAAAAGCATTATTTGTTGTATCTGAGTTTTTCGGTAAATAACTAGAATACGTAATCATAATTCCGAATGCTAAAGATAAACTAAAGAAAATTTGACCGTAAGCAGCAAGCCATACTTTCCCATCAAAAATACGACTCCAATCTGGTTTAAAGAATGCATCTAGCCCCTGCATCGCACCTTCCATCGTCACTGCACGAACAACGATAATAAGGAACATAACAACTAGTAAAGGAATAAAAATGCGGTTAACAACTTCGATTCCTTTTTTAACTCCTTTAAACGCAACACCAAGCACAATAATCCAAACGAGAGCTAACGGAATTAATACTTCTGGTACGAGCCCCCCGAATTGTCCTGGCTTATCTGCAACATGTAAATATTCTTTAAATAAAAATGATTGCGTGTCTTTCCCCCATGCTCCAGTAATTGCAAAGTACGTATACGAAATAGACCAAGCAATGATTACAGCGTAATATGTTGAAACAATAAATGTCACACACATTTGCCACCATCCAATAAATTCAGCACGTCGATGAATACGGAAGAATGTAAGTGGCGCCGAACCACGATGACGATGCCCAAGAGCAAACTCGAAAGCTAACAATGAAATACCAGTCGTTAATAATGCAAATAAGTACGGTAAAAAGAATGCGCCTCCCCCGTTTTCATACGCTGTATAAGGAAAACGCCATATATTCCCTAGTCCAACAGCGGAACCGATTGCTGCAAAAATAAATCCAGCCCTCGTTCCCCATTGTTGCCTCGTTTCCATGTTTCCTTCCCCCTTTGTGACAAGTTCATATTTGGATTATAGTTTAAATTAACTAAATTACCAATAAATTCTGTAAATTTTTTAGCGATAGTTGTAATCTTCTCCTTTTCGTGACAATAAAAAAAATCGAATAGATAGCTATTCATCTATTCGATCTTTCATCTGTTTTAATATTTTCTTTTCAAGTCTTGAAACTTGTACTTGCGAAATGCCTATGCGCTCCGCTACTTCTGATTGGGTTTGGTCTTTATAATAGCGCAAATACACAATTAGCCTTTCTCGTTCATCCAATTCTCTAATTGCTTCTTTTAAAGCAATTTTATCAAACCATTTCGTTTCCGATTGATCTGCAATTTGATCTAAAATAGTAATTGGATCTCCATCGTTTTCATACACAGTTTCATGTATCGACGAAGGAGCACGACTCGCTTCTTGCGCCAGGACAACTTCTTCCGGCGTTAGTTCAAGAGCCTCTGCTACCTCATTAATCGTTGGAGCCCTTCCAAATTCTTTCGAAAGCTCGTCTCTCATCTTTCGGACTTTGTTTCCTGTTTCTTTTAAAGATCTACTTACTTTCACTGATCCATCATCACGTAAAAATCGTTGTATTTCACCGATAATCATTGGAACTGCATATGTTGAAAATTTCACGTCGAAAGATAAATCAAATTTATCTACCGATTTTAAGAGCCCAATACATCCAATTTGAAATAAATCGTCTGGTTCGTATCCTCGATTAAGAAATCGCTGTACAACCGACCATACGAGACGCATATTACTTTGAACGATTGTATCTCTCGCTTGTTGATCTCCATCTTGACTTTTTTGAATTAACGCTTTTAGCTCGTGGTCCTTTAACTGAGGTTTCTTCTTCTCATTTCTGACCTCTATGTCCATTGGCTATTCTCCTTAATTGCATAGAGCGTTACTATTTGATAAGTATTTTGTCAAATGGATTGTTGTCCCGAAAGATTCGTTTGAAATAACTTCTACTTCATCCATAAAATTTTCCATGATAGTAAATCCCATTCCGGAACGCTCTAATTCAGGTTTAGTTGTAAAAAGGGGTTGTCTTGCTTCATCTAAGTTAAAGATACCAATCCCTTCATCTCGAATCGTGAGTTTCACCATCGCTTCTTCCAAAATCACTGAAATATAAACAACACCTTCTGCATTTCCTTCATACCCATGAATAATTGCATTTGTAACCGCTTCTGACACAACTGTTTTAATCTCTGTTAGTTCTTCCATCGTCGGGTCTAATTGCGCAATAAAAGCAGCTACCGTAACACGAGCGAATGATTCATTCTGACTTAACGCTGAAAATTGAAGGTTCATTTCATTTCTCATCTACGCCACCCCCAACGTAGCGAGCGCATGCGCTTCACTTTCTTCTAAACGAACAATTTTGAATAGACCTGACATTTCAAATAAACGTTTAACGGGCGGTGAAATTGCACAGACAACCATCTCTCCACCTAATCCCTTTACATGTTTATATCGGCCTAATATAACGCCTAAACCAGAACTATCCATAAATGTTAAGTTCTCTAGGCTCAAAACAATATGATGAACACCATGTGTCTCAATCATATCTGTGACTTTCGTTCGCAACTCTTCAGCAGTATGATGATCTAACTCGCCCTCTAGCCTCACACATAAGACGTCACGTTTTACTTCTAAATGCATGGAAAGACTCACACGATTTCCTCCTTATGCTCAAACTTTACTCATTAACATAAGATTTTCGTGATATAAAATCAGAATCCTTCCTACTGACAAAAGAAGAACTATTTCGTCATAAAGTGAAACCTTTCAGCAATTATTTCAGTAAATACGAACAGAAAAACATCAAAATTTCCGCCGCTATTTTGATGTTGAAAACATCCCAAAACTTCTTTTAAATAACTCCCACCAGCTCGCTGCCTCAACATCTTCTTTCGCTACAATTGTTTGTTTTAATAAAACATCTTTATCTCTTTTAATAACAAGTGTGCCAAGTGCATCACCTTTTTTAATCGGTGCCTTCACTTTCTTTTCAGCAATCACTTCTTGTTTAACTTTGTCCATATTTTCGCCCTTCTTCATAAGAAGAGACACATTGTCTGACGCAACTAAATCTACTTTTTCTTCCTTACCTTTTCCTACTTGTACAGTCTTAATTTTCTCACCACGTGTATATAATTTCTTTGTCATGTATTGTCCAAATGCATAATCAAGAAGCTTCGTTACTTGATTGTTCCGCTCTTTTGATGTAGGTGCTCCCATTACAACTGAAATAACACGCATACCATTCTTCTCAGCCGATGCCGTTAAACAATATTTCGCTTCTGTCGTAAAGCCTGTTTTCACTCCATCTACTCCAGGATAAAAACGTACTAGCTTATTCGTATTAACAAGCCAAAACTTCTTATCCGTATTTTCACGTAAATAGTCTTCATATTTACCTGTGTATTTTCGAATAAGTGGATACTTCATCAACTCTTTCGCCATAATAGCCATATCATTCGCTGTAGAATAATGATCTTTCGCTGGAAGACCTGTCGGATTTTGAAAATGTGTATTTTTCAATCCTAGATCTTTCGCTTTTTTGTTCATCATATTTACGAAACCTTCTTCTGAACCAGCGATATGCTCAGCTACTGCAACCGATGCATCATTTCCAGATGCAATTGCAATGCCCTTTAACATTTCATTTACAGTCATCTCTTCCCCAGGTTCTAAAAAGATTTGTGATCCGCCCATTGAAGCTGCGTGTTCACTCGCTCTAACTTTATCGTTTAGTTTTAGTTTTCCTTTTTCAACTTGTTCCATAATTAATAGCATTGTCATAATCTTTGTCATACTAGCAGGTGGTAACTTTTCATTCGGATTTTTATCAAACAAAACTTTACCTGTATCTTGCTCAATTACGATCGCTGACGACGCTTGTTCCGCTAACTTCGGCGTGGTTTCTTCTGTTTTTTCCTGCTTCGTTTTCTCAGATTGTGCGAAACTAACTGAAGTACCAGAAAGCAATAACATGAAACAAACAAGTATTCCAAAAACTCGCTTCATGACTAACCCTCCATTCTATATCAAACTTATTTTTTCCAATTTATACATTTTTAATACCATATTTTTCTATTATTTTCAGTTGACAAATAAATTCATTACCTATATTGTATTAAGTGTATTACACGTAGTAGTACACTTAATACTCATCAGGAAGGAGACATTGCTCTTGCATATTCAACTTGATCCAAGAAGCAACACTCCGATATGGGAACAAATTGTTCAAAATATAAAAGAGCTCGTACTAAAAAATATGTTAGCTCCAAGTGATAAACTTCCTTCTGTACGCGAACTTGCTTCTTTGCTCGTTATAAATCCAAATACAGTAAGTAAAGCTTATCAAGAATTAGAGCGACAAGGGATTATTGAAACATTACGAGGAAAAGGAACATTTGTAGCCCAATCGATTACCCCAACATTAGACGAAAGGAAAATCGCTATGGTTGAAAAGCAATTTCATCAATTATTACTAGAAGCCTCTTATCTTGGGATTACGAAAGATAAAATTCACGATTGGATAGATTCATACTATAAAGAGATTGGAGGAAATACAGATGTTGAAAGTGACAAACTTGAAGAAAACAATTGATAACCAAACGATTTTAGACGATGTTTCTTTCACATTACAAAAAGGTAGTATCGTCGGATTGCTCGGAAGAAATGGCGCAGGGAAAACAACTTTATTACGAACGATGGTCGGCATTTTAGACCCCGATGAAGGAACTGTTACATATGAGGATACAGATGTTCATATGCATCCTGAAATTAAACAAAAAGTTGTATACGTTCCAGATTCTACTAACATATTAAACGGATATACAGTGAAGGAAATCGTAAAGTTTTATAAAGCGGTTTATACAGCATTTGATGAACAATATTTTTATGAAATATTAGAACGTTTTAATTTACCAAACAAACGTATTCGTAGTTACTCAAAAGGAATGAAAGCACTGCTTGCGATCATTTTAGCTTTCGCTGCAAAAGCAGAATATGTCATTTTAGATGAACCGACAAACGGACTTGATCCTATCGTTAAAAGACAGATTCTACAATTTCTCGTTGAAGAAGTAGCAGAAAAAGAAATTACAATTTTCATCTCCACTCACCATTTAGATGAAGTTGAAAAAATTGCCGATACAATCATTATTTTAAAAGGACATACAGTAGATTCTATTACATCACTAGATGATGCAAAATCACGATTTGCCAAAATACAAGTTGCTTATGAACGTTCATTACCTCAAAAACTAGAAAACTTAAGCAATATTAAAATATTAAACCAAACAGGAAAAGTATATACAATCTTAATTGAGGAAAATGTGGCTACAACACTGGAGAAGTTTTATAAAGAGCAACCAATACTCATTGAAGAATTATCAATGTCACTTGAAGATGTCTTCGTTACGACACTTGAGGGGGATGGGTATGTTTCATAAGGCGTTGTGGATGTGGAATTGGAAGCGCGGGAAATATGCTGTACTACTGTTCTTCTTTAGTACATTTTATATTTTATCTGTCGGATACTATAAAGCAGCCGCAGCACAACTTACTACGTATTACGAATTACAAGAAAAAGGAAAGCACTATTATTATTTTTATTCCTTTTGGTCAGGGCAAAGTAATAGTTTTTGGTTAACTGTTCTTATCATTGCTTTAGCTTGTTTATTAATGGGATGGGAACGTAGTAACCAATCTAATAGCACACTTATGGCAATGCCTTTTAATAGAAAAGATATTTTCTTATCTAAATGGGCTTTTGGTTCATTTTGTATTGTAGGTTCATTACTTATAAATTGGATCCTTATGTATGTTATTTATAGAACAACATTCCATTTTGAATATCAATCATTTAGTCCATTCCATCGATACTTTCTTTATGCGATTGTTTCTTATGTTGCAGTATATACAGCTGCATTATGTATCGGTACTTTTACTGGAAGTGTTGTTTCACAGATTGTTTTTTGTATTCCGTGGCTACTAGCGGGGGTTACATTTACTACGTTATTATACACTTTCACAATAAACCATTTAAATGCTATAGATACTAGAAATACCAATTTATATAAACAGCTTTATGAAATCAATCAAAAAACGAATATAGTTGCACCAATTGATCACTTTTCTATCACTTATCAGTATGATCCAGAATCCCGTAAGAGTGAGAAAGATCCAACTACTTTAAGAGATCCAGCATCTCATGCGTATTATTCAGCCAAATCAATGTTAGTCCCCATTTTCTATACAATATTTTATTTACTACTTGGGACATATTTATATGCACGATCGCCAAATGAAAACGGTCAAAAGATATTTATTTTCCAAAAATATTTACGAATATGGATATGGGGAACGACACTATATTTCGCTTTACTTGGTGGCTATAAAATATACAGTTTAAATTTCTTGTTTAGTTACTATATTGGTATATTTGCCGCTGGAATCATCACATATTTTATATTATCACGCCTAACAAATTATAAAGTTTTTTAAAGGAGAGATCCTATGTTTCAAAAAGCACTATGGTTAAGAACGTATCAACAAAGTAAATATGTTGTATGGCTATTTTGGTTCGTCAGCTTCTATACTTTGTCATATAAATACTATATGGATTCTATTCAACAACAATACTTTCTAAAAGAAAATAAACAGTGGAACTATGTATATCATTACCGCTTTGATTTAACACTTATAGACCCTGTCATATTATTAGGTAGTGTACTTATCATTCTAGCTTGTACGTTAATTGGATGGGAAAGACAAAATAACTCTAGTGACTTGCTATGGTCTATGCCATTTAAACGGTCACACCTCTATATAACAAAGTGGTTGTTTGGAATCTGTAATATCGTTGCGATGATCGTTTTAAACTGGGGACTATTTGCTATTATGAAAAAGTTGACTTTTCATAATAAATATCAAGTATTTTCTCCATTTCATAGTTACTTTATATACATGTTAATTGTATTAATCGCTATTTATACACTTGCCTTATGTATAGGAACAATTGCCGGGAATATTATATCGCAAGGATTTCTTACTGCAGCTCTATTAATGTTCCCAGTGTTACTTCCATCACTTATTTCAGGAGTCATTGCTGTTCACTCAAATACTGAATTTCATAAGGACAATGGCAATATACAACGTCTTATGGAAAACATACGTATTTCTGGTCCAGCAGAAAATTTTCATATTAACTTTAGTTATGATCCACAAAGCGCTTATACCGATTCAGATGGAGTGCGTCACAACGAACCAAACTTTTCAAAAATCCCTTCAGCAAAAACATTAATTGGACCTATTGTAAATATAATTATTCTATTACCACTCGGTATATATTTATATGTTCGTTCAGCCAATGAGCGGAATGGTAGTTTCTTACTATATCCAAAGCTTCAAAAAACATTTATGGTCTGCGCTATTTTCTGTATTGGAATTAGCGGCGGTTTAATAATTGGCGGGACCCATTCGCTGCTTAATTTTTACGTTGGTTTATTCGGAACAAGCATAATTAGCTATTTTCTTCTATCTAAAATATTGAGATTGAAGGTCTCTTGGAATTTCAAATAAAATAACCTCCTCACTAAGAGGAGGTTATTTCACATTCTCTCTCCTATCTCCATACCCCCTCTCTTCTTTCATCCCAAACCCATCACCATTTTGTACAATTTGCTCTGTTGGTGCGACTACACTTTCAGCAATTTTCCATTCGCCGCGCTCTTTCACAAATACTTGCAGAAAATAGTTCATACCATTTAATTGATACGCATTTTCTTTTTTCACATTATAGTGCACCGCAATGTAGTGCACTTGAATATTTTCTTTCCCTGCTTTTGATACGTATTGCGATAATCTTGGAATGTACATTGATGCTTTCTTAAATGGTAATTGCTTCGCTTTAACGAGCGATGAACTTGTTACATTACGCAAAGTGTCCTGATTACGAACATTATCGCTATGATGAAATAATACTGCGTTTTGCATAGAACGAACCCATAATTTCGAATACAGGACAGTATTATCATTTTCAATGTACTTCACTTCTTTTTGCACCACTTGGATAGGGGTATCAGCGTACATGAATGTATGAAAGCAGAAAAAACTTCCAAGTAAAATGGTAAGTGCAGCAATATATTTCATAATCTTTCCTCCGATCTGTTTAATTAAAGTATCGGAGTTTCAAAATATTTTTATTCAAAAGAAAAAGGATAGGAAAGCTCTCGCTTCCTATCCTCATTTATTATAATACGCGGCCAAATAGTTCTAAAACCATTTCTATCTCTTGGTCGCTCCAACCTTTAAATTTCTCTTTATAATATTCTTTACGCACAGCTTCAAGCTTTTCAGTTACTTCTCTTCCGTTTTCAGTAATTTCTAAGTATACGATACGACGGTCCGAATTTGAACGTTTTCTTTCAACAAACCCTTTTCGCACGAGACGATCTGTTACAGCTGTAATATGACTGGAGGTTACGTTTACTTCACTCGCAATTTGCGAAGCCATCTGTGGACTTTTTAAAAATAACGCACGTAATACAGAGAATTCATTATATGGCATATGCTCTGAAAAACGTATATTAATATCATTTTGTAATAAACGTATCATCTTTCGAAATGATGCAGATAAATCTAAAATCAGTGTTTCTCTATTTTCGTTCACTAGCCTCGTCCCTTTTTTATCATATTTACACATATTATAATCTATAAATACCTATATTGTATATGCTTTCTTCCCTCAACATTCTCATTTATGTAACTTTTTTCATAAGATTTTCTTTTTTGTTCACACATATACATATAAAAAAGGATGGTGAGCATAAATGCAAAGTGGAATGAATCCGTATTTACATAATATCCGTACGACAAATACTGGTAAAGAAGCTACTATTACTGTACAAGGAGAAGGCATTATAAAGGCAAAACCAAATGTTGTCATATTAACACTGGGCATTCGAACAGATAGTAAAAATGTAAAACAGGCGCAAGAAGAAAATGCAGTGCAATCGAAACAATTGCTTGATGCACTCAAACAGCTAGGTATTGCCGATAAAGATATAGAAACCATTTCTTATACGATTACTCCTCAATACGAATATGTAAATGATAAAGCATTACTACAAGGCTACCGTGTGGAGCATTTGTATGAAATTACCGTTTTAAATGTGCAAAAAGCAGGGGAAGTATATGATATAGCCGTTACAAATGGGGCAAACGTAGCAAAAGGATTACGTTTTCGAATATCTCATCCAAATAAATATTATGAGCAAGCTCTCATTCAAGCTCTGCAACAAGCAGTAGACAAAGCTCGTACAATTGCGAGTACCTACAATTTAAATATTAATCCTGTTCCCCTCTCACTCGTTGAAGAATCTGCCCAATTACCACGGGAGATCGCATCATATGCTACTTTGCATGCGCAAGCAGCTCCGCCCATTCAATCAGGAGAACTAGAAATCATTTCATCTATCCGGGCAATTTTTACGTATTTATAAATAAACTCATTTATAAGTAACCGTTATCATTTTCGTTGTTGTAAAAACACGATGTTCTGATATAATAAAGGACGGTGAGCTCTTACATAAGAGATATCACGGGTGGGAGAGGGATATGAAAAAGAAGGTTTAACATGAAAGGAATACTTGAAAGAACATTTAAATTAGACTTACACCAAACATCACCAAAACAAGAAGTTTTAGCTGGAGTCACGTCATTTTTCACAATTGTTTATATTATGATTGTAAATGCGTCAATCTTATCAGATGCCGGCATTCCTCTTGAGGCAGGAATTTTGGCAACTGTTTTTAGTTCATTTGTCGGATGTCTACTCATGGCATTTTGGGCAAATGCACCTGCTATTCTTGTCCCTGGTATGGGTGTAAATGCATTCTTCACGTACACTGCTGTGCATACGCTCGGTTTAACTTGGCAAGAAGCATTGGCAGCTGTTTTTATCGCCGGTATTATTTTTGCAATTGCTGCTTTTACACCGATTGCTCGCGTGCTTTCGGTATCGATTCCAAAGTCATTAAAGGAAGCGATCACTGTCGGTATCGGGTTGTTTTTAGCTTTCATCGGCTTGCAAAAAGGTGGTTTAGTCGTTTCGCATCCTAATACTGCTGTTGCAATGGGAAAATTAAGTAGTCCTGTCGTTCTTGCCACACTACTTACTCTTATTGTCGCACTTGTACTATTTGCGCGTAACGTACGTGGAAGCTTTTTATGGACGATTGCAATTGGAACTGGTATTGCATGGCTGTTTGGTCTTGTTGATACGAGTCAAATGGGAAATAGTTCGTTTTCATTCGCTAATTATGGCGATGTGTTTGGAGCTATGTCATTTGGGAAACTTTCTTCCTTGCCATTTTGGATTGCAACATTCTCCTTAAGCATGGTGCTTATTTTTGAGAACATGGGACTTTTACATGGTTTATTAGAAGATGATCGTAAATTCCCACGTGCTTACCAAGCAAATGCAATTTCAGCAATGACATGTGGTCTATTTGGCACAAGCCCTACCGTTTCAACAGTAGAGAGTGCCGCAGGTATTACTGCAGGCGGAAAGACAGGTCTGACGTCTATCGTTACAGGGTTGTTATTCTTCGCATCACTGTTTGCGCTTCCGTTTGTCAAAATAATTCCTGACAGCGCCATTGCACCAATCTTAATTATTATTGGCGGTCTGATGATTACAAGCATTCAACAAATTCCTCTGAACGACTTTTCAGAAGGATTTCCAGCGTTTTTAATTATCGTTATGATCCCGCTCACATATAGTATCGCTGATGGCATTGCGTTCGGATTTATTGCTTATCCTATCTTGAAAGTTGCACTTGGAAAGCGTAAAGAAGTCGCACCGTCCATGTATATTATTACATGCTTATTCTTAGCCATGTTCGTATTACACGCTATTGGCTAAGAAAAAAACACCGAGGAAATCCTCGGTGTTTTTTTACTTAAACCAACCTTTTTTATAAAACCAAGCCATCATTCCGCCGCCAATTAATGCCATTAAAATTAAGCAAATAAAATAACTATACTTCCCGCCAAGCTCTGGCATATGTGCAAAGTTCATGCCGTATACCCCTGCAATAAATGTTAACGGCATGAAAATAGTTGAGAAAACAGTTAATGTTTTCATAATATTGTTCATATGGTGGGAATTCAACGAAAAGTAACTATCTCGAATATCTGCTGTTAATTCACGGCTCGCTTCAATCATCTCTGTCAGTTTAAGCAAATGATCATGTATATCTTTAAAATAAATTTCATGATCGCTTATACCGTAAAAACGTGTTGAATTTAATATACGATACAATAAATCACGCATCGGAATAATCGTACGCCTTAGCTTAGATAAATCTGCGCGAATATCAAATACTTCTTCTAGCACACTTCCTGCTGTCTCACCCGTTAAATTATCATCAATTGCATTTAAATGGTCTTCAATGTAATAAACAGGTGCGAAATAATCATCTACAATTTGGTCAATAATTGTATGTGCTACATGCAAAGGGCTCTTCTTAATACGTTTCTTTTCACCGAGCGTTTTCCATACTCTTTCAATCGCATTGTTATGAGAGAAATGGAAAGAGACTATATATCGATCACTAATAAATAAATCGATTTCATGCGGTTCTAATCCGTCTTCTCCGAATGCATGAAGAACTAAAAAGTTATATCCATCATAAAAATCTACCTTTGGTCTCTGTACATACTCTACACAATCTTCAATTGCAAGGGGATGGAACTTGAAGTGATCTTGTAAAATATATGTATACTCCTCTTTCGTTGGCTTATATAAATCAAGCCAATACCATATGATGTTCTCTTTTTTCGTTTCTTCTAGCGAAACATCATATAAAACTTCATTTTTTTTCGTTATTGCACAAATTCTAATCATAATTTCACCCATTACTATTATAAACAAAAAATAGTAAAAAAAGCCAAGGAGAAATCTCCTCAGCTTTTTTTATCCCGTTATTTGCGGGCAGTAAGACCCCTACCTCAAAATTCAGCGAAAGCAAAGAAGTTAGGTCTGGGTCGGGCTGCCCGTAAATGCCCGATTGGTGAAGGCTAATAATCAGTGGGGATAAAGCCCCCCACTGATTAAAGTTTCACTTTATTACTTCGTTACAATACCGTGTACTAAAGTTGGTGCATCTACGTGATCTTTAGCGATTTTCATGTTCTCATAAATTTTCGCTTTTACGTCTTCAACATTTTCGCGGTTTGCGTAAATTGTAACAAGAGAGTCACCTTTTTTCACGCTATCGCCTACTTTTTTGCGAAGCATTAGACCAACTGCTAAATCAATTTCAGACTCTTTCGTTGCACGCCCTGCTCCTAAAAGCATTGCTGCTGTTCCGATTTCATCTGCAACGATTTCCAATACGTAACCGTCTTCTTTCGCTTCCACTTCAATTTTAAATTGTGCTTGTGGCAATTTAGAAGGATCATCAACAACAGATGCATCGCCGCCTTGCGCGGATAAGAACGTTTTAAATGATTCTAGCGCTTTACCATTGTTCATTACTTCAATTAACTTTTCACGTGCATCTTCTAAAGATGAAGCTTGTCCAGCAAGGTACACCATCTGACTTCCAAGTGTTAAACATAACTCTTCTAAATCTTTTGGTCCCTTACCTTGTAATGTATCAATTGCTTCTTGTACTTCTAATGCATTACCAATTGCTTCACCAAGCGGCTGACTCATATCAGAAATAACCGCCATCGTATTACGACCAACGTTATTACCGATGCGTACCATTGCTTCTGCTAAACGCTTTGCATCTTCATCCGTTTTCATAAACGCGCCTGCTCCAGTTTTTACATCAAGAACAATTGCATCTGCACCAGCAGCAATTTTCTTACTCATAATTGAGCTAGCGATAAGAGGAATTGAATTTACTGTTGCAGTTACATCACGAAGCGCATATAACTTTTTATCAGCAGGTGTTAAGTTTCCACTTTGACCAATAACAGCGATTTTATTTTCATTTACAAGACGCATGAATTCATCATTTTCAATTTCCACATGGAATCCTGGTACTGCTTCTAATTTATCAATTGTACCACCCGTATGTCCTAGACCTCGTCCAGACATTTTCGCAACTGGTACACCTAAAGCAGCTACTAATGGACCTAATACAAGTGTCGTTGTATCACCAACTCCACCCGTTGAATGCTTATCTACTTTTACCCCTTCAATGGCTGATAAGTCAATTGTATCACCGCTATTTACCATTGCCATCGTTAAATCTGCACGTTCTTGATCATTCATATCTTGGAAGAAAATTGCCATTGCAAGTGAACTCATTTGATAATCTGGAATACTACCATTTGTGTATCCTTCAACGATAAAGTTAATTTCTTCTGTCGTTAATGCATGTCCATCACGTTTTTTTGCAATTAGGTCCACCATTCTCATTGTGAAGTCACCCCTTCATTTGTTTTACAATTGCTTTTACTAATGCTAAGAAATTAGCTTTAACACGTTCTGTCGTTTCAATTACTTCATCGTGGTGAAGTGGTTGATCTAAAATACCAGCTGCCATATTTGAAATACAAGAAATACCTAGTACTTTCATACCTGCATGACGAGCTACAATTACTTCTGGTACTGTTGACATACCAACTGCATCTCCGCCAAGTGTACGAAGCATACGAATTTCAGCAGGTGTTTCATATACAGGACCTGTCATTCCAACATATACACCTTCTTGTACTTTAATATTTAAATCTGCTGCAACTTGTTTCGCCATTTCGCGAAGTTCTGGCGTATATGATGTAGACATATCAGGGAAACGTACACCCATTTCAGAATCATTTGGTCCGATTAATGGGTTCGTACCCATGAAGTTAATATGGTCTGAAATTAACATAAGATCGCCTGGTTCAAATGATGTATTTACACCACCAGCTGCGTTCGTTACAACAACTGTTTCTACACCTAGTTCTTTCATAACACGAACTGGGAATGTTACTTTTTGCATATCGTATCCTTCGTAGAAATGGAAACGTCCTTGCATTGCTACTACTGTTACACCTTGAAGTGTACCGAATACAAGTTGACCTGCATGTCCTTCTACAGTTGAAACCGGGAATTCAGGGATTTCACTGTATGGTACTGTTACTGCGTTCTCGATTTCATCTGCTAATACACCTAGTCCAGATCCAAGGATTAGTCCTACTTGTGGTGTCTCTTGAAATTTCTCTTTTAAGTATGAAGCTGATTTTGTAATTAGTTCACGATTCATCTGTTTATCCCCCTATTTCTTTAGCTCATTTAAGAAGCTTGTTCCATGTTCTGGCATTTTAACATTAAAGTTTTCTGCTACAGTTGCACCAATATCAGCAAATGTTTGACGAAGTGATAACTCTTGTCCGCCTTCTTTCATGCTTGGGCTATATGCTAATAACGGTACATATTCACGTGTATGATCAGTACCAGGATGTACTGGATCATTACCATGGTCTGCTGTAATTAATAATAGATCATCTTCTTTTAGTTTTTCGAATACTTCTGGAAGACGTGCGTCATATTCTTGCAATGCTTCTCCGTACCCTTGTGGGTCACGACGATGACCAAATAAGGCATCAAAGTCAACTAAGTTTAAGAAGCTAATACCTGTAAAGTCCATATTTAATGTATCTACAAGCTTGTCCATTCCATCCATATTTGATTTCGTACGAAGTGATTCAGTTACACCTTCTCCATCATAAATGTCAGCAATTTTACCAATAGCAATTACATCATAATCGCTATCTTTAAGTTCATTCATTACTGTGCGACCAAATGGTTTTAACGCATAGTCATGACGATTTGGTGTACGTGTGAAGTTTCCTGGCTCTCCAACGAACGGACGAGCAATAACACGCCCTACCATATACTTCTCATCTAATGTTAATTCACGTGCGATTTTACAAATTTTATATAGCTCTTCAAGTGGTACTACTTCTTCATGAGCTGCGATCTGTAATACACTATCAGCAGAAGTGTAAACAATTAAAGAACCTGTTTCCATTTGTTCTTGACCAAGCTCAACAAGTACCTCTGTTCCAGAAGCTGGTTTATTACCGATAATTTTACGACCTGTCTTTTCTTCTAATTCATCAAGTAATTCTTTCGGGAATCCTTCAGGAAACACTTGGAATGGTGTATCAATGTAAAGGCCCATGATTTCCCAGTGACCTGTCATTGTATCTTTACCTGTAGACTTCTCTTGCATTTTTGTATAATATCCAAGCGGTTTCTCTACTTTAGAGATTCCTTTCATTTCACGAATATTACCAAGGCCTAATTTCACCATGTTTGGCATGTGTAATCCATTCATATGTTCAGCGATATGACCAATTGTATCAGAACCTAAATCACCAAACTGCTCAGCATCCGGTGCTTCACCGATTCCCACAGAGTCCATTACGACTAGGAAAATACGTTTATATTTATTCATAACTGCAACCTCCTATATGTTCAGTTCTACTTCTTGTAGTATGTTCAAAACGCTATAAAGTGAAACTGTTATCAATGGGAATTATCTTTCGTCCTCATTATTAAACAGTACTGCTTTAAATCATTCTCTAACTTTTTCGTTTTACTTTCAAACGAATAAAAAACATTTCTAGGTTTTTCCAAGTCAGATGTCAGACATCTGATATTGATATCATAACATGTTTACGCTTTCTTTTTAATACATTTTCGTAGAATTCCTCATTTTCTTTACCCTTCTATTGTAATCCATTCTGCAAAGAAGTGCTAATCATTTTATAACATATTTCCTAATATAAAAATAAAAAGCAGCTCTAAAGAGCTACTTTTTATTTTACTTCTACTGTTTCTTCTTTATGTTCATGTAGTTCACCTTTTCTTACATGAACTTTCACTTTATAAGCACCGTTCTCTTTGAAAGTATGTTTACTTTCATACTCCCCTTTATTCCCTTCTTTCGCCGGAATAAATTCGTGTTTTTCAACGCCGTCTTTCCAAATCTCAAGTTGTACTTCAGCACCAGTTAACGCTTCTTCTTTTTGTTTTAAATGAACCTTCATTGTTGACTCAGCATTTGCTTTAATATCACCAGCCATAAGATGTATCATCGTATCACTTTTATGATCCCCATGGCCTTCTTCTTTTTTCGCATCTTCTACTTTCGCATTCCCTACAGTAACTTTTTCTTCTGGCATAGTGTGCATATCACGTGCATTTGTATGAGGAATAATATGATATACTCCATCAGTTTCAAATGTTTTCTCTACTGCATAAACACCTTTTCCTTTATGCTTACCATCTAACATCTCGTGTTTCTCGTCGCCATCTTTCCAAATCTCAAACTTTACGTCATCAGCATCCGTTACTCTTTCTTTTCCTTGTGTAACAAGTGCTTGTACTTCTGTTTTTTCACCAGGTTTAATTTCTTTCGGATTCGTTTGAACCGCTACTTTTATAGCTTCAAGTTTCTTTTCTTTTTTCGGTTCTTCTTTGTTTGTATTACAGCCAGCCAATGCTAGCATCGCGATAAATAATGTAATAATAAGTTTTTTCATCTTCATTTCCTCCTTCATACTTTCCTTAGTATAGAGGAAATACATTGTAATATTCTAGTCTTCTGCTGAAAACAATGTACGAAATGTTTGTGAAGTTTCTGTGAAATGGTTCACTCTTCTTAATCTATGAAAAAAGAGCATAGTGACTATGCTCTCGGATGAAACTGTTTATATACATCTTTTAATCTAGTTTTTGAAACGTGCGTATAAATTTGTGTCGTCGAAATATCTGCATGTCCAAGCATTTCCTGTACAGCACGTAAGTCTGCCCCATTTTCTAATAGATGCGTAGCAAAAGAGTGACGCAACGTATGCGGTGTAAGCTCTTTTGCAATATTTGCTTCTTTCGCTAGCCGTTTTAAAATTTTCCAAAATCCCTGTCTCGATAATCGATTACCATGATGGTTTAAAAAGAGCGCATCTACTGCTTTTTTACCCATCAATTCTCTTCTTCCTTTTTCAATATACTTTTGAATCGCTTCTGTCGCTAAGCTTCCTAGTGGAATAATTCTTTCTTTGTTCCCTTTCCCGATACAGCGAACAAATCCCATCGTTAAGTGCACATCTTCTAAATTTAATGCAATTAATTCTGAAACACGAAGTCCTGTTGCATACAACAACTCTAACATTGCCTTATCACGAATCCCAAAAGCACTTGCCGTTTTCGGTGTTTGAAGCAATGCTTCCACTTCGTCGATTGATAATACTTTTGGTAATTTTCGTTCCCCTTGTGGCGTTTCAATATGTACCGATGGGTCATGCTCCACCGCTCGTTCACGAAGTAAAAATTGATGAAACGAACGAATCGATGCAATATGACGCGCCAATGTTTTTGAAGATTTCCCGTTTTCTTTTAAATGCTGCAAAAAGTTAACAATATGCAAGCGTGTCACTTCATGAAACGTCTTCGTTTGTTCTACATTTTGCAAATACTTCACATAGCTTTTTAAATCGCGTTCATAAGATACAACTGTATTTTTCGCTAAACCTTTTTCAACAATCATATAATGAATAAAATCTTTTAATTGATCTTCCAATCTACACTACTCCCCATTTTCATAGAAAAACATCATTCTATTTACGAAAGCATCCTTTTCCGGCTCCTCATTCCCTGATACTTTTTCTACAGTCTCTTCTTTTGGCTTTTCATAACGATGGTAACTTTCATATTCTTCATTTATCCATAGTATAGCGAAATAAAACAAAATCGTACAACTTGTAAATAATAAAAATACTTTCATCCCATCAAAAGTTAATTTTAAAGCTCGGCGCATTGTAAATTCCTCCAAAATATAAGTTATTACAACATATGCCAAGCTTTCACCAATTTATACCTTATTCAAATAAAAAACCTCTTCCTAGTTAAATAGGAAAAGGTTATTTTTCATCCGTTTCATTTTCTTGACAATTTTTACAAATCCCATGGAATGTTAAACGATGATCTTTCACCTTAAAGCTCCAGTCTCGTTCCACTTTATTCTCCACTTCACCAAGTAAATCTTCTTGTATTTCTTGTACAGCACCGCATTGTGTACAGATTAAATGATGATGGAAACGCTGTGCACCTTCTTGGCGTAAGTCATAACGCGAAACACCGTCTCCAAAGTTAATTTTATCGACAACTTTCAACTCAGACAATAACTCTAAAGTTCGATAAACGGTTGCTAATCCGATCTCTGGCGACTTTTCTTTTACAAGGAGGTATACATCTTCTGCGCTTAAATGATCTTCTTCATTTTCTAGCAGCACACGAACTGTTGCTTCACGTTGTGGTGTCAATTTATAGCTCGCTGCATGTAATTGCTTCTTAATTCGTTCAATTCTTTCTTCCATTCGGTACTACTCCCTCCTCGCCACTCTTACACCATTATATCAGAAGAAGGGCTCCTGTCAAAAGAAAAACAATAAAAACAAATTGATAATTATTCTCAAAAAGTATTTATTGTTTGTTAATAGCCTCCACAACTTCTTTCATTAAAACTGGTGATGCATACACTTCGACACTGGAAGCAATAGCTAATACCGCTCCAATCACGAGAAAAAAGCATGTATAGCGAATTAATAACGGTAATAGTGGCTCAGTTATTTTCCGAATAAATTGATGCCTAATCATGCGTAAGGAAAAACTTGCAGCAATTGTTGTCATTACGAGAAATACAGGAATTATAATTAAATTTTGTGGCAATACAGATACAAATGCTAATAATAGTCCATTCCATCCGTGCTGACTTACTAAAAAACCTACTGTAAATCCAACAACTACCCCTTTTAAAAATAGTAAGATAAAAATGAGCGGCAACCCAATAATTGAAATCCCCAAAATCCAAATAAAGCCGATATATTTTAATTGCGAAAAGTAACTTTCTCGGAACATTTCGCCTGCGACAGCAAATTCTCCTTTAGAAACTTGTCCAAAAAAACGCTGTAAATAAAATGATAAATCTTGCTTTTGGTTTATTTGTAAACTATTCACAAGAATCGCTCCAAATATTACTCCCATCAGTAATAAAACCGCATTAAATATATATAGTGAAGAATTTTCCTGTATGTGAGACATTACACGGTCTTGCCACGTTTTTCGCCACATTTTCCTTCCCTCCGTTCACACTCTTACTAAAAATGTATGAAAGAAAGAAAAAAAGTATGACGAATTAGCATTGAAATTCCGCTCTACTTTGCTAAACTAAAAAGTAGAGAATAGGAGGGATTTCTCTTGAAACCATTATTATTAGATTTTCCAACATTATTTCAAACTGAGCGCTTGCAAGTACGTAAGCCGTTTCCAGGTGATGGAACAGAGGTATATGAAGCAATCCAAGCTTCGCTAGAAGACTTATTACCATGGATGCCAATTACAGCTGAAACAGAAGAACGTGCTGAAGAAATTGTTCGCGAAGCTCACGGACAGTTTTTACTTCGTGAAACACTTGATTTCCACTTATACGATAAAGTATCTGGTACATTCATCGGAGCTATTACGCTCAAGCCTGAAAACTGGGATATTCCAAAGTTTTCACTTCACTTTTGGCTACATAGCGCTTATACAAAGCATGGCTATATGACAGAAGCCATTAAAGGTGCGATTCAATTTGCATTTGATAAACTAGGTGCTAGAAGAATTGAAATTCGTACTGATGCAACAAATATAAACGCATGTAACTTAGCAGAACGTCTAGAATTTATTTTAGAAGGTACAATGGAAAATGATTTCCTAGCACCCGATGGCAGCTTACGCGATGCACGTGTATATGCAAAAATCAACTAAAAACACTCGCCTTAGGCGAGTGTTTATTTTTGTAATTGTAAATATTGTACTGCAAACATCGTCTTAGCATCATGTATACGAAGGTCTTTCATAAGATCAATCGCTTCTTCTAATGACACTTCCATTAATTCCACAAATTCATCTTCATCTAAAGCTGCTTTATTTTCTTTTTGTTTTAATCCTGTCGCTTTATATACATATAGAATCTCATCTGCAAAACCAGGTGATGTATAGAAAGATGTAATAAGCTCCATATTTTCACATACATATCCTGTTTCTTCTTCTAATTCACGAACTGCTGTTACCTCTGGCTTTTCCCCAGGTTCTAACTTCCCAGCAGGAATTTCCACAATTGCCTTTTCGAGAGCTTTACGATACTGCTCAACGAGTACAATTTTCCCCTCATCAGTAATAGCAATAATAGCAACTGCCCCAGGGTGATTTACGATTTCACGTTTACTCATTTCTCCATTTGGTAATACTACATCATCAACACGAACTTTTATAACCCTACCATCAAAAATCGGTTCAGTTTTTACTGTTCTTTCTGCAAGATTACTCATACTACTTCATCTCCCTGTTCTATTTCCTAATCGTTCTTCATACATTTTACCACATTGAAAGGAGCGTGATAGAAATGAAAGTTTACATTTTACCAAATCGCGTCACTTTAGTCGGCAAAGCATGGCAAATTCGTCATAAGCTAAAACAATATGGAAAAGAGTATACAACTGTACAAGAGTGGATTACAGCAAATAAAAAGTAAACGTTTGTCAACCTCCTTCCCCTTTCGTACAATAAAGGTAAGGAGGTTGACCTATGAAAAAACGTCAATTAGGAAACTCAGATTTATATGTTACGGAAATTGGATTTGGCTGTATGTCTCTCGGTGCATCTGAGGCTGAAGCTATGCGTATTATCGATGAGGCAATCGATTTAGGAATTAATTTTTTTGATACAGCGGACTTATACGATTATGGATTAAATGAAGAATTTGTTGGAAAAGCTCTGAAAGGAAAACGCGACCAAATTGTTCTTACAACAAAGGTTGGAAATCGATGGACAGAAGAAAAAAACGGTTGGTCTTGGGATCCTTCTAAAGCTTATATAAAGACCGAAGTAAAAGAGAGTTTACGTAGACTTCAAACAGATTATATTGATTTATATCAACTGCATGGCGGGACGATTGAAGATCCTATAGATGAAACAGTTGAAGCCTTTGAAGAATTAAAAAAAGAAGGGATTATTCGTCATTATGGTATCTCTTCTATACGTCCAAATGTCATTCGTGAGTATGCAAAACGATCAAATATCGTTAGCATATTAATGGAATACAGCCTTTTAAATCGTCGCCCTGAAGAATGGTTCCCGTTTCTTAATGAACAGCAAATTAGCGTTATTGCTCGCGGACCACTTGCAAAAGGGATTTTAACTAACAATAATGCAAGAAAGATAGAAAGAGTAAAAGAAAAAGATTACCTCTCTTATTCTTACGATGAGTTATATTCGACACTCGCGAGTGTAAAAGAAATAATCGGGGAAAGCTCTTTAACAGGAACAGCTATTCAATATTGCTTACATAACGAAACTGTTGCAGCTGTTATACCTGGTGCAAGCTCTATTCAACAATTGCAAGAAAATATACAAGCTAGCCAACAGTTATCTTTAACAAAAGAAGAATATGTACAACTTCAAAAGATTGTTAAGTATGATTCATATGCTTTGCATCGCTAAAATATTGATACCGATAAAAGCAAAAGACTGCCCCCCAACACTAGGCGGCAGTCTTTTTTTATAACGTATCATATTTATCAGGATTCGTTCCTACATGTAAATTACGATTTAACGTATTAATTTGATCCATCTCTTCTTCAGTTAATGAGAAATCAAAAATAGTAAGGTTCTCTTTAATACGAGATGGCGTAACAGATTTAGGAATAGTCACAATCCCACTTTGAATATCCCACCTTAATATAACTTGTGCAGGTGACTTTTCATATTTTTTAGAAATAGCCTGAATAATTGGATGCTGGAATACTTCGCCGCCTCTCATTAAAGGACTCCATGCTTCCATTTGAATTTGCTCACCTTGACAGAAATCACGCAATTCAAATTGCGCTAACATCGGATGAAGTTCCACTTGGTTGACCATCGGCTTCACTTTACAATTTGGTAATAACAGTTCTAAATGATGTTTATGAAAATTAGAAACACCAATCGCGCGCACTTTACCTTCTTCATATAGCTTTTCTAAAGCACGGTACGTATCAACATACTTCCCTCTTATCGGCCAATGGATTAAATATAAATCTACATACTCCATTTGTAATTTCTTTAAACTTTTTTCAAACGCCTCGAGCGTCTCCTCGTACCCTTGATCGTCGTTCCAAACTTTTGTTGTAATAAACAAGTCTTCTCGCGGGATTCCAGATTCACGAACCGCTTCTCCGACACCGCTTTCATTTTCATATACAGTTGCTGTATCAATCGAACGGTATCCAACTTCTAACGCTGTTTTTACTGCTTGTTTAACTTCGTCGCCTTCTTTCGCTTTATAAACGCCTAGACCAATCATCGGCATTTTCACACCATTATGAAGTGTAGTTGTTGGAATATGCACAGTCTTTCTCCCTTTCATTGTTACATTTTTATAAACCACAACTTTATTTCAACAAGATTCATCCAAAAAGTCAAAACATACGTACAGTTTACATAATACTTTTATACACATTTAAAAAAATAAAGTGAACTCAGTCATTCACTTTATTTCCTTTCCATTCTTTCGCTTTTTCATCAACATTACGTATAAATTCATTTTTTCCTTCTGTATACAACGTGCCATCATATGTATATTTTTCAGCTAGTTCTTTCTTTAAAGTCGCATACGCTTCTGCTTCTTCACAATGAGCCATCATATAATCACGAAATGCTAAATGCCTTACTATCTCAGGATTTCCTTTTTCAAATACGTGTAAGTGATACGAGCGTTTTTCCTCAGTCCCATGAATAAAATAACGACGTCTTGAAATACCATTTTCCCCTTTTACGATGTAACCAAGCTCTTTAAAACGTTCATTCCAATGATCTACTCTGTCGATACTCTCTACTTCCATAATCATATCTATAATTGGTTTAGCTGCCAGTCCTGGCACTGACGTACTTCCAATATGATGGATTTTTACCGTTTCTGGCATCGCCGATTTTAATCTTTCGGCTTCCATTTGGAATTTCTCACTCCAATGATTTTCATACGGAACGACTACAATTTTCCTCATTCTAACTCCCCTTTTCTTACACACTCGTCAAAAAAATGATCAGCGGCATTTCACTGATCATCTTTTTATTATTTAAAGTCTTTCCAAGTAAGGCTACTTTCACTTAACAGTTCTTCAAATGATTTATTCTTTTCACGTTCTTTTTGTTCCTTACGCTTTCTTTCTTGTTCTGCTGCCTCTTTTTTCTCTTCTCTCACTTGCAACTCTTTTTTCTTATTCTTTAATTGTTGCATTAACGAATCGTTCAATTGATCACCTAGTGTAAGTGATTCTTTCTCTGGTTGATTCATTTGAGAGTGTTTTTGTGTTTGTCTTTGCTTCTTTTTCTTCATACTATTCACCTTTTACTTTTTTCTCCATTATAGAGGATACATGGCGAAATCGACAATAAAAAAGGTTCCCTACTCTATTATTTATCTTTTGTAAATATGTTAATTTTTCGAAAAAACTAAATTTTTATATGGATATAATCCTAGTAATCTATTAAAATTATGTCGTATGATGTCAGATTATAAAAAAAGGAGAAATTAATTATGTGGAAAAAAATTATTCCTGCTGTTGCTGTTTTAAGTACTATTACTTTTTCAAGCGTATTCGCCGCTCCTCCATCTCAGACTCCTGCCGAACAAAACCGATACATAGACGTACAAATGCTTGGTATTAATGATTTACATGGTCAACTAGATACTGTAAAAAAAGTTAACAATAAAGAAGCTGGTGGCGCTGATTATTTAGCTACTTATTTAAAAGAACGCAAAAAACAAAACCCTAATACACTTCTCGTACATGCCGGTGATATTGTCGGAGCCAGCCCACCAGTTTCCGCATTATTACAAGACGAACCAACAATTGAATTTTTAAATGACTTAAAGTTTGATGTTGGTACAATCGGAAACCATGAATTTGATGAAGGTATCGATGAAATGAAACGCCTCATTTACGGTGGATATCACGAAAAAACAGGGAATTTCAAAGGAGCAAACTTCCCTTATGTCGCTGCAAACTTCTATAATAAATCAACTGGCCGCTTATTTTTACCACCATTCACTGTAAAAATGGTTGACGGAGTTCCTGTAGGGTTCATTGGAGTTGTTACAACGGATACACCAAATGTCGTTATGCCTACTATGCTTAAAAATGTAGAAATCACTGATGAAGTAGAGGCTATTAATAAATCCACACAACAATTAAAGCGTCTCGGCGTTAAATCTATCGTAGTCCTTGCACATGTAGGCGGAACAACTGATGAGTCTGGTGTAACAAATGGAGACCTCACTCGAATTGCAAATGAAACAGATCCAGAAGTTGATGTTATTTTCGGTGGACATAGTCATACGTACGTAAATGGTACTGTAAATAATAAACTTATCGTGCAAGCGAACTCTTACGGGATGGCTTTCTCTGATGTAGATGTAACGATTGATAGAAAAACAAAAGATATTGTGAAGAAAAAAGCTGAAGTTATTACAACGTACCATGAAGGTGTAGAGCCTGATAAACAAGTAAAACAAAAGTTAGATCAATATAAAGAAAAAATCGCACCTCTTGTAAATGAAGTAGTCGGAAAATCTACAGCACCTATCGACCGTAAACAAAACGATGCTGGTGAATCTACACTTGGAAATTTAGTTGCGGATGCCCAGCGCCAAACTATGCAAACACAAATCGCTCTTATGAATCCTGGTGGAATTCGTAATGATCTAGACGCTGGAGATATTACATGGGGCGAATTATACGGCATTCAGCCTTTCGGAAACCAATTAATTAAAGTAGATCTAACAGGTCAAGATATTCGTGATATATTAAATCAACAATGGCAAAAAGGAGCAACGAGAATGCTTCAAATTTCAGGTATTCAATACACTTGGGATGCAAACAAACCAAATAACGAAAAGGTTACGAATATCCGTTTAACAAATGGTGAAGAATTAGTTCCCTCTAAAACGTATAGCGTAGTTGCAAATGCTTTCCTAGCTTCTGGCGGTGATGGATTCGTATCCTTTAAAAATGGAAAAAATGCTGAAACTGGTCCAAACGATTTTGAAGCATTAGTCGATTATGTAAAACAAGTGAAAGAACCAATTCAGCCGATTATTGATGGACGTATTCAAAAAAACAATTAAATACTATTCAAACTAGTGCGTGACACTCGAAAGAAGAAGCTCCTTTTATATGCAAGGAGCTTCTTCTTTTAGAGTCATACGTATTGTCATTCTTCTAGTGCAGTAAAGGATACGCACATAGCCCCTTGTTTCTTCGTAGTATATAGAAAACTATAACGGGAAGATTTGTATGTATTTCTATCAAACAATGACGATACATTGTATCGACGAAACGACAAACACATTCGTAGTATTGAGAAAGCAATTAACGGAGAATATAGCGCCATTCATTTTTATGCTAGATTAGCTACTTTAGCTCCAGACATAAATGAACGAACTCAAATCCTTGAAATTGGGCAAGATGAGCAACGAACAGTTGATTTTCACTTAGAAATTGCTGACGAAACGACAAATCAACAAGTGAAAGAAACATTTCGGCGCGCAGCAGCTGATGAACAAAATCATGCCGTTTGGTTCCTATATTACTTTTCGAAACAAAACAAAAAATGAAATAAAAGAAAGGATACACGCTCTTATATGGAACATAGTATCCTTTCTTTTATTTCTCTGGATACGTTTCATGATTAACATCATACCGTTGCAAAAATTCCTGTAGTGCTTCTTCTACAATTTTAGACTTTTGAATCCCTTTTGATTCCGATATAACATCTAGTCTTGCTAATACTTCTATATTAATCGAAAAGGTTCGTTTCTTTTTCTCTGTGCTCTTACTTATAATTTGAACACTTACTTCTTCTCTTTTTCTTAGCAATTCATAAATGCTTTGTAACTGTTCATAAATTAGTAATTGATAGTCTGTTTTTGCATATTGAAGGGCAGTAGCTTCTTGGATTTGCAAATGACGTGGCTCTTCACCATCACCTATAAAGATACGTTTTTTCTGCTCTCCATCATATTCATATCCAATCACCCTTAATTTCTTTGATAATGTATATGGGCTCATTTCAAGCCGTTTCGCTATAATAGCGATTGATTCGCGTCTATTTAAAGAATCAATAATTTCTCCAATCGTCATATTCTCCCTCCTCTCTTAATCGCCTAAACTTGAAATCAAACCAGTATGTTATGATACAATGATTTTCTAGTAGTATATGCAAAAGAAAGAGCCTGTGCGATTCATACCATTTAAGAAAAGGAGGTTTACATATGCTTTTCCGTAGCCATACCCCTCAGTTTTACAACGAAAAGAAGCAACTAATCCCTAACAGTATCGCTACGATAGAAAGCGTTATGATTAATGACCGGAAACAATCTCTCCTTATACGCGGCCAAAACGTGGACCAGCCTATTTTATTATGCTGTCACGGCGGCCCTGGTATGGCACAAATCGGCTTTATTCGCCATTTTCAAAAAGAGTTAGAAAAGCACTTTATCGTTATTAATTGGGATCAGCGAGGGGCAGGTAAATCCTTTTTATGGCGGGACATCCAAACAAATCTTACGATTGATCAATTTTTTTCAGATGCAAAAAAGGTTATTCAATATCTTCTCAAACGCTTTAATAAGCAAAAACTATTTCTCGCTGGTCATTCTTGGGGAAGTATTATCGGACTACAAATCGCTAATCAATGTCCCGAATATATAGAAGCATACATCGGCATCGGTCAAATCGTACATATGAAGCAAAATGAAGAATTACTATATCAACATTTAATTAGCTCTGCCAAAAAACATGACCATAAAAAGGCATTAGCTTCTCTTTTAAAATTAGGGAAACCACCCTTTTTAGATACGAGACGCCTCATTATTCAAAGAAAGTGGCTTGGTACATTTGGAGGAGCAATCCAAAATGGATCTTCCTTTTCTTTCATACGAAAAGGCTTCTTTTCTCCTGAATATACGCTATTAGATTGGTTCAAATTTCTCGCAGGAAATTTAAAATCCGGAGTTTTATGGGAAGAGATGCTGACAATCGATTTCTTTTCATCTATTTCAAGTTTATCTATTCCTGTTTATTTTTGTTCTGGTCGCTATGATTATCAAACTCCTTATGCACTCGTTCAACAATATTGCGATATCATTCAAGCTCCTATTAAAAAGATGATTTGGTTTCCAAACTCGGCACATTCTCCAGATTTAGAAGAGCCTGAGTTATTCGCTAAATCTTTACAATCAATTAAACAAGAACTATCTTTTCAACATTAATAACAAAAGGCGCTTTTACATTTCATAGAAAACATTTTATAATGATATGTCACTACAAACACTTGCTTGCCTTAACAGAATAAAAATTAGGGAGATTACATTTATTATGAACGCTGTACTCATCGCAGTAGCAGTCATGCTACTGCTTAGTTTGTTACGTGTCCAAGTCATTGTCGCCATTATCGTTGGAGCTTTAACAGGCGGACTTATCGGCGGACTCGGTATTTCAGAAACAATCAGTACTTTTACAGCCGGTCTTGGGAACAGTGCTCCTATCGCATTAAGCTACGCAATGCTCGGTGGATTTGCTATTTCCCTTTCAAAAACAGGACTTCCTGATGCAATGATCCAATCAGCTTTAAAATGGATCGGCAACGAACAAGACACGAAAAAACAAGTCTATTCTAAAATACTTATATTATTTATCATTTTAACAATGGCTTGTTTCTCACAAAATATTATCCCTGTTCATATCGCCTTCATCCCAATCTTAATTCCAGCACTTTTAAAAGTATTAAATGAGCTGAGGGTGGATCGTAGGCTTGTAACATGTCTTATTACATTTGGGTTAATTACCCCTTACATGTGGGTTCCAGCAGGGTTCGGAAAAATTTATCATGACGTATTGCAAACAAATGCTGCGCAAAGCGGTCTTACATTTGATGTCGCACTTATTCCAAAAGCGATGACTATTCCAGCAATCGGTATGATTATCGGATTATGTGTAGCGGTTTTCATTACATACCGAAAACCACGTACATATGAAACAGAACAAATTCATTCTGCACAGAATGAAATCGTTCCCTATACGAAAAGAAGCATTACTTTGGGTTTATTATCAATACTCGCTACATTAACTGTGCAATTAGCAACAGAATCAATGATTTTTGGTGCTTTAGCAGGTATTATCGTCTTATCAGTTAGCGGTAGCCTCCCTCTTAAAGAAGCCGATGCTATTTTAACGAGTGGAATGCGTATGATGTCCTTTATCGGATTTGTTATGATTTCTGCCGCTGGATTTGGCGCTGTTCTTCGAAAAACTGGACATGTTGAATCTCTTGTGCAAACGAGTGCACATATAATCGGAAATAATAAACCGCTTGCTGCATTTCTTATGCTCATTATTGGACTTCTCGTTACGATGGGAATTGGCTCTTCCTTTTCAACCATCCCAATCTTAACAACAATTTTCGTACCATTATGCGTCCAGCTCGGATTTAGTCCCATGGCTACAATCGCAATTATCGGTACAGCTGGTGCACTTGGTGATGCAGGTTCTCCAGCATCTGATAGTACACTTGGACCAACATCCGGTTTAAATGCTGATGGTCAGCACCATCATATATGGGATACATGTGTCCCAACATTTCTACACTATAATATACCGTTACTTATATTCGGCTTTATTGCCGCAATTACACTATAAAAGGTGCGTTTTAAAAACGCACCTTTTATAGTGTTGTTTCTCTCTCAATGCACCTAAATTCTGTTTCCACTTCTTCTTGTCGCACTTGTTCCTTCTTTATTTTTCCTATTAACTGTTGAAAAGCTATTTCCCCATTTTCTTCGATATAACTTCCAATCGTCGTTAATGATGGACTTATCCATTCACCCTCTACACTCCCGTTAAATCCAATGATTTGTAACTTACCTGGTATATGAATATTAAGAGTTTTCGCCGCCCTGATTAGCTCAATAGCGACCTTATCACTTGAAGCTACAACCCCATCTATGTATGGATGCTTTTGTAACAATTCAAGAAACTGTTGATTCGTATACCCTTGTACAATTTCCTCTCGATAAGAAAGTCCTTCTTTCCAAGCAGTATCTAGAAATCCTGCCACATGCTCTTCCATTTCTTCACTCTTTACTCCCTCACCGATATAAGCAAGAAACTGGCAGCCTTTCTCTTTTAATAAAGAAACAGCTTTCTGTCCACTTTCATAATAGCTCATAAGAGATTGTCGTTCTTCAAGCACAGCGAAAGGAAGTGAGATTTCTCCTATACTTCGAAAAACAGATTTCGTCATTATAACGCCTGCAATGTTATTTTGCTCCAACATATCTATGTATCTATTCTTATTTTCTATATTACAAACTATTACTTGATACCCTTCTTTGTATGCTATTTCCTCAACGAAACGGAGCAAAGTGATGTATGATGGATTATGCAAATTATCTACAAGTAATGCAATCACCGTTGAAGGCTGTTTAAATAAAGGCTTTGCTGTAGCATTCGGTCTATAATGTAATTCTTCAATTGCTTTTTTTACTTGTTTGACCGTATCTTCATGGACATATCCTTTTTCGTTAATGACTCTTGAAACGGTTGCGACTGAAACACCGGCCAATTTTGCAACATCACGTATAGTTGCCACATCGTCACCCCTTAATATGGTAATAGATTACAATTTTAAATTAAACCAAAATATAACATTCGTCAAGGTTATTGTTTTATATTTCTGAAAATTGTTACACAATTTCCACTCTACTCATAAAGTGAAACTTTAATCAGTGGGGGTTTTGTTCATCCCCCACTGATTATTAGTTGAACCAATCGGGCGTTTACGGGCAGTGGATCTCCCACCTAACTTCTTTGCTCCAACTGAATTTTGAGGTAGGAGTTTTACTGCCCGTTAATGCGGGAGAAAATATACTCCAGCTGAATTTCATGTGAAATCGCGATATTATCATAACCAATAAACGGAATTTCTTTCTTTATTTTTCGTGCTTCCTTTACCGCATCAATATACAAGTCCGTCATCATGAAGTTACGTTTTTGATAAAAACGAAGTGCGTTCATATTATCATTCGTCGTAATAAGCCACACCTTTTTACATTCGTTCTCTTTTGCCACTCGCAATACACAATCCACCAGTTTTGTACCAATCCCCTTCCCTTCCTCAAAACTATTTAACGATACAATTTCACACATGTTTTCTATCACTTTATATGTTATAATTCCCACTATTCTGTTATTTCTAAGTGCAATAAAACCAGGTAATTCTTCTAATTGATGTACTCTGCCTCGCGAGACCATCATTGAGCTTCCCCAGTTTTCACACATAAAATCCTGAATTACTTCTTTCATTTCTGGTGTGATTTTTTGTATATGAACCATACACGATTTCTCCCCTTTTCACATCATTGTGATACAATGTTAGTGTATCACATGTAGAGGTATTTGGAGGATGAGGTAAAGTATGAAACGTTTTTTTACAGCATTGTTTACTATACTAGGTGCACTAACTGCGATTGGGATTTTCTTTACAAATAAAGTTATGTACTTGAAGAAAAAAACAGAGGAAGAAGTTTTAGAACGCGAAACGAAAAAGCATTTTCATTTGGACGATTTTAAGGCTATTCAAAAAGAAGAGGTTCACATCCCTTCTCAATTCGGATACGAACTTCACGGATATTACATGCCAGCTGGTCATTCCAATAAATTTATGATTTTTTGCCACGGTGTGACTGTAAATAAAATGAATTCCGTTAAATATGCAAACTTATTTTTAAATAGAGGATATAACGTATTTATTTATGATCATCGCCGTCATGGTAAAACCGGTGGTAAAACAACAAGTTATGGCTATTATGAAAAACATGATTTAAAGTCAGTGGTTGACTGGCTAAAGGATCGTTTCGGAACGAATATTACACTCGGAATTCATGGTGAATCTATGGGCGCTGCAACTCTTCTTCAATATGCAGGATTTGTAGAAGATGGTGCTGATTTTTATATTGCTGATTGTCCTTTCTCTGATTTTTATGGACAGTTACAACATCGTTTGAAAGTTGAGTTTCATTTGCCAAAATGGCCTTTATTACCTTTAGCAAATGCCTTTTTAAAAGTTCGTGATGGCTATACAATTCGTGAAGTTTCACCAATTGATTGTATAAAAAATATTAACAATCCGGTTCTCTTTATTCATAGTAAAGATGATGACTATATTTTATCTGATATGACGAAATCACTTTATGAAGCGAAAGAAAATAATAAACAGCTTTATATTGCAGAACATGGTGCACACGCTTGCTCTTATAATGAAAATAAAGAAGAGTACGAAGATGCCATCGATCAATTTTTAAACACATATGTAAAAGAAACAAAAAACAGGCTTGCATAAGCCTGTTTTTTTACTGCGCTAAAACGTCTGTAACTTGTTCCATATTTTCAGAAATCCACTTTACTGCCTCGTCTAGCGTTGGGAATTCCGTCGTTTGAAAAGTTACCTCATCTTGAAGTAACCAAACATCTTTCGGTTCTTGTCCTACACCTGCGATTGACCAATGAAGTAAACTATATGGATGATTATCATTCAAAAATGATGCCCATGTGCGCTCATTTGCAATATTTTGTAGTGCGTGTAATTTTTTATCCATCTTTCGTCACCTTACTCTAGTCAGTTATACAAACTATTATAACACTCTCTTCTCTCTCAAACAAAGTGCTCTTTTTATATTGTCAAGTACTCTCCCTAATTATATGATGAGAGTAAGCGTTTGGAAAGGAGGGATAACGTTGGCAAAAGTACAAATTAAAGTGAATGATAATGGCTCTTTTCGCGTTACAGGGGACGTGGAATTAGTTGACTCACAAGGGAATGTATTCCCAGCAAAACCAGCATTTTCTTTATGTCGTTGTGGTTTATCAAAAAACATGCCTTATTGCGATGCTTCGCATAAAGGCAAATTCGAGTCTGTTGTTAGAGCACCAGAGGCAGAATAAATATTTAAAGAACATGCACATTTATTTGTGTATGTTTTTTCTTTTGATCAAAGCCTATACAGCCCTTCCCCTTTCCACATTTCTATTACTTTCGTCCCCATTCAAATCGGCATATATTTTCAAACAATTCTTCACATTCGAACATTTTTTACTATGCTTTTTTCTTTTTTGTGCTATAATGTGAGCAAACAACATCCTTCGGGGTCGGGTGAAATTCCCAACCGGCGGTGATGAAGCGATAGCTTCTAAGTCCGTGACCCGTTTTCAACGCGAAAACGGTGGATCTAGTGAAACTCTAGGGCCGACAGTATAGTCTGGATGGGAGAAGGATATGTTTTCTAGTAATTTTATATAGCGAATACACTTTTATTTCAGTATGCATATTTTTAAAGTTTCATTTTGAATCTTTATATATGTTTTATTTTGTATAGTTATGTTTCTATACTGAAATAAAAAGATACGACTAGCGTTGAAAGAATTTGATATTTTGCTAGGTTTTTTCCTTATGCCAAAATATCAGTCATCGTTAGGTTTCTTTCCTATACTTTCGTATTCGAACTATATTTCTAGAAATCACGTCTCCCAAACCCCAAGGATATAAAATCCTTGGGGTTTTTTGATTTTTTCAGGAGAGGTGAAAAGAATGGCAGATCAAGAATATATGAGGATTGCCTTGCAGTTAGCACAAGGAACATCGGGACAAACAAGCCCAAATCCTATGGTTGGTGCCGTTGTTGTTAAAGATGGAAAAATTGTTGGAATGGGTGCCCACATGCGTGCTGGTGAAGAACATGCTGAAGTTCATGCTCTTCACATGGCTGGTGAAAGAGCAAAAGACGCTACCGTTTATGTAACACTTGAACCGTGTAGCCATTTTGGAAAAACACCCCCTTGCTGTGAATTACTCATTGAAAAAGGAGTTCAGCGTGTTGTAATTGCTACTCTTGATTGCAATCCACTCGTTTCCGGAAATGGAAAAAGGAGATTAGAAGAAGTTGGAATCGAGGTAACTACTGGTGTTCTTGAGGCGGAAGCCACTTTATTAAATCGATACTTTTTTCACTATATGAAAACGAAACGTCCCTTTGTAACAATAAAAACAGCAATAAGCTTAGATGGAAAAACAGCAACTGTAACCGGTGAAAGTAAGTGGATTACAGGCGAAGAAGCACGCGCTGACGTTCACCAATATCGTCATATACATGATGCTATTCTAGTCGGTGTGAATACAGTTCTAACTGATAATCCACACTTAACAACACGAATTTCAAACGGAGGTAAACATCCTATACGCGTTATTTTAGATACCCACTTACGAACGCCGCCATCTTCTCATGTCATAACAGATGGCTTAACTCCGACATGGATTATTGTCGGTAAGGATGTAAACAAAGAGAAAATAGCGTCTTATGAATCTAACAATATAGCTGTATTCCAAATGAAAACACAGCAAATTGAAATACAAGATGTCCTATCCTTGCTCGGTGAGAAACAAATTCTTTCTCTGTTCGTTGAAGGTGGTCAAACGGTGCATGCAAACTTCTTAAAAACAAATAGTTTTAATGAAATCGTGACCTATATAAGCCCGAAATTAATTGGCGGAAAAGATGCACCCACCTTATTTGGCGGAGCTGGTTTTTCGAAGTTACAAGATGCACTTTCCTTAACAATTCAAGAGATGAAACAAATCGGTAATGATATAAAAATTGTTGCAACCTTAAAAAGCGAGGTGACGGAATGTTTACAGGAATCGTAGAAGAGTTAGGAACGATATCAAGCATGACTCAAAGTGGTGAAGCAATGAAGCTAACTATTAGCGCAAAGCAAATTTTATCGGATGTCAAATTAGGTGATAGTATCGCAGTTAACGGCATTTGCTTAACAGTAACTACTTTTACGACTACTTCATTCACTGTCGACGCAATGCCTGAAACAATGAAAGCAACATCACTTCGTATGCTAAAGCCAAGTGCCAAAGTGAATTTAGAACGGGCGATGGCTGCAAACGGACGATTCGGTGGACATTTCGTCACCGGACATATCGATGGCATCGGTACGATTTTAACTAAAAAACAACATTACAATGCCATCTATTACAAAATAGCAATTTCTGATGAATTACTACGCTATTGTTTGCATAAAGGATCCGTTGCTGTTGATGGCACTAGCTTAACAATATTTGATATAGACGAATCTTCAATTACAATTTCACTCATCCCTCACACAGTAAGCGAGTCTATAATCGGAGAAAAAAAAGCCGGGGACATCGTAAACATTGAGTGTGACATGATTGGAAAATATATTGAACGCTTTATTTCAAAGCCAGTAAAAAGAACAGGGTCAATGACCGAAAACTTTTTACAAGAAAACGGATTTCTATAAGGGGGAAGCACAATGTTTCATCGTATTGAAGATGCTCTAGAAGATTTAAAACAAGGAAAAGTCGTTATCGTATGTGATGATGAAAACCGAGAAAATGAAGGCGATTTTATTGCTTTAGCAGAGTACATTACACCAGAAACGATTAATTTTATGATTACACACGGTCGTGGTCTCGTTTGTGTACCGATTACGGAGGAGTACGCAGAACGTCTACAGTTAGAACCAATGGTATCTCATAATACAGATTCACATCACACTGCGTTTACAGTGAGCATTGATCATGTTTCTACAACAACAGGGATTAGTGCTCATGAACGTGCAACTACGATACAAGAATTGTTAAACCCTGCATCAAAAGGCTCTGATTTCAATCGCCCTGGACATATCTTTCCATTAATTGCGAAAGAAGGCGGTGTCCTGCGCCGTGCTGGTCATACAGAAGCCGCTGTCGATTTAGCCAAACTTTGCGGGGCAGAACCAGCTGGAGTCATTTGCGAAATTATAAATGAGGACGGTACGATGGCACGTGTACCTGATTTACTAGAGTGCGCAAAACAATTTGATATAAAAATGATTACAATAGAAGATTTAATTGCTTATCGCCGCCATCACGAAACACTTGTGACGAGAGAAGTGGAAATTACATTACCTACAGATTTCGGTACTTTCCATGCAATTGGCTATTCTAACTCATTAGATATGAAAGAACATATCGCGCTCGTAAAAGGTGATATTTCAACAGGCGAACCTGTACTTGTACGCGTTCATTCAGAATGCTTAACAGGAGATGTATTTGGTTCGTGCCGCTGTGATTGCGGACCACAGTTACATGCTGCACTTGCTCAAATTGAGCGTGAAGGAAAAGGTGTTCTTCTCTATATGAGACAAGAAGGACGAGGCATTGGCCTTCTGAATAAGCTTCGCGCTTATAAGTTACAAGAAGAAGGGTTAGATACTGTAGAAGCAAATGAAAAACTTGGGTTCCCAGCTGATCTTCGTGATTACGGTATTGGTGCTCAAATTTTAAAAGATTTAGGCTTACAAAGTTTACGATTATTAACGAATAATCCACGAAAAATTGCTGGCTTACAAGGTTACGATTTAGAAGTAACCGAGCGTGTACCGTTGCAAATGCCAATAAAAGAAGAAAATAAAACGTATTTACAAACGAAAGCAAGCAAATTAGGACATTTACTAAACTTATCCCGCATTAACGGGCAGTAAAACTCCCACCTCAAAATTCGGCTGGAGCAAAGAAGTTAGGTGGGAGATCAACTGCCCGTAAAGGCCCGATTGGTTCAACTAATAATCAGCGGGGGATGAATCCCCCCACTGATTATAGTTTCACTTTATAATTAAAGGAGAGATACATTATGGTATTCGAAGGTCATTTAGTTGGTACAGGATTAAAAGTTGGGGTTGTTGTTGGACGTTTTAATGAGTTTATTACAAGTAAGTTACTTGGCGGAGCTTTAGATGGATTAAAGCGTCACGGTGTAGAAGAGAATGATATTGATGTTGCATGGGTTCCTGGTGCATTTGAAATTCCTTTAATCGCTAAAAAGATGGCCAATAGCGGAAAATATGATGCTGTTATTACATTAGGTACAGTAATTCGCGGTGCTACAACACATTACGATTACGTTTGTAATGAAGTAGCAAAAGGTGTTGCGTCTTTATCACTACAAACGGACATTCCAGTTATTTTCGGTGTATTAACGACAGAAACAATTGAACAAGCGATTGAACGTGCAGGTACAAAAGCTGGTAATAAAGGATATGAATCGGCAGTTGCTGCGATCGAAATGGCTCATTTATCAAAACAATGGGCTTAAAAAAGAGGCTACGGCCTCTTTTTTTATTTTCTCACCTTTTTTCGTACATCTTCTATTAATTCATCCATCGTTTTTCCTTCTGTTTTTATACGAAGAGCTTGTGCTGTTCTCCACACATTTTCTCTCTTTTCCGCTTCTTCTATAATAGAAATTTCCTTCCTCACTTCTTTTAAATCTTTTCCTTCTGTTTCAAGCCCAAAATGTTCAGCTTTCGTTCGAAAATGCTGTTCAATTCTTTGTTGCATTTCTTTTTGTTCAGGATTTTCAGCCACCTTAACTGGATCAGCACTTATCGCTTTTATTAAAATCAGACAGGTCATAATAGTTAATATGTATTTGTACATGTAAAATCCTCCAACCCGATATAAATTACATTTTTACTATGTACAATTAGGGCTTGGAAAATTCGTCCACAAAATTATTTTTCTCGTCCAAAAGTGACTACTATCAAGTGTTAATGGACTTTTATTACATTTTATTTACAAAAAAAGCAAACCCTTTAAAGAGTTTGCTTTTCATCTATCTTATAGCGCACATTCTTCAATCTCAAATCCTAAATCTTCAATCATACCCCAGTCCGCAGTCGGCTCTTGTCCAGCAGTTGTTAAATAGTCCCCGACAAAGATAGAGTTTGCTGCAAATAAACCAAGTGGCTGTACAGAACGTAAATTAAGTTCTCGACCACCTGAAATACGAATTTCTTTTGTTGGATTTACAAAACGCATCATCGCCAGCACTTTTAAACATTCTACAGGTGTTAATTCTTTTTGTCCTTCAAGCGGAGTACCCTTTACAGCAACAAGGAAATTACATGGAATAGAATCCGCATCTAAACGTTGTAATTCAAATGCAATTTCAGCGCGCTGTTCAATCGCTTCTCCCATTCCGAAAATTGCTCCAGAGCATGGAGAAATACCGGCTTGCTTCGCTTTTTGGACTGTATCAACACGATCGTCATACGTATGTGTTGAACAAATGCTATCATAATTGTTGGCATGCGTATTTAAATTGTGATTATAACGATGCACACCAGCTTCTGCTAACTGACCTGCTTGATCTTCATTTAAAAATCCTAAACAACAGCAAATTTTTAAATCTGTCGTTTCACGAATTTCCTTAACTGCTCCAATAACGTGATTTACTTCTTTATTCGTCGGACGACGACCAGATGCAACAATACAATATGTACCTGCTTTACGACGAATTGCTTCGTGCGCTCCTTCAACAATTTTCTCTTGTGTTAACCATGCATACTTATCAATCGGTGCTTCTGAAATAATAGACTGTGAACAATACCCGCAATCTTCAGGGCATAATCCAGATTTCGTATTTATAATCATGTTCAACTTTACTTTCTTACCAAAATGATGATGGCGAATGATGTAAGCTGCATTCATAATTTCTAAAACCTCTGTATCATCAGCTTCTAATATTGCAATTGCATCTTCTTTCGCAATCATTTTCTCTTCTACTACGTCGTATGCAAGTTTTTTCCAATCCCTTTTTATTTGTACTTGTTTCATTTCATCTCTTCCCCTCTTTTGTTATATACGTAAATAAAGCATGATATGTTGCTACTATCCCTTCTTTTTCCGTGAAGTCTCTTTCGTATATACGAAGCATCGTACGAAAGAGTGAAGGGCTTTGACAATAAGACTCTTCATTACTATTGGTCGCTCCTACTTTTCGAATAGAATGTAGAAACTCCCTAACTTCTGCAAATCTTTCTATGTAACATGTTTCAGAAACATGTACATTTCCTAATGGCATTTCACATATATTTACTAACTGTTCTGTCGAAACGAATCGTTGTCCTATTGAAGTACAATTGTGTATCCCCTTTTCTTTCTTAGCACGCTGAAAAGACGTATGCAATTCTTGAAAAGTCGTATTACCAAACGTGGAAAATAATAATATTCCTTCTTCAGACAAATAGTTAAATAAATTTTTCACTGTCTCTTTTAAATCATTAAGCCATTGAAATGTAGCATTTGAAATGATGACATCATATGAATTTTCTAATTTTAATTGTTCAATATCTTCACATCGAAACATCACATTTTCCAAACTTTTTCTAGTTTTCGCGACTGCAATCATCTCATCAGCAAAATCCACAGCTGTAATATGAGCTTTCGGAAATAAATTTGATAATTGCTCTGTTACATATCCTGTCCCGCATCCAAGTTCTAAAATACGTATCGATGATGTTTCACTATATCGTTCCTTCAATGTAGAAAGTAACGAATACGCCATCTTTTTTTGTACATTTGCATATTGATCGTAGGATACAGCCGCCCCGTTAAACCGTTTTTGCAGTAACGTTTTGTTGATCATGTCGTATCCCCTCTACAAATTGAATAATTTCATTTGCGCAATATTCAAAATTCGTTACACATAATGCATGCCCAGCACCGCTTACTACTTTTAGATTGGCATTCGTATTATTCGTCATACTATGGGCTGCAGACAATGGACATATTACATCCTGCTCTCCATGAAGGAGTAACAGCGGGGCTTTCATATCTATTACTTCATTTCTCATATCTGTTTCTATTAAATACTCTAAGCCTAATTGTAAAGACTGAATCGAGTCTCCTTTAAACTTCTGCGCAATCTCTTCAAAACTCGTATTCTCCCTCAGCTCACTTTTTGTAAACATATTTTCATAGAAACGCTTCAAAGTATCTTCTTTTTTTCTCGTTAAATTCTTTTTCATACGTTCTACATGCAAGGAATTCCATCCACTTGTATAGTCACTTGTATTGGTAAATTTAGCGGTACCACCAATTAGTACCATACCTTGGGTCTTAATCTTTTTATAAGCTTGTACTGCCGCTAACGCTCCTAGTGACCATCCAACTAAAATTACATTTTCATCCTGCGCTACATCTATTATTCGCCCCGCAAATTCACTTTGTTCTTTCACGTTACGCCAATCTATACATTGAACAGAATATCCTTTAAAATACGGCAGAACCAAAGTCCAAACACCTTCTTCCATTCCCCATCCTGGAATAAAAATAAGCTTTAGCTCTTTCATACTAAAAACCCCTCTTCTTTGCCAATGCGTATAATATGCTGAATAGCCCATTTTAAATCGGCTATTGTATGTTGTGACGTAACTGCAAAACGGACTCGAGAACTACCAACTGGAACAGTCGGCGGACGAATTGCAATGGCTGCGATACCTACCTCTTGTAACCTTTCACTAAACCGTAAAGTATTTTCATTTGACCCAACTACAATCGGTACAATATGAGTTGAGCTATTCCCAATATCAAAACCAGCTTCTTGTAAATGCGTCCTGAAATATGCACCATTCTCTATAAGTCGCTCTCTTCTTTCGTTATCTTCTTTCACAATTTCAATTGCTTTCCGGATCGCCCCTAATGTTCCTGGTGGTAACGCTGTAGTAAAAATCAAGCTTCTCATCATATTTTGTAAATACTCTATATAAATGGAATCACCCGTTAAATACGCACCATAACACCCTAAAGCCTTACTAAACGTCCCCATATGTATATCAATTTTTTGAGCAATATCTTTTTCTACATGAGATAATCCTGCTCCACCGATTCCATATATTCCACTTGCATGTGCTTCATCAACTATAATGATCGCCCCGTATTTCTCTTTCAGCTGAACTAAGCCTCTCAAATATGCAATATCTCCATCCATACTAAAAACCGTATCTGTTACGATTAATTTTCTCTTTTCTGGTGACGCTATTTGCAACATCTTTTCTAAATGATCCAAATCATTATGACGATATCTTTTATGCTCTGCTCCGCTTAATATAATTCCATCAACAATACTTGCGTGATTTAATTTATCACTAAAAACCATATCGTGACGACAGGCTAAAGCAGATATAGCACCTACATTTGCTGTATACCCGCTATTTACGATTAATGCTCTTTCAGTACCTTTCCAATCACATATACTTCTCTCAACCTCTTCATACAGTGGATAATTTCCTACAACGAGACGAGATGCTGTCACTCCAGTTCCATATTTTCTCGTGCAGGCAATAGCAGCTTCTTTCAACCTTTCATCTCCAGCTAATCCTAAATAATTATTCGATGCTAAATTTAGCATCCTTTTCTCATTTCGAATAAGCCATGTCTCTTCCGCTTTCTCTGTTACATGTAAATTACGATACTGCCCTTGCTCCTTTAATTGTTCTACTTTAGATTGAAGATGCGTGCGCCACATTTGATTCATTTTGGATGAGCTCCTCTAATTTTGAAATCATAATATGTTCTTTTGCCGATTCCAATAATTCTTCCCTTGTAAACTCACCTTCAAGGAATGGTAATAACCCTAAAACCGGCACGCCACTTAACTCCTCAATCATTATTTTATTTTCTTGCACTCTTTCTTTTTCATATCCTTTACATCCAGATAAAATTACACCTGCTACTTTTAATCCATGTGCTTTTGCATAAGAAATTGTTAAAATAGTATGATTAACTGTCCCAAGCGTAGGACGCGCTACTACAATAAGAGGAAGCTGTAATTCTTTTGCAAAATCAATCACTAAAGCATCTTCTGTATATGGAACTGCAAGCCCACCAGCTCCTTCTACAAATAGGCTATTAAACTTTTTTAGTAGTTCATTATAGTGATCAGTAATTTCTTTTAACGTTACTGTCCTTCCAGCTCTTTTCATGGCAAGTCTCGGAGCAAGTGGTTCGTCAATGGAATAAGGACAAATTTCATCCTCTTCTGTCGGTACACCCGATAATGCTTTTAACCTTGCTGCATCACCCTCAGGATTTGATGCAACATGTCCACTTTGCAACGGTTTATATACACCAACATTATGTCCACGCTCTCGAAATATACCTGCCAATGCTCCTGTCACTACCGTTTTGCCAACTTCTGTATCCGTTGCTGTTATAAAGAAACCACTCATTACTCTCCCTCCGTAACATCCGAGATTGCTTTATATAAAATGCGTAACATCTCATCAATCTCAGCCACCGTAGATGCAAGCGGAGGCATAAATACAATCGTATTACCGAGTGGTCGCAAAATCATGCCCAGCTCTCTTGAACGTTTACATACTTGAACGCCGACTCTTTCTGTCCATTCAAACGATTCTTTCATTTCCTTATTCTTCACAAGTTCAATACCAACCATTAGCCCACACTGACGAATATCTCCTACGTGCTTATATTCATTAAGAGCTTCTAATTGTGCCGCTACATATTCTGCTTTATACGCAACATCTTCTATTAAATTAGTTTTTTCATATAGTTCTAAATTTGCAATTGCTACGGCACACCCTAACGGATTCCCTGTATAACTATGACCATGGAAAAACGTTTTTTGTTCTTCATAGCCTCCTAAAAAGGCATTATAAATTTCATCTATCGTTACCGTAATTGCCACTGGTAAATAACCACCTGTTAAACCTTTTCCGGCTGTTAAAATGTCTGGCGTTACATCCTCGTGTTCACATGCAAACATTTTCCCGGTACGCCCAAATCCAGTCGCTACCTCATCTGTAATAAATAATACATTGTATTTTGTACATAAATCGCGAAGCCCTTTTAAGTATCCTTTTGGCATTGTAATCATCCCACCAGCACCTTGCATTAATGGCTCCACAATAATAGCTGCTACTTCTTCATGTTTTTCTTGTAGCATTTCTTCCATTTCTTCTAAATGTTTCTTTACAATTTGTTCCTTATTATCTCCATAAGGAGAACGATATGTATATGGATACGGCATTTTAATTGCCTCAAATAATAGTGAACTATACACTTGGTGAAACAAGTCTATTGCTCCTACTGAAACAGCACCTATCGTATCACCGTGATATGCTTCTTTTAATGTAACAAATCTTTGTTTTTTCGGTTTTCCTTTATGCTGCCAATATTGAAAGGCCATCTTAATTGCAATTTCAACGGCACTAGAACCAGAGTCTGAATAGAATACTTTCTTCAAACCTTCTGGTACAACTTCAATTATTTTTTCTGCTAATAAAATAGATGGAACGTTAGCAAGTCCTAGCATAGTAGAATGAGCAATTTTATTTAATTGCTCGCGAATTGCCTCATCTAGTTCTGGTACTTGATGCCCATGAACATTTAACCAAATAGATGAAACACCGTCCCAATATTCATTTCCATTTACATCGTATAGCTTTCTTCCCTCTCCACGTTCAATAATGACAGGATCTTCTTCTAAATAATCTTTCATTTGTGTAAATGGGTGCCATACGTAATTTTTATTCTTCTTCGATAATTCTTCATATGTATAAGACGATTTTTCACTCGTGTTACTATTAACAGCCACAATTGTCACCCCTATTGTTAACTTATTTATAAATATAGTTAACATTAAAAACAAATGACTGTCAATTATTTTTAAATCAAATAGTTCTCAAAAAAGAACAACTTATCATATGATAAGTTGTTCTACTTTCCATGTTGTATCTTTCCAATTTCTAAAATAATCTCTTCATCTTTTTTTCCTTCTGTATCAATTCCAAGTTGCTTAGCATGCTCAATTAACAAATCATGGCGCTGCTCAAATCTAGCGGTATCTACTTCTTTTGTAACCTCTTCTTTTGTTTTCCCCTCAGTAGAAACTCCTAGTTTAGTAGCTGCTTTTTCCATCGATTTCTTCTCTTCAGTTTCTTTCACTTTCTTCACTTCTGACTGCTGTATTTGCTTTTGTTTCGACTGCTCTGATTCAGCTGCAAAAGCTGTGTAAATTCCAGCACTTCCGCCAACGACTAGTAAGGTGGTAAAAAGAATTATTTTTTTCTTCACTCTTTCCTCCCCTTTCAAATTCATTATAACGCACATTTTTACAGTATGAAAAACATTTCTCCTTTATTTCCCTAAAAAAATATCGAATGTTTTTATTGACATGTATGATGAATATATGATAAAAATTTAACTAACATCATATGAATCGGCGTTGATAGGATTTAGTAGTATTTCGTTTTCTGATTTCAGAGAGCTGGTGGTCGGTGCGAACCAGTACAGAGCGATTTATGAATTACCCCCTGGAGCTTCTTTTACGAAACGTGAGGAGTAGTGAAAGACGGTTTAGACCGTTATGTCTAAAGAGTGGTGAAATGAAACTGTTTCACAATTTAGGGTGGTACCGCGAATTTTTCGTCCCTGCATATATTGCAGGGGCGTTTTTATTTTATGAGCGCATATCATATGACCCTTTATTTTGTGATACACTCCTTTCACAAGCTAGGGTGGTACCGCGATTTCTTCGTCCCTGCATAATTATATGCAGGGACGTTTTTTTATCCAATCATTTCCGTATCATATTGAGATGTTGACAATTACCGGTAATTTGTCACAAAATTCTAAATTTTAGAAGGAAATATACAATATTGGCGAATTTTATATAAAAAAGAGCTATTTTAAATTACTTAGGAGGGGAAAACAATGGTTTCAAAAATTGAATCTGTTCTTTTAACAATTTTTATTTTTTTCTGTATTGGCTTTAGTGTTATCAAATTAGAAGTTTCACCACACATCCCAATTTTATTTGGTATCGTTCTTTTATTAGCATTTGGATTTATGAAAAAAATTTCTTGGTCTACTATGGAAAAAGGAATGATAAGTAGTGTTTCAGCTGGTATTCCATCTATTTTTATTTTCTTACTTGTAGGCGTATTAATTAGTGTTTGGATCGCAGCTGGAACAATTCCAACTTTAATGGTATACGGATTCCAACTTGTATCTCCAAAAATTTTCGTTCCTACTGTTTTTGTTGTTTGTGCAATTGTTGGAACGAGTATCGGTAGTGCCTTTACAACTGCCGCAACTGTAGGACTTGCCTTTATGGGAATGGGTAGTGCTCTCGGGTACGATCCCGCTCTGATCGCTGGTGCAATTATTTCTGGTGCATTCTTTGGAGATAAAATGTCTCCTTTATCTGATACAACAAACTTAGCTCCTGCTGTAACAGGTGTAGATTTATTTGAGCATATTCGCAACATGCTTTGGACAACAGTTCCTGCTTTCATTATTGCTTTTATCGCATTTTTCATTTTAGGAAGCGGTACTAGTGGAGACGTTGACTTCACAAACTTTATTAGCACGTTAGAAAAAAACACAACGATTTCTATCGTTACACTTATTCCAATTTTATTACTGTTCCTATTCGCATTTAAAAAAGTTCCAGCAGTTCCAACATTGCTTGCAGGAATTGTGGTAGGAATTATTATTCTCTTTATTTTTAAACCTAGCACTTCTTTAGCTGATTTAATGAAAATTATGCAAGACGGCTACGTTTCTAAAACTGGTATTAAAGACATTGATAGCTTACTATCTCGCGGTGGTCTACAAAGTATGATGATGTCGATTGCTCTTATTTTCCTAGCTCTTTGTATGGGAGGATTATTACAAGGAATGGGTATTATAGCGCAGCTGATGAATATTATCTCTAGCTTCGTAAAAAATAGCACACGCTTAATTATTTCTACTGCTTCAACTGCAATTGGTGTAAACTTCTTACTTGGTGAGCAGTACTTATCCATCGTTTTAACAGGACAAGCATTCGCTAATAAATACGATGAAGTCGGTTTAGAACGTCGTAATTTATCACGCGTATTAGAAGATGCAGGTACAGTCATTAACCCGCTCGTACCATGGGGTGTAAGTGGCGTATTCTTAACAAACGTCCTTGGCGTTCCAACATTCGATTACCTTCCATACGCAATCTTCTGTTTAGCTTGCCCAGTCTTAACGATTATCGTCGGCTTTACTGGATTTGGCCTTTCATGGAAGAAAGAAAAAGCAGTACCAGTTTCATAATATAATAAAAAGGATTACCTTAATCGGTAATCCTTTTTATATTTCTCCGCTATCTATTCGCTTTCTTTCTTCTAAATAACATAAGTAATCCCGCTCCAACAAACGCCAGACCTGCTCCAATTGTAGAAGCAACACTTGTACCTGTTTTCGGTAAATCACGTTCTTCTTTATTTTCACTTACAGTTGTTGTTTCTTTTGAGTTTTGATTATCCGTTGTAGTTTGTCCAGATCCTGTATTATTTCCATCTTGTTTTGGTTCATTTCCATTATTGCCTTCACCTGTTGGTGGTGTCGTTGGATTTCCTCCGTTATTGCCTTCACCTGTTGGCGGTGCCGTTGGATTCTCTCCATTATTGCCTTCACCTGTTGGTGGTGTCGTTGGATTCTCTCCATTATTGCCTTCACCTGTTGGTGGTGTCGTTGGATTTTCTCCGTTATTACCTTCACCTGTTGGCGGTGTCGTTGGATTCTCTCCACCAGTTTCCTTATCATCATTCTTCTTCGTTATATCAATTGCATACTTAGCAAATTCATTTTCAGATGGTCCAACATATGATATTTTTCCATCTTTCTTTATATATTTTTGTGCATTTGGTGAAGAATCAAATGTTGTATTTAATTTATCTGCAATAATCGGTTTAAACGCCCAATTTTGATCTGCTGCTGGATCAATAACTGGTGTTTCTTGCATATACTTCACAATAATTTGACGTGTTTCATCTTGCGATTGGTATACAACTTCGCCTTTACTTACACCAGGGAACGTTTTACTGCTGCCACGATAATTATTTGTAGCGACGATGAACTCTTGAGTGTCAGCTACAGGCTTACCTTCATACGTCATATTTACAATACGATTCGTAGTTTCATTTACAACTTTGCCATCTTTATCGTATTTCGCTGGTTGCGTTACGTCAATTTCGTATTTTAAGCCATCTAAAACATCAAAATTATATGTAGGATAACCTATATTTACTAGTGGCTGTTCTTCTGTTTTCTTTGAATCAATTTGATTAAATTGACCAGCAGACATTTCAAGCCATTCTTTTACTTGTGCCCCACTTACTTTTACAGCATATAACGTATTTGGATATACATATAAATCCGCTACGTTTTTAATTGCTAAGGTTCCTGCTGGAATATCCGTATAATATGTAGCACCGTTTCGGCCACCTGCTTTAAATGGTGCCCCTGCAGATAAAACCGGAATACCTTTAAACTTTTCGTACTCTGGTTTTTTAAGTTCTTCTTCTACGTACCATTTTTGCGCATTCGTCACAAGTTGTACAGAAGGATCATCTTGTACTAGTGAAAAATAACTATTAATTGGTGCTGTCGTTTTACCTACAGGTGTATTTACATATTCGACTGTCTTTTCATGCTCATCTTTAATCTCATTAACTAATGTTTGATCAGGTCCTACATTACCTTTATCATTAACAATCGGACGAAGTTGTGGCTTAGATTGCTCTTTTTGTACTTCCCATTTTCCGTTTACCTTCTTCAATTGCATATCAATAATACCTAAGTTACTGCCAAAAACGCCAGGCATTACAACTGGAACACCATTAAATACATCCTTCACTTCAGTATGTGAATGTCCCATTAATACTGCATCTACACCAGGAACCTCTGTTAAATAATACGATGCGTTTTCCATGTCAACGTTGTATCCACTCTTATCAACACCTGAATGAGCTAGTGCAACGACAATATCTGCATGCTCCTCATTTTTCAGTTTCGGTACTAATTTCTTCGCTGTTTCGACAATATCTTTCGCTTTTACTTTTCCTTCTAAATTTGCCTTATCCCAGTTCATAACTTGAGGTGGAACAAATCCTATTACACCAATTTTCACTTTTTGTTTTTGACCAGATTCATCCTCTACTTCTTTTTCAAAAATATGATATGGTTCAAAGTAATGTTTATCGTTCGTATCATCATTATCGAGGTCATCTATGTAGACATTCGAGTTAATAACCGGGAAATCCGTTTTTTCAATTACTTTGTTTAAATAATCTAAACCGTAGTTAAATTCATGATTCCCAAGAGAGATGACGTCATACTTCATTAAATTCATTACACGATATAATGGATGTACATAACTTGGATCAACAGGATTATTCGGATCCTTTATTTTATTCGCTACATAATCCCCCAGTGGTGTCCCTTGTAATGCATCCCCATCATCAAATAAGACAGAGTTCTTCGCTTCTTCACGTGCTTTATTAACAAGTGTTGCAGTTTGCACGAGACCTACTTTATTATCTGTTTTCGTTTGATAATAATCGTAATTCATTAAGTTAACGTGAATATCTGATGTTTCTAAAATTCGTAAGTTAACTGTACTCTCCCCAGCTTTTTCCTCTGCATGAGCTGTTGTTGGCAACACTTGTGGCGCTATAACACCAATAGCAAGAGTTGCTCCAGCTAGCATTTTTTTTGACTTTTTCACAAAAAATCCCCCTTATACAATTACCAGAAATAATGAAATGAACCCCTATCTGTCTCTAACCACATACCTTTTTTCCTCTATTAGAGACACGATTTTCATTTCATCTTGCGCTAACGAGTAGTCCCCTTAAACGCCCGATTGATGAAAACTAACAATTAACGGGAGATAAAGCTCCCACTAAGTAGAATTTCACCTTATCTGACATTATCATATATAAAGTTCTTTCGTATCGTCAATATTTTTTGACAAACTTCAACAAATTTTCTGTAAAGTTATTATAAACTTTTCATAAACATATAATATGCCCTTACATTGCTAATACTGCTGAATATGATACAATTACCAATTACAAGGAGGATGAATTTATGAGAAAAGTCATCTTAACAATTGTTTGTCTCCTCCTTCTAATCATTTCTTATTCTAATTTTGAAAAGAACGATGAGACAAAACAAAAAGAAACTGAAGGAAAAGCAGAAAAAACATCTGCTCCGAGTTGGATTGATAAGCAAACGAACGACTCCTTTTATCATCTCGTATTAGGTGATTCACTTGCAAAAGGATATGGATCTACACAAGGGGGATTTGCCGAATTAGCTTCTAAACAATTAGAAGGACAAATTCATAAACCAATTAGGGTAGAAAACCTCGGTGTAAATGGTCTCACTACAGATCGTCTCGTTAAAAAAGTCCAGTCAGAAGAAGTTCAACAAAAAATTAGGGAAGCAAATATAATTACTATTAATATTGGAGCAAATAATTTATTCCGCTTAAATCGTGATGTAGGTGTTATAGATGGTATTAAAATGTTAAATAAAGAAAAAGCCCGTTTTGAAACGGATGTAAAAAACATTGTAAAGACCGTTCGAGATCAAAATCCGAATGCTTTACTCATTCTATCTGAACTCTATAACCCTTTACAACTAGATGACTCCATCGCAAGTTATGCAGATATGTTTTTAGATGGTTGGAATGATTCTATTTATTCTATTTCAAAAGCACATCAACCGTCGATTGTTTTACCAATTCGCAAATTAATATCGAAGGATAAAAAAGATTTACTATTTGACCAAGTACACCCAAATGATAACGGTTATACGATTATTGCCAATACATTTACAAAGCAAGTGTTATCCTACAAATATTAAGGCTACCATGAAACAATTCTATTTTTATACCTTGTCTTTTTTGTTACAATGATAGTGGAAGGGGGCCGTTATATGGAATCACGCGAGTGGGAACGTATTGTTGATCATCTTCTTTCGCTAGTGCCTCTTTTTTATCGCAAATTTATGCTTCCTGGAGAGTTTTCTTCTCAAAGACATATGCCGCCATCACATACGCAAGTGCTACTGCTTTTACATGAAAATGGTACATTAGCAGTTTCAGAAATTGGCAAGCGGCTAGCGATTTCACGGCCTAACATGACCCCTCTATTAAACAAACTTATTCAAGAAGAGCTAATAGAGCGTCATTATAGCGAAAAAGATCGAAGGGTCATTTTAATTTCCCTAACAACTGAAGGGAAAATGTTAGTAAGTCAGTATCAGCAATTCATTTTAGGAAAACTAAAAGAAAATTTTCAAACATTATCTGAGGAAGAGCGTGAAAAGCTCATTTATTCTCTTAAAACCATTCAAAATTTAATTTTGAAAACAAACGCATAAAGCTGCTTCTAAATAGAAGCAGCTTTATGATTCGTAATAATTACCATAGTATACATTTGAATACGGCCATGTCATTAAATACGGTTTTCGTTCTTGAACAAGTTGCTGCTCAGGCTGTTGCATTTGCTGCATTTGCTGCATTTGCTGCATTTGCTGTATTTGTTGCTGCGGATATACTCCGAATTGCTGTCTCACTCCAGTTACAGGATAATAATTTGTATATGGATATACTTGAGGTACATAGTAATAATACATTCATTCTCTCCCCCTTTTTCTTAAACATATTCAAAGGAGAAAATGAATGTGACATTCTTTATATTTGAACAAGTGGTTCTCTCACTTGTTTCTTTCTTTTCTTCAAACGTAACTTACGATTCTTTTCATATAAATAATGCACAACGAAATATGAAATTACCCCAAACACAATTCCTATTATCGTCATACCAATTAATACATATACTTCACTCTGTAATAAGCTCTTTAACATCGTAAAAATATGGCTCGAAAACAAATCTGATATCGTAAATGGTTCATGATGTATTTTCTGTACATGAAATGGGTAAATCATTTTTCCTAGCGCATAAGCAAATGGAAATAAAAATACTGGGAGAAACGATATTTTCCCAATAATATTACCAATGACTGCGGCTGGAAAAGATCCTTTTGCTAACCTGACAATTGGATAAAATATTAAATATACGAGCGATGCCGTATAAATTACCAACATTTCTAAACCAAATCCAATCGCAAAACCTAACGACACTTTCTTTGCTCCTTCTGGTGATCGAAGCAACTTATAATATTGAAACTTTAATATTCTCCACATCCGCTGAAAAAACGAATATGTTTTCTTAGTTGTTTTCAAATTCATCATCTCTTTAACTATATTTTTTCTATCTAGTATGTCCTTACATGATATGAAAAACAAATGTAGTTTACTCTTTTTATTATAAATGATATAGAGATGGTTAACCAAATATACATACGACATTTCAATATAAAAAAGCACACCTCTAATTGTTATTCGTGTCTAAAAATTTGAGGTGCACTTTAGTTGGACGGCTTTTTTCTTATTTATTCTCCTAATGTTTGTCCCATGTCATTTATTTTTATATCAAGACGAAAAAAGCACTTGTTGCCTTTAATCGACAACCCAGTGCTTTAAGTTCATCTGTTTTTAAGTAGCATAGATTTCTAAGTTTTGTAGTAACAGTTTGACAGCCTTTATATGTTGTGACAACTACTACGTTAAAACTTACGAGTTTGTACGAGTTCATTAGTTTTATGTCCATTCCATGTGTTTATATTCATCATCCAGTAAAATGTCATCTCGCCTAAGCTCGTACTTCGTTTTTCTATTCTATCATTGCACACAGTACTCCATGATGGTACAACCATCATGGAGTATGTACTTTTTAATAGCTTATTCTTATTCTTTCCACTCCAATAATAAATTCTTTTCTGTTAGCTTGCCTTATGTGCTTATATATCGTTTCAACTTTAAACATTAGATGGTTAGATGCTCTTAATTACCTCATTAACAGATTCACTAAACATATCAGGGTCTTCATTTTTTATATCAATCAATAATTCTTTAATACTAATCGTAATTGATGGATCAAATCCCGAAAGTACTTTTCCATATGCTAATCTTACTTGAGGGTGATTAAGAATTCTATAATGTAAAATTTCTACCCATTCTTTAGCTGAGTTAATCATCTTTGGAAAAGCTTTAACAATACATACAAGTCCTTCTTCTATGTTATTTTTATATAAGCTCTCTATTCCATGAATCAAACCAAACATAACCTCAAATTGCTCAGTCTCATCATCCAGAACTAAACATAAATCTGTAATAACAGAGACGTCATTGTACTCTATTACTTCCATTAATGACTCATTAAAATCTCGTATCTCATTTTCATTTTCTAATAAACGATTATCATATAGTCTTTTTAAATGACTCTTAATATCCAAAGGTAATCATCCTTTCCATGTTTTATTTATCAAATAAATGCGGATACAGCTCTTTGTTTCTTTTAATAACTTCTCTTAAACCTTCTCTTATCTCAGCAGTATATAAACCATCTTTTATATAAATTTTTCGAGCATCCAAGATATCATGAGATAAGGCCTCACGAAAGCTAAGGTTTAAATACGCCTGCGATTTTTCTCCTGATAGACCATATGTATATGTTTCACGATGTCTCCCACCAGTTCCAGGATGAGGTTGTTCCATATTCATACTCACACCATCATTCCTTTTTATACCAGCTTGTTTCATTTTCTGTGCAGAAGGCATATGATGTGGAGTAATATTATCAAAAGCAGTTCCTTGTTTCACAAGTTGTTTATAGGTTCCAACTTTTCCTTCATTAGTCAATAGAGCTTTATCCGCACCATTAACTCCATTGACTTTCTCCACAGGTACTTTTTTAGCTTTATTCACAGCCTCAGTAGCCTTAGCAGTCATTTTAACTCCTTTTCCTACTTTAGCTATCTTTCCAAAGGGTGTAAGGCCGGCTACAGCCATGACACCTGCCCCAGCACGTTCCCACCCCGAAAGTTTTTCGCCAGTAGATGGATCAATACCATCCCAAACACGACGAACATCATACTCCCCACTTATTTCACCCGCTATATCCCTAGCTAGTTTTTTACCATCAAAACCCTCTTTTTCTGATGATAGTGGTCCACACATTGCACCTTTTTCCATTGTAACATCTTGATTATCTGTATTGCGGAATTTCTCAGCAATTCGTTTCAAATCTTCTTCTACTTTTACAAGTGAATGAATAGATGTAAAAGCTTTTGGTCGCGCATCATTGAACATTTGAATGAACTGTTGATTGGAGGCACCAATCCACTGAAAACACAATTGATCTATTTCATTACATAATTTATTATGTATAGATTCTAATGCGATTCGAGTATTACTTGCACGATTAGCAACTTCTTCTAGCATTTCAGGTGTTACTTTAATTTGAACCATTTTTTTCCTCCCTCTCCCAATTAAAATTATGAGATAAAAAGAAAAAAATGTAAATACTGAAACTTCAGGCTAACCAAAAGTCTTTATATAACATAAAACCTGCTTAACAACAAATGAAGCCTATGTGTATGTGAAGTAAAGGAAAGAGCCTTCCAGGTGAACAGGGCCCAAAAGGTTAGATAAAAAATTAAGTAGCTATTTCTCTAATGGATATCCCTCGTCTATCCATATAACTAAGTACATTCAGTGTATACTGAAGGGAATATGTTTTTATTTCATTTACTTTTTCTTCTAGTAAGAATTTAACCATAAAAAAATATACCTCCAATTGTTATTCGTGTCTAACAATTGGGGTGCACATCATTTAGGAAGGCTCTTCTACATTTTTAAATAAACTTACTAATAATGCTTTTTGCGCATGTAATCGATTACCAGCTTGCTCAAATACGATAGACTGTGGCCCATCTATAATCTCTCCAGTTACTTCTTCTTCACGATGAGCAGGCAGGCAGTGCAGGAAACGATATGTTTGCTTTGCATGTATAACAAGCTCTTTATTTACTTGGAAAGGCTGGAATAAAGTATATTTTTCTGCTTCTCCTTCTTGCCCCATGCTCATCCAAACGTCAGTATAAATGAAATCCGCTTCACTCACCGCTAGTTCAGGGTTATGCAAAATCTCAATTTCAGCCCCTGTTTCATCAGCAATCGCTAATGCTTTTTTAACAATTTCTTCATTCGGTTCATACCCTACAGGCGTTGCAACAGTCATATTCATTCCGACTTTCGCACTCGCTAACAACAATGAATGACATACGTTATTCCCATCACCTACGTAAGCCAATTTAATTCCTTTAAATGTCTTCACTTCTTCATAAATCGTCATTAAATCTGCCAACGCTTGACATGGATGATGATCATCCGTTAATCCATTAATTACAGGTATGCTCGATTCTTTTGCAAGCTCTTCTACATCCGCATGTGAAAATGTACGTATCATAATCCCGTCAATGTAATGAGATAACACTTTCGCAGTATCTGAAACGCTCTCCCCTCTTCCAATTTGCATCTCTTTCCCACTTAAAAACATGCCATGCCCTCCGAGCTGTACCATTCCTGCTTCAAAAGATACGCGAGTACGAGTTGAATGTTTATCAAAAATGAGCCCTAATATTTTTCCTTGTAATAAAGGCTCCTGCTTATTCTTTTTTAAATATATAGCGAACTCAATTAAAGAAATGATTTCTTCTTGCGTCAATTCTTCTAACGTTAAAAGATCTTTCGTATTTAATTTCGGTACTTGTACAGTTGACATGAAATTTCCCCCTTATATTATTGATGCATTTTTTGTACAAACCACTCTTTTTATCATATATATTGCCTGTTCTAGCTCTTCATTCGTTACAATAAGTGGTGGTAATAGTCTTATAACATTAGGCCCTGCTTGTAATACGAGAAGTCCTGCTTTTTCTAGTTGTTCTATGACATTTGCAACCTCATGCTTACATTCGATTCCAATCATAAGTCCCTTACCACGAATATTTTGAACACATTCAACGTGTCGTAATTCTTCTTGCAATTTCTTTAATACGTACTCGCCCTTTTCTTGTACTTCTTTTAAAAACGATGGTCTTTTACTTACTTGTAATACTTCTTTCGCTGCAGCCATCGCAATATAATTCCCGCCAAAAGTTGAACCGTGTGATCCTGCAGTGAACGACGTTCCGAGCTCTTTCCGACCAATCATCGCTCCAACAGGAATACCATTTCCTAGTGCCTTTGCAACGGTAACGATATCAGGTTTTATTCCCATTTGTTCGTAAGCGAATAGTGTTCCTGTTCTTCCTATCCCCGTTTGTACTTCGTCTATAATAAAAAGAGCATTGTACTGATTACATAGTTTTTCAATTTCCTTCAAAAAGGATGGATCAGCTAATATTACTCCTCCTTCTCCTTGAATAACTTCTACCATTACCGCCGCAACTTCTTCATTCATTACTCCCTCTAATGCTCGTATGTCGTTAAATGGTATATGTAAAAAAGACGGAAGTAATGGACCGAATCCTTCTTTCACTTTATCTTGCCCTGTTGCACTCATCGTTCCAAATGTTCTCCCGTGGAAAGATTGCTCACATGTTACTACGAGAGATTTTCCAGTATGCTTACGTGCTAGCTTTAAAGCCGCTTCATTTGCCTCCGCCCCGCTATTACAAAAAAACACATGATCTAATACTGTATCTTCTGTTAATAATGATGCGACCTCTTCTTGTAAGGAGTTCGTAAATAAGTTAGATATATGCCATATATTTCTAAGTTGCTTTTCTACCGCCTTTACAACCGTAGGATGACAATGTCCTAAGTTACATACTCCAATACCAGAAGTGAAATCTAAATATTGCTCACCACTTTTATCAATAACTTTCGCCCCATTGCCCTTTAGAAATTCAATTTCTCTTCTTCCATATGTTTGAAAAAGATGGCTTGTCATACGATACTCACTCCTTTCGTTACCGTCGTTCCAATACACTCTCCGGTAACTTCAGCAAAGTCTTTTGTACCATTCACGACACTTACCTTTTGCACTCCCATTTTTAATGACGCTAGTGCCGCCTGTACTTTCGGAATCATCCCGCCTGTAATAACCCCTTTTTCAATAAAAGTATCAATTTCAAATTCGTCCGTTTTCTTTACTAATTTTCCTTCATGTAATATTCCATCTACATCTGTAATAAAAATGAGTTCCTTTGCAGATAATGCTGCCGCAATTCCAGCTGCAGCATTATCTGCATTTATGTTATAAATCTCATTTTCATTTATCCCGATTGGAGCAATAACAGGAATATAATTCATATTTATTAACCCTTTTAGTAAGGCTGTTTCGACATAACTTACTTCTCCCACATATCCTATCTCCTTGCTGACAGGTTGAACTTGAAGTAAATTGCCGTCACATCCTGAACAACCTACCGCAAGTAAATTATGCTTTTGTAAATTCATTACGAGTTTTTTATTCGTACTTCCACATAGCACCATTTGAACAATATCCATAACTTCTCTTGGTGTTACTCGTAACCCATCTCTTTTCTCTACTTTGATGTTACAATCTTTTAATTTGGCATCAATTTCTGGACCACCACCATGAACAATCACTACCTTATACTTTTGTTGCAATTTCTTTATACAATCAAAAAACACATCATTTAATTGATCCAACATACTACCGCCGCATTTCACTACAATATAATCGCTCATCTTCCCTCTCCTTATGTACGATAACAAGCGTTTATTTTCACATATTCATAGCTTAAGTCACAGCCCCAAGCTGATCCGTTCTCTTCTCCTAAATGTAAATACACATCAATAATAATTTCATGTTCTTGTAATCTCTTTTTCATTTCCTCTTCAGAAAACATTTGAGGTTCACTATTTTTTAACACAGCGATAGATTGAAGAGTAATATCAATTGTATTCGGATTAATCTCTACTTCACTTTGTCCAATACTGCTAATAATTCGCCCCCAATTTGGGTCTTCACCATATATCGCTGTTTTCACAAGACTCGAACCGACTATTTGCTTTGCAATTTTCTTTGCCTCTTCATTTGTTAGAGCTCCTAGCACATTTACTTCTATTAACTTCGTAGCACCTTCACCATCTTGTGCAATTTTTTTCGCTAAATCTTCACATACCTTTTGTAAAGCAACTACGAAAGTTTCCCAGTCTTCATGTTCCATATTCATCGTTTTCGTTTCTGATAATCCACTTGCCATAACGATGACCATATCATTTGTAGAAGTATCTCCGTCCACCGTAATTTGATTAAACGTATGATTCGTAATTTGTGATAATGCTGTTTGCAATACTTCATGCTCTATATTGGCGTCTGTTGTAATAAAACTAAGCATCGTTGCCATATTCGGTTTGATCATCCCTGAACCTTTTGCGACCCCAGCAATGATCACTGCTTCCCCATCAATTATCATCTCATAGCAAGTTTCTTTCGTTATAAGATCTGTCGTTAAAATTGCTTCACAAAAAGAATAAGCTTCACTTACTTCCTTTGTTGGCACAAGAGATTCAATTCCCTTTCGAATGATATCCATCGGTAAAGGTACTCCAATTACACCTGTTGAAGCGACTGCGACGTACTTTTCTTTTACTCCAAAGTGTTCCGCTCCTAATGTTCGCATCTCATAAGCATCTTGCAATCCTTTCATCCCCGTACAAGCATTTGCATTGCCGCTATTTACAACAATTACTTGTAATTTCCCTTCTGCTGCTATGCTCTCCTTCGTTACTTGCAACGGCGCTGCTTGTATTTGATTTGTTGTATACACAGCGGCACATGATGCTGGCACCTCACAAACGATTGCACCCAAATCCTTTTTCACCTTTTTCAGACCATTTGCAGTACCGATTGCCAAAAAGCCTTTTGGTGTAACAATTGAACCATTTGTTAATTTTGTAATAGACGATGCTTTAATCATAATTTCCCCCTTATGGATAAAGCGGCATATGCTGTAAACCCGTTGTCTCTTCTAGTCCCGCTAATAAATTTGCATTTTGAACTGCTTGCCCTGCCGCACCTTTCATCATATTGTCTATAACAGAAACGACCGTAACTCTTTCTGTTCTTTCATCGTAAGCTATCCCAATATCACAATAATTTGAGCCCCTTACTTCTTTCGGACTTGGAAATTCTCCTTGCGAGCGAACTCGAACGAAAGCTGAGTATTCATACGTTTCTTCATACAACTTTTGAAGTTGCTCTATTTTCATTTCCTCTTTCACTTTCGCATAAAGTGTAATCATAATCCCTCGTGATATCGGTATTAAATGTGTACTAAACGTGATTGGCTTCGTTTCACGATTCCACTCTGTAAGCATTTGCTCAATCTCAGGAACGTGCTGATGTTGATTAACTTTATAAATGTGTAAGTTATCGTATAACTCAGGAAAGTGAGTCATTGTTGTTGGCGTTTTGCCCGCTCCAGATACTCCTGATTTCGCATCAATAATAATCGAAGCTTCTTCAATTATGCCGCTACGTACTAACGGCGCTACCGCTAATAATGCAGCTGTAGCAAAACATCCTGGGTTTGCAATTAAATTTGCATTTTGGATCTCAGGCCTTTTCCATTCACTTAATCCATATACTGCTTTCCTAAGAAGTTCTTCCTGTGCAGCTGGCCTTTTATACCACAATTCATATGACGAGGGATCTATCATACGAAAGTCTCCAGATAGGTCAATTACTTTTAAACCTACTGCCAATAATTTTGGTGTTAACTCTGCCGATACTCCCGCTGGGGTTGCTAAAAATACAATTTCAGCTTCCTTCTCTATTTTCTCCGCATCAATTTCTTGTAACGTATGGACAAGAACATTTCGAAAATGCGGGTATACATTTGTTATAAATTCACCAACTTGTGAAAAAGAATGGAGAGATGCTATCGAAAAATATGGATGTTGCTCTAATAACCGAATTAACTCAATACCTCCATATCCAGTTGCTCCAATAATTGCGACTTTCATAAGCTCCTCCTCATATCTATTCTTTAAATTAAGTTTGATTATAATATTGCATAATTATAAAGTCAATTAAATATTTATAATTTTAAAAAACTTCAAAATATTAATATCGCTATAAAAGCAATATACACAAGTGGATTTTTATGCAAAATTAGTGCATAGTAGTATTTTCATTTCACTTCAAGTACAATAAAACAATACATGTATACATACAGGCGGGGAAAAACATGAATAAAAAATTAATTGAGAAAATGATTATAAAAAGTTTTCGGCAATATCAATGTAATCCTGTTTCAAAAGAGGATCAGGAAATGCTAATTAAACATATTCAAATGATAATTCATTTAAATACTGAAATTGATGTATACGAGGCTGTTGAGGATATCGTTTACGATTATGTGACTGGAAAATAAAAAATAGGAGATTTCCATATGGAAATCTCCTATTTTTTACTTAATGATTTTCCTGCAACGCGTTCAAATAAACCTGGGAATAATGCGTAGAGCTTTGGCCCCATTCCCATCCACTTCGGCAAGTTTACTTCACGTTTTTTCGTTTGCATCGCCTTTACGATTTGTTCTGCTACATATGTTGGTTTTAACATGTAACGTCCCATATTTTTCACATATGTACCTGATTGATCGGCTATTTCAAAAAAGTTCGTATCTATCGGTCCTGGGTTGATTGCTGTTACATATACATTTGTGTTAGATAACTCCATACGTAAACTATTCGTAAATCCTAATACAGCGTGTTTTGTTGCTGCATAAGCACTCGACTTCGGAGTTGCAATTTTTCCAGCCAATGAAGCAATATTAATAATTTGTCCTTCGTTCCTTTTTACCATATTAGGTAATACCGCTTTCGTACAAGCTACTAATCCAAATACATTTACTTGAAACATATCCTTTACTTCATCCATTGAAGCATCTTCAAACGTTTTAAAAATACCAAACCCAGCATTATTTACCAATATATCAATACGTCCTACTTCTTGTAATACCTTTGAAAAAACAGATTGTACTTTCGTTTCTTCACTTACATCTAATACATAGTAATAGCAAGGCGTATTATAAGTTACTTTAATTTTGTCTGCTAATGCTTGTAGCTTCTCTTCTGTTCGAGCCATTAATACCGGCGTCGCCCCTTGCTCTGCAACCTGCATTGCCACTTGCTCTCCAATTCCACTAGAAGCACCTGTAATGACGATTACTTTTTCTTGTAAACGTCCCGTCATTGCTGTCACCTACTTTGCATAATAAATCAATTGTTGTGAAGATTCATCAATCATCACCTGTTGATTATATGCTAAAAAGTCTAATTGTCCAACAGTTTCTGAGATAGTAAGTGGTAATTGCTCTTTATATAATACCGGAAATAGTTTTACACACACCTCAAATGCTGTCATTGGCTTTTCCTTTAATAGTTCAAGCACTTTAAAAGCACGTGTCTCTTGCTTTTGTAATCTTGTTTCAATAAGTTGTTTCACATTCAGAACATCTTCCCCATGCCCTGATAAAATCCGTGAAATATTCATTTCACTTAAACGTTTTAACGTTTGATTGTACTGCAATAAAGGATGCGCTCTTTCTGTTTGCCCTTCATATGGTGGTTCTAATATTGGATTTGAAGAAATATGACTAATGAGAGCATCCCCACCAATTAATATTCCATCAGATTCTCTATATAATGAAATATGAGTGGAAGCATGACCCGGGGTTTCAATCACTGTAAATCCAGGTAAGGAATCTATACGATCTCCCTCTCTCACGGTATGTGTTAACGATCTATTACAAGAATATTTAAGTGTCTTCGTCGTCAATAACGCCTCACCATTCAGAAATACTGCTGGAACGCCGAACTGCAAGGCTGTCTCTTTAAAAAATTCATGATACCTCTTTAAAAATTCAGCATTCTGTGTAATCCACGGTTCATTCCAAGGATGTCCGATAATCTTTACTTTTTCAGAAAATGTATTTAAAAGTCCGCAATGATCCGCATGGTGATGCGTAATCACTACCGTTTCAATATCTTCTATCTTATATCCTAATGCACCTAATTGACTTTCTAGTGCTTTCTTTGCTTCTTCTGTATTTGTCCCTGTATCAATTAACGTTAATGTTTCTCCCTCAACTAAAAACACATTCACTGTCTCAACTGCAAATGGAACAGGAATCTCCATTCGATGAATCGCCGTCATGCTTAGCCCCCCCTGTCTTTTTCCGGTTCAAAAATGAATACCTCTTCAGTTTACAACTTCCCTATAAATTTGTCATTATTTTCAGATAAAAAGAGGTCTTTTCCATAAAAAAACGAATGTATGTACATTTATAAGTATTTCTAACCAAATTTAAAGGAGGCACATCATGTCTATGCAAAACATTTCCTTTCTCGGTGCAGGCTCTATTGCCGAAGCGATTATTGGTGGCTTATTAAACGCAAATGTTGTTAAGGGAGAACACGTCACTGTAAGTAATCGTTCTAACGAGACAAGATTACAGGAGTTACATAAAAAATACGGTGTCAAAGGTACACATAATAAAAAGGAATTACTTGCTGATGCAAATATTCTTTTTCTAGCTATGAAGCCAAAAGATGTCGCAGAAGCGGTTATTCCTCTTAAAGAATACATAAATAATGACTTGCTTATTATTTCATTATTAGCAGGTGTTTCTACTCATTCAATTAGAAACCTACTTCAAAAAGACGTTCCGATTATTCGTGCAATGCCAAATACATCTGCAACCATTTTAAAATCCGCTACCGCTATCTCACCTTCAGAACACACAACGGAGGAACATATTCGCACTGCAACATCTTTATTTGAAACGATTGGTCTCGTCTCTGTTGTAGAAGAAGAAGATATGCATGCTATCACTGCATTATCTGGAAGTGGACCAGCTTATATTTATTACGTGGTAGAGGCACTGGAAGAGGCAGCAAAAAAAATTGGTTTAAAAGAAGATGTTGCAAAATCTCTTATTCTTCAGACGATGATTGGTTCTGCTGAAATGCTAAAAGCAAGCGAAAAACACCCTTCTATTTTGCGAAAAGAAATTACTTCTCCTGGCGGAACAACTGAAGCAGGTATTGAAGTATTAAAGGAGCATAATTTTCAACAAGCATTAATCTCATGTATTACACAAGCAACGAAACGATCACACGATCTTGGAAAAACATTAGAAGAAATAGCAAAAGAAAAATAAAAAACGGAGCTCAACTTTATTTGAGCTCCGTTTTTACTTTAATCATATGATATGCTTTTAGTTATTACTCTTACCAAAAATCTCTTCTTGCAAACGACGACCTGTCGGTGTTGCTGCAAGGCCACCTTCTGCTGTTTCACGAAGTGCTACTGGCATCGTTTGTCCAATTCTAAACATCGCCTCAATGACTTCATCACATGGAATTGTACTAGTTACACCAGCTAATGATAAATCAGCTGAAATCATGGCATTCGCAGCTCCTGCTGCATTACGTTTTACACAAGGTACTTCTACAAGCCCTGCAACAGGATCACATACTAAACCAAGCATATTCTTTAATGAAATCGCCATCGCTGTAGCTGCTTGATCTTGTGTTCCACCAGCCATCTCAACTGCTGCTGCAGCTGCCATTCCACTTGCTGAACCTACTTCAGCTTGGCAACCTCCTGCCGCGCCAGAAATACAAGCATTATTCGCAACAACCATACCGAAAGCTCCTGCTGTAAATAAAAATTCAATCATTTCTTCGCGTGTCGGCTGTAATTTTTCTTGCAGTGCAAACAGTACACCTGGCACTGTTCCAGCAGATCCTGCTGTTGGTGTTGCACAAATAATTCCCATCGCCGCATTTACTTCATTTGTCGCAACAGCTTTACTCACTGCGTCCAAAATCGTATCTCCAGATAAGCCTTTTCCACTCTGCATATACGCTTGGACTTTCACAGCATCCCCGCCAGTTAAACCAGTCGGTGATTTTACACCACGAATACCGCGTTCTACTGCTTGTTCCATCACGACTAAGTTCTTTTCCATTCCAGCAATTACTTCTTCACGTGAGATATTTCTTGTTTGCATTTCACATTGAATCATAATTTCTGCGATTTTTACATTTTGCTCTTTAGCTTGCGCCACTAGTTCCGCTGCGTTCCGAAACATGGTGTGTCCCCCCTGCAATTAATCCATAATAGTTACTTGACAAATATTTTGTTGCCCATTTATTTCCGCAATTACTTCATCTGCTAATAATTCATCTGTTTCAATGACCATAAGCGCTCTTCTTCCTTTTTCTTTACGAGAAACACTCATTGTACTTATGTTAATCTCATGCTTAGCAAGGATTGAAGCTACAGCTGCGATAGCACCAAAGCGATCGTTATTTACAATAAGTAGTGCTGGACTCGTGCCTGTTAATTGAAGATCGAATCCGTTTAATTCTACAACTTCAATTTTACCGCCACCAATTGAGCAAGCAACAACTTCAATTTCCTCTTCACCTTTATACAGACGAATTTTCGCTGTATTTGGATGCGGAGCATTTGCATCTTCTTCAATGAATTCCACTTCAATCCCGCGTTCTTTTGCAATATCTAACGCACTTGGAATACGTAAATCATCTGTTTCAAATCCTAGTATTCCACCGATTAGCGCTACATCCGTACCGTGACCACGGTATGTTTTTGCAAATGAACCATATAATGAAATGCTAACTCTCTCTGGTTCATGACGAAACAGCTGACGAGCAACTTGCCCCATTCTTGCCGCGCCTGCTGTATGTGAACTTGATGGACCAATCATAACCGGACCAATAATATCAAACACTGAGCGATACTTCATCATAACTCCCCCTAAACCTCTATGAAAAAATTATTTACTATTCTATTAAGCTACCGAATCGGTTGCTGTTCCAGTCGTACCACGAATTTGTTCCGCTGTAAGAATTGGATAGTTTTTGAATAACAATGAAGCAATATATCCTGAAATAATACCAGTTATAATAATAAATAAGAAACTTAGCATTACCTGCATTTAAAAATAATATAAGATAGTCCACAATAAAGTCTGGTAGCAATCCAAAGTTTAACACAGAACCCCTTACAAGCATAGCATAAACAAGTGAAACTCCCATTGCTTTCATACCTTTTGATATTTTAAAGCTAAAAAGGGAAAAAAGACTTAGTACAAATAATAGTAATATCCTTCCTATTATAATTTCCATGTTGCTCTCTCACGATTTAGTCAACTTCACTTGTTATGACAAATGGCTAAAACGCATGTAGCCTACAATAAATTATAATCTGCCCTCATTATAGCTTGTTTTTAATAAAACGCTTACTTTTAATGAATTTTAAAAGTTCTGAATAAAAATCCATTTTTGCTATTTGTACCACTCGTATGTCGTCTGACTTATATAACAGTTTTTCTAAATAATCGGTATTATGTATTTTTATCCTATATCTTCACATCATTAAAACTTTCTGTGTCATCCTATATAAAAATAAAATGATAACAGTTTTATTTTTAATTTTTTTTAGAAATAAAAAAAATGGCAACCTATCGTCACCATTTTTTCACAACATTATTATCTTTCTACTGGAAATGATTTTAAATCCGTAGCTATTTCTGTATTAGAAAATAGCTCTCTTGCCTCTTTCAATAATTCCTTATATGTATCTCCTTGATAACGAGAACTAATATGAGTCAATATTAAGCGTTTTGCATTTGCCTGAAGTGCAATACTCGCAGCTTGCTTAGATGTGGAATGAAAATAATCATACGCTTGTTGTTCATCTTCTGCCGCAAAAGTCGCTTCATGAACAAGTACGTCAGCATCTTGCGCAAGCTCTCTACTCGCTTCGCAATATCGTGTATCGCCTAAAATTGTAATAACTCTTCCTTTTTGAGGTGGGCCAATAAAATCTTTTCCATCTAACACTGTGCCATTCTCTAATTCAACTACTTCACCATCTTTTAAGCGTTTAAAAACTGGACCAGGTTTCACACCCATTCCCAGTAACTTATCCACTAAAAGAGCTCCCTGTATATCTTTCTCTACAATTCGATATCCGAAGCATTCAATTCCATGTGATAACCTTTTTGTTTCTACACAAAATTCATTATCCTCAAACACAATACCTTCTTCCGTAATCTCAACGATTTCAAGTGGATATTTAACGTGTGTCGTACTTACTAATAATGCCACTTCAATAAATTGTTTAATTCCTTTTGGTCCGTACACTGTTAATTTTGTTGTTCCACCTTGAAACGAACGGCTACCCAATAAACCCGGCAATCCAAAAATATGATCGCCATGTAAATGCGTAATAAATATTTTTTCAATGCGGCGTGGACGTACAGACGTATGTAGTATTTGATGTTGCGTCGCCTCGCCACAGTCAAATAACCAAGTCTGTCCTCGTTCTTCTAACAACTGCAAAGCAATTGCTGAAACATTCCTTCCTTTTGAAGGAACACCTGCACCAGTCCCTAAAAATACAAATTCCACTTTCTTTCCTCCAGCTCTTTATATAATCTATCTTTCATCTTACGGAATGTTATTTCAAATGGCAAATTGAATTTGTATAACCAATCATCTAGACAACTATATAACACGAACATTATACTTAAAAAATTTAGCTATCGTTCGTATTTTGTGGTAAAATGATTGTACTACATTTTAAGGGAGCGTTTTATTATGAAAGAAGTATTTCGTTTACAAACTGATTTTTCATCTTCATTTGATCGCTGGGTAAGTTCTTTCGTTTCTGATCACCCAGCACAATTAGAATGGACGACTTTAAAAGAATTAATCCATGAATATACAACATCACATACAAATGAGACGTTACCAACATATATTTCTTCAGCTTTAACATATTACGCACAACGCGTTTCAACAACAAGTAACTCAGAAATTGTTATTTTTGAAAATCCTACAATCTCATAATCTATAATAAAAAAGCACTGGTTACAGTGCTTTTTATTTATGTTCATTAAAGTATTTATTTTCCCGCCTTATTTCAAAAACTCCGCTTATTTCCTACTATATAGCCATCATAAATCTATTTGATTTTTCAAAAAAACAGATTAAAAAGATATTGACACTACGATTTTACAGTGCTAACATTCAACTTGTAATTGAATATGGTCTCTGTTAGGTGAGGCTCCTGTATAGAGAAACGCTGCTGCCCAAAAATGTCGAGAGACGCCAATGGGTCAACAGGAAAGGTCGGAATGAAGGCCTTTCTTAACGTAGCTGGTTTCAGTACCTATGCTATACAGTGCTAAAACTCAACGAGGGAGAGGTGCGTATGTTTTGTCATACACAAAAACTGTTTTTATCTATGTTTAATAACAGTCTTTGTTGTTGACTCTTTTTGACTACGAATTCAGACCTTTACTCGTTTTGAGTAAAGGTCTTTTTTATGTCTTTATGCACCTTACTATGAAACAAACATAGCATATTCAGAAACTACTAATTGTACGGAGGTGAGGAACAGTGGCAAGTGATGATTCGGCCCAGATACCCATATGTTTTACGTTAATATTTCACCATGTAGGTAGGAAAGAAGCTGTTCCTCCCAATTTTAAATAGTCGAGTAACAGATTGTTTCCTCCTTCATGAAAGAGGAGGAACTACCAATGTTAAATTTACAAAGACAAGAAACAAAGCATGCTTACGATCAAGATAGCATGAAAGCAAATAACGAATTATTAGTGGAAGTTGCAACACAGGATGTAAACTCTGCGTTAAAACTCTTAGAAACAACACAAGATGGTCTCTCTAAACAAGAAGCGTCTCGTAGACTTTCTTTATACGGTCCGAACGAAATTGCTCATAATAAAACATTGCCATGGTATATTCAATTTCTGCTGGCATTTAAAAATCCATTTATTTTTGTTTTGTTAGCTCTTGGAGCACTCTCTTTTTTCACAGATGATATACAAGGAACAATTGTCGTATCTGTAATGGTACTGCTAAGTGCAACGATTCGCTTTTTACAAGAATTCCGCTCTCAGAAAGCGGCGGATAAGTTAAAGGCTATGGTTCGAACAACTGCGAGTGTCTTTAGAATAGATGGATTTGTACACGAAACAAAAAACGTAACAAATTTAAATCGAAATTACACAACAGAAATTCCAATTGAAGAACTTGTACCTGGCGATATTATTTCACTTTCAGCTGGTGATATCGTGCCAGCTGATGTGCGTATTTTATCCGCAAAAGATTTATTTGTTAATCAGTCTTCTTTAACCGGGGAAGCACTTCCTGTAGAAAAATACGAAAACTGCTACCATACGGAAAATAAACATATATTACCGAAAAACATGAAAAAAAATTACAATCCCCTCGATATGGAAAACCTTTGCTTTATGGGTACAAATATTGTTAGCGGTAGCGCAAAAGCTGTTGTTGTTTCAACTAGTACGGATACGTATTTCGGCTCTTTAGCAAAAAAGGTTATCGGAAAACGTGCAGAAACAAGCTTTGATAAAGGCGTAAACAAAGTAAGTTGGCTCTTAATCACATTCATGCTTATTATGGCACCCATTGTCCTTCTCATTAATGGATTCACAAAAGGAGATTGGCAAGAAGCTTTCTTCTTTGCTATTGCTGTTGCAGTTGGTCTTACACCTGAAATGCTGCCAATGATTGTAACTGCTAATTTAGCTAAAGGTGCCGTTAACATGTCTAAACAAAAAGTAATTGTAAAACAGCTCAACTCTATTCAAAACTTAGGTGCTATGAACATTCTTTGCACAGATAAAACTGGAACTTTAACAGAAGATAAAGTTGTCCTAGTTCGTCATTTAGATCCTAACGGAAATGAATGCGATCGTGTATTACACTTTGCCTATTTAAATAGCTTCTATCAAACGGGATTGAAAAATTTAATAGATAAAGCTGTTATTGAACATACAGAGGAAAACCATAAATTTGATCCATCAGCTTTTCAAAAGCTAGATGAAATTCCATTCGATTTTGCTCGTCGTCGTATGTCTGTCATCGTGAAAGATATTTCAGGTGAACATACAATGGTTTGTAAAGGTGCCGTAGAAGAAATTTTATCAATCTGTAATTACACTGAAGTTGATGGGCAAATTGTCCCTCTCACTGAAGAAATGAGAGCAAATGTAAAACATCTTAGCGAAACTTTAAATAGTGAAGGAATGCGTGTCATCGCTGTAGCATACAAGAAAGATAACAAACCTTATCATAAAGCTTATGCAGTACAAGATGAATCCGCTATGATCCTTACTGGATATATCGGCTTTTTAGATCCACCAAAACCATCTGCTGCTTCTGCAATTCAAGCATTGCAAAAACACGGCGTACAAGTGAAAATCTTAACTGGTGATAACGAAATTGTTACAAGAAAGGTTTGTAAAGACGTTGGATTAAATATAGGAGAGCCTGTCCTCGGTTACGAAATCGATTCTTTACCAGATAAAGCATTAGCAAAACTGGCAGAAGAAACAACAGTGTTCGCAAAACTAAATCCAATGCAAAAATCTCGTATTATTCACGTATTACAAGGTAATGGTCATACTGTAGGTTACATGGGCGATGGCATTAACGATGCCGTGGCATTACGTGAAGCTGACGTTGGAATATCTGTTGATACCGCTACCGATATCGCAAAAGAATCTTCTGATATTATTTTACTCGAAAAAAGTTTAACTATATTAGAAGCAGGTATTTTAGAGGGACGTACTACGTTCGGCAATATTTTAAAATATATCAAAATGACGGCGAGCTCTAACTTCGGAAATGTATTTAGTGTATTAATAGCAAGTGCTTTCATTCCATTTTTACCGATGCTTGCAATTCATCTCTTAATTCAAAACTTACTTTATGATATTTCACAGCTTTCAATTCCATGGGATAAAATGGATAAGGAATTTCTAGAGAAGCCTAGAAAATGGGATACTGCAAACTTGCGTAACTTCATTATTTGCATCGGTCCAATTAGCTCTATATTCGATATTATCACATTCGTTGTCATGTGGAATGTATTCGGTGCAAATACACCTGGAGAACAATCACTATTCCAATCTGGTTGGTTTGTCGTCGGGTTACTAACTCAAACATTAATTGTCCATATGATTAGAACGCAGAAAATTCCGTTTATTCAAAGTGCAGCATCAATACCAGTTCTTGTATTAACCGCTTGTATTATGGCAATCGGAATTTACATTCCATTCTCACCACTTGGTGCAGCAATTGGTTTACAAGCATTACCACTAAGCTATTTCCCGTGGCTCATAGGAATATTATTAGGCTATGCTTTCTTAACACAATTCCTGAAAAAGCTTTATATTAAAAAATTCCATGGCTGGTTGTAAAAATGAGAATGAGTGGGTATTTCTCACTCATTCTCAAAAAATATAACATGTACTTATATGTATGGAGGTGACCATGATGATATGGTATGACATCGTATTAAGGTTATTTATAGCAATTATTGTAGGAGCTTGCATCGGAATGGAAAGACAATGGAGACATCGAATGGCTGGTTTGCGGACAAATGCTCTCGTATCACTTGGCGCCTGTATATTTGTTTTATTATCCGTCATGCTTGATCATGATGCTAGTCCATCACGCATCGCCGCTCAAGTTGTTAGTGGTATTGGCTTTTTAGGAGGCGGTGTTATTATTCGTGACGGTTTTAGTATTAGAGGGTTAAATACAGCGGCAACTTTATGGTGTGCAGCTGCTGTTGGTACTCTTACAGGTGCTGGCTTCCTCGTTGCAGCTATGCTAGGTGCAGCCGGCGTCTTACTAGCAAATATACTACTACGCCCAATCGCTCTATTTATGAATAATAAATCAAAAGAAGATTTACCCGAGCAAACAAACTACTTACTTTCTCTTACTTGTTCAGAAGAAAATGAAGCACATATTCGTTTTCTTCTCATGCACATGGTAAGTTCTGAAGGTATCGGTTTAAAAGAATTGTACAGTGAAGACGTTGATTCTAACCAAAAAGTATGTATACAAGCTACATTACATTGCAATACAAATGCAGCTGTCTTAATTGAAAAAATAGTAAGTAGAATGCTTTTAGAATCTGGTGTTACTGCCGCGGGGTGGAAGACAACACTAGACTTAGAAGCAAGTTAAATCATAAAGGTGTCATGAATAAAACAGAAGGTTTAATATTCATGACACCTTCTGTTTTATTTTCAAGTTATTAGCAACTGCTAGGAATGACTAAAAGTAATCCATACTCATTCAATCTTTTTGTTTCAACTTAGTACGGGGCTAAAAAAGAAGGGTTTAAATCTCTAAAACCTTCTACATAAACTTATTTTCTAATTTTTGCTGAAACGACTTTTCTTGCTTACGCAATAATTGACTACCTCTCTGTAAAAGAGGTGTTCCATACTTTTCATTAATTTGATCAATAACAGCAAGTAACGGCTCTTCTTTCGCATCTTCTTCGAATGAAAACAAATCTAACTGTTTCACTGATTCTGTCTTCCACTCTAATTCAGTAGCTGTAACACCTAACAGACGAACAGAATCACCATCCCAGTGTTGCTTCCATAAACGTGATGCTGATTGGAAAATAACCCGTTCTTCCCATATTGCATTTTTCAATTGTTTACTCCGTGTTACCGTGCGACGATCATGGTATTTAATCATAATTTGAATGTTATAACTAACGAGAGTTCGTTTTTGTAGCCTTTTGCTTACTGATTTCGATAATCTTTCTAACATATCAAGTAATTCTTTTTCTTCGTCCATATCCTTTGAGAAAGTCATCGAATTTCCAACGCTTTTATGTTGTCCCATTTGATTCGGATCAACTTCCCTGTCATCCATACCTTTTGCACGTTTTTGTAAATCAACACCGTGCTTTCCAATTTTAGCGCGAATGATATGCTCGTCTCCTTTTGCTAACTGTTCAATTGTATGTATATGAATGTCTTTTAGTTTTTCAGCAGTTTTCTCTCCGATTCCATGCATCTCTGCAACTGATCGTGGCCAAATAATTTCTGGGATATCACGTTTTCGAAGCACTGTAATTCCAAGAGGTTTTTTCATATCTGAAGCAGTCTTTGCTAGGAAAAGGTTTGGGGCAATCCCAATGCTACATGGAAGCTGTAACTCTGTTAGTAACGCTTGTTGAATCATCTTCGCTATTTCAAGAGGCGAACCGAGCGCATAGCAATCTGTAATATCTAAATACCCTTCATCTATAGAAAACGGTTGTATTTTTTCTGTAAAACGGGAAAGAATTTGAAACATTTGAAATGAGGCTTCTCGATATAATGTAAAATTAGGGTGCCTCACAACTAATTGCGGGCATAATCGCTTCGCTTCCCATAGAGGCATCGTCGTACGTATTCCATATTCTCTCGCCTCATAACTACATGTTATGATAATCCCTTTTCTCTCTTTTTCATTCCCCGCAATCGCTAATGGCTTCCCTTGTAATGATGGGTCATGAGCAATTTCAACAGATGCGAAAAAGCAATTCATATCTACATGTAAAATGACACGACCATTTTTCGGATACATTTCTCGCATACTACTCACCCCTCAAAGAACATTTGTTCCTTCATTATATCAAATTTCTTTACACTTTATAATAATTATTGGCTTTTCTCTATCTATTTTTTGTTATACTGTACGTAACAAATGGATATTATTGTAAAGGAGATGAATCGTTATGAAACAACATAATAAACTCAATTATGTATTTATTATTATTATAGTAATCCTTGCGATTAATTATTTGTTACTTCCCCTTTTTAACATTAACATTTACGCTTTAGGAATCTTCTCTCATTTCATACGTTTTACAACAACTTATGTACTTCCGTGGGTCTTCTTATATTGGCTTATCCGCCTTGTGAAAGCAATTGAATCAAAATAAAAAAAGACGTGTAAACCATAATTGGTTCACGCGTCTTTTTTTATTACTTACTTCGCTACTTCTTCAATAATAGCTACAACTAATTCTGCTGTTTTCGCTAATTCTTCAACAGGAATTTTTTCATTTGTTGTATGAATTTCTTCATAACCAACTGCTAAGTTAACTGTTGGGATACCATGTCCTGCGATTACGTTCGCATCACTTCCGCCACCACTTTGGTGAAGAGAAGGCGTACGACCAATGTTTTCAGCTGCACGTTTCGCAACTTCTACAACGTGATCGCCAGCAGCAAACTTAAATCCTGGATACATAACGTTTACTTCAACGTCTGCATGACCACCCATTTCTTTTGCAGTTGTTTCAAATGCTTCTTTCATTTTTGCAACTTGTGCTTCCATTTTCTCATTTATTAAAGAACGAGCTTCTGCAAAGATTTGAACATGATCGCAAACGATATTTGTTTGTGTACCACCTTCAAAACGTCCAATATTTGCAGTTGTTTCAGAATCGATACGACCAAGTGGCATCTTTGCGATTGCTTTTGCTGCGATAGTAATTGCAGATACACCTTTTTCTGGTGCTACGCCAGCATGAGCTGTTTTCCCGCGAATAATCGCATTCACTTTCGCTTGTGTTGGCGCTGCAACTACAATTTCACCAACTTTTCCATCACTATCTAATGCATAACCATATTTTGCTGTAATGCGCTCGCGATCTAACGCTTTTGCGCCAATAAGACCAGATTCTTCTCCAACTGTAATAATAAATTCAATTTTACCATGAGGAATGTTTTTCTCTTTTAAGACACGAATTGCTTCAAACATAGATGCTAATCCAGCTTTGTCATCGGCTCCTAAAATTGTAGTACCATCTGATACGATATATCCATCTTTAATAGAAGGCTTAATTCCATTACCAGGAACTACTGTATCCATATGAGAAGTGAAATAAATTGTATCAACACCGTCTTTTGTTGCTGGTAAAGTACAAATTAAGTTACCTGCACCATGACCAGTCACACCCATCGTGTCATCCTCAAATACTTCTACACCTAAAGCAGTAAATTTCTCTGTTAACACTTTGCAAATTTCTGCTTCAAATTTTGTTTCAGAATCTACTTGTACTAACTCCATAAATTCATTTACTAAACGTTCTTGATTAATCATAAGACTGCGCCTCCTGCACTACCATTATGTATGTAACAACATTAATTATAACAGAATTTCGCAAAAGTTTCGAAATACAAGACAAAAAACAGATGGTTAACACATCTAGATACCCATCTGCCTTCTATTACTCGTTTAACAATACCCAGCGCATATGATCTTCCCAGATGCCATTTACCATTAGCATTTTTCGAGATACACCTTCATATTGAAATCCTATCTTCGTCACTACTTGTATAGATGCTAAATTTCGTGGCATAATTGGTGCTTCTATACGATGTAAATGAAATTCTTCAAAGGTAACTTGAATTGCTTTTCTAAGCGCTTCTGTTGTGTAACCTTTATTCAATTCTTCCTTATCTAATTTATAACCGAGTACACAAGATTGATAAATTCCACGAACAATTAGATTAAATGAAATACATCCAATAATTTTTGTATCATCACCCTTTTTAAAAATCCAAAGCCTGATAATCTTGCCTTCCGCGAACTCTTTTCTATCCTTTTGTAACTTTTTCTTTTGATAATCTAACGTGAAAAACCCCTCCGGTCTATACTCTTCCCACGCTTTTAAAAATTCACGATTTTTGTCGTAATATTGAAGAACTTTTTCCGCATACGACTCATCAATTTCTCTTAAATGTAAACGATCTGTCTCGTATATTTTCATCATTGTATCTCCATTCTTCAGCTTGCATAAAAAAAAATTAATAATCTATCTTTTAACATATTCTCTACGTATGCTCAAATTTCCTGTAATATTTTGCACCCCCTTCCCGAATTTTGTCCTTTCTCTCCCCTTGTCCACAATTTCATTTCTCGTTACAATGAAATTGTACTGATTTGCAAGGAGGTTTAACGATGCATAAAAAAGCTCAAAAAATTATGGTTTATATAATGCTAATTTCTATGCTTGTAACAACATTACTTACTGGCGCAAGTATGTTTTGGTAAAAAGGACGATTCACTCGTCCTTTTTTTACTGCTTACACATACAAAATAGACCATCTCGAAATCGAGATAGTCTATCTTGTAATGAACATTTTATTTTATATATATTACAATTGCTACAATGCTAAAGGAAAAGGCCATTACAAGTGCTATTACAAAACTTGTATATTGTTTCTGCTGAAATGCCCCAATAACAAAAGTAAGATTGAGTAATGCCATAAATACGATCGCTACAACGTAAGAACATATATTAAAAGTTGCCAATATGAATGTAATAACAAATAGAAAACCAACACAAAACTGCATGTAAGAAATTTTTGGATTTAAATACATATGAGCAACCCCTTTACTCAATTATCTTTATATATTCTCATTAACGCATGGTTATGTACACATGTCAAGACAACTTATAATAAAAGAAAAAGCCAACCGTTTCGTTGACTTTTCCAAATACTATGGCCCCTTTTTCCTTCGCCAATTGCTGAAATGTTTTTTTCGATTTCACAATCGATACTTTCGTTCCAATTGGAATACGATCAAACAAATATTCCACATCATGTTTCTTCATTCTTATACATCCTTGCGAAATATATTTTCCAATTGAACTAGGTTGGTTTGTCCCGTGTATCCCATACTTACTTCCATCCGTGCCTCTTGCATTAAATCCCATCCATCTCGATCCAAGTGGATTTTTGGGAGAGCCCCCAGGAATATCCTTCGCAATATAATAGGGATCCTTCGCCTTCAATACAATGTCAAAGGTTCCTTCTGGGGTTAATTCATTTGTTTTCCCTGTCGCTACTGGAAAAACCTTTTGGATCTTCCCATCATCGATGTAAGCTAGTTTATTCGTTGCTTTATTTACAATTATAAAAGGATCTCCAGCACGTGGGTTATCACCAAGAGGCCAGATCGGTGATAGAGAAAGACATAATAATAAAGAAAGAAGATACGGCATATATAGTTCCTACCTTCTAAATAAGTTCTTTTATATTATCCTTTCCCTTAAAACGACTTTTAATGAGTAAATATTGCTCCATCTCATAAACAAGTTGAACAAGTTTTGCACGTATTTCAAATTCTTCTCGCGAGACTGGTAAAGGCATTTCTCTAAATACTTCTCGCATTTCTTGAAGTTGTCTTAACGAAATGACCCCTGTACTTTCAGGTCGAATAGAATTCCCTATATTTTCAATTACGTCTGCAATCATATCAGCTTGTTCATACGTCCAAGATAGTGATGCAGCTAATGGTATCATACGCTCCAAAATTTCAAATTGTTGCATACGCATATCAAAATACCGATAATAATAGTCATCTTCACGCATAAATTCATTCTCAAGTTTTTTAAATGATAAATCTTTCGCTTCTTTCAGCATCATTTCTGTTTCAATTAATTCGGCCCCACTCCAATTACTATCTCGATTCCGTAAATAAACGACCATTTCAAACAAAATCGTTCTGAAATGCTCTTCTATTTTTCCTTGATACTCTTTCAGTTTATTCTCACTGCTTGGCATGTACATGTTTACTAATAAAGCGACACTAATTCCAATCGTTAATATAGCAATTTCATTACCAACTATAGACCATGTAATTTGCTTTAATGAATACAGATGCATAACGATAACCGAACTCGTGACAATCCCTTCTTGAATTTTGCACATAACTGCAGTTGGAATAAAGGTAAGCAGTAATACGCTAATCGCAAGTGGTGTATAACCAATCGTTTCAAAAATACAAAACGCAAATACCATCGATAATACACAAGCTAAAAAACGGTGCAACGATACTTGAACGGATTTTCGTTTCGTATTTTGCACACATAAAATGACTAAAATACCAGCTGAACTATAAAATTCTAATCCTAATAACTGAGCAATAAAAACTGCCGCTCCCGTTCCAAGCGCTGTTTTCACTGTTCTATATCCAATTTTAAACATATCATTACCCCTATATGTATAAACGTATTTACAGTTAGTATAAAAAAAGGATGACGCAATGTCATCCTTTTCTACCTATTATTCACGTACCCTTCACATATTACAATATCTTTTGCAAAAATTCTTTTGCACGGTCACTTTTCGGTGCTGTAAAAAACTCTTCCGGATTACTATCTTCTACAAGCTTTCCACCATCTAAAAAGAGAACACGGTCTGCTACTTCTTTTGCAAATCCCATTTCATGTGTAACGATTGCCATCGTCATTCCTGTCGTAACTAATGATTTCATAACTTCTAACACTTCTTTCACCATTTCTGGATCTAGCGCAGAGGTAGGTTCATCAAATAACATAACTTCCGGTTCCATCGCTAACGCTCTTGCAATTGCTACACGTTGCTTTTGTCCTCCTGAAAGACGATTTGGATATGCATCTTTCTTATCTAATAACCCCACTTTTTCTAGAAGTTTCTCAGCTTTTTTTTCAGCTTCTTGTTTCGTTACTTCTTTTACATTGATAGGAGCATACGTAATATTTTCTAATACAGTCATATGAGGGAATAAGTGAAAATGTTGAAATACCATTCCGACATTTTCACGAACGTGCATAATATTTGTTTTCGGATTCGTTACTTCTTCCGTTCCAATCCAAATGTGACCATCTGTCGGCGCTTCCAATACATTCATACAGCGTAAAAACGTTGACTTTCCAGATCCAGACGGTCCAATAATTGCAACAACCTCTCCTTTCTCAATCGTTGTTGTAATTCCTTTTAATACTTCATTTTTCCCAAATGATTTATGAAGGTTGTCAATTTTAATCACTTTTCTTCATTCTCCCTTCAATGGCTTTCCCAACTAATGTAAGAATAATTACTAATATATAATAAATAAGTCCAACAAAAAGTAATGGCTCAAGATATTTAAATGTTTCACCACCTACAATATAAGCACGGCGCATTAAATCAGTCGCTCCTATTACGGTTACTACAGCCGACTCTTTCGTAAGTGTCGCAAACTCATTCACAAGTGCTGGTAATATATTTTTTAAAGCTTGAGGAAAAATAATATTTCTCATCATTTTACTGTACGGAATACCTAAAGCCATTGCTGCTTCTGTTTGTCCTTTATCGACTGCTTGAATGCCGGCACGAATTACTTCTGACATATATGCACCTGAATTTAAGCTAAATGCAAGTACAGCTGCCAAAAAGGCCGGTATCTCATAACCCATCATTTGCGGAACACCGAAATAAATAATCATTAATTGTAATACTAGCGGTGTGCCACGAAATATTGACGTATAAATATCTGCTGCAATATTTAATACTCGTATTCTAGCAATTTTGCAAAGTGCTAATAACGTTCCTAAAATAAATCCTACCACAGCTGATGCAGCTACAATTTTCAATGTAACTTCTAATCCCTTTAATATATATGGTATTGAAGGCGTAATTGCCGAAAAATCTAGATTCATCCTTTTCATTCCCCTCACAGAAAAGTGAAAGGCAGCTTATTTTCCGCTGCCAAACCATTTCTTCACTAATTTATCCATTTCTCCATTTTCTTGCATTTTCTTAATTACTTTATTAAATTCTTCTGTTTTATCACTATTTTTCGGAAGAGCAATTGCTGCACCTACTTCTTCTGGTGCTTCTTGAATTTCAATTCCTTGTAGTTCTTTCATTTTTTCTAAATAATTTTTTGCAACTGTGTCTTCTATAATTGCAGCGTCAAAACGACCAGCTTTAATTTCTTGTACGATTTCTGGTATACGGTCACGTCCCTCAGCTTTGAAATCGACTTGTTTCTGAAATTCTTTTGCCTTTTCTTCTTGAATTGATCCTGTTTGTACTCCTACTTTTTTCCCTTTTAAATCTTCTAACGATTTAATATTAGAGCCCTTTTTTGAAACAATCATATTTTTTGCAACAAAATATATATCTGTGAAATCAGCATTATTTTTACGCTCTGCAGTTGGCGTCATACCCGCCATAACGAAATCAACTTTTCCTGAATTAAGAGATGCTAATAATCCGCCGAAATCCATGTCTTTCACTTTCACTTCGTATCCAAGTTCTTTTCCGATATATTTGGCAATATCAACATCAAAGCCGATAATTTCATCACTTTTTGAAGCTTCCACGTATTCATACGGTTTATAGTCTGCTGAAGTCCCCATAACGAGTACTTTTTTATTTTCGCCATTCGCCTTTTCTTCCCCATTACTACAAGCACTGAACATACTTACAATTAAAATAAGTGCAAATGATATTGATAATAACTTCTTCATCTTTCTTCCCCCTAATAATGTATATTTAAAAGTTTAATAGAATATTTATTCGATGTTTGTATTGTATCAGTACTTTCATTTTTATGCAATATTTAAAATAAAAATAAATATAAAAACAGCATTAAAGCTGTTGTTAATGCATAAAAACATGCATAAAATAACAACTTCCTGCATGTTTAATTATTTTAAAAACTAAATAAAAAAGGCGGTACACCCACTTGATTGTGGACGTACCGCCTTTTTCTCTTCCTTATAGTTCTTCGCAATTATCTTCGAAATAAGATTGTAGTTTTGCAATTACTTGCATTGGTTCATGACCTTCAATTTCATGACGTTCTACCATCGTTACAATTTTTCCATCTTTCAATAACGCAAATGATGGAGATGAAGGTGGATATCCTTCAAAATATTCACGAGCTCTTGCTGTTGCTTCTTTATCTTGACCCGCAAATACCGTTACAAGGTGGTTAGGGCGTTTATCATAATGTACGGAATGTGCAGCAGCAGGACGAGCAATGCCACCTGCACAACCACATACAGAGTTTACCATTACAAGTGTTGTACCATTTCTTTTAAATGCTTCTTCGACTGCTTCTGATGTCGTCAATTCTGTATATCCTGCAGAGACAATCTCTTCACGCGCTTGACGGACAACATCATTCATAAAAAAGTTAAAGTTAATCAATCTTTTCCCTCCTCTAATTCTACCTATTTGTATCTTACCAGTTAATGTTTATGAAATACAAGTAAGTTTACTTGTATTTAGGCATAGAAAAGGTATTAGAGCCCTTGCTCTAACACCTTTTTTTAATGGCCACGATGCTTTTGCTTTGCTTTTTGTACTTTAATTAAACGTCTTCTTTGTTTTTCAGCTTCTCGCTTCTCTTTAGACTGCACTTTCTTTTCTTGTTTATACAATTCATAAGATAAACTAATCGCTTCTTGTGCCTTAGTAAAACGTTTTACATTTACTTCTTTTGCCGCTTGTCGTATGATACGTTTTATATTTTTGGGACGCTGTTTTTCTTTCACTTCCACACCGCATTTTGCAACGTGCTGGAAATATGCTAACATTGGACCATTCACAAATATAAGTACTTCTTCATCTGGAGGTTCCATTCCAAAAATATACCTTGCTCCATACAATTTTCCTTTTTCTTTATGCGTAATAATTCCTACGAAAAATTGACCATCGTGATATACTGTCAAATCCATTGACAGCCCCTCCTTTAAAAAAATTAGAAATACTGGACATCCCGGAGGGGAAGGTTACTGACATGAAATCATGCGTCTGGACTACCGACCAGAACTGTGTTTTTGTATCTCTTTCATTATATATTATATCTTAGTTCCCATAATTTTTATATATTCACCAATCATTTTTTTATGCGATCCTACAATATAGTCAGGTAGTTCTGTTAGTGGGAAGAATGTAAGCTGAACCGCTTCTTCTTTATTCATAACAAAATTCCCTTCGTATTCATCGGTATAATAGGCTGTCGTTACGGATTGAAACTCATCACCGTTTGTTAATTTTGAAAAATAGTTCGCTCCAGAAAATACATTGATTAATCGGAGGTTCTTTACTTCTATTCCTGTCTCTTCATATACTTCACGGTAAGCTGTTTCTTCTGGTGATTCACCAAGCTCCATTAGCCCGCCAGGCAACCCCCATTTTCCGTAAGGCTCTGTTCTTTGCTGTAATAATACATATCCACTTTCATTTATAACGAGTACAACAGCACCAACTAAAATTAAAGGGCGATGACCAACTACTTTTCGTAATTCCTCTACATATCCCATGGAAACACCTCCCATTTTTTCGTTGTCCACACTATTGTATCATATGTATGAAACGACAAAATGCGTATATTTTTCATTTTTTTAACAAAATATTTATTTTATGCGCTTCATCTACTGTAGCTAACATAATGGATTCGACTTCTGCACTCTTCTCTAGAAATTCTCTCGCCCACTCTTCTGTTTTTCCTACTAAAGCTAGAACATCTTGCTGAATCCTCCCATCCTTTACTAATACAAAAGAAACTGGAGATCTTCTTCCCGCCACTTTCAGATCAAGCCGCGAAACTGCTTCATATTCTGGATACCGGAATATAGAAACAACACCATTCGCTTCCCACAATGCTAATTTAATCGTTTGAATATCGCTCACATTTCGCATACGAAGTTCCGAAAATAAATATTCCACCGTAATTCTCGCTTTTTTCAAATTGCTAAAATCAATGGAGCCATCGTGTATAAGAATAATAGGTGCTGGCTCTAAAAAGCGTCTCCATCTATCCCATTTCAGCATTAAGACTGAGCTTATAATGTGAAGTACAACGAGTATGAACGTTGTAATCATCGAGCCGAGTAACCCCACTTTTTCATCAGATAATGCGTTAGAAATATTCCCACCAAGCAATAATACTAATACAACATCTAAAAAACGAAGTTGTGCGATGGACCTTTGTCCCATCGCTTTCGCAACTAATATTAAAAATATGTATGCTATGATAGCTCGAATAACCCATTCACTATTAGATAGATGCCGTGCCCCTTCAAAAATATGCATATGCATCACTTTGCACTCCTTACCCGTCTCAAACTGCTACTTTGTTTTAGTTTGCAACGTTTAAGAGCATATATGTAAAAAAGCTAGTTCGTTTTTACACGAACTAGCTTTTTTACTTAACTGAAAACATATATTTTTTATACGTTTTCCGTACGGACAATATGAGCCCCATCATAATCATATTCGAGAATAAGGAACTTCCCCCATACGATAAGAAAGGTAATGCAATCCCTTTTACAGGCATTAATCCGACGATCATACCAATATTTTGGAATATTTGAACTGTTAATATACCAATAGACCCAGCACATAATAATGTACCGAATAAATTATCAGCAGAATAACCGATAATAATTGTTCGATATAGCAGTAATAGGAACAAGAACACAACTAACGCGGCTACGATAAATCCACCTTCTTCGGCAATTGTAGCGAAAATAAAGTCAGTATGCTTCTCAGGGATATAGACGTTCCCTTCGCCAAATCCTTTCCCTTCCATACCACCACTACCTACAGCTAAAATCGATTGCTGTGTTTGATAACCTTGATCTGTATGTTCAAATGGATCTAACCAACCTAAAATACGTGATTGTTGGTGAGGTTTTAGTAACGTAACTAACTTATTAAAGAAGAAATCCTCATACCTTACGTAAATAAATATTAACGCCGATAATATGGTGACTGGAATAACTGTACATAACGCTATCAATTTCTTCTGAATACCTGACATAAATAAAATACATGCAATTGCAGCAGCATATAAGAACACCATCCCTGTATCCGGTTGGCTATATACAACAGCCATGGGCGGAAGGGATACAAGCACAATTTTACCTACTAATTGTAAATCCGTTTGGAATGTCCTTGCCATATACTGTGCATTATGTTTCACTGCTATACTTGCTACTACGAGAAGCAATGAAATTTTGAAAAACTCAGATGGTTGAATTTGTCCAACTAACGGAAATACAAACCATCTTTTTGCACCTAATTTTTCAGGTGTGAAAGTGGAAACCGGTAGTATTTTCAAAAGAATAAGTGAACCAAATCCGACGATATAAAGTGGCCAAGACAATTTTTGTAATTGATCTAAGTCGACGCTTGCAACAAGCAATAACAATACAACTCCAATTATGTAGTTCAAACCCTGTTTCATCGCAAAGTTTGCCTCTCCATATTGGCCAGTTTGCTGACTGCTATATATAGCAGCTATACTCGTAACACATAATGCTAACAAAATTAATATTAATTTTACATCTAAACTTTTTAGAAACTCGGTACTTCTTTTCATGACATCCTCCTGAAACATTGTTACAGCAAAATAAAAAACCAGGAGTCAACATTCTTCATGTTTTGACGACTGATTACACATTATCTATAAAACACTTATATAGAATAACTCTCTTTTTCATACAATACAATATATTATACTACAGTTTCATCAGTAAGATTTGCCAAAAAAATTATTCTTTTCTTATTTTATATCCATATACCATATATCAGCAATGTATTTTCATAAATTCCTAATACATAATCGTTCATTGTAAGATTACTGGGAAAGATATTATACATATAGTAGGATGTAGATGAAGAAATAAGATGATAAAAAGCTCGCATAAGCGAGCTTTTTATTAATATACAGATGTATTATTTTCTGACGTATTTTCTAGAATTTCTTTTACACGTCCTAAGAACTTACCACAAATTAGGCCATCTAGTACACGGTGGTCAAGTGATAAACATAAGTTAACCATGTCGCGAGCACCGAACATACCGTTATCCATAATTACTGGGCGTTTTACAATTGATTCAACTTGTAAAATAGCCGCTTGTGGGTAATTAATAATACCCATAGATTGAACAGAACCGAATGATCCTGTGTTATTAATTGTAAATGTTCCGCCTTGCATTTCGTCCGCTTTTAACGATTTCGTACGTACTTTTCCTGCAAGCTCTGTAATTTCACGAGCGATACCTTTAATCGTCTTCTCGTCCGCGTGTTTAATTACTGGTACAAATAGTTCATCCTCTGTTGCAACAGCGATAGAAAGGTTAATATCTTTCTTCTGAACGATCTTATCGCCAGCCCACATTGAATTGATTTGAGGATACTCTTTTAACGCTTGTGCTACTGCTTTTACGAAGAAAGCAAAGAACGTTAAATTAAAACCTTCGCGCTTTTTGAAATCACCTTTAATTGAATTACGGTATGACACAAGGTTTGTCACATCTACTTCAATCATCATCCAAGCATGTGGCGCTTCGTGTTTACTACGTAACATGTTCGCTGCAATTGCTTTACGCACACCTGTTACTGGAATTTCGATATCGCCAGGCATTGTCGGCACAGAAACTGGTTTTGCAGCTTCTACTTTTTGCGCTACCGGTGCTACTGCCGCTGATTTTGGTGCTTCTGGACGCTCTGCTACTGCAACAACTTCCTCTTTCTTGGCACCTGCTTGCGGAATATTTCCAGATTCCACTAGCTTTAAAATATCTTTACGAGTGATACGGCCATTTGCTCCCGTACCTTCTACTAAATCTAAATCAACATTATGCTCACCTGCAAGTTTTAAAACAGCTGGTGAAAAACGTGGTTTTCCATCAGTTGGTTGTTTTGCTTTCGGTGCTTTTTCAGACGTAGCTACTTCTGCCTTTGGTTCTTCTTTTGTTTTTTCCTCAACAGCTGTCGCTGCTACTTCATCTGCGCCTTCTACTTGAATAACACAAACTACTTCACCTACAGCTAACGTCTCACCTTCACCAGCGATTAATTCTTTCACAATACCAGTGAAAGAAGATGGTACTTCAGCATTTACTTTATCAGTCATTACTTCTGCAAGCGGATCATACTTGTTTACGTGATCGCCAACATTAACGAGCCATTTACTAATTGTACCCTCTGTAACGCTCTCCCCGAGCTGAGGCATTGTGATATTTTCTACAGCCATGTATAGTCCCCCCGATTAAAATTCCGCAAGTTCACGCATTGCTTTTTCAACTTTATCTGGATTTACCATAAAGAATTTTTCCATTGTTGGTGCATATGGCATTGCTGGAACATCTGGACCTGCAAGACGTGCGATTGGCGCATCTAAATCAAACAGACAGTTTTCAGCAATAATTGCTGCCACTTCACTTATAATACTTCCTTCTTTATTGTCTTCTGTTACAAGAAGAACTTTACCTGTTTTAGAAGCCGCTTCAATAATCGCTTCTTTATCTAACGGATATACCGTTCTTAAATCAAGAATGTGTGCAGAGATTCCATCTTGTGCTAACTTCTCAGCTGCTTGAAGAGCAAAGTGAACACATAATCCGTAAGTGATAACAGTAATATCATCACCTTCGCGTTTTACATCTGCTTTTCCGATTGGTAATACATAGTCATCTTCTGGCACTTCACCTTTAATTAAGCGATATGCACGCTTATGCTCAAAGAATAATACTGGATCTTCATCACGAATTGCAGCTTTTAATAAGCCTTTTGCATCATATGGTGTAGAAGGGATAACAATTTTTAAACCTGGTTGGTTTGCAAACATCGCTTCTACAGATTGTGAATGATACAATGCACCGTGAACACCGCCGCCAAATGGCGCACGAATTGTAACTGGACAAGTCCAATCGTTATTAGAACGATAACGAATTTTTGCTGCCTCAGAAACAATTTGGTTTACTGCTGGCATGATGAAATCAGCAAACTGCATTTCAGCGATTGGACGCATACCATACATTGCCGCACCAATTGCTACCCCAGCAATTGCAGATTCTGCAAGCGGTGCATCAAGCGCACGATCTTCACCAAATTGATCATATAATCCGTGTGTCGCTTTAAATACGCCACCTTTTTTACCAACATCTTCACCTAAAACAAATACTTTCTCATCGCGTTCCATTTCTTCGCGCATTGCTAATGTAATAGCATCAATATAAGACATTACAGCCATGAAACGTTCCCCCCTATTCTGCGTATACGTGCTTCAATGCATCTTCAGGTGCTGCATACGGAGCATTTTCTGCATATTCTGTTGCTTCATTTACGATATGCATAATTTCGTCTAACATTTGTTTTTCAAATTCCTCAGTTAACACGCCAGCTTCTTTTAAATAAGCTGCAAATGTTATAATTGAATCTTTTTTCTTTGCTTCTTCTACTTCTTCTTTATCACGATAAACACGATCATCGTCGTCACTAGAATGTGCTGTTAAACGATATGATACTGTTTCAATTAAAGTTGGGCCTTCACCACGACGGCCGCGGTCTGCTGCCTCTTTTACAGCTTTATATACTGCAAGCGGATCGTTTCCGTCTATTGTATATCCAGGCATACCGTAACCAATTGCACGGTCTGATACGTTTTTACATGCTAATTGTTTTTCAACTGGAATAGAGATTGCGTATTTATTATTTTCACACATGAAAATAACAGGTAGTTTGTGTACACCAGCAAAGTTTGCTCCTTCATGGAAGTCACCTTGGTTTGAAGAGCCTTCTCCGAATGTAACGAACGTTACTAAATCTTTCTTCTCCATTTTTCCAGCTAGTGCAATACCAACTGCATGTGGTACTTGCGTTGTTACTGGTGATGATCCTGTAACAATACGATTTTTCTTTTGACCGAAGTGACCAGGCATTTGACGACCACCAGAGTTTGGATCTCCAGCTTTTGCGAAAGCAGACAACATAAGCTCTTTAGCTGTCATACCAAACGCTAGTACAACACCCATATCACGGTAGTATGGTAATGCATAATCTTTCTCTCTATCAAGAGCGAACGCCGCTCCAACTTGTGCAGCCTCTTGTCCTTGACAAGAAATTACGAATGGAATTTTACCTGCACGGTTTAATAACCACATACGTTCGTCAATTTTACGTGCAAGTAACATCGTACGGAACATTTCTAATACTTGCTCATCACTTAAGCCAAGCTCTTCATGGCGCTTTTCTTTTACTTCTGCCATTTTTCATAACCTCCTAAATCCACATTTTTATGCGTGTAACGCTCTTCCATCTACAGCAAGTGCAGCTTCACCAATCGCCTCAGATAATGATGGATGCGGATGAATTGTATGTGCTACTTCCCAAGGTGTTGCATCAAGTACTCTTGCAAGACCAGCTTCAGAAATCATATCTGTTACATGTGGTCCGATCATATGAACACCGAGAATGTCATTTGTTTCTTCATCAACTACAAGTTTTACAAAACCGTCTGATTCTCCGTATACAAGTGCCTTTCCGATTGCACGGAATGAGAACTTACCGACTTTTAACTTATAGCCTTTTTCTTTTGCTTCTCGTTCTGTTAAGCCGACAGAAGCAACTTCTGGACTACTATATACGCATTTTGATACCATAGAATAATCAATTGGTGTAACTTCTTTACCAGCGATATGTTCTACTGCAACAATTCCTTCATGAGAAGCAACGTGAGCAAGTTGCAAACCACCGATTACATCTCCAATTGCGTAAATATGAGATTCCTTCGTTTGATAAAACTCATTTGTTTGAATGTATCCTTTTTCCACAACAATATCTGTGTTCTCTAAGCCCATATTTTGCGTATTCGCTTGTCTTCCGACAGATACAAGCATTTTTTCTGCTTTAAATGCTTTGTTCTCACCGTTATGTTCAGCTTGAATTGTTACTCCATTATCTTTTACCAATGTTTCTGGTAATACTTTTGCACCAGTTACCACTTTAATACCTTTTTTCTTGAATAGACGTTGCATTTCTTTTGAAACGTCATTATCTTCTAGTGGTAATATGTTTTTCGCATATTCTAATACAGTAACTTCTACACCGAAGTCAGCAAGCATAGATGCCCACTCAATACCAATTACACCGCCACCAACGATAATGATTGAGCTAGGAAGCGTTTCCATTTTTAGGGCATGATCCGAAGACATTACATACTCTCCGTCTAACTCTAATCCTGGTAATGAATTTGGACGAGAACCTGTTGCAACAAGCACATTTTTTGGAATTAACATTTCATTCTCTTCTCCACTTGCAAGTTCAACTGAAATTGTACCTGGCATTGGAGAGAAAATAGATGGGCCAAGAATACGGCCAATACCTTCAAACACATCAATTTTACCTTGTTTCATTAAATGCTGAACGCCTTTATGAAGCTGCGTTACAATCTTCTCTTTACGCTCTTGTACTTTAGCAAAGTTTAGTTCTACATTACTTGCAATAACTCCGAACTCTTCTCCTTTTTTAGCAGTTGCGTATACTTCCGCACTACGTAAAAGAGCTTTACTAGGAATACATCCTTTGTGTAAACAAGTACCACCAAGATTTTCTTTTTCAACAAGTGCAGTTTTTAACCCTAGTTGTGATGCACGAATAGCAGCAACATATCCACCAGTACCGCCGCCAACGATGACTAAATCATATTCTCTTGCCATTATCTCAACCCCTAGCTACTGTTTGTTTTTCTCGTACAATATATTCTTTTGGAGCTTCTTCTTCACGTAATACACGAAGTGCTCCTTCTGCTAACGCTTGTAATTCATCTTCTCCTGGATGTACGATAACATCTGCAATCCAGTGAACACGTTCTTTTATTTCATCGACAAGAATTTTACTGTACGCAAGTCCACCAGTTAATACGATTGCATCGATTTTCCCGTGAAGTACAGCACTAGCTCCGCCAATCTCTTTTGCAACTTGATACGCCATTGCTTTATAAATAAGAGTTGCTTCAGGATCACCTTTTTCAACCATTTGTTCTACTTTAATTGCATCGTTTGTACCTATAAGACTTACAAGTCCACCTTGTCCGACAAGTTTTTTAACCATTTCGTCTCGGTAATACTCACCAGAAAAACACATTTCAACTAATTGTCCTACTGGTACTGTACCAGCACGCTCTGGACTAAATGGTCCTTCTCCGTTTAAGCCATTATTCACATCGATAACTTTTCCTTTTTTATGAGCACCAACTGTAATACCGCCGCCCATATGTGTAACTAATAAATTTAAATCCTCATATTTGTGATTTAATTCATCTGCCACTTTACGAGCAACTGCTTTTTGATTTAATGCATGGAAGATACTTTTGCGTTCCATACCAGCAATACCACTTATACGAGCAATTGGCTCCATCTCATCTACAACGACAGGATCCACAATGAATGCAGGAATGTTTAATCCAGAAGCAATTTCATATGCTAAAATGCCTCCAAGGTTTGAAGCGTGATGACCGCTAAACCCATTTTTTAAATCTTCTAACATCGCATCGTTTACTGTATACGTACCGCCTTCGATTGGACGAAGTAATCCACCACGCCCACAAACAGCGTTTAATTTTGAAATGTTAATGCCATGAGAATGTAGAACTTCTAAAATCGTTTCTTTACGAAACTCATATTGGTCGATAATTCGCTTATATTTTCCAATCTGTTCTACGTCATGACGAATAGTTTCTTCTAGAACGGGTCTTTCATTATCAAAAACACCAATCTTTGTGGATGTACTACCTGGGTTAATAACAAGAATTCGATTTACAGACAATGTTGCTACCTCCACTAATAAATTTAAAAGGAAGTGGAAACCTCATAAGAGGTAACCACACCTTTTGTAAAAGTTATATATGAATGATTAGCGACGGCTAATAATGTCGTGACCGTTGCGTAAGTATGTGCTACGAGAGTTTTTCAAGCTTGCAATGCGCTCTTCAGCTAGACGATCTGCTGCTACATAAGTTGCTATGCCATCGCGTTTTGAAATTTCGATTACTTTTGCAATTGTGTCATAAATAGACTCAACACGTTTTAATGCACGTTCTCTATTGTATCCATATAATTCGTCTGCTACGTTAATTACGCCACCTGCATTAATAACATAGTCTGGTGCGTATACAATACCCATTTCATGAATAAGGTCGCCATGACGATCTTCTTTTAATTGGTTATTTGCAGAACCAGCGATTACTTTTGCTTTAAGTTGTGGAATAGTTTCATCATTAACTGTTGCGCCTAATGCACATGGTGCGTAAATATCACATTCAACACCGTAAATTTCATTTGGCTCAACTGCTGTTGCACCGAATTCTTCTACTGCACGTTGTACAGCTTCTTTATTAATATCTGTAACGATTAATTTTGCTCCTTCAGCGTGTAAATGTTTGCATAGGTGATATGCTACATTACCAACACCTTGAATAGAAATTACTCTTCCTTCTAGGTTATCTGTACCAAATGCTTCTTTTGCAGCTGCTTTCATACCACGGTAAACACCGTATGCAGTTACTGGAGATGGGTTACCAGAAGAACCGAATGATGGTGAAATCCCTGTTACAAAATCAGTTTCCTCATGGATAATATCCATATCATCTACTGTTGTACCAACATCTTCAGCTGTAATGTAACGTCCGTTTAGTCCTTGAATGTAGCGTCCTAATGCACGGAACATCGCTTCGCTTTTATCTTTACGTGGATCACCGATAATTACTGTTTTTGCACCACCTAAATTTAAACCAGCTGCTGCATTTTTGTATGTCATCCCTTTTGCAAGACGCAATGCATCTTCAATCGCCGCTTCTTCAGAATCATATGTCCACATTCTTGTTCCACCAAGAGCTGGTCCAAGTGTTGTATCATGGATTGCAATGATTGCTTTTAAACCAGATTCTTTATCTTGACAAAATACCACTTGCTCATAATCATATTTTTCTAAGTATTCGAAGATTTCTAATGTCATTGTCGTTTCCCCCTAATTGTTTTACCCTATTTGGTTTATTTTGAAGCAGTCGCAACTGCCAATGCTAATGAATATACTTTTGTTTCTGCTGAATCAGCACGTGATGTTAAAACAATCGGTGCTTTAGCGCCAGCAACCATCGCTCCTACCTTTGCATTTGCAAAATAGACGAGTGATTTATATAGCACATTTCCAGCTTCAATCGTTGGGACGAGTAAAATGTCTGCCTTACCTGCTACATCACTTACTATGCCTTTATGTTCTGCTGCAATTTGTGATACTGCATTATCTAAAGCAAGTGGTCCATCAACGACACAATTTTTAATTTGTCCGCGGCGATTCATTTGAGTTAACATCGCTGCATCAATTGTCGCTTGCATCGCAGGATTAACAACCTCTACCGCTGCAATTGGCGCTACCTTTGGCAAATCAATTCCTATTGCCTGGGCAACTTCTACAGTATTTTGTATAATAGCAGCTTTTTGTGTTACATCAGGTGCAATGTTCATCGCTGCGTCTGTAACAAAAATAAGACGATCGTAATTTGGAACTTCAAACGCTGCAACATGTGAAAGCACACTGCCCTTACGAAGTCCCCACTCTTTATTTAATACAGCTTTCAAAATATTTGCTGTTGGGATGTTCCCCTTCATTAGCACATCTGCTTCGCCATTGCTTACAGATTTAACAGAAAGTTCTGCAGCCTCAGCACTTGACGCTGCTGCAATCACTTCAATATGTTCTGAAGTTTGTAACCCATGCTCTTGTAGCATCCCTATTATTTTCTCTTGATTTCCATATAGACGAAATTGAGCTAGCTGTAACTTGATTGCTTTCGCTACAGCTTCAATTACTTCATGATCTTCAGCTACTGCTACAGCCACAGTTTTTTTAGGCTGTCCTGCTGCTTGATCAATTAAGTGTTCTAACTTCATATTTTGTAATCAACCCTTTCCGTCGTCCCTCGTCTATTCATTAAGCAAATACCGTGCCAACTTTCAAAAGTGGTCTTACCAATAATGAAAACGCATTCAAAATGCAGTGAAATCAATACTTTGGAAAACGACGAAATATTCTGTCTCGTTTTGTCGCTTTTTGTATACCACGCAATAAATTGCACGGTACGCAATTTATTGCATGCTATTTTTTGCACAGTCATACTTTTCTAGCTTGTAATATAAGTTTCGAACTGAAATTCCTAACGCTTTTGCAGTCTTCGTTTTGTTCCCATCAAATTTCTCTAAATATTCACGGATAATATTCCCCTCAAATTCTGTCACTAGGTGTTCAAGGGCCTTCTCTTCTAATTCAGGTAATAAATTATTTCGTTTCGTCTCTACTTGTTCTTCTTTATGTAAAGGCGGTAAATGATGTACATCAATATATATTTCGTTATAATTCATAAAGATAATAGCTCGTCCTAAAATATTTTCAAGTTCCCTAACATTCCCTGGCCATTCATATGATTGTAAATACGAAACGGCTGAATCGGTGAGTCCTTCTACATTACGACCATAATCTTGATTAATTTTTTGAATTAACCTTTCTGCAATCGCCGGTATATCTCCTTTACGCTGACGAAGGGAAGGAATTTGAATCGGGATTTTATTTAAACGATAATATAAGTCCTCTCTGAACTCTCCTTCTAGAATGCCCTTTTCTAAATTCACATGTGTTGCTGCAATTACCCGGACATTAATAGGTATCGCTTTCGTTCCCCCTACTTTCACAATTTCTTTTTCTTGTAGCACACGAAGGAGCTTCGCTTGCGTATTTGCAGATAACTCTCCGATTTCATCTAAAAAAACACTTCCATTATTCGCTTCTTCAAAGAATCCTCGTTTCCCGCCTCTTTTCGCTCCAGAAAACGCGCCTTCCTCATAACCGAATAATTCACTTTCTAATAAGGTCTCAGAAATAGCAGCACAGTTTACTCGTACAAACTTATTGTATTTTCGATTACTACTGTTATGAATAGCGTGTGCAAATAACTCTTTCCCCGTACCAGATTCCCCTCTAAGCAATACTGTTGCTGGTGTATTCGCTCCAAGTTTTGCTTGTTCAATAGCTGCCGTCGTTTCATCTGAATCACCAACAATATCATCAAATGAATATTTTGCTTCTAACGTTCGAATAATTTGTCTTGCCCTATTCAATTCATTTGTTAACTTTTGAATTTCTGATACATCGCGAATTACCCCGACGCTCCCTTTCAATATCCCATCGACAATAACCGGTGCTACGTTTACAATTACATCTCGCTTTTTTTGCCCAATCTTCATATGTATTCCTCGGACCGCTCGGCGCGTCCGAAGTACTTTCATATGCATACTTTCACCTTCCACAATATCAGTTGTAGCCGGCTTCCCAATAATTTCTTCTTCAGTCAAACCCGTTAACTTCGTATAAGCAGGGTTTATAACTAGTCCTCTTCCTTTCTCATCAACAACCGAAATTGCTTCCTCAGATGAGTTAATAATCGCCTCAAGTAGCGTTTGAATTTCTTTTAAGTCTGTAACTTCTTCCGCTAAATCTACAACTTCTGTAATGTCTTTAAAAATCGCAAATGCCCCTTGAACCTCTCCACCTTCTTTTAATATCGGAATACGCGTTGTAATAATCTTTTTTTCATTCTCTAACGTCAGTTCATGATTCACTTCTATTTTTTTCGTGCGTATAATACGAAGCAACTTACTCGTTGGAATAACTTCTAAAATATATTTCCCTATTGCTTCCTCTTTTTTATATCCAGTAATACGCTCTGCGCTTTTATTAAACAGACGAACTTGTCCCTCTTGGTCTATAACAATCATACCGTCATGCGTTGAATTTAAAATTAAATTCCCTTGTTGCGTCTGTTCTTCTAGCTTTCCAATTAAGCTTTCCTTCTCATGCGCTAGTCTCGTAACAATTTTTGCAATATCCCCTGGTATAAGAAGGGTGTCTTTATGCTTGCTTCCCAATAAAACTTTATGTAAATCATAATCACCTGTCATATCAAACATTACATCAATATGCATAGAAAGAAACGGAGTTACACTATCACCAATCGGAGTCCCATATTCCTTTGCGATTTGTAATCCTTTCGCAATTGGATTACTATCAATAACTCCTATAATTTGAAATATATTCGAATTTTGCAACAGACTCAACAGTGTACTCCCACCTTCACCTGCTCCAACAATTAACACATTTTGTTTCATACATTACACTTCCTCTCGAAGTATCTCTGCAAAATTTTTCACATTCTTATCTTACTCGTTCAGCAACCTCTTGACAAACCCCCATTCCATATAACATCATTAAAATACACAAAATAATCTGAAAAGGAGCGTTATGTATGCAGCGTTACCTCGCTCTATTATTAGCACTCATCCCCATTTCATTAGCCGTGCTTGGTATTAAACTAATGAGAGATACTGTATTTGGGATTTTGTTCTCCCCAATCCCTATATTATGGTTACAATTTTTAATCGGCGCTCTTTGCTTCGCACTCGGGTTTTATATCTTCGGCGGCTTCGTCTTACACAGAGATCGTAAGAGAAATAAAGTACAAGCACGCTTCAGAAGATAAAACAAAGTTTTCACATATCATAAATAAAAAATGAGACCATTATATTAGGTCTCATTTTTTTATCGGTAATAAAGTTCTTGCTGTTTCAGGATAATCAGTAATAATCGCTGATATATTCATATCAAAATATTTACGCATAAGCGTTTCTTCATTTATCGTGTAAGGACGAACCTCCACACCACTTCCCATCGTTAATTCAGCGATAGCATCTTGAAGATAACGATAATTCGGATGTACTGCAGTAGCACCCATCTTTTTTGCATATGCCCACGGGCTATGCAAACCTTCACGATACAAAATAGCTGTTTGAATATCAGGAGCCATCATATGACATCGCTTCATACTGTAGTGATTAAAAGAAGAAAACACAATCCGATCCTCTAGACTAAACTTACGTACAAGTGTTATAACCTCTTCTTCTAAACCTCTGTATGGGATTTTATTATTTTTCAGTTCAATATTGAGTAGCAATTTCGTTTTTGCGAGCCATTCTAACACCTCTTCTAGAAGAGGTATTCTGCAAAAACCTACTTTGTCACCGAATTTATAACTCGCATCCAACTTACATAAATCCTCATATAAATAATTTCGAACCGCACCTTTTCCATTTGTTGTCCGATCCACCGTTTCATCATGAATAACAACAACTTTTCCATCTTTCGTGAATTGAACATCGAGTTCAATTCCGTCTGCCCCGAAAGCCTCCGCCGCTTCAAATGAAATCATTGTATTTTCCGGATACGTTCCCGCCGCACCACGATGCGCAAATATAAGAGTCATCCTCACTCCCCCAATCTTATGCTATACTATACGAAAAAGGAGGTACTTCTATGAGACCATTACAAATTTCTCCAGACACTGCAGTCCGCCTATCAAAAGCGTTAGGTGTTCCACTTGAACAACTTATGCATATGCCACAGCATATTTTAATCCAAAAGTTAGTTGAATTAGAAAAACAAAATAAAGACGAAGAATAATATAGTCCTGTTTTGCAGGGCTTTTTATTATCATCTATTATATCATGGATGACTTCCCCACTAAAATCCTTTAACAGATGTACTACGATGCGATTTAGCCTTCACTTCATCATTTAATAATGAATTATATATCTTCTTTTTTGTTACAAGTCATACAGAAAGCAGAATATTTATTCACAAGTCACCATTGCCCCCTTAAAGCAAGGTAATAAAAAAACTAGAAGCCCTTCATATTATTTTTTATTGAACGTGCGGAGTATCCCCTGATTCGTATAGTTCTTTCGCTTTTTCCTCCCCGAATGTAGTTAAAATATAATGTTGCTCTTCTACCGCATCCATCGCTCTAGTGGCTTTACAAACATTACCCTCTTGAGCATCCGAGAAAAAATTGTGATCTTCTACAATTTTACTAAAATCTTTTTTCGCCCATCTATCAGCAATTGCTACAAGCTCATTTTTCTTCGCAAAACTACTCTTATTTATGATTTTTTTTAATTTTTCAGCGTTATTTTGAATCATTGGGATGGATCCCGATTTTCGTTCTGCCACTACTTTTTGATGAGTCATGTGATACATCGCTGTAATGACTTCGCTTTCAGTAGAATTTTCAGTAACATACACATCAACAAATACTCCATCTACCTCTCTACCTACTATCGTTGGGTCTTCTTTTTTATCTATTTGAGCACTCACTTCTTTATCTACTGGATTATCGGCAAGCTCTAACATTCCAAATGTAACTGCAACAGCAAGAACTCCCATAGCTGCTACTATTCCTAGCCAAGTTAATATTTTGTTTTTCATTTCCCTTCTCCCTCTGTATACCTATTTAATTACCTTAAAAAACTCACTTATATGTAATATTACTAAAAACAGGTTTTATTTTCCATAATATCAAACAACCCTTTTTATCTACCCAAATAATTTTGATAAAATCGATATCACTTCTCCCTCTTTTTCTCAACAAAATAAAAAGACCAACGAATTCTAAAATTCATTGGTCATTAAATAAAAGTTTATTGGTTTTAAAATTGATATCGAGTATAAATTTCAAGAATTATTAAGCTCTACTAAAACTTAAATCCCTTACTACTCTTCCTCTCAGCTAGCCTTATGTTCAAGTCTTAGCTTATCCGCAACCATTGCGATGAACTCGGAATTCGTAGGTTTTGCTTTTGACATGGATACAGTATAACCAAATAAGGACGAAATAGAATCAATATTCCCACGGCTCCAAGCTACTTCAATTGCGTGACGGATTGCGCGCTCGACACGGCTTGCTGTTGTATTATATTTCTTTGCAATATCTGGATATAATACTTTCGTAATAGATCCTAGTAATTCGATATCATTGTACACCATAGAGATTGCTTCTCGTAAGTACATGTATCCTTTAATATGAGCGGGTACACCAATTTCATGAATGATACTTGTAATACTCGCATCTAAGTTTTTCGGTTTTCCATCGATCGTTGTTGCTGATCGGAAAGATGGTAATGGACGTTTAATAGTAGCACTTTCCTTACCACTAACTTGACGAATATGACTTGTTAAATTCTCCATATCAAATGGTTTTAATATGAAATATGATGCTCCTAAATCAACCGCTTTTTTCGTCACATCTTCTTGTCCGAATGCTGTCAACATAATAACGCTAGGTTGTCTTAATCTTTCAATATGTCGCATTTTCTCTAGCACAGCTAGACCATCTAAATGTGGCATAATAATGTCTAAAACGAGTATATCAGGCTGCTTTTCTTTCAATAAGTTTAAACATTCTTGACCATTGTAAGCAATTCCGATAACTTCCATATCATCTTGGGCAGCAACATAACTCTCTAGCATCGATACCAATTCTTTATTATCATCCACAAGACATACTTTAATTTTCTCCACAGTTTTTCCTCCCTTACCGAATCGATTCTTCCGACATGTGTAAGCTTCTAGGCTACATGAATTGTTCGACAATTGTGTGAAAATTCCCTTTAAAGTTTCTTACTTTCCGATAAAATCACAAAAAAATATGTTTATCGTTCATTTTTTTACTTTCGCAACACATTCCATCATAGAATTACAGCGAAACGTTCAACCCTTTGCTTATATCTTACAACAAAAAACAGCTCTTGCGGAGCTTTTACAAAATTTCAACGAATTTTTCAAAAGAAAAGCGAGCTAATATGTATTAGCTCGCTTTTTTCTCTTGATCATAAATATTAATTCCAGCCTCATGTAACATCCATTCAATATGAACACCGTATCCTGACGTTGGATCATTTACAAATACATGTGTAACCGCACCAATTACTTTCCCATTTTGTACAATCGGACTTCCACTCATTCCTTGTACAATACCACCCGTTTTTGCTAGTAAACGTTTATCTGTCACTTTTATAACCATACCTTTTGTAGCCGGGAACTTTTGTGGTACCGTACTAACAACTTCAATATCAAACGCTTCCACCTTATCTTGATCAATAACTGTTAATATTTTCGCTGGCCCTTCTTTTACTTGATGGGATAATGCGATAGGCATTGCTTTATCCATTATGCCGTTTGTCATATCTGTGTTTAATTTCCCAAAAATACCATACGGGCTATTTATTGTAATATTACCAATCACTTCACGATCCGGTGAAAATCTTGCTAATTTTTCTCCCGGGTTCCCGTGACTTCCTCTTTCAATAGACGTTACTGTCGAACGCATAATTTGTCCATCTTCTACTTGAATTGGCTTTTTTGTATCATTATCGGAAATTACATGACCAAGCGCTCCATATTTCATGGAATCTGGATGTACAAATGTCATCGTTCCGATACCAGCTGCTGAATCACGAATATACAGTCCAATTCGGTAAGAGGATTCACCATTGTCTTTTTGTGGTGTTAGCTTAGCACGAATATATTTTCCATCTCTTAATAAAACAAGATTAAGCGGTTCACCTGTTTCTCCACTATTATGAATAAATGGTGCTACATCACTCATTCTTTCAATTGTTTTACCATTGATTTCAGTAATCATATCTCCAATCTGTACACCAGCTGTTTCACCAGGAGATACTTTACCCTTTTCAGTTTGAATTAAATGATGGCCTACAACAAGTACACCTTTTGTGTTCAATTTTACACCAATCGATTGTCCACCTGGAATAACTTTAAAATCTTTTAATACTTTCACATTTACTTTTTTCACTGGAAATCCAGCAAGTTGAAACACCATATCAGCTTCACCATTTTGGTGAGAATTTACCATAAGTTCTTGTTCATTTGAACTTACAGTAAACACATTACGATTTGTAGATGCAGCCTTAAAAACTGGTAATGATGCTATTTCTGATTGTTGTCCTTCAAAAACAACAAGTTGCTTCGGAGATGAAATAAACGTTCGAAGCGGTTTAAAACATCCAATAAAAACTAGAGAAACAAGGAGACAAAGACCTATTATTTTTCGAAATCTTTCTAATTTCAATTTGTTCACTCTCCTCGCTCCTACCCCACATTCAGCCTCTTGGCTTCACTTTTTAATCTCTCCTTGCAGCGCTTTATTTATAACCGGAAGAATTAAGAAATCGTCATTTGAGAAAAAAAAGCTATCCATTACTGGATAGCCTCTGCTGTCTGTTTGAAATGATGCGCTTGCGTAAGTAACTCTTTCGCATGCTCTGTCGTTAAATCTGTAATTTCAACACCAGAAATCATTCGAGCAATTTCTGTTACTTTTTCATCCGTACTTAACACAGTAACCGATGTGATCGTACGATCATTCGCCACTTGTTTTCTAATAAATAAATGAGAGTCCGCCATTGAAGCTACTTGAGGTAAGTGCGTAATACAAAGTACTTGCGAGTTTACTGATACACGATAAATTTTTTCCGCAATAGCCTGTGCAACCCGACCACTCACACCCGTATCCACTTCATCAAAAATAACAGATGCAACACCTTGATGCTTAGAAAAAATGCTTTTTAAAGCTAAAATAATACGAGATAACTCTCCGCCAGAAGCGACCTTTGAAAGTGGCTTTAACGGTTCACCCGGATTCGTTGAAATATAAAATTCCACATGATCGTAGCCATCCGCCGTAAGTTTTACCGGTGTTCCTTCCACGAGAGGTTCTTCTACATTTCCTACCCTCTTCATAATTCTCACTTCAAATTTCGTTTTTTCCATATATAGTTCTTTTAATTCTTGATGAATAGCGCTTGTAAGATGATCTGCAAGCTCATGACGCATAGTACTTAACAACGTTGCTTCTTTTACAATAACACCTTCTAATTTCGTTAACTGCTTTCTCGTCGTTTCAATATGTACGTCTTTATTTTCAATCGTAAAAATTTCTTGTTCAATTTTATCAGCATACGCTAAAATCTCTTCTACAGTATTTCCATACTTTCTCTTTAACATACGGATTTCATTCAAACGTGTTTCAATTTCATCTAGACGTTTCGGATCATATTCCATCATATCTAATTTTTCTCTAAGCTGGTATGCAACTTCTTCTAATAAGTAATAACTATTCGCAATAGAATCATGATTTTCTTGATACGCTTCATCTAAGTGCGTAATACTCTCCATTTGTCCCATTGCATTTCTTACGTGATCCAATCCCTGTCCGTCTCCACTTAACGAACGATACGCATCTCCTAATGCTTTATAAATCTTTTCAAAATTGGAGATTTTTAATCGTTCCTCAGTCAATTCATATTCTTCATCCATTTTTAAATCCGCCTTACGAATTTCTTCATGTTGGAATTGAATTAAATCTAGACGATGGGCCATTTGTTGTTCATTTTCACTTAAAGATTTCAGCTGTTTTTTTAACTTCTCATAGTCTGTATATACATTTTGATATATGCCCAATTGTTTAACAATGCGATTTCCATCAAAATGATCAAGCATAAACATATGACGCTCTTCATTCATTAAATCTTGTGTTTCATGCTGCCCATGAATATCAACTAGCGTTTTTCCAATCTCTTTTAATATGCTGAGTGTAACAAGTTTCCCATTTACACGACAGACACTTTTTCCGTTCGCAGCGATGTCACGCTTCAAAATAATCATGCCATCTTCTATTTCTATATCTAACTCTTCTGCCTTTGCGATACATGGATGTTTGTCATCTTCTACATAGAATAAGCCTTCTATCTCAGCCTTTTCTGTTCCATATCGAACAAATTCTGCTGAACCACGGCCACCAACAAGCAAACTAATTGCATCAATAATAATGGATTTTCCAGCTCCTGTTTCACCACTTAAAACGGTTAAACCTTTTTGAAAAGAAATATTTAATGCCTCAATAATAGCAAAGTTTCTGATTGATAATTCCGATAACAATGCCCCATTCACCTCGTTATAAACTAATCCCCTATTAAGGGCTTTTCTCAGTATTCTTCATTCAAATAGTTATACTATATGTTTGTATGTATAAATTACTCTTCTAACCCGCTCCATTGTACCAAACATTCGTTTTACGGGTCAATCCACCTATTTTCTAACTTCATTCAAAAAAAATAATGTATTGTATTTGAAAATCCGTATTTTTCGCCAATAAAAATATCTTGTTTACTTTCCACTTTACAGAGGAAAGTAAACAAGATTTTTCTGTTAAAGCATATTTAAGAAACGATCAGAGACAACACCTGTATCTTCAGGTGTACGGCAAATAATTAAGCAAGTATCATCACCACAAATGGTTCCGACGATCTCATCCCATTCTAAATGATCAATGAGTGCCCCAAGTGAATGAGCGTTACCAGGCAATGTTTTTAGCACAAGCATATGTCCTGCCGTGTCTAATTTTACAAATGAATCCACTAGATTTCGTTTTAATTTTTGCAACGGATTAAATCGTTGATCTGCTGGCAAGCTATATTTATAGCGGCCATCATGTAATGGCACCTTCACTAAGTGCAGTTCTTTAATATCGCGCGATACTGTTGCTTGCGTTACATTAAACCCCACATTACGTAAAATATCAACTAGTTCATCTTGTGTTTCAATTTCTTTGTTAGCAATAATTTCCCTGATTTTAATATGGCGCTGACCTTTATTCATACATTTGCACCTCACACTATCTCTTACCATAGTTTAAACATTGGTATACTTCATTTATTTATGTTACCGTATAATCCATTACTTGTACACAATTGTTTTTACAATCATTATACGATTACAACAAAAAGAGGAACAACATATGTTATTCCCCTTTCCCTTTTTGTTTTAGAACATCATGTGCTTCTGTAACAACTTGCTCAATAGAAACCGGAGAATGATTTTCGCCATTCTCACGCTCACCGTGCCACTTTAGATGAATTAAAAATTCAATATTTCCATCCCCGCCTGTAATTGGTGAGAATGTTAAACCTTCGATATTATAGCCTTCCTTAAGAGCAAAATCGACAATCATTTCCACGACAGCTTCATGTACTTTTCTATCACGAACAATGCCTTTTTTCCCGACTTGTTCTCGTCCAGCTTCAAACTGAGGTTTAATCAATGCAGCTACATCACCATTTGGCATAAGCATTGTTTTTAAAACCGGCAATATAAGCCTTAATGATATAAATGAAACATCAATACTTGCAAACTGCGGTAAACCACGCTCTAAATCTGCCGGTGTCACGTAACGGAAGTTCGTTCGTTCCATCACAACAACACGCTCATCTTGACGCAATTTCCACGCAAGTTGATTATATCCTACATCTAATGCGTAGGATAACTTCGCCCCATTTTGAAGCGCACAGTCTGTAAAACCACCAGTTGATGAACCAATATCTATCATAACCTTATCTTGTAAATCAAGTTGAAATGTTTCTAATGCCTTTTCAAGCTTATAACCACCACGGCTTACATACGGCATGACTTGCCCTTTCACCGTAATCTCCGTATCTTGTGAGATTTTTTCCCCTGGCTTATCGAGTCTCATTTCATTCGCATATACAAGACCTGCCATAACAGCACGTTTAGCCTTCTCACGCGTTTCTATAAGTCCTCGCTCTACTAATAGTACATCTACTCTTTCTTTTTTTACGCTCATTTGTTACGCCCTTTTTTGTTTTGATGGAATCATTGTATGAATACGGTCTACAACAGCATCTGTTGTTAAACCAATTTCTTCTAACAGTTTTGTTACACTACCATGCTCTATGAAGCGATCAGGAATACCCATTCGTTCAATTAAAGCACTATGGTATCCGTTCTCAGAAGCAAATTCAACTACTCCCGTTCCAAAGCCACCGATTAAACAAGCCTCTTCAATCGTTAAAATCGGTATATTTTTCCCTAAAAGCTCATGTAAATATGCTTCGTCCATCGGCTTAATAAAGCGAGCATTCACTACTTTCACTGATACTCCAGCTTGTTCAAGACGCTCAGCTGCTTCCATTGCCATCGGGATTGTCGTACCAAACGTTAAAATTGCTGCTTGTGTGCCTTCTTTTAACGTTTCCCATGTACCGATTGGAATTGCCTTTAATTCTTCATCCATTTGAACGCCAAGTCCATTTCCGCGTGCATAACGTAAAGCAATCGGTCCATCTTCGTATTGCATCGCTGTATATACTAAATGTTGACCTTCATTTTCATCTTTCGGCATCATAAGCACCATATTCGGCAAGTGACGTAAAAACGCGATGTCAAATACACCTTGATGCGTTTCACCGTCTGCTCCTACTAATCCAGAGCGATCTATTCCAATGAAAACATTTAAATTTTGGCGACAAATATCATGAACAACTTGGTCGTATGCTCTTTGTAAAAATGTTGAATAAATTGCTAAGAACGGCTTCATCCCTTGTGTTGCCATACCAGCTGCCATTGTTGTAGCATGCTGCTCTGCAATACCTACATCAATCATGCGATCCGGAAATTCTTTTTGGAATTTCTCAAGTTTCGATCCAACAGGCATTGCAGGCGTAATTGCAACGATACGTTCATCCGTTCTCGCTAGCTTAAGCACTGTTTCACTAACAACAGCACTCCATGCTGGTGCAACTTCTTTCGGTTTAACGAAGTCACCTGACTCAATTTTATACGATCCTGTTCCATGCCAAGTTCCAATAACGTCACTTTCAGCTGGTTTATAACCTTTTCCTTTTTTCGTAATAACATGAACAAGTACTGGGCCTTTTGTTTTCTTTGCATATTGCAACGTTTCGAATAACTTTTCATAATCATGCCCATCGACCGGACCTAAATATGTAAAGCCTAATTCTTCAAAAAAGACGCCTGATACTAGTAAATATTTTAGACTATCTTTTATTTTCTCTGCTGTCGCAGCAACTTTCCCGCCGACTGCTGGGATTTTCTTCAATATATACTCTAGTTCATCTTTTACCCAATGGTACTTCCCTGCGGTACGTAAACGACCAAGTACATTATGAAGTGCACCGACGTTTGGTGCAATTGACATTTCATTGTCATTCAAAATAACAATCATGTCCGTTTTTTCATGCCCAATGTGGTTCAATGCCTCTAAAGCCATTCCGCCTGTTAATGCACCATCGCCAATGATTGGTATAACGTATTCTTCCGTTTTCTTTAAATCACGTGCTAGAGCCATTCCCATTGCAGCAGATAACGACGTTGAACTATGACCAGTTTCCCAAACATCATGCTCACTCTCGCAGCGTTTTGGAAAACCACATAGACCTTGGTATTGCCTTAATGTGCCGAATTCTTTCGCACGCCCTGTTAAAATTTTATGTACATAGGATTGATGTCCTACGTCCCATAAAAACTTATCTTTCGGACTATCAAATAATTTATGCAGAGCAATTGTGAGTTCTACTACACCTAAATTAGGTGCAATATGTCCACCTGTTTGAGAGAGCTCTTCAATTAAAAACTTACGAATATCCTCACTCAACCCCTCTAGTTCACTGATAGACATATCTTTCAAAAAACTAGGGTTTTGAATTTGCGTTAGATCCACATGGATCACTCACTTTCATTTCATAATCTGTCAACATGTCAAATATTATAAGAAACATTTACACAACACAAGAAATTATCTTTTCTATTCTTTTTATCTTGTCCTGCTTTCAGAAAACACTTCCATTTTTTCACTTATCATATTATACATCATATTTCTTTACGTGATGAAAAAAATAGCCGCTAACACGAAGTGATAACGGCAATGTAATCTACATATATTTTTGCCAATAACAAGAAAAGAAAAACCTTTCCTACATTTATATCATAAAATGATGAATGACTCAACAAATGGAAACGCTGTTATATTAGTTATTACGTTTTGCGATTAAATCACAAATAGATAGTAAATATTCATCTTGTAATTGTAAGGAGCTAATAGAATCTTTTGCTTTTGCAATTTTCTCCTCTAAAATAGATTTTGCTCTATCTACAGTAAATAACGTCGTATATGTGCTCTTCTCGTTGGAAGCATCACTACCAATCGGTTTTCCAATCTCTTCTTCTGTTCCTTCTACATCCAAAATATCATCTCTAATTTGGAAAGCTAGACCGATATATTTCGCAAATGCAAGTAACTTCTCTTCTTGCTCTTCTGTAGCATCAGAAAGTATCGCGCCTGCAAGTACAGCAAACTCAAGCAGTTTACCTGTCTTATGATTATGAATGTACTCTAATTCATTAATTGTAAGTCGTTTTCCTTCAGCTTCCATATCTGCCACTTGTCCAGCAACCATTCCTTCAGGTCCTGCTGCTTTCGCAAGCTCAAGTACAAGTCTTACTTTTTTTTCAGCAGAGATTTCTTTTTGCCCATATGCCATAATAACTTGAAAAGCATATGTCAACAAACCATCTCCCGCTAAAACTGCCATTGCTTCACCAAATACTTTATGATTTGTAGGCTTTCCTCGTCTTAGATCATCATCATCCATACAAGGTAAATCATCATGAATTAACGAATATGTATGAATCATTTCAAGGGCACAAGCTGCACCCACTCCAAGATTTCTTTCTTTCCCAAACGCTTGTAACGTTGCAAATAAAAGTAACGGGCGGAGACGTTTCCCACCCGCTTCCAAAGAATATGCCATCGCTTCACGAAGCACATTTGGACATTGTAATTCATTTGCATAGCTTACAAGCTTTTCTTCTACGAAAGTTTTACTCTCTTTCAAAAAAGCATCAAAAGCTATATGTGTCACTATGCTTCATCTCCTAAAGCAGTAAACGGTTTAAGCTCTCCATCTTCCCCAAGGATAACTGCCATTTGTTCTTGTACATCTTTCAATTTCTCATCACAAAGCTTAGATAATTCCATGCCTTCCTTAAAATAAGAAATTGCTTCCTCTAAAGGTACATCACCTTGTTCAAGCTTAGAAACGAGATGCTCAAGCTGCGAAATTGCTTCTTCAAAGCTTAACTTATTTTCCATTATTCAATTCACGCTCCTCTATGCTTGATACGCTACAATCTAGTATTCCATCTTGTAATTGAACCGAAACAGCATCTCCAAGGCTAACATCTTTCACGCTTTTTAATACTTGTTTCTCTTCATCGTATACAAGCCCATACCCTCTCATCATTACTTTAAGCGGGCTTAATACCTCAAGCTTTTGAGCCGCTCTCACAAATACGAACTCCTTCGTTTGAAGTAATGTTTGCATTTCACGTTGCAACTGCTTTTGCAACGTTTCAATTGCCGTTTTCGTTTGTATAATTTTTTGAGATGGGTGGTGCTTTTCTAAATAAAATGAAAGTTGCTTTAATTGATTTACTTTTTTATCTATATAACGCTCTTTCGCTAAAACAAGTTGTTCAAGAGCCCTGTCTAACTGCTCTTCTTTTTGCTCGTACACTTGCCTTGGATAACGGAACGCATAAGATTTTTGTAACACTTGCAGTTTTTCTTCTTTTTTATGTACTCTCTCTCTCATTGCTCTTTGCAATCTCAGAGTTCTTTGTAATACCTTTTCTTGTAACTCTATAGTATTAGGTACCGCCAACTCAGCTGCTGCAGTCGGTGTTGGTGCACGTAAATCCGCGACAAAATCTGCGATTGTAAAATCTGTTTCATGTCCTACAGCCGAAATAATCGGAATCTCACTTGTGAAAATTTCTCTTGCAACTACTTCCTCATTAAAGGCCCATAATTCTTCAATAGAGCCTCCACCACGTCCAACAATTAAAACATCAATATCTCCCATTTCATTCGCTGTACGAATTGCTTGTACAATCGAGGGAGCTGCTGACTCCCCTTGTACAAGTACAGGAAACACAATAACATTTCCAATTGGATAACGACGTTTAATTGTTGTTATAATATCGCGAATTGCTGCTCCTGTTGGCGACGTGATTACACCTATTGTTTTAGCATACGGAGGAATTATTTTTTTATAAACTTGAGAAAACAAGCCCTCTTCCTCTAAACGAACTTTTAATTGCTCATAAGCTAAATGCAAGTTTCCAATTCCGTCAGGCTGCATGTCTTGAATATAAATTTGATAAGAACCACTCGCCTCGTAAACAGAAATCTTTCCTTTTACAAGTACTTTCATTCCATTTTCCGGCCTGAATTTAATGTTACGATTATGACCCGCAAACATAACCGCTGCAATTCTTGCATTTTCATCTTTCAATGTAAAATACATATGACCACGACTATGATATTTAAAGTTGGAAATTTCTCCTTTTAACCAAACAGACTGTAAATGCGGATCATACTCTATTTTTGTTTTAATATAGCGTGTTAATGCTGTAACGGTTAAATATTGTTTCTCCATTTCTCTCTCCTCATAGCCGATTCAAATTATTGACAAACAACACCTGCACGCTTTGCAGACTCCACAGTGTTGTGAAGAAGCATTGTAATAGTCATTGGGCCGACTCCTTTTGGCACAGGCGTAATGTAACCTGCAACGTCTAATACATTGTCAAAATCAACATCACCACAAAGTTTGCCTGTTTCTAAACGGTTAACACCAACATCAATTACAACCGCACCCTCTTTAATATAGTCAGCTGTTACCATTTTCGGTCGTCCAACGGCTACGATTAAAATATCAGCTAACTTCGATAATTCTTTTATATTTTGCGTCTTAGAATGACAATATGTGACAGTTGCATTTTCATTTAAAAACAGTTGCCCCACTGGTTTACCAACAATATTACTTCTTCCAATTACAACAACATGCTTTCCAGAAATATCAAGATTCGTTTCTTTTACTAATTCTAAAATGCCATGCGGTGTACATGGAAGGAATGTGTCTTGTCCCGTCATCATACGTCCTACGCTGATTGGGTGAAATCCATCTACATCCTTTTCCGGTGAAATTCTTTCAATGATAGCTTTTTCTTCAATATGTTTTGGTAAAGGTAATTGTACCAATATGCCATTAATGCGGTCGTCTCCATTTAAGCGATCGATTTCAGCAAGCAAACGCTCCTCAGTAATCGTTTCAGGAAGTTCAATTAGCTCTGAATAGATTCCTACTTGCTCACAGCCTTTTTCTTTTCCTTTTACATAAGAACGAGATGCTGGATCTTCTCCAACTAAAATAACTGCTAATCCTGGTACAATCCCTTGCTCTTTTAACTTCACAACTTTTTCTTTTAATTGTGCTCGTTTTTTCTCCGCAACTTCATTTCCTTTGATGATTACTGCTACCATTTTAAGTTTCCCCCTTAAAGAAATTACAGTGTATCTTTTATATTAGATAAAACGCCGTTAATAAAACGACGAGATTCCTCATCCCCAAATGTTTTTGCGATTTCAATTGCTTCGTTAATTGTTACATTGTGCGGAATTTCTTCCATGTATTTCATCTCACACACAGCTACACGTAAAATACTGCGATCAACAATACTAATACGCTCAAGCTTCCACTTTTTTAAATTTTGACGAATTGCTGCGTCAATCTCTTCTTTGTTGTCTACAAATCCTACAACAAGTGATTCTAGAAACTCATTTGTTTCTTCGCCTTCATCTAGCGTATTTTCCACCGCTACTTTCGGTTCTAATTCACCTGTAATATCCATTTGGTATAATGCTTGCATTGCTCTTTCTCTAGCCGTCCTACGTTTCATTGTAACTCTCCTTTATACTTCAAGTCTTTCCTTATGTTTTGTTATATTATTATAATTTATAAGCCGTCAATTCACTTACTCTTGCAGTTTTCATTGATTTTCCAACCTTATAATACAATGATAATAACACAATTTATCGTTTCACACACGGGGTACAAGGCTGAAAAATAATAAAAAGATTAACTTCAAGTTCCATATCTTATCACAATGTACGTTTTTTGGAAAAATGAAACATACCGTTTTATTTTTCTTTTTTTTTGAAATAGTATAATAATTAGAGGGTTTTAATTTGTGAAGAAATGAAACGATAAAAAAGATGCCTATTTTACTAGGCACCTTTTTCCACTCTTACACTGGTTCGATTTCTGTTTTTTGTGTTTCGAATGTTACGCCAACGATGTGAACGTTCACTTCTTTTGGCTCAAGTCCTGTCATTGTAAAGAGTGCTTGGCGAATATTGTCTTGAATTTTTTGTGCAACAACCGGAATCGCTACACCAAAATACATCACAACATAAAGGTCAACAATAATATCTTCGTTTGCTAATTCAACCTTTACACCTTTACCATGATTTTTCTTACCTAACTTCTCAACAACATCTGTAGCAAAATTACCACGCATTGCCGCTACACCTTCTACTTCAGCAGCTGCAATACCTGCAATTACTTCGATTACTTCTGGTGCAATTTCTACTTTTCCAAGAGTTGTATCTTGACCCATATCTAACATATGTTCAGCCATGAAAAAAACCTCCTTTAATGTATCACTGCGTCACAAGTTCATGCTCTTCCAAAAATTTCGTGTTAAACTCACCTTTTACAAAATCAGGATGCTCTAGCAATTGCAAATGGAACGGGATTGTTGTATGTACGCCTTCAATGACAAACTCACTGAGCGCTCGCTTCATTTTTGCAATTGCCTCTTCACGTGTTTTTCCGTGAACAATTAATTTAGCAACCATCGAATCATAGAAAGGTGGTATTGAATATCCCGGATATACGGCTGAATCGACGCGAATACCAAATCCGCCTGGTGGTAAGTACATTTCTACTTTACCTGGAGATGGCATAAATTTTTTGGCAGGGTTTTCCGCATTAATTCGACATTCCATTGCCCAACCATTAAATTGTACTTCTTCTTGCTGTAACGATAACTTTTCTCCAGAAGCAACAAGAATTTGTTCTTTAATTAAATCCATCCCTGTTACCATTTCAGTAACTGGATGTTCAACTTGGATTCTCGTATTCATCTCCATGAAATAAAAGCTTTTCGTTTTATATTCATAAATAAACTCAACCGTACCAGCACCTGTATAATCAACCGCTACCGCCGCTTTAACTGCCGCCTCACCCATTTGCTTGCGAATATTCTCATCAAGTGCAGGTGATGGACTTTCTTCTAATAGTTTTTGCAGACGGCGCTGAATTGTACAATCACGCTCTCCTAAATGAATGGCATTTCCATGTGTATCTGCCATTATTTGAATCTCAACATGGCGGAAATCTTCAACGTACTTCTCCAAGTATACACCAGGGTTCCCAAAAGCGGTACTGGCTTCTTGCTGTGTAATTTGAATTCCTTTTACAAGCTCTTCTTCATGGCGCGCAACACGAATACCTTTTCCGCCGCCACCTGCAGTCGCTTTAATGATAACTGGATATCCAAGTTGATTAGCAAGCTCGATCGCTTCTTCGCTATTTTTAATAATCCCTTGTGAACCTGGTACAATCGGAACCCCTGCTTCTTTCATTGTATCACGTGCAACGTCTTTTGTGCCCATCTTTGAAATGGCTTCTGGGCTTGGACCGATAAAAATCAAGTTACACTCACGGCATAATTCTGCAAAATCTGCATTCTCTGCTAAAAATCCATATCCCGGATGAATTGCATCACAACCTGTTAATTTCGCAACACTAATAATGTTCGTCAAATTTAAATAGCTTTCTTTTGAAATCGTTGGTCCAACACAATACGCTTCATCTGCAATTTGCACATGAAGTGACTCTTTGTCTGCTTCTGAATAAATTGCAACTGTTTCAATATCCATTTCTTTACAAGCACGAATAATTCGTACAGCAATTTCCCCACGATTGGCTATTAATACTTTTTTTATCATCACAAAGACTCCCTTATTACGCTTTTACAAGAAATAGCGGTTGTCCATACTCAACAAGCTGTCCGTTATTAACAAGAATCTCAACAATTTCGCCCTCTACATCTGCGTCAATTTCGTTAAATAATTTCATAGCTTCAACAATACATACGATAGAATCTTTCGATACTCTGTCCCCAACACTTACATATTGAGGTGTATCAGGCGAAGAAGAGGAATAAAATGTCCCTACCATCGGTGATGTGATTTTATGTAGGTTTTCATCTTGAACAACTTTCTTCTCTTCTTGTTTTGGCGCTTCTACTTGCGCTGCCGCTACTGCTGTTTCTACTTCGACAGATGCTGCTGGCTGTACTACCTGTTTCGTTACCGGTGCTTGCACAGTAACTACTTCATTACCACGTTTTTTCATTTTGATTGTTGTACCGTCTTTTTTGTATTCAAATTCATCAATATTAGAGCTATCAATTAATTTAATTAATTCACGAACTTCTTGAATTTTAAACATGTAAAATCCACTCCCATACTCTTGTTTGTCCCGTTTTTACAGATTGGCATCAAACTGATTTACTGTAAAAATACGATGTATTCTATTAGAAAATTTATTCCTATGACATTTACTAATAGAAATATTTACTATTCCCATCTTACGCTAAATTTTTTAAACATTCCAATTTATATTTCTTTATTATAAATCGAAACTCCTGTAAAAATATTATTCCACCAAAAAATTATTACCTAGTAATAATACCAAGTTTCACACAAAATTGGCAAGACCACTTCCTAAAAAACATTCTTTACTTTTTCAAAACTGCAAAGTGTAAAAACGTAATTCCCTCAGCATTCTTCATTTTATCCACGGTAAAAAAACATATTTTTACCAAATATTATTTTTTTGTTTACGCGCCGTTCATTCTTCCTTCATAAAAGAATAGTATGTTCAAAGTGTAGCAAATTTATTGTAGTGAGGTGCGGACATATGATATGGCTCATCCTGTTCTTGCCTGCCGTAGTGATTTGGACATTGGTCCTCTTCATTCACGTCAAATCTGGAAAAACTAATCACCATCATCACGAACCATTAATCTTTTACTCACAGCGTATTTCCCCGTTTCCAATTGAAAATACTAAATACAACTGCAAAGATGAAATAGAAAAAAGCTATCGAAAACGATAGCTTTTTTCTATTATTCTTTTATCTAATTTGAAGCAGCAACACCTATTATAATTTCAATTTATTTTACTGATGGATCAAATTTCACACCTACATCTTTTGAACCACCTTCACTTCTTACGAGCTGAATAATTTTATTCGCTTCTTTTTGTGAATGCTTTGCCGATTTAACTGTTACTTTAATGTCTGTTCCATCAGCTCTTACAAGAGCATCCTTATATCCGCCTTGAGATTTAATCACTGTCTCAAGTAATTGTTGCTTCGTTTCCATCGTAGTGATTGCATCAAGATTATCTTTCGCTTTACTCTTTTCTTCTGCTGAAGATTTTGATGACTTCATTACATTTTGTAACTTTTCTTTCTCTACACTACGCTGATCTTCCATTTGCATACGTAGCGCTGTAAAATTCTCATCGCTTGATTGAACTGTTACGCTAGCCTCTTTTTTACTTGTTTCTTTTTTGTCATTCTCTTTCTTGTCTGTTTCTTTATTTGTAGTTTCCTTGCTTGTATTTTCTTTTGTTGTCTCTTTATTTGTAGTTTCTTTCGTTGTTTCTTTTGTAACTGCTTTATCAACACCTTGCTTTTCTTGTCCCATCTTTTCACCCGTTGCCGGTGCTGCTGTATTCATTTTATCAGGAGTTGTTACGTAATAAACAGATAGTACAACCACTAAACTTAACATCGTTAATAGCCAAACCGTTTGTTTTTTTAACACTTTATTTCCTCCCTATCAATTTTTCGGTGATACTGAAACGCGATGAGCTGGTACATCTAATAATCGCGTCACAGCTTCTTTTACCATTGCTTTTATTTGTATATTATCCACTCCCTTTGCTACGACAAGAACACCTCGTACTTTCGGTTTCTCTGTTCGCAAAACAATTGGAGTTTCTTTATCACCTTCACGTATAATGACTGTCTTTTCATCAAGAGACTCGTCTTCTACTTCCCTTTTCCCGCCTGCTTTATCAGTTTCACCTGTCGTTTGTGAACGTTTTACTGTATTTTTCTCGAGTATTTTTTCTTCAGATGAATCTAAGTTCACTTTAATAGTTACATCTTTTACTCCGGCTATCTCTTCTAAAGAAGCTTTCAATTCTTGTTCATACGCTTTTTCGTATTTTTCTACATTTGACATATTATCATTGTTTTTTTGACCGAAAGTTGGTACATCTTTATCTTGGCTTTGACTTGTCTTTTCTTTAAACACAGGCACTTCTTCTTTTTTAGGTGATAAGAAATTACTAGAAAACATAAGCGCAATCCCAAGTATGAGTAGGACAAGCAAAAACTTAGGTGTTACCTTTTTCCCCTTCTCATTACTTTCTTTTCCATCCCCATTTAATAGGTTTCGAAAAAATGAGAACCTCGAATTTTTATCTTTATTGTCCATTTACGCTACCTGTCCTCCCTTCCATCTGAACTTGGATTTGTTTATCCTCTAGTTGCCACCTGCTTGAAAAGAAATCTTTCATTTCTACATTCGTTTCTTCTATTTTTTTTGGAGGTTCTTTCATATTAATTTCAATTGGCTTTACTGTTTCGATTGCATCATTTTTACTACGTTCTTTTTCTTTCAACGTCACAACAACAGATTGAATATCTTTCGCTGACTTTACTTCTTCTGCATGTTCCACTGCGACTATTTGTATTTCAGAGACTGTCATACCATACTTTTTCTCAAACTCTTTTCCTACGTCTTTTTTCATTTTGGTAGCCATCTCTTCTAAACTATATGCACGTGTTAGAGCTTGTATTTCTTTTTTCTTCGAATCTATCGAATTTTTTACAGATCCATCTGCTACGTACTTTTCCTCATTGAAATTTGCGATAACTTCATTTACATCTGTTTGTAACAACTTAAATAGAGGCGTTAAAATTAATACGACTAACAATAGACTTACAACGAATTTAACGTACTTTTGCAAATTTGAATTTGGAAGAATAAGATGAAGCATTGTCGCTAAGAGTAAAAAAACGATAATATTTCTAATCCACTCTGTAACAAATTGCATACTCTTCACCTCCTACCGCATCATGAGAGTAATGTTCCCGGCAGCAATAATAATTGTGATACTTAAAAAGAACATAAATGATACGATAGCTAAGCAAGCAAATACGTAAATGATACTTCGTCCAATGATATCTAAACATTGAATAATTGCTCCTCCGCCTACTGGTTGCAATACTGCTGCTGCGAATTTATAAATAAACGCGATACAAAAAATTTGAATCGCTGGGAAAGCGACAATTAAGCATAAAATAACGAGCCCGATAATTCCGACTGTGTTTTTTAATAATCCAGATGCACTAATAACAGTATCCGCCGCCTCAGTAAACATCCTTCCTACTACAGGAATGAAATTTCCTGTTACAAATTTAGCCGTTTTCACAGCTATACCATCAGCAACGGCTGACGCTGTTCCCTGTACAGATAATACGCCTAAAAAAACCGTCAAAAAGATACCAATAATCCCAACACTAACGTTTTGCAAAAGCTTGGACAATTTCGTAACTTTATATTGATCACTCATCGTGCTTACAATACTTAATATAGTTGCAAGTAATAAAAGTGGTAGAACGATATAGTTCATAAGAAGCCCACTCGTATTCATTAAGAAAATGATGATTGGATGAAAAAATGATACAGAAACAACACCGCCGCCTGTTGCTACGAGTGCAAGTAAAATTGGTAATAACGCTAGTATAAAATCTACCATTGTTTGTATCGTCTCTCTTGCATATGTCATAACGACATAAAAACTATTTAAAGCGAAAATAATAAGTACCATGTATACGACTGCATCAGCGATTTTACTCACGCTACTCTTTGAAAAAGCAGATTGCAACGATTGCAACAATGCACTGAAAATCGTGAGCATAATGAGCGTTCCGAGTAACTTTCCATTTGCAACAAGCTCATGAAATAAATATTTTAGTAGACCTATCATCCACTCTTTTATGGAGAACTCTTTTTCTCCCTTTACAAACTCCATAAAGCTTCCTTTTTGACTCTCTGGTAAATAGCCTCCATACTTTGTAACAAGCCCGTCCCAAAATTGCTTCACATCTTCAATTCCGAGCTTATCCAATTGTTGATCAACGACGTTTGTTTCTATAGGAGAAGCTTGTACAACAATCGGTAAAGAAAAGAAAAGGAAGCAAGCAAATAATAGCTTAGCTCCAAACTTCCTCAACATTCACTCCCCCTTATCCCGTAGGTAAAAAACCGAGAATTGTTTCAATTACAACCGTCAAAATAGGAATTGCCATGACGAGAATTAAGATTTTCCCAGCTAATTCAATTTTCGAAGCGATTGCACCTTGACCAGCATCCTTTGTAATTTGCGCACCAAACTCAGCGATATAAGCAATCCCTATAATTTTCAATAACGTTTCTACATATACGTTGCTAACCTTCGCTTCACTCGCCACTCTCTCAATCATTTGTAAAATAGAATGAATTTGATCGATTAAGAGAAGAAACATCATGCTACCAATGAACACAATAAATAACGATGTAATACTAGACTTATGCTGATTTAAAACAGCAGCTAAAAATGTAGCAACGAGGCCTAATCCGACAATTTGTATAATTTCGATTCGAACCGCCTCCTTTACTGGAAGAGAAAGACACTTTTAATCTTGTCGAATAGAGTATTAATTAAAAATGCAACATGAAACAAAATAACGACAAAACCGACAAGGATAACCCAATTTGCAATATCCTCTCGCTTTAATTCTTTTAGTACAGTATGAATGAAAGCTAAAACAATGCCGATTCCGGCGATTTGAAATATTAATCCAACATCAATGGACATCGCCTTTCTCCCCCCTATAGCAGTAAAATTACGATAAGTAGCCCTGCTAGTACCCCTAAACTCTTTATCATTTTTTCATATTGTAGTTGTAATGCTTTCGCTTCTCCTTCTTCTCTCTCCAAATGTGTAATACATAAGCGAATATGTTTTTGCTGTGATTCACGATCATGTTGTCCAAGTGTTTCACCAAATTGTTGTAAGATTTCATACTCGGTTTGTTTAAACGCCGTTAACGTCCAGTTCTCCTTCAAACTATCAATCCAAGCTTCTCTAACTGTTTGCTCCCCGTCCTCTAGCCGTTTCGAAAAGCTTTGAAATATCCAATTTAACGGCTTCGGCATTTGTTTGACTAAACGCTCTGCAGCCTCAGATAACGGCGTGTGTCCATACATAATTTCAGCTTCTAATGATTGCAATGCTGCCTTCAATAACCTAAGTTGCCGCGGTCTCTCACTGTACCTTTTAGCGTATGAAAATCCGAAAAAGGTGCTAACAGCAACTATTAATACCGCACCAAATATTTTCACCATACGCCTTGAACCTTTCTATGGGATAATACTGGTTTTCCATCTCTATCTTTCACTTGCATAACTGTTCCTGGCCCTCTCGCTTTTGATAATTCCACAAACCTATCAAATACACCAAGTTCCAGCACCGCCTGTAACGATGGACGTTTCACAACATCATCATAAGAAAATCCATGTGCACTTATAAAAAGCTGAACACCTGCATGTACCGCCTCCATAATCGCTTCACTATCTTCTTTACGTCCAATTTCATCTACGATTAATATGTCTGGGCTCATAGAACGAATCATCATCATCATTCCTTCAGCTTTTGGACAAGCGTCTAATACATCTACTCGCACGCCAAAGTCATATTGCGGGATTCCTTTCACACAGCCCGCAATTTCTGATCGTTCATCAACAATCCCCACTTTACATGAAGGAATTTTCGAAGCACTTACACCTTGACTCATACAGCGTGCTACATCTCTTAAAAGTGTTGTTTTCCCCGTTTGCGGTGGGCCAATTACCATCGTGTTTAACCATCGCGATTCATAAAGATATGGCAGAAGCGGCTCAGCAATCCCTATTTTTTGACGGGCAATACGAATATTAAAAGAAGAGACATCTCGAATCATTTTCACTGCGCTTTTTTCTGTAATGACTTTTCCAGCTAGGCCAATTCTATGTCCTCCTCGTAGTGTCACATATCCACGTTTCAATTCCTCTTCCATCGTATAAATTGAGAATTGACTTAATTTATTCAATAAATGGATTGCATCTTCCGCTGTAGCGATATAGTCATAGAAAAACACTTCTCCATGTGCAATACACTCTAGTGGCCTTCCAATTCGAACGCGAATTTCCTCTAGAGTATCGTATTGTTTACAGCCTTCAACTAACTGTCTCATCGCTTTCGGTAAAACTTCTAATACTTCTTTCATAAGCTTCTCCCCACTATACTCGACTTACTATTTCAACAACGCGATAAAAATGCAGCCAATTCCAAGCGCTAGAAAAAAGAGTTTCAAGAAAGAAATCTCACTTGCTACACTCGCTATGCCAATTGTCATTGTTAAAATTAATACGGTCGGTCCAACAAACGCCAACATACCATTTATAAACAATGCTTTCTTCGCATCATTCACGTAAAGCATAAGCAGAGCGGCGAATATTTCCGCGCTTCCTGAAAACAACCGAAGTAATCCCATAACAAGCACGGATGTTTCCATTGCCGCTAGCCACTGTTTCATTCTCCCACCTTCTCCCATAACAGTTACTACTTCCTTATTCTGAAAAAGAATATATTTGTACAACCATATGCAGAGGTTGTCTATTTCAGAAGTAAAAACATAATTTTTCTCTATCGACTTAACCTAAAACTGAATATTCTAATTAATTTATGGTATATTTAATAGAAAAGGAGCATAGATGATGAAGCAAGTTACTTTATTACCGCTCGATTTACGATATGCAAATGTGATTTTTGAGCTATCAAGCAATCCACATGTAAAAAATGCATTAGGGCTAAAAGTAGAATCAGTGGAAGATACAAAAACATTCATTCTTTTTGCAATTGAAGAGGAACGAAAAAAGCACTCCTTATCAAGAGTGATTGTAAATGAAGAAAATGAAATAATTGGCCTCACCACACTTAAACATATTAATTATGAGAAAAAGCAATCTCACATTGGCAGTTGGATCGGCTATCCATACTGGGGAAAAGGATATAACGAGGCCGCTAAAAAAGAAATCTTTAAAGTTGCTTTCTTAGACTTACAACTCACATACGTATTCGCCGGTGCTAAAACGAATAACATTCGCTCTTTAAAAGCACAAGAGAAACTATCTTACATTTCATTACATGTGGAAAAACAATTTCCAGACGTACACGCTGCACTTGAGAAAGAAGTAAAGTCACCTTGCTCACTACATGTCGTATCACGAAAGAATTTTTCAAATTGGCTGGACGTACAAAATGAGGGGGGAAAATATGAAAGCATTAAAAATTAGTTTAACAATTGTAGTAGAATTAGCTATTATTTATCTTTTTTCAAAAATGGTCGGCTGGTCATTTTTGGAGAGCTTTTTCCTTGGTAGTCTAGCAATATTTGCAATTACGTGGTTAATTATTATGAGTACCTTTAGAAATAACAATATGGATCATGCAACGAATAAAACTTTTACCGGTATTGAAACTGGTGAAATACGCCCGTTTCAAATTGTTTTGACTCCATATATTATGGGTACCCTTTCACTCGTCACAGTTAGTTTTGCTATAACTGCAATTTACTATCTGCCCTATTTCCTATAAAAAAAGCACTCGTGATAATCACGAGTGCTTTTCTACTATGCACGAGAAACGTATTTACCTTCACCAGTGTTGATGATAAGCATTTCGCCTTCGTTAATGAAGATTGGTACTTGTACAACAAGACCAGTTTCTAATTTAGCTGGTTTTGTTACGTTAGAAGCTGTGTCACCTTTAATACCAGGCTCTGTTTCTGACACTGTTAATTCAACTGTGTTCGGAAGCTCAACACCAAGCACTTCATCTTGGTATGTCATAATAGATACTCCCATGTTTTCTTTTAAGAATTTTAATTCGCGCTCGATTTGGTTTTCGCCAAGTTCGATTTGCTCATAAGTTTCGTTATCCATAAATACGTGAGACTCACCGCTCGCGTATAAGTATTGCATACGACGGTTTTCGATGTGTGCTTTTTCTACTTTTTCACCTGCACGGAATGTTTTCTCTTGAACAGATCCTGTGCGAAGGTTACGTAGTTTAGAGCGAACGAATGCAGCACCTTTACCTGGCTTTACGTGTTGGAAATCCATTACTTGCCAAAGGGCATTGTCCACTGAAATTGTTAAACCTGTACGAAAATCGTTTACTGAAATCATGTAAAAAAATCCTCCTGTGTATTACAAAATAATAAGTTCTTTTGGTGATTTCGTTATTACTTCATTGCCTTCACTTGTTACAATGATATCATCTTCAATACGTACCCCGCCAACACCTGGAATATAAATACCTGGTTCTACTGTTACAGCCATACCTGGTTCAAGTACTGTATCAGAACGGAACGCTAAACCTGGTGCTTCATGGATTTCAAGACCGATTCCATGACCAGTAGAGTGTCCGAAGTATTCACCATATCCTTTTTCCGTTATGTAATCACGCGTTAATGCATCAGCCTCACGACCCGTTAAACCAGCTTTAATACCGTTCACACCACGTAGTTGTGCTTCTAAAACGATATTATAAATTTCTTTTAATTTATCAGATGGTTCACCGACTGCAATCGTACGAGTAATATCAGAGCAATATCCTTTGTAATAAGCGCCGAAGTCTAATGTAACGAAATCTCCTTTTTCTATCACTTTTTCAGATGCCACGCCGTGCGGTAATGCCGAACGAAGACCTGAAGCAACGATAATATCAAACGAAGAAGATGTTGCTCCTTGTTTTCTCATGAAAAATTCAAGTTCATTTGACACTTCAATTTCAGATACTCCCGGGCGAATGAATGATAGAATATGCTCAAAGGCAGCATCTGCAATCTGTGCAGCTTCCTTTAATATCTTAATCTCTGAATCAGTCTTTATCAAGCGTAACTTTTCTACAAGCCCAGAAGTTGGGATGAATTCAGCTTCGATCGCTTCATTATACGTTACGTAAGAGCTATATGTAAGAGTATCTTGCTCAAAGCCTAGCTTTTGAATTCCAAGTTCTTTAACTTGTTTCGCAACTTCATCAAGAATTAATCCTGGATGCTGCACTATTTCGTATCCAACCGCTTGCTTACTAGCTTGCTCTACATAACGGAAATCTGTAATAAATAGAGCACGCTCTTTTGAAATTAGTACAACACCAGCTGTTCCTGTGAAATTCGCCATATATCTACGGCTATGTTCATTCGTTAATACGATACCGTCAATACCAGCCTCATCAAACGCACTTCTTAATCTCTCGATCTTTTCCATTACTTTATGCCTCCCTCAATTTCTCCATTAATGCAAATAACGCTAACTTATAGCCATAAAAACCAAATCCAACAATTTGTCCCGCACAAACAGCCGCCGTCACAGATTCGTGACGGAACGATTCACGCTGGTGAATGTTAGAAATATGTACCTCAATAACAGGAATCGAAATGCTCGCAATTGCATCTCGAATCGCATAGCTATAATGCGTAAATGCTCCAGGATTTAAAATGATCCCTTCATATATATCTTCAGCCTCATGAAGACGATCGATAATAGCACCTTCATGATTCGATTGGAAACATTCTAACTCCACTCCCATTTTCTCTGCTTCGTGTTTCATATCTGTTTCAAGCGTCGCTAACGTTCCTTTTCCGTATACATTTACTTCCCTAACGCCAAGGCGATTTAGGTTAGGACCATTTACGAGGAGTAACTTTTTCATTTTCTTAAAACTCCTTAATATTAAAAAATGTCTATACGACATTTTAACATAGGAATCACTTATTTGAATAGTTTGTCTTCTCGACCCCTTCTCCTCTATTTGTATTATTCGATTCGAATGCTACAGAATACGAAATAAAAACACCATATAATATAAAGATACATATTGTCGTTACAATTGTTTCTTTCGGTAAATGGAGTGCACTTTTAATAACAGGTGCCATTAGCCCCATCCCCAAAAATAATAATGCCCACCAAAACAAACCGTATAGTACGCCAGGGAATACTCCTTCAAACTTTTTAAAAAGGGCTTTATAGAGAAATGCCACTAAAATTGAAAGAAGTCCCATACAAACGATACCTAGTACATTTCCCCAAACCCCTTCTTTCCAATCTCCAAATGCAAACGGTAAAAGTAAATAGTTAGGTCCAGCTTCTGTAAATGAGAATATATGAAGGAAATACCATATACCTCCCCAAAATAAGCCACCAAATAAACCAATTTGTACAAAGTTTCTTATTGTTGATTGTTCTTGATTCACATTGACACCTCCGCTCACTAGTATGCCCGAAACTATTTTGAGGCATGTTTAAATCCTGCAAAATTTGTCTATAAAAAGAATAAGAAATGTCCGACTCTCGTAACATTTTCCCTTGTCATCTGCCTGTATTTGTCGATAAAATAAAGGAAACTCGGTGATTGTCTTATTTCAAGATGACAAAACCAAGTATGACAATTGCCTCTTTTTCTACATAAGAGAGAAACAAATACAGGTTGGTGTTAACATGGCAAAAGAGTCAAAACAAATATATGGCGGGCAGGCAGTCATAGAAGGAGTTATGTTTGGCGGTAGAGAATATACTGTTACAGCGGTTCGTCGTAAAGATAAATCGATTGAATTTTATCGTTTACCACGCGTTCGTAATAAAGCATTATCTCTACTAAAGAAAATTCCATTTTTACGAGGTATTGCCGCTATTGTGGATGCAAGTGCGAATGGAGCGAAACATTTAAACTTTGCTTCAGAACGATTTGATGTCCACCCAGAAGAAGATGAACAACTTGCAAATAAAAAAGAAGAACAATCAAAATTAACGATGGTATTAGGAGTTGCAGCAGTTGGCGTTTTATCGTTCATATTTGGTAAAGTAATTTTCACAGCAGTTCCTGCACTTTTAGCTGAATTAACGAGACCGATTTTCCCATCTCATACAGGGCAAATCATTGTCGAAAGTGTCATTAAGCTCATGCTATTATTGAGCTATATATACTTCATTTCTTTAACCCCACTTATTAAGCGGGTATTTCAGTACCACGGTGCGGAACATAAAGTAATCAATGCTTATGAGAATAATCTTCCACTGACTGTAGAAAATGTTCAAAAGCAAACTCGCCTCCATTATCGCTGTGGGAGTAGCTTTATTATATTTACAGTCATTATTGGAATGTTTGTCTATTTCCTCGTCCCTACAGATCCGCTTTGGGCAAGGGTAGTAAACCGAATTTTATTAATTCCAGTTGTTCTCGGTATTTCTTTTGAAGTATTACAATTTACCAATCGATTACGAGATGTCCCTGTTTTACGAGTACTTGGATATCCAGGATTATGGCTGCAACTATTAACAACGAAAGAACCAACAGATGATCAAGCGGAAGTTGCAATCGCATCGTTTGAAGAATTATTACGTTTAGAAAACAAACAATAATTATTTAAAAATGGTGTTCAACTCCTTTCCTCATCGTTAATATACTAATTTTAATATATGTTTTTAGGAGGTGTCCCTTATGAACGGTCGTTCGTTTACATTCGCTATATTTGTGCTTATTATCGGATTGGCAATATTCGGCCTTGTTTCATCTGTTATTACAAATCCAATGGAAGTATTGAAAAACATTGGTATCATGTTAGCTGTCGTCGGTATCTTTTACTTACTCTACAAAATGTTTACAAACTCTAGTGGTTCTGCAAATTCGCAAAGCTCATATAAGCGTGCAGCGAAACAATCGAACCGCAAACACGGGAAACAAAATGTAGCACCCCTAAGCAATTCTTTCTTGAAACGAAATGCTTCTGATGACAAGGGGAAAAAGGGTAATTCTCCATCGTTGAAAAGAAAAAGAAAACAATCTCATTTAACTGTCATTGAAGGTAAAAAAAACAAAAAGAAAGACCGTGCTTCCTTTTAGGAAATACGGTCTTTTTTTATCCCGGTTGGTGCGGGGCTAATAATCAGTGGAAGATGCGAAAAACCCTACTGATTAAAGTTTCACTTTATATGTTGAAGCACTTCTTTCAAACTTTTCTCTTTCATACTTTCGATACGAAGGTGATGGTTTTCAAATTGCAAATTTCTTGTCACATCATTAGGTACGACGACACACTTTAATCCTGCTGCCACCGCTGCTTTCAATCCATTCAATGAATCTTCAAATACAACAGCTTCTGATGGTTCAATTTCTAATTCTTCTATCGTAACTTTATAAAGAGCTGGATCTGGTTTTACCTTCTCTACATCTTCTCGCGTTTTAATCACTTCAAAATAATCTCTAATTTGTAGCTCTTCTAAAAAACGAACGACCCACTCCCTAGATGAACTAGAGGCCAATGCGATTTTCAATCCAAGTTCTTTCGCTTCTTCTAAATATTCTTTTACCCCGTCACGCGCTTTTGGTATTTTCATTTTCTCTTTATGTAAAGTTGTTACTTTTCCCTTTAATGCATGCTCGTTAAATTTTTCTTTTAATTGCTCTTTTAAATATGCATAAAGCACTTCATCTGTCGTTCCAATACATTTTGCAAATTCCTCTAAAGGTAACTCGCCGCCGTATTCACGAACAGCATCTCTGAAAGAGTGAAACCATATTGTTTCTGTGTCCACAATTAATCCATCAAAATCAAAAATAATTGCTTTCATTATTCTCCCGTCCTTTTCGATTGAAATAAAAAAGGAAACGCCACACGTTCCCCTTAATTACTTTTCTCTTCATTTGCTTTTTGAACACCACGAAGTGTTTTTACTCGAACTTCATCTTGTTCAAAGTATTGTACTAAATCACCGATACGGTCAATTGATTCCCAACTTAAATGATGTTCAATTCCTTCTACATCATTATAAATTTTACTTTCATCCACACCGATAATACGCATAAACTGTTCTAACAATTCATGACGATATACGAGACGTTCTCCGATTTTTTTACCTTTTGATGTTAATACAAGCCCTCTATATTTTTCATAAATTAGATATTCGTCTTTGTCTAATTTTTGTACCATTTTTGTTACAGAGGATGGATGTACACTAAGCGCTTCAGCAATATCAGATACACGGGCATAACCCTTTTCATCAATCAACAAATAAATTTGTTCAATATAATCTTCCATACTAGGGGTAGGCATCGGTTTCCTCCATCCAATTTCATTTTGCTTATTCCGTACGAAGCAATCAATAAAATGATACACCAGAAAGAATAACGTGACAAGGTGGAAACGAGCCTAAATATATAAAACAAAAAAAGAATCCAGATTCCCCTTATGTAAAATATTGAATTTCTGCATCGGGAAAATACTCATATATATAACCTCTTATTGTTTCTTCCAATACTTCTGCATCATCCTTTTGATATACATATTTCCCAATACCGTATCGTCCCCATTTATATTTACGCTTCTCTTCATCCATTTCAAGCTTTGTATTTGGATAACGCTCTTGAATGACCTTTTTTGCCGGTTTCGTAAAACGATGTTGAATTAATTCGAACGTTAAATTTGGTATCGTCATGTCTTTTAACGCATTGTACAATCGTTCAAACAATTCACGGTACCCTTCTTCCCACCCTTCATGCATATAGATTGGCGCAACAATAAAGCCAAGAGGATAATTAGCCCCCGCTACTTTACGAGCAGCCTCAATTCGCTCTTCAAATGGCGATGTCCCTGGTTCAAAGTTTTTAATAACATAACGTGAATTAATACTAAATCGAAAACGCGTTTTCCCATTATGCTTTGCATCTAATAAATGATCAACATGCGAATATTTGGTAACGAAGCGTAAACGTCCATGTTCACTTTCTCCGATAAACTCTATCGCCCGCTTTAATGCATGTGTCAAATGATCAATTCCAACGATGTCTGATGTACACGCCGCTTCAAATCTTGTTATTTCAGGGGCCCTTTCATCCATATATTGCTTTGCCTTCTCAAAGATTTCATCTAGATTCACATACACCCTTACGTAAGGTTTACTCCCAAGTGTCGTTTGCAAATAACAATAATGACAATGTCCCATACACCCTGTTGCAAGCGGAATTGCATATTCAGCTGAAGGTTTTGATGTATCGAACTTTAACGTCTTCCTCACCCCAACGACAAGTGTTGCTTTTGCATTACGATACTTTTGCAATTCATTTTCCCCTGGAAAATTTCTAATTTGATTGTGTGATGTCGTTTCACGGATTTCTAATCCCATCTTCGTAAACTTCTCATAAAGCTCTTTTCCAAGCGGATATTCGAGTGCCCTCGGTTCAAAGTAAACGAGTTTTGGCATAAATGGTTTCATGTACTTCCCTCCTCTCATTAGTATGGGAAGCACATGAAAATTAACACAGATTAAAGTTTTCCACTTCAGTAACTTGCGTTGCAAGGCAAGTTACCTGGATAAAAGGTGGTGAAATCATGCACAGCCAAATGTTAAAAGGTGTACTAGAAGGTTGCATTCTATATATCATTTCACAAGAAGAAGTGTACGGATATGAACTAAGTACAAAATTAAATAAACACGGCTTTACATTCGTAAGTGAAGGAAGCATCTATCCTTTATTGTTACGCATGCAAAAAGAGAAACTTATTGAAGGTACATTAAAGGCTTCCTCTCTGGGACCGAAGCGAAAATATTATCACGTAACTGATAAGGGATTAGAACAACTTGAAGAATTTAAAAAAAGTTGGGGAATGGTTTCAACGACGGTAAACAACTTATTACAAGGGGAGTGATGGGGATGAAGGCGAAAGATTTAATCGAATTAAATAATCAAAAGCGTAAATTATTAAATGCAGAAAATGAAACCACCTATAGTGACATGTTAATATACATCCGCCTAGCTAAAGTGCCAGAGTACCAAGCAGAAGAACTGCTAATTGAAATTCTAGATCACCTTATTGAAGCCCAGCAAGAAGAAAAAAGTGCTTATGACATTTTTGGCGACGACTTACAGGCGTACTGTGACGAGCTAATTGCTGCTCTACCGAAGCAAAGTTTATGGGAACAATTATCGATTCCTTTATTTATAACTAGTTACCTGTTAGCAATATACTTTGCTATTTCTTCCGTAATTGCATTGGTATTTCCCTTATTTTCAAATGAAGCACGTTTTAAATTTGTACACATTGATTTCATTTATCTGCTCGCATTTATCTTGTCGGTACATCTTATGATACGTTTTATTTTCGATTTTATTAACACTGATTTATTTAAAAACACAACAACTATTTGGAGGCATATAGGAAGTTTTTTAATACGCCATAGCCTATGGATACTATTAATCGGTATTTCCTTTTTATTTATAAAAAAGCCCTATACTACTTTGCAAATTTCACCTTGGATTGGCGCTTTACTTGCCATCTCTTGCTATGCACTATATAAACTTTTCTTCAAAAAAGAATACTTAGAATTTAAAAAGGAGTAACGAGGTTATGACCGAAAAAGAAATGGTTAAGTTAAACAATGAAAAAAGAAAATTATTAAAACCTGAAAACGAAGCTGCTTATGGTGATATGCTTATTTATTTACGCTTTACTAGCGTTCCGCAAAAGCAAATGGAAGAACTGCTATTAGAAATATTAGACCATCTTTTAGAAGCACAAGAAGATGATAAAAATGCTCATGATATTTTCGGAGAAGATTTAAAAGCTTACTGTGATGAATTAATTAATTCTTCAGAACATCAAAATCTTTTCCAACAAGCCGCCTTTATTGGGTTTGCAGTTAGTTTATTGTTAGCTATTCAAATTGGATACGATACATTTACTACTCTTATGCAAAAACTATTTACAGATACAAATCACTTAGGAATTCCATTTAGTATTCCCGGAACAATATTATCTGCTATCGTTTTAACAATTGGTTCTTTCATAACTTTTTCGTTATTCAGACGTTTTTCTTTTACAATACTGGTTTCCTGGAAACAAAAAGCACTCCTCTTATTATCAGTGTTTATACCTTTTATCTTATCAGTTTTTTCAAACGTATTTTTTAAAACACAACCATACTTATTTTATAATTTGTCTATTTGGCAAGGTGCTCTTGTTACACTTTCTTTTTATATTCTGTACAAATTTTTATATAAAACATCTAAATTTTAACAGCCTTTCAAACGGCTGTTTTTCTTCTGTCTAATTTTACAAATTGAAAAATTTCATAAAGAAAATAAGAAAAATGCAAAATAATTAAAGTTAATTGTTGACGTGATGCTTTTATTATCGGTATCATAAATCTTCGTGAGCAATTATTTTTCGTTATACGATTTTTTTATTATTACTGAATTTTTGAGAGGAGAAATTAGATGTCAGTTAAGAAGAAAACGCAAGTACGCACCGGCAAAATGGTACGTGAACTAATGTTAGCAGACGAAGATGTAAATGCTTCGCTAATTATGGTATACAGTGAAAACGGTGTAAACGCAGAAATTAAAATCGAGGGCTTAACGCCGAAATGTAACGAAGAATTATTTTTGAGCGGAAACGTGGATTGGAACAAGAGTGTTATTTATAAAATTGTTGATTTCACTGGGAACGCTGAGGTTGGTAAAGTTACATTAACAGCGATGAACAAAAATAATGTTTCTCTAGAAGTTGAACGCGTTATGTGGAGCAAAGAAAATAAAGAAGCTGCTGAGCAAGAAGAAACAGTTGTAGAAGCTACTCCGAAAAAAGAAGTAGTTGTAGAAGCTCCAAAAGCAGTTACACCTGCTCCAAAGCCTATTACGCGAGTAGAAACACCTGCTGCATCTAAACCTACTCCGGTACCAACGCCGAAGTCAGTAAGTGTTGAAGCAGCTATAGAACTATCTACTCCAGCACCTGTGAAAAAAGCAGTACCTACTCCAGTTACAAAGCAAGAGACAGCACCGGTTACTCCTATAAAACCGAAGCAACCTGCTTTGACTGAAACAAATACAAAACTACAAGAAAATTATGTTAAACTTGTGAAAAAGACAATTGAAGTTTGTCAAGATTACGAGCTTGGCATCGACATAGATGATTCTATTGAAGGATTAAAAAAAGAGCTACAAAGCCAAGGTATTAGCGTTACATTCGACAAAGAAATTATGGACGTTGTAAATCGCCTTCGTTCTTTACAAGATAAAGGAATCAAAGTAGAAAAAGTACTTAATTTACTATAAAAATAAGGAGATGGCGGTCGCCATCTCCTTATTTTTTATAATTCCATTCATTACTTTCATACTTCTCTTTTGCTAAAGTTTGAACTTCATGAAGCTGTTCTTCTGTTAGTTCATACGGCACAAGCTCTATATCTAAACCTTTTTCAAATCCAGTTTCAAACGCTTTAATTAACTGTTCAATCGTAAATGTGCGGTCTGTTAATTCATTAATCGCTACCGCTTTAGAAGAAAACATGTTTTTCATACGCTCTTTTACTCGCTCATTTGGGAATAAAAATAGGTCGTATAACTCATCTAAATCTATTTCTAACGGAATAGAACCGTGTTGTAAGATAACACCTTTTTGACGTGTTTGGGCACTACCCGCGATTTTTCTTCCTTCAACTACAATCTCATACCAAGATGGCGCATCAAAACATACTCCTGAACGCGGATTTTTTAAATTCTCACGATCCGCTTCTGTTTTCGGAACTGCATAATACGCTTCTAATCCTAATGCCTTAAAACCGTCCAATAAGCCTTGCGAAATAATTCGGTATGCTTCTGTAACTGTTTTTGGCATATTCGGATGATCTTCAGACACAATAACACTGTACGTTAATTCTTTGTCATGTAGTACACCCCTGCCGCCTGTTTGACGACGAACGAATCCATATTTTTTTTCGTTAACTACATCCATATTTATATCTTTTTCAACACGCTGGAAATACCCGACTGTTAATGTTGGTACTTCCCATTCGTAAAAACGAATTGTTGGTGGCATTTTCTTTTCACTTTGCCAATTTAATAAACATTCATCTAACGCCATATTAAATGCTGGTGAACATTGACCAGAGTTAATATAACACCATTTTTCTTTTCCCATCCTGCACCTCATATAACCAATTATTTTTCACATTCTCTAGTCTACCAAATTCGACAAAATTTGTGAAAGAATACGAAATTTCTTCTTATATACAAATGAATCTGTTGCATAAATACATACGGGCATTATAATATTGAAAGTAGGATAAGAAAAAAGGAGCGATAGAATCGTGTCAACAAACTTGATTATTATACTAGCCGCAATTGCAGCATTCATCGGCTACACTGTATGGATGTATTTCTATCAGAAAAAATTAATTAAAACACTTTCAGAAGAAGAATTTCGCGCTGGCTACCGTAAAGCACAGCTTATCGATATTCGCGAAGCAGATGAATTTAACGCGGGACATATTTTAGGTGCGCGTAACATTCCATTATCACAAATTCGCCTTCGCCACAAAGAACTTCGCCAAGATCAACCGGTTTATTTATATTGCCAAAGCGGATTCCGTACAGGTCGTGCAGCTCAATACTTAAAAAAACAAGGCTACACAGATTTCTACCAATTAAAAGGTGGATTTAAATCTTGGTCAGGAAAAATTAAAAAGAAATAACATACAAAAACTAGCTGCACGATACAGCTAGTTTTTTATTCCATATTGTTCGCAATGTACAGTAGATTTTGTTTAATCACATCTTCATCTTTCTCATCTACATTACGATATAATAGCTGATATTCAATCCCCTTCTCTTTCCATATAAGCGTAGCAAATTCGTCCCCTCGCTCGTAATCATCCTTATTTTTAAAATAAGCAGGTGCTCCATTATTCAATTTCATTTGTTCTTGAAATCGATTTTCTTCTACGAGGTATGGAAAACTGTAAGAAAAGTTGGCCACTGTTAATTCTATATAATCGTGCCTTCCTTTCTCTTGTTGCTTATATTTAATCGTTAAGACAGCATTCTTCTTTCCCATCGTTCTTACCTCTCCCTGCACATCACTCGTAATGTCATAAGGTAAAAACGTTGGAACTTTAAACTTTGCCGGAAAATATTTTGGAAGTTCCTTTAGCGGAATCGGATCAGTAACACGGTCCTTAGCCCCTCCTGTTGTTCCTACAAATGTTTTTTCTTCTTGCATCGTTTGCTGAAATGAACATGAGCTAAGTATTACACTAGAAAACACGAAACAAATGATTCCTTTTTTCAATTTGTTTCCGCCCTTTCATACCGCTCTCTTAACGAGTGAAGCGTTTATACTCTCTACTATTCGCTTCGTTATCAAACGCCTCCTCCGAAAACTTTCCACGTTATTCTCACACATTCTGACAAAAATTCTTTGCAGACATACAAAAAAGACCCCACTATTCTTACGCCCAAATAAAAAGGTTACGCGAACAACAGAAGTCATGCTTATAACATAGATTGTGAAAAGCTTTTCAGGTCAAGATTTTTTTCATTCTTATTATTTTCCCCTTATAATTAAGGAAAGAGGTGATACATATGGCCAATATAAAACAAATTGCAAAAACTGCTGGTGTATCTATATCAACTGTTTCTCGTGTCCTTAATAATCATCCTTACGTAAAAGAAGAAAAGCGTAAGCGTGTTTTAGATGCAGTTGAAGAATTGAACTATGCAAAAAATATAAATGCTATCCATTTAATAAAGGGTAAAACATATACAATTGGCGTTATGCTACCTTTTATTAATCTTCCGTACTTTAGCACGATCATTGAAGGAATCGGAAACGAAGCGTTAGCAGCTGGATATCATATTAATTTATGCCAAACGAATTACGATGGTATTGAAGAAATTCGCGTTCTTGAAATGATGAAAATGAAACAATTTGACGGGATGATTATTTGCTCTCGCACGAGTTCATGGGAACAAATTGAACCGTTCGCAAAATTTGCCCCTATTATTTCATGTGAAAAAATGAACCATCCCCTCATTTCATCTGTCTATGTAGATCATTACGAAGGATTCCGCCTTGGTACTTCCTATTTACTCAGTAAAGGTCATGAAAAAATCGGCATTTGTTTAGCAAGAAAAACAAGTGTTAATTCAATCGAGCGTGAAAAAGCTTTCGCCGATACTCTTCGTCACGAAGGAAAAACAGTGCACCCTGATTGGGTTTTTCATCAATGTTATACGATGCAGGACGGGGCAAAAATACTTCATCGTATTTTAAACATGAAAAATCGTCCAACCGCTATTTTCACAGCGAACGATCAAGTAGCTGCTGGTTTATTAACAGAGGCAAAAAAACATGGCATTCGCATACCTGAAGACCTCGCTATACTGGGATTTGATAACCATGAAATTTCAAAAGCATTAGAAATTACAACTATTGAGCATCCCGGGCTCACAATGGGATCACGTGCTTTTTCTTTATTTCATAAACAGATACAAAACGAACACATTATTGGAAACTCAGAAGAACTTTCATTCCATTTAATTGAGCGAAAAACAGTCTAGAAAAGAGTGCCAACCATAGCACTCTTTTTTCAGTTCTTCACCTATTGACTTTATATTTTTTATCTCATATAATGAACCTAACGAACGGTAGGTAGGGGATGAAAATGACAGCAAACCGCATTAAAGCTGTAGCACTTTCTCATTTCGCGCGCTACGGCTACGAAGGAACTTCATTAGCAAATATTGCTCAAGAAGTTGGGATTAAAAAACCATCGATTTACGCACACTTTAAAGGAAAAGAAGAGCTATATTTTACATGCTTAGAATCCGCTCTTCAAAAAGATTTACAAAGCTTCACTGACGATATCGAAAATTTTTCAAAAGCGTCTACTGAAGAATTGCTAGTAAATTTGTTAAAAGGTTATGCAAAACGATTTGGTGAAAGTGAAGAATCAATGTTTTGGTTACGAACTTCTTATTTTCCGCCGGATGCATTTCGCGAACAAATTATTGATAAAGCGAATGTACACATTGAAAATGTCGGAAAACTTTTATTCCCTGTGTTTAAAAGAGCAAGCGAACAAGATGAACTGCATAACATTGAAGTAAAAGATGCTTTGGAGGCTTTTTTATGCTTACTTGACGGCCTTATGGTTGAACTACTATATGCAGGTTTAAATCGTTTTGAGACACGTTTAGAAGCTTCTTGGAAAGTATTTTGGCGCGGCCTTTCAAACTGACGGATTGCTCCTTTGCAATGCGTCGTTTTTAAGCCCTTTACCTAACGACTGGTAGGAAGGAGAAATGACATATGGCATGGATTTATGTAATCATAGCTGGTATTATTGAAATCTTTTGGGTTATTGGACTTAAAAAAGCGGAGGCACCACTTGAGTGGGCTGGTGTTGCTCTATTAATTACAATTAGTTTCGTCTTATTATTTAGAGCATATAAAGATTTACCTGTCGGCACTGTATACGCAGTCTTTACAGGAATTGGAGCTGGTGGAATCGTTCTTACAGAGATTTTCATCTTCGGAGAACCTTTCTCTATCGTAAAAGTATTATTAATCGGTTTAATCTTCTTCGGAGTAATTGGTTTAAAACGAGTAACAGAAGAAAAAGAAGCGAAGGAGGCCGCATAAAATGGCTTGGGTATTTTTAATTCTAGCTGGTATTTGTGAAATTGTTGGTGTACTCTTTATGAAAGTAGCCACTGAAAAGAAAGGCTGGGCACCAAAAATTATTTTAATCGCTAACTTTGGCGTAAGCTTCTTCTTCTTATCTCTTGCAATGAACACATTACCGATGGGAACTGCTTACGCAATTTGGACTGGAATCGGAACTGCCGGAAGTGCACTTCTCGGTATTCTTATTTTCCGCGAGTCAGCGGATTGGCGTCGCCTTGCCTTCTTAAGCTGCATTCTGTGCGGCGCTGTTGGCTTAAAATTATTAGGCTAACGTGAGGTGAATGTCATGTGGAAAGAAAAAGGAAAACAAATCTTAGCATGGATTACACTCGGGATCGTCATTCTATTACAAATCAGTTTTCATATAATAGAATGGCTGTTTCATAAAGTATTATCCATTCTTACATTCCTTCCTAACATGGCACTTGAAATTGCATCTATCGCTTGGTCAATTATTGCCTCCATTACAATCGTGATTATATGGAGTATCGCCAAGCTATGGAACAAGTTATTTAAAAAGGACAGTTCTTCTGAAAAGAAGTAACTGTCCTTTTTTATCCCGCTATTCGCGGGCAGTAAGACCCCCACTGATTAAAGTTTCACTTTATATTCATTCTGATTTTCTATAGAAATTTGATGCGATCAGACAAAGCAGACCAGCTATGACAATACTTATACCAATCCCTTTATGCAAATTAGGAAATGGCGGTGGTATATCCGAGTAAAAATTTGCTAATATGAGACCAATTGAAAATAAAAGTACCCCAATTCTATATAACCACTTTCTTTTGTTCATCATTCTCCCTCCTAAAATTTTTCATATCCTTCTTTCTTTTGGACATACTACCTAAAAAAGGAGTGGGTTATATGCAAAATTCTATACATAAGCAGATCCTATTTTTATTTTTCCTCTTTCTCATTTTCGTTATCGTTTTCAGCTTTATATTACATACTCCGAAAGATGTGCCTAATAGCCTTTCTGTTTATAAACTTTTGCTCTCGTATTGCCGTTATTGAAGAAGGTGCCTTTTACGAGGCACCTTTTAAAATTCTCTCTTCTCATACAATTTCACTGAAACGAAGATAGATACTATGAACATGCAAATTGAACTAACGAATAACACGCTGTTGTATAGTTGAATTTGTTCCAGGTTGATTTGAAACAAAGTTTCTAAAATAACAATTGGCGCCATGAATATTACTATCGTAATAAAAATAGTTTTTTTATACCCTAGCCAAAACGATATCGGTAAAACAAAGCTTAAATACACTAAAATAAAGCTAATACTAGCAACCATTGTCGTTTCAATAAACTCAAATAGGTTAACCCCATTCTTCATTCCCATCGTGAAACAACCGACCGTTACGCTTATAAAAAGAATAATAATTGCTACTATATATTTCGCAAATACAATTTGTTTTCTCAATATTGGTAAACTATTTACTATAACTTCACTCTCATTTTTACTATCTGCTTCAAATGTTTTTACTGTTGCCCCAATTGTAATAATTACTGACATAATTATGAATAGATTTTCCGTATCTGTTAAAGCCATATAAAAGAGAATAGGATAGAGTATGTACCAAATTAAAAATTTCCATTGAATGATGAAATCTTTTAAAATTAATTGCTTGATCATGTATTACACCTCCTAATATGAAAATGCTCCTTCTATAACTCTGCTTCCTGAAACATTTTCATTGAGAGAAACATTGATATAACCATACTTACTAACACTCCGATGCCAAGCATACCCATTGCTAGTGTAGCATCTTCAGATTGAAGTACTTTTGACATAATTATTTTATCACCAAAAACATTGCACATAAGGCCAATCATACCCGTTAAAGGCAAAACCATAATAACATTCAAAACAGAAGTAGCTTTATATCCTCCAACGTAATTAGCAGGTATCGTTACAACACAATAGATCAAAGTAGCTACTATTGCCGAAAATATTGCATATCCAGGAATAGCTATGTCTCTGTTCAATAAAATATTTCCTAATATTACGACTATAAAAGTTGTACTCAAACCAGCCATAATAAATAATGAGCTTGAAATATATTTAGCTATAACTATCTCTTTTCTCGTTATAGGCAAACTCACTAATACTTTTTCTGCTTTACTTTTCTCGTCATAATAAAAAGAAATATATATAATCGTACTACATGTTATAAATAATCCTATTGCAATCCCCATTGGTTGGACGGGATTCCTAAAAACAGAGAAAATAGGTATTAAAAAATATAAAGGAAACATCTTCTTATGTAAGAAAAACTCCTTCAAAATCAACTGTTGCATATGAATTCTCCTCTCTACAAATCACGTGCTCCATAAATTTTAATTGTAAGAAACATAGAAGCGATATACATACTAACTAATGTAATGAATCCAATTATAAATACACCGATATGCACTGGATTCATAATCCACTCAATGAATGAAGGTGTTGTTTCATCCAATCCATCTCCTATGAATATCCAAGCAATTCCACCAACTACCATTGATGCTCCTGACACTATACTTCGTGCTATCTTTGACCTTGTAACATAATAACTAGGAAAGAATGTTACAACAAAAAATACGGCGTAAACAGCTCCATTTATTACTTCATACCATGGAATTTCAATGTATAGATTAGGATGATATGCACCGATATCACCAATGACTACAATACCTCTTATAAGAAAAACAACTAGCATAGTAGAGATCATGCCACCTACAATGAATATTGCACTGGAAATATATCTAGCAATAATGATATCCTTTCGACTTACCGGTAAACTATTTATAATAATGTCACTTTTATTCCTTTCATCCATAAAGATTAACGTCATAACGGAGGAAAGAGTTATAAATAGACAACTCATCGGAACTAACAATTCACCACTTGGATCTAACATAAATAACACAAGGGGCACAATAAGATTCACTAACCAAGTTACCCGAAAAAAGAACAAATCTTTATATATGAGCTGACGCATAAGCACCTCTCCCTTTCGCGGTGTAAACGATAATATCATCTAATGTAGGCTTTTCTATTACAACCTCATTTCCAAACCAATCGATAATTGCTTGTTTATCCTTCGCTAAACCTTCGAAACCAAACTTATTTTTTCGTAATCCAACAAATAGCTCTTTTCCTTCTTGATCTAATAAATCATTACTTCCCTTTACGATTACGTAGTTTTCCATTAATTCATCTTTCTCACCAGTAAATATTATTTCTCCTTCATTAATGAACGTAATATAATCTGCGATGCGTTCTAAGTCAGTTGTAATGTGCGTTGAGAATAATACAGATACTTCATCCTCCATTACAATTTCTTGCAAAATATCAAGTAATTCACTTCGAACAACTGGATCCAATCCTGCTGTTGGTTCATCCATAATAATGAATTCCGCATGGTGTGAAAGTGCGATTGCAATCGCAAATTTCATTTTCATCCCTTTGGATAACTCTTTAATTTTTTTAGACTTTGGAACTTGTAATCTCTGCATATACGATTGATACTGCTTTTCGTCCCACTTTTTATATAACGGTGCAATAATCCGTTTCATTTGCTCACACGTTAAATCTTCGTAATAATGATTTTCATCATATACAAAACCAATATTTTGTTTTATTTCCTTTTCGGCTTTCTTATTGTCCTTACCAAAAATTTTTATATCACCGCTCTCTTTTCTGATTAAATTCATAATCATTTTGATCGTCGTACTTTTCCCAGCTCCATTCGGTCCGATAAATCCCATAATATATCCTCGTGGTAATGTAAAACTTACATTTTTCACTGCAAAATCTTGATAACTTTTACAAACGTTTTTTAGCTCTAACATCCCTTATTCCCCCTCATATAAACACGCAATCATCTGCTGTAAATCTTCAAGTGAAAGCTGCAACACTTTACTTTCATTCACAATCTCTTCTACTTTACTTTCCAATAGACGTAGCCGCTGTTCTTTTAATAGTTCATTATTTTTACGTGAAACATAGGTCCCCTTCCCAGCAACAGTTTCTATATATCCTTCTTTTTCAAGCTCCTCGTATGCACGCTTCGTTGTAATTACACTAATTTGTAATTCCTTCGCTAAGCTACGAATAGACGGTAATTGGTCTCCACCCTTTAAACCACCATTTAAAATAAGCCGGCTTAATTGTTTTCTTATTTGCACATAAATAGGGTCTTGGGAAGAATTCGAAATAATAATATTCATGTTTTCCTCCAGTTTGTGTATATACTGTATATACTTTATATACACAGTATATACACAACATCCTATTTTTGGCAAGAAAAAAAGACCAACATTTTCCTGTTGGTCTTTCGTATATGTATCACTTTTCAAAGCGATCTAACATTTCGTCTCTCATTCCGAAACTAACAACCGCAATTCCTACATACATAAAAAGAAGGAATGCTGGATGAACTGTATTGTACCAGCTGCTATCAACAATTAAATAAATCGTTAACGCCACAACAAGAACAAACGCTAAAATAAACATATAAAAGTGTCGTGTATTACCCATGATAAACTCCTCTCTTCTCTCTTCACCATTCAACAGTATATTGTATCGAATAATTCGATATGACTCAAGGTTAACTTTCTGTTATGTAATCAAGTTCTACCTTTACAATGTCCTCACACGCTATTGAAATGATTGTTCCTTGTTTATCAATCGCTGTCACTTCTCTATTATCCATTACACGGTGTGCTACTCTTTCTAACACTTTCCCTTGGTCTCGGTAACAAAATTCTTTTACATCTTTAATTGTTTCTCCATTTTCTAAATGGTATACCATTCTATAACATCGATATCCCACGCTTCCACCCCCGTCTTGCTCGTTTTTTCACATATACATAAAAATGAGTAATTTCTACCTCATCACATCTTCTTAATTTCAATAAAATTCTAACAAAAATAAATACTTTTATCAAACCGACTTTTTCAACAAAATCACCTATAAAACCGCATCTTTACAGCAATATGAAACAAAAAATATAAATTTTTAACATTTTTTTCATTCTAGCCACACCAATTTTGCAAAAAAAAAGAACCCGCATGTAGCGAGTTCTTTTTTTTCCAATCACACTTGTACAGGTGCTAGCTTTTCATAACGTAAAACTGGTTTACGAGCAGCCAATGTTTCATCTAAACGTTTTATTACTGTTGTATGTGGTGCTTCTTGTACAACTTCTGGATTTTCTTCTACCTCTTTAGCAATTTGAATCATCTTATCAATGAAACCATCTAATGTTTCTTTTGATTCTGTTTCTGTTGGCTCAATCATAATACATTCTTCCACATTTAATGGGAAGTAAATTGTTGGTGGATGGTAACCGAAATCAAGCAGACGTTTTGCAATATCTAATGTACGTACACCAAGTTTCTTTTGACGACGACCTGACAATACGAATTCATGCTTGCAATGTCTATCGAACGGAAGATCATAGAATGGTGCTAATCTTCTCATCATATAGTTCGCATTTAATACAGCATACTCAGTTACTGCACGCAAGCCATCTGGGCCCATAGAACGAATATATGTGTATGCACGAACGTTAATTCCGAAGTTACCATAGAATGGTTTCACACGCCCAATTGCTTCTGGACGATCATAGTTAAAGTGATAGCCATTTTCCGTTTTCTCTAAAATCGGCTTTGGTAAGTACGGAATTAAATCAGCTTTCACACCTACTGGACCAGAACCTGGACCACCGCCGCCATGCGGACCTGTAAATGTTTTATGAAGGTTTAAATGCACAACGTCAAATCCCATATCTCCTGGGCGTGCTTGGCTTAATACCGCATTTAAGTTTGCACCATCATAGTATAATTTACCGCCTGCGTTATGGACGATTTCTGCCATTTCTAAAATATTTTCTTCGAATAGGCCTAATGTATTTGGATTTGTTAACATAAGTGCTGCTGTTTCTTCGTTTACAACACGTTTTAAATCATCTAAGTCAACAAGACCATGTTCATTTGATTTCACCGTAATTGTTTCAAAACCAGCTACTGTTGCAGACGCCGGGTTTGTTCCGTGAGCAGAGTCAGGAACAATTACTTTCGTACGGTTAAAGTCACCGTTCGCTTCATGATATGCACGAATCAACATTAATCCTGTCCATTCTCCGTGTGCACCAGCTGCTGGTTGTAACGTAACAGTATCCATACCTGTAATTTCAATTAAATGTTCTTGTAAGTCATACATTAATTCCATTGCACCTTGCACTGTTTTTTCATCTTGAAGTGGATGAATATTTGCAAAGCCTGCGAAACGAGCTACGTTTTCATTAATTTTCGGATTATATTTCATCGTACAAGACCCAAGTGGATAGAATCCAGAATCCACACCGTGGTTACGGTTTGAAAGCGCTGTGTAATGGCGCATAATATCAAGTTCAGATACTTCTGGAAGCTCTGCATCTTCTACTCGAATATAATCACTCTCAAACACATCTTCTAATTTTACTTCTTCTACATCTAATTTGGGTAAGCTATATCCTACGCGTCCTTCTTTAGTCACTTCAAAAATAAGTGCTTGGTCTTGGTTCTTCATTGGATAGCCCCCATTTCGTTTACAAGTGTGTCAATTTCCTCTTTTGTACGAAGCTCTGTTACCGCTACAAGCATATGGTCTTCATGCTCTTTATAATCACGGCCTAGGTCGTAACCACCGATAATATTCTTTTGTATTAATACATCATTTATTTCTTTAACTGGACGTTTACAATCTACAACAAATTCATTAAAGAATGGTCCAGCGAACGTTACTGTGAAACCTTTCGCTTCAAATTGACGTTTTGCATATTGTGCTTTAGAAATGTTTTGACGTGCCATTTCTTTTACACCTTGTTTGCCAAGTGCCGTCATTGCAACAGAAGCTGCTAATGCATTTAACGCTTGGTTTGAACAAATGTTAGACGTCGCTTTATCACGACGAATATGCTGTTCACGTGCTTGTAACGTTAATACAAATCCACGTTTACCATCTGAATCTACAGTTTGTCCGACAAGACGTCCTGGAATTTTACGCATAAATGCTTTCGTTGTTGCAAAGTAACCACAGTGCGGTCCACCAAACTGCGTTGGGATACCGAATGGTTGTGCATCACCGATTACAACATCAGCACCGAATTTTCCTGGCGGTGTTAATGCGCCTAATGATAATGGATTTGAAGAAACGATAAATAATGATTTTTGTTGATGAACGATTTTTTCGATATCAGCTAACTTTTCCACTTGTCCGAAGAAGTTTGGATATTGAACGATTACACAAGCAACTGTATCATCTACTTCACTTTGTAATACTTCTAAATCTGTTACACCGTTTTTATGATCAATTTCAACAACTTCAAGATTTTGACCTTTTGCATATGTTTCAAGTACTGCTCTTGATTCTGGATGAACTGCCTTAGATACAAGAATTTTCTTTTTACGAGTATGACCAGCTGCTAGCATTGCCGCTTCAGCTAAAGCTGTACCTCCGTCATACATAGAAGAGTTTGCTACATCCATTCCTGTTAATTCACAAATCATTGTTTGGAATTCAAAAATTGCTTGTAATTCCCCTTGTGAAATTTCTGGTTGGTATGGTGTGTAAGCTGTATAAAACTCTGAACGAGAAATAACATGATCAACAATTACTGGAGCGTAATGATCGTATACACCTGCTCCTAAGAAAGAAGCATATTCTTTTAAGTTCGCATTTTTGCTAGCCATTTGAGATAGCTCTTTTAAAAGCTCTGGCTCTGATTTTGCTTCTTTAATTTTTAAATCCCCTTTAAAACGAACACTCTCTGGAATATCAGAGAATAACTCATCAATCGTTTGAACGCCGATTGTTTGTAACATTTCTTTTTTGTCTTCTTCTGTCATTGGAAGATAACGATGCAACATGAAATCTACCCCTCTCCCCGTTACTTTGAACGTTTATAAAATGGTGTTGGAACAACTACTGCTTTGACGCGTTTATTACGAATTTCAATTTCTACTTCTGTATCAACTGCTGCGTATTTTACATCAATTAGTGCTAAACCAATGCTTTTCTTTAACGTTGGAGATTGTGTACCACTCGTTACTTCCCCGATTTTTTCTTCTCCTATAAATACAGGGTAATGCGTACGAGGAATACCGCGTTCGATTACTTCGATGCCGACTAATTTACGAGATGCACCGTTTTCTTTTTGCTCTTTTAACGTTTCTTTTCCAAAGAAATCTGCTTCTTTATTTGGTTTTACCGCAAAGCCAATTCCCGCTTCAATCGGTGTAATATCTTTTGATAACTCTTGTCCGTATAACGGAAGTGTTGCTTCGAAGCGAAGTGTATCACGAGCACCTAAGCCACATGGTTTTAAGCCCTCTTCTGCTCCCACTTCAAGAAGTTTCTCCCAAAGTTTTGCTGCATCTTCACTCTTACAGTAAATTTCGAATCCATCTTCACCTGTGTAACCTGTACGAGATACAAGTGCAGGAATTCCATCTACAAGAATATTATTTTTAAATTTAAAGAACTTAATTTCTTTCAAATCTTCTGACACAACTTTTTGTAAAATGCCTTCTGCTTTTGGTCCTTGAATTGCAAGCTGCGCAACTTCACTAGAAACATTGACTACTTTCGCATCGCCAATTACATGGCTAGCTAACCATTCGTAATCTTTCTCGATATTTGATGCATTGATTACTAATAAATAGTCTTCTTCACCACGTTTGTAGATTAATAAATCATCTACTGTGCCACCATTTTCATAGCACATAGCTGTATATTGTGCGCCCCCTACCTTTAAGGTAGATACGTCATTTGTAACAACACGTTGTAAAAATGCTAAACTATCTACACCTTTTACCTCTACTTCTCCCATATGAGATACATCGAACAAACCTGCTCCTGTACGTACAGCTTCATGTTCCTCTTTAATGCTTGAAAATTGAACTGGTAATTCCCAACCACCGAAGTCGACTGTTTTCCCACCATACTTCGCGTATACATCAAATAACGGTGTACGTTGTAATGTAATCATGCTCTTTCCCCCTTATGCTCTGACAAATCAATAAAAGTTGCTTCCCATATCTAAACATTTTCATTCTGAAAAGATAAGGTTATACGGAATCTCAGTATATTTTTTTATGAAAGCGTAAATAAAAAGTTACTTTCTTGGATAAAATACGAAAGATTCCACACATTTCACACCATTATCCTAACATTATTCGCTATATTTCATCAATATTCTAGCATAAAAAATAATTTAGAATTTTTCATTCTTAATCTTATTAAATACAAATTTTGAAATTTAGCCCTTTATCATTGCCTATTCTTTAACTTTTAGTAATTGTGATAGCGCCTTATTACGAGGCTTATAATAAAGATTTTTTAAATAATCACTTTAGTTTATAAAAGGTGGGAGAGTCTTAATGAATGTCGATATTTCCGTAGATCGAACGTGGCAAAACAATTTTTTAAAAAGAATTGATGAAGATGGTCCTTGGACAAATTGGGATTTATATCATTTAGCTTATAAAACAGAGAAATCGTTACTCGTCCCTACTTTTGATGGATTGCAAGCACCGAAACATTTATCACATTTCACGCCGCTTCCACATCAATTAGAGGTCGCTCAAAATGTCATTGAACAAATGAATGGTAAAGCGATTCTAGCAGACGAAGTCGGACTTGGAAAAACGATTGAAGCTGGACTTATTTTAAAAGAATATATGGTTCGAGGACTTGTAAAAAAGGTACTCATTCTCGTTCCAGCTTCTCTCGTATCTCAGTGGGCGTATGAACTAAACACAAAATTTTTTATTCCTGCGGTCGCTCAAAAGAAAAGTTATTCTTGGGAACAAGCTGATGTCATCGTTTCATCAATCGATACTGCGAAACGTTCACCGCATCGCGATATCGTTTTAAACCTAGAGTATGACCTTATTATTATCGATGAAGCACATAAACTAAAAAATAATAAAACAAAAAACTATGAATTTGCACAGCGATTAAAAAAGAAGTTTTGTTTATTACTAACTGCAACTCCTGTTCAAAATAAAATCGATGAAATCTTCAACCTCGTTTCTTTATTAAAACCAGGTCATTTAGGCAATCAATCTAATTTTGAAGAATATTACGCTTCAAAAAATCGTTCCACTGAATCCGATGAAGATTTAAAAGCTCTTATCAATAAAGTAATGGTTCGAAATAGACGCAATAACACTGGCATTGATTGGCCGAAGAGGCATGTACGAACAATCTTCGTTGAATTCAATGAAGAAGAACAAGCTTTGTATAATGAAATTGAAAATTGGCGTGGACAAGATGCCGTCACATCTGCTTTCTCATCCTTAACTTTAAAACGGGAAGCATGTAGTAGTCGTGAAGCTGTTTACTATTCATTAAAAAAACATGTAGAAAAAAGACAGAAAGAAAATGAGCACTACATAAAGGACCCACATATTGATGTGCTGATGGACAAAATTAATCATATTCCGTTCAACTCCAAAGCAAATAAAGCACTAGAGCTTATAAAAGAAGTTGACGATAAAGTCATTATCTTCACTGAATATAGAGCTTCACAAATGTATTTACAATGGTTCTTACAACAACATGGCATTTCCTCTGTTCCATTTCGCGGTGGATTTAAGCGCGGGAAGAAAGATTGGATGAAGGAGCTTTTCCAAAATCGTGCCCAAGTATTAATTGCGACCGAAGCTGGTGGTGAAGGAATTAACTTACAATTTTGTAGCCATATGATTAATTACGACTTACCGTGGAATCCAATGCGACTCGAGCAAAGGATTGGACGTATTCACCGCCTTGGACAAAAAAATGATGTTCATATTTATAATTTAGCAACAAAGCACACTGTTGAAGAGCACATTTTAAAACTACTATATGAAAAAATTAATTTATTTGAACGTGTAATCGGTGAACTCGATGAAATTTTAACGAGAATCAACATGAAAAATATTGATGCGCATATTCAAGAAATTTTCGCGCAGTCAAAAAGCGAAGGTGAAATTCGAATCAAGATGGAAAATTTAACATCTATTATCGATTTTGCGAAGCGCAATGAAGCAGAGGTGCAGGACTATGCAGCAAAATGAAATTCATAATTACTTATATAACTTTTTTGAGGCGAATAACTGCGAAATTTTAGAACGTTCCCCTCACCTATTAGACGTGCAGTTAACAATTGAAATGGATAAATTATTAATGAACCGCCCTTTCTATTGGCACTATCTTGAAAAAACAGGAGGCGTTCCGAACCCGATGCGCCTTACTCTTATTACAAATCCAGAAAACGAAGAAAACGACGGTGAACTTATTCATTACGGTTCACCCCGTTTGCATCAAATATTTGAAACAACAAAAGAACTAGGTTCATACATACGTTTATATGAGGAAGTGAAACATAGCGGGGCAACTCATACTCCCCTTCATCCTTGGCTTGGTGTAAATATAAAAGTATCTTATCAATGCGACCGAAAAAAAGACATACTTCATTCCATCGGTATTCATCTTATTTCCGGGACAATGATTGCAAACTTTCATGACACTTTAGCAGAGATCAAACTCACACCGAAAATACCTGACTTTTGTTTTACCCTCTCACCTATCATTAAGCCACAAAGTGGCTTACAACGTATAGAGGATGCTTTAAAAAGTATAATCGCTGAAGATGACCACACGTGGGCAAAAGAAGCGAGAGTGCGTTGGAATCACGATTTAGACCTTTTAAATCGATTTTACGAAGATAGCGATGAACTTCCAGAAAGCTATGAAATTGAAAAGCAAGCATTACAAGAACAATACGAACCACGCATTACAATACAAATTATAAACGGTGGTCTCTTTTATGTTACCGCAAATCATTTTCTATCTTAAAGAAAGCTCCTTCAGATTGAAGGAGCTTCTTTTAAAATATGTTCCCAGCCTATTCTCTATCTTCATTGCGCTCTTGCTGTTTTTTCTCTGTCATACGTTTCTGATATGCACGATCCTTTGCACTTACATGGTTTGCATCAGTTGGAAGATTCTCTTTTGAACGACCAATTCCATTACTCATCTTTTTCGCCTCCTTTTTGCATGTTTCAAAATACATCTTTATTTTCAGCTAGAGGCACAATCCTTATACAAAAAAATAAGAGCAGCCAGTAGCTGCTCTTACTCATTCACGTATTTTTGAAACATATCATGGATGCCTTGATTTACGAGGTTCGAGATCTGTTCGTCAGATTTATTCGGATAACGATCACGCAATCTGATAGATGCCTTCACCATTAAATTTTCTAATACAGAACGGCCACCTTCTCCATAAATAATTTCAGCATACTTAACAAGTCTTCCATCCTCTAATGTTGCTGGATTATGATTGAAGAAAAATTTACTCATTGTCTCCACCTCTCTCTTTGATAACGTTTACATTTATATAGATTATTTATGTTATTTATTTCACAATATTGTATGCATGTATATTTAATTGGTTTCATTATAAAGCAACATATCAATAGTAAATATGTGATTTTCCGTCCATTTTGTGAACAAACCAAAAATGAAAGCGTTTCCTTTATTATATACTAAAAAAACTTACTACGCTAGGGGCAATTTTTTAATCTACTAATCATCTACTTTTCTTTTTTTCATTAACCTTATACAATTTTCAGAAATTATATTATAAAATATATGTATGACTTAAGGAGGCCATGTATGAATCAAAATAAAAAAGCTATATTAGATCTTGTCTTTTATCTCGTATTCCCATTCCTCATTTGGAAATTTGCAAAACCTTATATCGATCCTTATTACGCAATGTTAATTTCCTCTGTTCCGGGGATTATTTATACACTGTATACCTTTAAAAAAGAAAAACAGCTTAACGTTACAGGGTTCTTTATTTTAATTACACTTATTTCTAATACAGCGGTAGACTTAATATCTGGGTCGGCTGAACGAATGCTATGGAATGATGCATATTATCATATCGTACTTGGCTGCATCGTTATATGTACAATCTTTATAAAAAAACCACTCATGTTATATTTCGCAGCTGATATCGCAGCACTGCAAGGTCATGATCGTGATAAAAGTCGTGAGCTTTATCGTGATAGTCGTATATATCCAGCACTGCAATATTTAACACTATTTTTCGGCCTTCAATTTATATTAAAAAGCTTCTTGAAAATCTATTTCATCTCTGTTTTCGGTGTAGATGGATATGGTGAAATGAGAGCTATTATGACCGCTGTTGGCTGGGGGATTTCTATTTGTATCGGAATTGGATTTGTATGGGTAAACAATAAAATACATGCGGTTACTGAGGAAAAAGAGTCTGTGCAATAAACAAAAATCCCCTAGCATCTTGTTATACTAGGGGATTTTTGTTTTGCTAAACATATTACGAAAAAGTTAGCTTGATTTTTTTCTTTTATTTTTTACATTTCGATAAAACAAAGCAGCGCTCAGTGGCATAACACCAAACCATTTATTTAAGAATGGCTCTTTCTCCGCACGACGTTGTTGTTTCTGTTGTTTTCGATCCTCTTTTGGAGCATCCATATATGACACAAATTGCTGTGTCACAAAGCGTACATAATCATTAGTAGACATATTATCATCACCTCTACTTGATTAGTATGTCCACTTTTTTATTCATTAATCTTTTGCTTTAATTCATTCATAATTTGCTTTACCGACTTATTTGTCGTATCGATATGAATATCAGCCTCTTCATAATAAGCTCGGCGCGATTCAAATTTCGTTATAAATGCATCTATATCTTTCTTCTGAAATAGTGGACGTGTCGTATCTTCACGAAGCCTTTCTGCAATTACATGTGGATCACAATATAAATACACAACAGTTCCATTTTCCTTCATCCACTTTCGATTTTCCGCTCGTTCAATAATCCCTCCACCCGTTGTAATAATTACATTCTGAACCGGTAGTGAACGTAACATTTCACTTTCATATTCCCGAAAAGCCATTTCGCCTTCTTCGGCAAAAATATCACGAATTGCCTTCTCTTGCTTCTCTTCAATTTTTTGGTCTGTATCTACAACATCCATATGAAGTTCTTTACTTAACACTTTTCCAATTGTTGTTTTCCCAGCTCCCATATAGCCAGTTATGTATATAGATTTCATTTTCGTTCCTCTCAATCATCCGTTATTATTTGTTATTATAACGAAAGATGTTACTTTATTTAATAAAAAAACGTTTTGTTCTTCTTATGCTATGAAGAACAAAACGTAACATACTCACTATTTTCTCGTAATCAAACAAGCTGGCTCACTTTTACTTATAAGTACCTCTTCTCACCCACTGCGTTGCAATCCATTTCTCACCTTTCGTTACAGGTGCTCCTCCATGTAACGTAAGCTCATTTAGTAATTGATCTTGATAAAAATACTCAAAGTATACTGCCATTCCCTTTCTAGGGTGTACAGAAAGATTTAATTTCGGAAAGAATGTTTCCCCGCCTTCTTCTACATCATTTAAGTACATCACAAGAGTACTTATACGATTATTAGCAGCTGACCTGCTATGTTCTGCAAAATAATCATAGTGCGCTTTATATTCTTGATCCACTTCATAATTTAAAATGTGCAATCCTTCTCCATGCGCTACAGGAACATTCGTGATAGATGAAATTCGTTTTTCAATCTTCGAAGTAAGTTCATTCTCTTCCAAAAATGCACCACTACTCGTTCGAATATCATTTACATCACGTGATGAACCAACTTTAGAACGTTTCATATTATTTTTAGACAATTCAATCAATTCAGCGCACTCTTCATCACTTAATACATTTGCTAATACAACAATAAGAGGTTCTTCGAATTTTGAAATAATTTGTATTTCCCTATCCTCTGTCATAATCGTATTTCCTTTATGATCAAAAATAGTTTGTTCCTTACTTTCACCTATTTGATTGTTATTTGTCATTTTCTTATCTCCCTAGAAAAAATGATTGGATAGCATGAATATATCATATTCTTTCTACCTTTCTCTTTTTTGAGAAAATTTAAACTTTTGAACATCATTCTTATCCCTTTCCTCAAAGAAATTGACTCCCTCCACAATAGAAACTCATGGTTCTTCTCCATATATTTTACATATTATCCTTCTACCCAATCAAATATTTTATTATCCTTTTTCCTATAGTGAAAGCTCACTGTATAGAAAACTCTCTGTTTTGTAACACATTGCAACGAAATGATAATAACATCATTTTCAAAGACGTACTTTCCACTCACTTCTCCTCTTTCATACTGAAATAAAAAAACATCCTCTTTTTCTTTTTGCTGTAAGTCTCTTTTTATATCTGAAATAGCTCGATCAACAAGTTCCTCCATGAAAAAACTTTGTTCTATTTCAGAATAAAATTTTTTATCCGAAAGTAACATATTCGTTTCGTACATCAAAAATGAAATGAATAAAATAAGAAAAATAATTGTTCCTGGCATTACAAATCCATTTTGTTTTCTCATGTTTCTATCTCAATTTCACTATAGCGCACAGCCACGCCTTCATATATTTCACCACTTATATCTTTCACATATATATATAACAAATGAGGTGTTAATTTATACGAAATCGCTTCAATCCTTTGTAATATAAATTCCCTTCCGCGCATATTTACTTTTCTTATTAAATTACTATTCAACTTTTCATACGTCACCTGATCACCATTACGAAGTTGGAAGCGTAAAATATTCCCACCGTTTTCTAGCTCTATCTTCCTCCCACTTAATACTTCACGAAACTCTAATTGCATTTGTCCTAAAAACACATCCCACTCCCAGTCATTTAATCCTTTTGAATGTGTATTTTCTATCCCCATAATATGAAGACGCGGTAAAAGTAAAAAGAACATTGATAAAAGCAACAAACATGCAATCATTTCTATTAATGTAAATCCCGCTTCTTTTTTATTTTTCCTTTGCATAAAGGCATTGCTCCATCGCTTTTCCTCTCATATCTTTCCACATCGTACAAACTTCATCTCCTCTCCAATATGTGTAATATACAATTCCTTTTATGACTTGCTCTTTTACTCGCTTTTCCTCATTCTCATACTTAAATAAGGCCGCTTCTTTTTTTAATAATATTAATGCTTTATAGCTCATTTTTATATTTTTTCTTTCTTGCATAATTAATAATGTTTGCGGGAGCAATAACGATGCCGCCATCATTATTAAACTTAACGCTACAACCATTTCAACCATTACTGATCCTTTTTGACACTTCACGATACGTAAATCTCCCTCTTCCAAGCTGAAATACAATCTCATATTTATACCCTCGATAGGAAAGTAAAATCGTACCACCCCTATTAATATTCCCGCTCGGATTATATGTCATTGGATTTGGAAAGGTATGCAAATCCATTTGGACATCTTTATCATATTCTCTCTTAACAATTAATAGGTCTGTCTCCGATTCCGAAATATAATACATATGTTTCTCTTTAAACCAGCGTAACGTATAATGTTTTTGACGCTTAATCGCTAACTGCTGCATATACAAAATATCATTTGAAAACTGTTTCAAAAACTGCTCAACTTTTTGTTTTTCATGTAATGAAGTAACGTTAAAATGCGTAACAACACTAAGTACAGAAATAGCAAATAAGACAAGTAGCATTTCTAAAAGAGTAAAACCTTTTTGCTTCACGATTTCCCAGCTGATACCGTACCATCATCGGAAATATGGATTGGTTCACCTTTCGGACAAGTTTTTGAAGTAATATACTTTCCTGTTTCAAGTTCCTCTATTGATGGAATCTTATTATGTTGCAAGTGATATGCTTGTATTTGTGCTTCTATAGATTTCACATAGGCTGCACATCCTTTTCCTTGGACGGATGAGCGCTGTGTAACTACATTTGGAATAATTAATAGTAATAATACAGTTATGACAACCATAACTAATAACATTTCTAAAAGAGTAAAACCCTCCTCATTCTGCATGTAAATGCCCCCTATATAGAATTCATCATTTGAAACATCGGCATAATCATCGCTAAGTACATCAAAATGACTATAACCCCAAGACATGTAAATAAAATGGGTTGAATCACAAATAACATACGTTTAATTTTTTGTTCTACCTTTTCAATAATGAGCTCACTGTAATCACCAAGCTCATTTGCTAAATTACCGTTTGCTTGTCCATGCGTAATGATATAAGAAAGTTCTTTCTCGTAATAACCGCTTTTATCAATAATAGATTGTAACGGTTCTCCTGCAATTAATTGCCGCTCAATTCGGTCTGCTTCATACTGAAAGAACGGATGATACTTTTGCTTCATCATTATTGTTAATGCTTCGTGTACGGACAATCCACCGTGTAATAAACCACTTAATTGAGTGGAAAAATAATGCGAATGATTTAAAATAAGAAATGTTTTCATAAGGGGAATACGGATCATAATCTTTACCTTTTGAGTAGGCGGAAGTTTTCGGAAATAAAATATATATATACTAAATCCCGTTATAACGATAAGAACAATCATATAAATGAAGTAGGGTAATAATTTAATTGCAACTAAAATTTGCTCCGTAAGTGGTGGTGCTGTAGAACGTAAAGAACTATACATCATTTCAAACTGAGGCAATAAAATGAGGTTAAAAACAGAAAGCATAATCATTAAAAAAAATGATAAAAACATAGGATATCGCATTACTTTCATCATATCTTTCCTATATTTATCTTTCTTGTAAAGAAGTACGCTTCCTTGTTGCAAAGCAAAAGAAATGTCACCATGTCGCTCTGCATAAAACAAATAACTTAACATCTCAGAGTGAAACATTAATTGGTGAAAAGAAGCGTGCAAACTTTGTCCATTTTTCAATCCCTCGATCATACGCTGTAACTGTAATTTCTTTCCTAATGGTAGTTGCAACTGCAAAAATTCTAACGCCTGCAAAAGTGAGTAACCTTTCTCTAATAAATCACTTAATCTTTTACATAATAATGCTTGATCACTTAAACTCCATTTTCTCTTAAACATATACATCTTCTTCTAAAAAGCCTAAAGCATACCCTTTTCGAACCGACGATTCCAACGTTTTATAGTAATACGTAACATGTTCTCCACTTGCTTCTTTAATCGCTTGTTTTAATTCATATCCATATAACAGTTCATAAATGCTTGCCTGTCTCACTTTCCTCATTGATTTACATAAAGTTGCACACTTCCCTCTGCAAAATGGACATTTTAATTCGACGAGCCGCTGAGCAGCTACTGCTAATAATGATTGTTCAATTTCTTGCCTTGTAATACCATAATCCATAAATCGTAGTATCGCTCCTTTCGCATCATTTGTATGCAAGGTTGTCATTACTAAATGTCCCGTCAAACTGGCCCTTACAGCTACTTTTGCTGTTTCTTCATCACGAATTTCGCCAACTAAAATAATATCTGGATCATGACGCAAAATAGCCTTTAATCCCGTTTTATATGTGATACCAGCTTTTTCATTTATTTGAATTTGTAATAAACCGTCTTTTCTTTGCTCAACTGGATCTTCCAGTGTAATGATGCGACGTGTTTGCCATTTTCTAGCTACTTCTAATAACGCATACATTGTTGTTGTTTTTCCAGAACCAGTTGGCCCAGTAAATACGAGTAACCCATGAGAATGCTTTAAAAAAGAGAGTAATTTTTCCGCTGAACTTGGAAATAACGAAAGATGAGACAGTGGCTGTACAGATGCTTGTAAATGGATGCGAATAACGAGACTTTCTTGATATACTGTTGGAAGTGTTGAAAGGCGTAAATACACTTCTTGTCCATCAATTTGTAAGTACAACGAACCATTTTGAGGTTTTCTCCTCTCTCCTATATCCATTGATGCTAAAAATTTAAAGTGTGAAACAAGCTTTTCTCCAAATTCTTTCTCAATACACCGTTTCGTAATTAAATCTTTTCCAATACGTAATTGAATCGCCACATCCTTCTGCCTGGGCACAATATGTAAGTCCGATGCTTGCACCCTACAAGCTTCTTTCATAATCATATTTGCAAAAAGCTCGACACTATTCATCAAGTTTCCCTCCTCACTATGTATATATCATAAAAAAATGCACAAGAAAAATTAGAGATTTTGTATTTTCACTAAGAGAAAAAGGAAAAATATGTTTGTGAAATTATGAACAATTTCTGAACTATTGTCTGAAATTACCTATATAGAAGTTTATCTGTATTATAATGTTAATATCTTGGATAAAGTGATAAAGGTGGAGATCCTCATGGAACAAGCTTTAAAAATTACAGGTGTGTTATCTGACCCTACTCGTTATTACATTTATAAATATATTTCGCAAAAACATAATTACGTAACTGTACAAGAAATTGCAGATGAGTTTAACATTCATCCAAACGTGGCGCGTTTACATTTATCAAAATTAGAAGATGTTAATATGCTCAAATCAGAAACAAAAAAAACTGGGAAAGGCGGCAGACCAAGCAGACTATACGTCTTGTCTCAAGATGTCATCCAGTTACAATTCCCATTTCGCGATTATCAATTATTAGCGCAGATAGCATTTAATTCACTGCTAAGCTTAGGTAGTGCTGGTGAAAAAGCGCTATATGAAACAGGGAAACAATTCGGCAAAGAATTAATGCAACAACATATGCATCGCTTAAATGTAAGTGCAGAAGCATTGACGATAGAACAAAAAATGCTAATCGCAAAAGAAGCATTCTCAACAGCTGGCTTATCCCCTGCTTTTGAATTAAGTACAGATGGCACAAAAATTTTCTATGATGTACACAATTGCCCATTTAAAGAAGTTGCTGCGCATCATCCGACTGAAATTTGTAATATGCACGGAGATATGATGAAGGGGATTTTTGAAATCCTATTCCCGAACGTGGAATTAACACGAAACGATAGTCTACTAGATGGCTGCAAATCTTGTAACTATAAAGTGAAACTTTAATCAGTGGGGGTTTACGGGCAGCCCGACTCCCACCTAACTTCTTTGCTCAAGCCGAATTTTGAGGTGGGAGTTTTACTGCCCACAAATAGCGGGATAAAGTTCAAATTTAATTTTTCAACTAAGAAGAAGTCAATATTATAATTGGCTTCTTTTTATACGAATGAATATTTACAATAGTTAGAAAAATGAACTATAATGAAAAGAGGTTTTACTTTTTTTAGAAAAGGAGGGAGATGGCATGGAGCGCATGTTTCGCGTTCTCGGCTTTTGGACTGGAATTTTCTCGGTTATGTTTTACGTAGGGGATATGCATTCGACCGCACTACTATTTTTAGGACAAACAGGATTCTTCGTACTTTTAAGTTATTTAAAATTAACAGAGCGTATGTATATATACGTATTCGGGGCATATTTAACCGTTTTCTTCATCGGATTTACATGGTACACAACATTTTTACTTGTCCCTGGAGCTGGGCATTAAGAGATGGCAAATTGCCATCTTTTTTTTAATTCCGTAATTCCCTAGTTGACTTATAGGTTTTATTACCTTATATTCTATATAACACATTGGAATTAGGGGGAATCAACATGAATACACTGCTTGTCGGGATTAACATCACAGTCATGCTCATTTTAGTTGGCGTATTGTATTATATGCAACGTAAGCATGTATCTTTTAATAAACGTGTATTTACTGCTTTAGGAGTCGGAATTATCTTTGGTCTTATATTACAATTTATTTATGAACCTACTTCTAAAGTAATTATCGAATCAAATACTTGGTTTGGCTTAATCGGTAACGGTTATGTGAAATTACTTCAAATGATCGTTATGCCACTTATTTTAGTATCTATTATTTCAGCATTTACAAAATTACAATTAACGAAAAACCTTGGTAAAATCAGTGGTCTTATTATCGGAATTTTAATTCTTACTACAGGAATTGCCGCAGCTGTCGGTATCGCTGCAAGCGCAGGATTTGATGTATCAGCAACAGGATTACAACAAGGTGATGCAGAATCTGCTCGTCTGAAATTAGTAGAAGAAAGATTTACTTCTATTGAAAAGACAACAATTCCAGATAAATTATTAGAATTGTTGCCTACAAATCCGTTTCTTGATTTAACAGGTGCTCGTCCAACATCAACAATTTCTGTTGTAATATTTGCAGCCTTTATCGGGATCGCCTTTATAGGTGTAAAACGAAAATATCCAGAACAAGCAGAGCTATTTAAGAAGATGCTTGATGCTGTATATGCAATTGTAATGCGTATGGTAACATTAATTTTACGTCTTACTCCATACGGCGTATTAGCTCTTATGGCAAAGACAGTTGCTGGTAGCGATATTAACGCTATTTTAAAACTTGGTAACTTCGTGTTAGCGTCTTATGTAGCTCTTATCGTAATGTTTATCATTCACTTATTATTAATCGCACTATCTGGTTTAAATCCAATTCAATATTTGAAAAAAGTATTCCCTGTACTAACATTTGCATTCACATCTCGCTCTAGTGCTGGTGCAATGCCATTAAATATTGAAGCACAAAAAGAAAAACTTGGTATTTCTGAAGGAATCGCTAACTTCGCTGCATCCTTTGGGGTATCTATCGGTCAAAACGGTTGCGCAGGTATTTATCCAGCAATGCTTGCTATGATGGTCGCTCCAACTGTAGGAATTGATCCATTACAACCACAATTCATTTTAACTTTAATCGCTGTCGTTGCTATTAGCTCATTCGGTGTTGCCGGTGTTGGTGGCGGTGCAACATTCGCAGCGTTAATCGTACTATCTACAATGAACTTACCAATCGGCATTGTCGCTCTTGTTATCTCAGTTGAACCATTAATCGATATGGGTCGTACAGCTCTTAACGTAAGTGGTTCTATGACAGCTGGTCTTATTTCTAGTAAATGGCTTGGTGAATTAGATCAGGATACGTACAATCAAGATGATGTAAAAACTGGTGAGATTGCTTCATAATAAAAAAAGACGCTAACAATTTATACTGTTAGCGTCTTTTTTATTATGTTCCATCTCTATACATCTTCTCTTGAAAGTTATCACTCCAAGTATTCTTCTAGTTGCTCTTTTAACTCTTCCTCAATCTCATAACAAGATTCATCAACAAGTTCCCCTACTTTCTTACTCCCCCAAACTCTCGACTGAGTTGGCATCCCTAAAAAAGCATTTTCGCATCTCCAAATTGGAATAATGTAAAATTCAATCATCTCCCCTTCTTCATCTAATACCGCTATAGAAACTGATGAATAATATCCTATTTCAAAGGGATTCTCTTTTTCTCTTTCAAATCCCATATCTAATTTCATATTTTCCCCTATGTATAAATGCGAATACGCTTTAAAAAATCCAAGTGATATTCGCTCTATTTCCTTTTCCATACATTTAATGTTCTCTTTCAACTCCAATGTAAACTCTTGTTCTTTATACTTCATTTCCGTCTCCACACACATAGAAAAAGAGAATACAATAACATATTCTCTTTTCTCAAATATATTTCATTATCTCACAGCCCGTCCCTTTCACAAATAACCATTTTGCTCGCACCATGTATGAAATTGTCCTACATCTACTCCAACTAACACGATATCCTTTAGCTCTACATCAATACTTTGTTCTCCAATTACAATAGCAAAATGGGATTCTAATTGTTTTTCATTTTTCTTTACAGTTCCAATTCGGTTCCGATGCGGCCCATCTTTTATATATGCTTTTTGTCCTACAATATCAAAGTTCAAGATTCTCACCTCTTTTACTGCGCTCAAATTGGAAATACAATCTCCACCTCGGAAAATTTCCTTTCATTGCACTATTTCTCTATATATATGACGAAACAATAAAAGAGTCCTTCCTTCTTTACAATTATTTTTTCTTTGTTTCATTTTTATGATTGAAACGTAAAGTTTATAATAAAATACACTTGGAAGCGCTTTCTACGTAATTTTTTATGTTATAATATAAAAGTAGAACTTCGTAAAGAGGGTTAAAAAATGAATATAAACATGATTAACAAAGTAATTGAAGCATTAAAAGTATATGGCTTTCAGGATGTATCATTCTGTGAAGAAACGAAGCAATTTTTATTTCATAACGAAACCGATATTATGAGCGGCTATGCAGAAATAACATATAGTAGTCAATTCGAAAAATTTAACGTACAAATTCATCCAATTGAAACGCATCACCAAGCAGAGTTACAAGAGGTTGAAAGACATATACAAGCTTGCATACGAAAAGTAGAGTATTTAAATGCACTTCTTACTGGACAAACAAAGCTAGATGATAAAATTATTATTATGTAAAAAAAAAAGAACGTGAAGCTATCACGTTCTTTTTCATTATACGTTCATTTTCCCCTTCAGCTGTAATCCTGTAACAGATTCTAATACATCCATCGCTTCTTCAAACGTCATATCAAAAATTGTCTTCTCTTCTATATAGGGAAACTGTCTAAAGCGCTTTTCTAACATTTTCACTGCATCCGATGTGAAGTTTGCGCTATCAATGCCAAATTCTGTTTCAAGAAGCACAATCCAATCTAACACATGAAAGCCTAATCCATTTACGAATGAAATAAGTTTTTCTTCTGGCTGTGGAGATAAGAATACGTTTCGCTCCAGCTCACTGAAAAGTTCTTCTCCTAAAATTCCTGCTAACTCATCATCATGTTCGCGTTCAATAATCTCTTCATAACCGTAATCATCAACAAGCTCTTCTACTTCTTCACTATCCGCAAAAAGCAATTGACTAAGAATTGCATCTTTCTTAAATTCACTGTTTTGTACAACCTCTAAAAAACTTGTTTCCCATCCATTTTCTAATTTCATATTTATAACTCCTTTATATGCTTTACTTATAATAACTGTGCCCAAAATAGCCTAATGGTAACCTTCACTCTTTTTTTGCAAGAAATATTTCTCACTGCATTCCCACGTCTAACATTCCACTTTATTCAATATATATGAGACAAGCCCCTCAATTTCTCCTTCGAAAATATCAACTTCTCGTAAATGGTAGAATGTCGTTTGCAACTCATTGCCCTTGTGATATATATAAATTTTCTTTTCTAAAGCAATTGCCATCCCTAATTCTGTATGACTTCCATTCCCACCCTCTAGTATGAGTAAGAAAACATCAGCTTCTCGTATCGCTTCTTGTTCTTCTTCACCAATCTTTTGCAATTGTTCTCTATTGGTTGCTCTTTCATTTTTCGTCCAATCATATGTATGCTGCCATCCCACTTCTTTCAACTGGCTTGATACGAAACGAACAAGATGTTTATTTTGAAATCCTGAAGCAATATAAAATTTCATTTATATTCACTCCTTAAATATGTATGGGGAAACTCCTTTTTTAGCGTTAATGGGATTTTTTCAAAAAAAATCCCCATCCTTAGAACTTATTTGCGTTTCAATGATGGGGTGCCTCATGATCTTCTTTTATTTTTTGTTTTTTATAACTTTCATCAGCTAACATTTCTAGTTCAGCTGTTATTTCTGATTTTTCAAGCTCTCGTTCTTGTGAAAATTTCCGTGAAATATAAACAATAACACTACCAACGTACAACACAAAGCATATAATAAGTGCAGTATTTTCATAGAGACTTAGCTCCAACACAGTCACTCCTAATCCATTCGTATTTTCACGCTTAATCAATTGGAATTTCCCTATTAACCATTTGTTACCCCGCTATTTGAGGGCAGTAAGACCCCCACCTCAAAATTCAACGAAAACAAAGAAGTTAGGTGTGGGATTAACTGCCCGTAAAAGCCCGATTGGTGAGGGCTAATAATCAGTGGGGATGAACCCCCCACTGATTAAAGTTTCACTTTATTGTAACATAAAAATATCAATTCTTGGAATCTTTCATCCTACTAAAAAAGACATGATTGTTTAATCATGCCTCTGAAATATGTTGAATGAGAGTTTTAATCGCTTCTTTTCCATTATATTTTTTTAATGCTGTTTTATACGTCTCATTATTATGAGATAGCTCTTCTATATGCTTTATAAGTGAGTTCACCGTTACATCCTCTTCATATAATACCGATGCATACCCTTGTCTTTTAAAGGATTCAGCATTTAAAATTTGATCTCCACGGCTTGCAAATTTCGATAACGGAATTAAAACCATCGGCTTTTGCATTGTTAAAAATTCAAAAATCGCGTTGGATCCCGCACGTGAAATAACAAAATCTGTTGCTGCTAATATATCCGGCAACTCTTCATGTACATATTCAAATTGTCTATATCCTTCTTTATTTTGTAAGGATTCATCAAGATTTCCTTTTCCGCAAAGATGCACAATTTGATAATTTTTCAGAAGATCTGGAAGTGCCGATCGAACCGTTTCATTAATTTTCTTTGCGCCTAAACTTCCTCCCATAACAGTAATAACTGATTTCTTCCGGGAAAACCCTAGAAACTTTAAACCTTTTTCAAGATTTCCTCTTAGTACGTCTTCACGTACAGGCGATCCTGTATATATTACTTTTTCTTTCGGTAAATGTTTCGCTGCTTCTTCAAATGTAACAAATATTTTCGAGGCAAAACGGAGCGCAATTTTATTTGCTAGTCCAGGTGTCATATCAGATTCATGTAATAAAACTGGCACTCTATTTAGCCACCCTCCTATTACGACTGGTACGGATACGAAACCACCTTTTGAAAAAATAACATCCGGTTTTAGTTTACGAATTGTTACGTACGCATCCATAACACCCTTCATCACGAGAAAAGGATCTTTTATATTTTTCAAATCAAAATAACGACGTAGCTTCCCGCTTGCAATACTATGGTATGGGATTCCTTCTTTTTCTATAATCGTTTTCTCAATCCCTTGATGAGAACCAATATAAGAGATATCCCAGTTCTGCTTTTGTAAATGTGGAATAATTGCTAAATTAGGTGTTACATGCCCGGCCGAACCGCCACCTGTAAAGACTATTTTTTTCATACGTCTCCCCCTTCTACACTATAGTACACTAAAATACCTTGCCTCAGGGTGAGAAAATACCATAGCCGTTACAGACGCTTCTGGCTCCATCATAAATCCTTCTGTTAATGAAATACCTATTTCTTCTGGATGAATTAAGCGAAATAATTTTTCTTGATCAGCAAGTTCTGGGCATGCTGGATAACCAAATGATACGCGTATTCCTCTATATTTTGTACGGAATCTCTCTTCCATCGTCAGTTCAGGTGAATCTGGAATTCCCCAACGATCACGAATGAGCATATGTGTTTTTTCAGCAAGTCCTTCTGCTAATTCAAGTGCTAACGACTGAATCGCATGACTGCGTAAATAATCTCCCTTCGCCTTCCACTCCTCTGCAATATCTCGAACCCCTTCTCCAACGGTAACAGATAAGAAAGCGACATAATCCATCTCATCTCCAATCGGGCGTATATAATCTCCTAAAGTACGGTATGGTGCTTTCCCTTGTCTCGGAAATTCAAATCGCTCTATAATACGTGTGTGATCTTCCGGATCGTATATAATTATATTTTGTCCATCACTTTGCGCCGGGAAAAATTGATACACCGCTTTTGGGCGTAACCAAGATTGTCCTTCTTGTAATAATTCATCAATTAAATCATTTAGCTCATGTGCTCTTTTATCCCCTTCTTGCAAGAGTTTTTTTACGTTTCCTTTTAACCCAAGATGGTGTCCAATTAACATTTGTCTATTTAAAAACGGTGCAAGATGAAGGGCAGGAATATCCCGTAATACAACTCGTTTCGTCGAATCTGGCACTATAACAGTTGCTTTTGGCAACGGCTCAATAACTGCGGGAATTTCTATTTTTTTCTCCTCTTGTTTCACAATATGAAGATGGCGTTCCTTTTTATCTCGCTTCATCTTTTCACGTTCTTCTTCTTTTTGTAATTTGTTAATAATATCAAGACCTGTCATTGCATCACTTGCATAACATACGAGCCCTTTATAAGATGGAGAAATACGATTATCTGTAAATTTCCTCGTTAGTGCTGCACCACCTACAACAATTGGAATATCAATATTCGCTGCTTTTAAATCTTCAGCAGTCGTTACCATTTGTTGCGCTGATTTTACTAACAAACCAGAAAGGCCAATAATATCAGGTTTCTTTTCTTGTACTTCTTGAACAATTCGATCCGAACGAACATTAATTCCTAAATTAATAATTTCATATCCGTTATTTGATAAAATAATTTCAACAAGGTTTTTCCCAATATCATGTACGTCTCCTTTAACAGTCGCTAATAATACTTTCCCTTTTTTTGCACTCTCACTAGATTCCATATGTGGCTCTAAATAACTTACGGCAGCTTTCATACTTTCAGCACTTTGCAATACTTCAGCAACGATAAGCTCATTACCATTAAATAATCGCCCCACCTCATCCATTCCTGTCATAAGCGGCCCGTTAATAATATCCAGAGGTTTTCGTCCTTCTGTAAGCGCGAGACTTAGATCTTCTTGTAGTCCTTGCTTCGTACCTTCTACAATATAATTTGCCAGTCGTTCATCAAGTGTTAGCGTTTCTTGTATAACGACATCTTTCTTTTTGGCAACACGATAAAAGTTTGTAAATTTTTCTAACGTCTCTTTCGTCGTTTCAAATAATAATGCATCCGCAAGACGTTTTTCTTCCTCTGGAATTAACGCATAGCGTTCTAATTTTTCCGTATTAACAATCGCATAATCTAATCCTGCTTTCGTTGCATGATATAGAAAGACAGAGTTTAATACTTCACGTCCAGCTGGTGGTAAACCAAAAGATATATTACTCACACCTAGAATCGTTAAACATTCTGGTAACGCTTCTTTAATAAGACGAATTCCTTCTATAGTCGCTGCCGCTGAACCTATATATTCTTCATCACCTGTTCCTACAGGAAACACAAGCGCATCAAAAATAATATCAGATGGGCGTATACCATACTTTTTCGTTAGTAATTCATAGCTTCTTTTAGCAATCTCTATCTTTCTTTCTGCACTAACTGCCATACCATCTTCATCAATTGTCCCTACAACTATCGCAGCACCGTATTTCCGAAGAAGGGGTGTCACTTTTTCAAAACGTTCTTCTCCATCCTCTAAATTAATAGAATTGATAACACCTTTTCCTTGAATATAAGTAAGAGCTTTCGCCATAACATTTTCATCTGTTGAATCAATCATAATCGGTACTTTTAACACTTTCGTAACTTCTGCCAAGAATCTTTCCATATCTTCTATTTCATCACGATCAGGGTCTGCCATACAAATATCAATAATATGAGCATTTTTCTTCACTTGCGCTCTTGCCACTTCAGCAGCCTCTTCAAATTTCCCTTCTGCTACTAATCTTTTAAACTTACGCGATCCAATTACATTCGTCCTTTCTCCAACAAATAAAGGCCTCATAGAATCATCATATTGCAACGCTTCTAGTCCACTAATTCCATGTCCAACCCTTTCATGATGCTCACGAGGATTAATCGAGGCAAGCGCCGATTTCATTACACGTATATGTTCTGGTGTTGTGCCACAACAACCACCAATAATATTAATCCATCCTTCTTCAGCAAAACGTTTTACTTTTTCAGCAAGTGACGCTGGAGATTCGTGATAATGCCCATCTTCATCAGGAAGACCAGCGTTTGGATAACACGAAATATAACACTCCGATAAATCAGATAGGGAACGTATATGTTCCCTCATAAATTCTGGACCAGTAGCACAGTTTAATCCAACCGATAATGGCTTCATATGCTCTACCGATAAATAAAAGGCTTCGATCGTTTGACCCGCTAAAGTCGTTCCCATCGGTTCAATTGTTCCAGAAATCATAATAGGTACTATTTTGTTTAGTTCTTCAAACGCCGATTGAATTCCAATGTACGCAGCTTTCACATTACGCATATCTTGACTCGTTTCAACGAGTAATACATCAACTTCTCCTCTTAATAGTCCTCTCGCTTGCCTTGTATAGGCTTCAATTAACTCTTCAAAAGTCACACCACCTGTAACACTAATCGCTTTCGTCGTTGGTCCCATCGCTCCCGCAACATACACTTCTTTCCCACTTTCTTTAACCGCTTGCTTCGCCAAAAGCGCTGCCCTTTCGTTTAACTCTTCATCTAAATGAGACAATGCATAATCACTTAATACAATATTTGTTGCACCAAACGTATTCGTTTCAATAATATCTGCTCCAGCTTCAATGTAGACTTTATGAATATTTAAAATAACATCCGGTCTTGTTTTTACTAAATATTCATTACAACCTTCGTATTCTTCTCCTCCAAAATCTTCCGCTGTTAAGTCTTCTTGCTGGATCATCGTTCCCATTGCACCATCTAATATTAAAATTTCATGTTGTAATCTCTCTTCTATTCGTTTCATCAATTAATACCTTCTTTCACTTCTTGCTTTTCTCTCACATATTTCACGAGATGTTCTGTAATTTCATATTTTAAAAACGGTGTAATAAGATAAATACCGTTAAAGTATTTCATCGCCGCATCGATCAACTCTTGTGAAATACGAATCCCTTCCTCTATGGCTGCATCTTTCGTTTCATGTCCATCCATTCTTTGTCTTATCTCTTCAGGGAGAGTAATACCCGGCACTTCAAAATGAAGAAAATCTGCGTTCCGCTTACTTACCAACGGCATAATTCCAATAAAGATAGGTTGTTCCAAATGCTTTGTCGCTTCATATACTTCTTCTATTAAAGCAACATCATATATCGGCTGCGTTAAGAAATATTCAGCACCTGCATCAATTTTTCGTTCCATTCGCTTGACCGCTGCTTTTAAATGCCTTACATGAGGATTGAATGCACCTCCGACAGAAAATCTTGTTGCCGGACCAATTGATTTCCCTAAAATAGAGCGTCCGTCGTTCATCTCTTTAATCATTTTAATGAGCTCTATCGATGACAAATCATATACAGAAGTTGCACCTGGGAAATCACCAACGCGCGCTGGATCACCAGTTAAAGCTAGCACTTCCTCCATACCTAATGCTGATAATCCAAGTAAGTGAGACTGTAGTCCAATGACGTTATGGTCTCTACACGTTAAATGCGTCAATACTGGAATATCATGCTTCGTTAATAATGCACCCATAGCCATATTCGAAACACGAGGAGATGCTAATGAATTATCTGCTAGAGTAATAGCATCCGCTCCAGCCCTTTTCAGTGCTCTTGCCCCTTCAAAAAAACGCTGCGTGTCTAACGTTTTCGGTGGATCTAATTCCACTACAACTGTCGTTTGTTTCTTTGCCTTTTCTGCTAGAGTAACATGAGCTCTCGAACGCTTCTCATGTGTATGGACCACTTTAGGCCTTTGAATCGTCTCCTTTGCTATTACAGGTGCAACATTTAGAGTAGCACGTTTCATTCCTTCAATATGTTCCGGGGTAGTACCACAACAACCACCTAATAAACGAATACCTTGTTCAATAAATTTCGGTGTCATTTCTTCAAAATACGCTGGACTTCCCTCATATACGTAACGCCCTTCCACATAATTCGGGAGACCTGCATTCGGATATGCTGATAAATAGCCATTTTGAGGAATCGATATCATTTTGAAAGCTTCCGTCATGTGAAGCGGGCCTAGTTGACAGTTCAACCCAACAACATTGGCACCGTAATCTAAAAGCTGTTTTAATATTTCATTGACATCATTCCCATTTTGAGTCGTACCTGCCTCATGTAACGCTAACTGAGCAACAATCGGAATATTCGTTTGTTTACGCAATACTTTAACCGCATGCAATAATTCAAATTCATCATAAAAAGTTTCTAATAGTAATCCATCAACCTGTTCTTCTAGTAAAGCACCTGCCTGCTCAAGTAACATAAATTCTCGCTCTATATCAGTCGTTGTAACAGCACCAATATGTTTCATACCTCCAATTGTCCCTAAAATTGCATTCCGATCTGTTACTGATGCTTTCGCAATATTCACTGCCGCTTTATTAATTTGGACAACTTGATTTTCTAGACCATACATGCGGAGTTTCGCTTCATTCGCACCATACGTATTCGTTTGAATAACATCCGCTCCAGCAGCTACATATTGTTTATGGATCGATATAATTAAGTCCGGATCAGACAAATTCAATTCTTCAAAACTACTTTGTAAACCATGCGAATGTAATAACGTTCCAACCGCACCATCACCTATTACAATTCCTTTTGATAATAAATCTAGTAATTTCACGAATCTCCCTCATTTCTATCAATATAAAAACCCCCTCTTCACTTTGAAGAGGGGGACATAATTGTTCCTCCTCTTATTATGCAAAACACACGTTTTGCAGGTTTTAGCACCGTTTCAAACATTTAGTTTGAAGGTTGCCGGGTTTCACAGGGCCTTTCCCTCCACCGCTCTCAATAAGAGTTTGTCTTTATTATTTTATTTATGTAGCTAAAAGGAAATACGTTCCCCTTTTAACAATGTTTGTTAATTTTTTATAAATTTAGCACGCACTAAAATAAAAGTCAATGACACTTGCGGAAAAATAAAAATTATTTAAAATAAAGTTGCAATTCAATTATCTTTTGTTGTAAAGTTAAAACCATAATAAAATTTCATACGAACATTCTTATCTAGAGAGGTAGAGGGACTGGCCCTTTGACGCCTCAGCAACCATTAACATTCATTCGTTAATAAGGTGCTAATTCCAGCAAATTGTGAAAGATTTGACAGATGAGAAGAAGACTCTATTCAATCCGAAAGCCTTCTTCTTAGAAGGCTTTTTTTATTTTCACTTAGTCGTTCACTTTAAAAAGGGGGAATTTTTACATGTCAACAATCGAAACAAAACTAGCACAAATCGGGAACCGTAGCGAAGCTACAACAGGAACGGTTAATCCACCTGTTTATTTCTCAACTGCTTATCGTCACGAAGGAATTGGTAAATCTACTGGATTTGACTATTCAAGAACTGGAAATCCGACTCGCGGCCTTTTAGAACAGGCGATTGCAGACTTAGAAAGCGGTGAGCAAGGGTATGCCTGTAGTTCAGGAATGGCGGCTGTTCTCCTTGTCCTTTCACTATTCCGTTCCGGAGATGAGCTTATCGTATCTGAAGACTTATACGGGGGAACATATCGTCTATTTTCCGAACATGAAGACAAGTGGAATATTCGATGTAGATACGTAGATACACAATCTATTAAACAAATTGAGCAAGCAATCACATCTCAAACGAAGGCTATTTTCATAGAAACACCGACTAATCCATTAATGCAAGTAACTGATATCGTAAGTGTAGCAAGTGTAGCGAAAAGGCACGGACTACTTCTTATTGTAGATAACACGTTCTATACACCTTATATACAGCAACCATTAACAGAAGGTGCAAACATCGTCCTTCATAGCGCAACTAAATATTTAGGCGGTCATAACGATGTACTAAGCGGACTTGTCGTTGCGAAAGGGAAATCTCTTTGCGAGGAGCTTGCTCATTATCATAATGCCTCTGGTGCTGTCTTAAGCCCGTTTGATTCATGGCTATTAATTCGAGGCATGAAGACTTTAGCACTTCGCATGAAACAGCATGAAGAAAACGCTCATGCAATTGTTGCTTATTTAAATGATGAAGATGGTGTGACAGATGTATTTTATCCAGGAAGAGGTGGTATGATTTCATTTCGCCTTCAAGATGAAACTTGGATTAATCCTTTCTTACAATCTTTATCCTTAATTACATTTGCTGAAAGTCTTGGCGGTGTCGAAAGTTTAATGACTTATCCAGCAACGCAAACTCATGCCGATATTCCAGAAGATGTTCGAACAGCACGTGGTGTGTGTAATCGTCTTCTCCGTTTTTCAGTCGGCATCGAAAATAGCAACGACTTAATTCGAGACTTAAAGCAAGCAATTAAACTTGTAAAAGAAGGTGTAAGAATATGAGTTATTCCATAGATACGCTTTTACTGCATAATCAATACAAGCATGACTCACACACAGGAGCTGTTAACGTTCCCATCTATAACACATCAACATTCCATCAGTTTGATGTAGATGCTTTCGGAAAGTATGACTATAGTAGATCTGGAAATCCAACACGTGAAGCTCTTGAAGATATCATTGCTTTATTAGAAGGCGGGACAAAAGGATTTGCCTTTGCATCAGGCATTGCAGCCATTTCTACTGCATTTCTCCTTCTTTCACAAGGTGACCATGTTCTTATTTCAGAAGATGTATATGGAGGTACTTATCGAATTGTTACTGAAGTTCTCTCCCGTTATGGTGTTTCACATACATTTGTTGATATGACCAATGTGGAAGAAGTAAAAGAAAACATTAAACCAAATACGAAGCTCTTTTATGTAGAAACACCTTCTAACCCACTTTTAAAAGTGACAGATATTCGTGCCGTTTCTAATCTTGCAAAATCTATTGGTGCTCTTACTTTTGTTGATAATACATTTTTGACACCACTATTTCAAAAACCGCTTGATCTTGGCGCTGATGTCGTTCTTCATAGCGCTACAAAGTTTATTGCTGGTCATAGCGATGTCACCGCCGGATTAGCTGTCGTAAAAGATGAAGAACTCGCTCAAAAGCTCGGCTTTCTACAAAACGCTTTTGGTGCTATTTTAGGACCGCAAGATTGTTCTCTCGTGCTTCGCGGCATTAAAACATTGCATGTACGCCTCGAACATTCAGCTGCAGGTGCCAACAAAATCGCACATTTTTTACAAGAGCACACTAAAGTTCAAAATGTCTATTATCCTGGCTTACAAACACATCTTGGATTTGACATTCAACAATCTCAAGCTACATCAGCCGGAGCTGTCCTATCTTTCACTTTACAATCAGAAGACGCACTCCGCCAATTTTTATCAAAAGTAAAATTACCTGTCTTCGCAGTTAGTTTAGGAGCTGTCGAATCGATTCTTTCCTACCCAGCTAAAATGTCACATGCAGCATTGTCGCAAGAAGCTCGTGATGAAAGAGGTATTTCTAATTCATTACTTCGGTTATCCGTTGGCCTTGAAAATGTTGACGATTTAATATCCGATTTTGAAAATGCCCTTTCTTATGTAGAAGAACCTGTAAATGCATAAAGGGAAGAAACGAAGCTGTGTACGAATAATAAAACTCTTCAAGAAATAAAATAGTTGTTTAAAAAGATGAACTCTAGAATAAATGACTGATGACTTGATTATTCTAAGATGTATCAGTTACATCCAAACATTTCATTATCATCATAATGAAGCTGATCATAATCAGCTTCTTTTCTTTTAACCTGTTATATATTCTATATATAACATTACAATTCCTTTGTCATATTATTTTAAAAATTTTGTATATTCATTTGAAAGAATAAGAAAATCATGATAAAATTGTGTTACGAATATATCTATATCTTTCAATTTTTGAAACGCATCAAAATTTTCACTCAAAAATGTCATTTTACAAAACTGTGCAAATTTATCTATTTTATTTACATCAGGGTCTCTTTTCTTACAATTTCTTTACTTTAGGACTTTTTTTCTGCAACAACTGTTTTCTTTTCTTTGATTTTTTGGTATGTATAGTATGGTATAACAGCTCACACGGAGGTGGAAAAGAACATGTTAGAAACCTTTCAAAAAGAAATAGAACTATATGAAAGCAATGCAGAATTATTGAAAGTGCTTGCTCATCCTGTTCGCTTATGTATTGTAAAGGGATTAATTGAACGTGGCCCAAGCAACGTTTCTACAATGTACACAGGCTTAAACATGCCACAATCTACAATTTCACAGCATTTAGCAAAGTTAAAAAGTGCTAAAATCGTTTCTAGTGAAAGAAAAGGATTGGAAATTTACTACAAAGTAGAAAACGAAACAATCATTCAACTCGTTCGCGTATTATTAGGTTAGGGACCTATAGACAGAGAAAAAGAGTGTATTCTATATTTTTCATCTCATATCTTTAATATAAATATATATCATGAGAGAAAATATATAATGCTACATAATTAAAAGTCGTATTAAAAAACAAGACACAGAAAATACTGTGTCTTGTTTTTTATATTGTTAAATATTGATTCAAAAGTAAATTCTTCATATCTTTTGTGTGTATAACAACATCGAAAGCATTACCTAATCCTCCGTTCAAAATCATAGAGCGAATAGCTCTATTTAGTTTTTGAGTTTCAGAAAAAGGGTTGGTATCTTGATGGCTAGCAAGCTGATCTAATATTCCTGCTGCTAACAAAAACTCTGATTGCTTCCTATGCCATATCGTATTAATTCCTTGTAGCTCAAAATTCATCTTCAACTCATCCCAATGAACATGCGTAGTAAGGTCCATTTCTCCTGGATATGCAAGAGGATTACGAATTAGCTTGTGCTTATAATATCCTCTTAAACTTCCTTCACGATGTGCAGGATGCATCCATTCTTCTTTTGTATATCCATAATCAACTGTAATACATATACCTTTCTGAAACCATTTCGCAATCTCTTCTATATACTCTTCCATTGCAATAGGCACTTCAAAGCGCTGTCCCTCAGCAATATGAATGTTATATTTCAATAAGTAACGACCGACTCTTTTCTCTATCGGTCTAAATACTTCTGTAAGGTTTCCCTCATCTGTATACGTGATACGTACTTCATACAAAATTCCATTTCTTTTCTCAACTATCTCAACAGGAAACGCATCAAATAATTCATTCGAAAAAATAATTCCTTCGAAAGACTCTCCCATTTCAATATAAGATGTATAATACGACACATTATCAAATAAGCAAAGCCTCTCCTGTTGTAGCCTTCTATGAAAAGGGCTCACTTCAATAATTGAATAGTTTAAATTGATAAAGGTTTCCGGAGATAATTGTTTCCATTCTTGTAAAACATCATAGGCAAACTTTCCTGTTCCCCCACCAATCTCACAAATATTTGGAAAAACTTCTCCCTTTTCAACAAGCCGAATAAAAAACTTAGCAAAAGTCTTCGCAAATACAGAAGATACATTGCTACTCGTAAAAAAATCTCCCTGTCTTCCAATTTTTTCACGTTCTCTCATATAATACCCATGTTCCTCTGCATATAATACGAGGTTCATATACGTACTATATGAAATCGAATGATCCTTTTCTTTTCCCATCCATTCTCTTAAATTGAGCTCCATCCCCATAATGACTCCTTATTGTAAAAATGGATTATTTTCTTTTTCAAATCCAATACTTGTTTCTGGACCGTGTCCACATAGCACCGCTGTTTCATCTGGTAATACAAATAGCTTCTCTTCAATACTTCCAATTAATTCAGCAAAACTTCCACCAGGTAAATCCGTTCTTCCAATACTCATTTGGAACAATACATCTCCAGAAAATACAGCATTCGCTTCTTTACTATAATAAGAGATACTTCCTGGAGAATGTCCTGGTGTCTCAAAAATTTCAAAACTAAAAGAACCGATCGTTAATGTACCCTCTTCGTCAATAATATGATCTGCTGGTTTTGCTGTAATACTGCGGTTCATCATAAAAATTTGCGAGCCATTCACAGTTGCATCACCTAACCAATTCGCTTCTTCTTTATGTACGTATACCGGAATATGAAAAGCGTCTCTCACGGCATCAACAGCACCAATATGATCGAAATGAGCATGTGTTAATAAAACCGCAAGTGGCTTTAACTGTGCTTCCTGTAAATATGTAACAAGTTTCTCTCCTTCATGACCAGGATCAAAAATAATACACTCATTTTGATCATTCGTTAAAATATAAGCATTTGTTTGTAATGGGCCTAAAGGCATTTGTATCCATTTCATATGAAAATCTCCTCCAGTTATTTAATTTACTTTTAATGATACAACATTTCTTTCTCTTAGGAAAAGAAGGCGTGTTATCTCGACAATCATTTTTAAAACATGTACAATATAAAAGAGTAAATATTCTAAAAACTCATTCTAAGGAATGAGTAGACAGAGGAGGATATTGTATGGGCCTTGTTATTATTTTTACGCTAGTCACTCTGTTAGCTGTATTTGCTACGCTTAGAACACTTCGCGAAAAAAACTTATTCGCGGGCGGCTTCGCTATTGCAACCGTACTTGTTTTCGGATGGTTTACAATCATGACTGTTCTATATAATGGGTACCCACCAGCTTAATCCATTTACATTTTTATTCTCCAACAAGATCTTGCATAAAAAGAGGAAGGGGGCCCCTTCCTCTTTTCATTATTCACAACTTATATCATCTTCGCCTCGTATTTGTGCTTTTTTACAAGCCACGCTCCTCCAATTACACCTGCATCATTACCAAGTATTGCAATTGCTAACTTTGTGCTCTTTACAGCACGAGAGAAAGCATATTGCTCGAAATAACGTTGAATTGGCTCTAATAGTGCGTCTCCAGCTTTAGATACGCCACCACCAATTACGATTTTCTCTGGGTTCAACGTACTAGCAAGGTTCGCTACAGCTAATCCTAAATAAGAAGCTACTTTTTCCACTACTTCACCTGCTAGTTCGTCACCTTGTCCAAGTGCTTCAAATACATCTTTTGATGTAATAAGCCCTTCTTCTGCTAACATAGAACGTAAAACACTTTCTTTATCTGTCTCTTGTATTTGTTGCATAGCAACACGTACAATACCTGTTGCAGAGGCTACCGTTTCTAAACAACCCGACTTCCCGCAATTACATGGAAAAGCGTTCTCTGTAACAACTGTAATATGTCCAATCTCACCAGCAGCACCGCTTATACCATGTACAATCTCACCATTGGCGATAACACCACCACCAACACCAGTGCCAAGTGTCATACAAATTAAATCTTTTGCTCCTTCACCAGCACCTTTCCACATTTCACCAAGCGCCGCTAAGTTTGCATCATTATCAATAACAACAGGTAATCCCGTTTCTACTTCTAGTAAATCTTTTAACGGATAGTTTTTCCATCCTAAATTAACCGCTTCATAAATCATTCCAGATGCCACATGTACAGGACCAGGAGCTCCCATACCAATACCAATTAGCTTGCTTTTTAATTCACCTAATTCTTCTAACTTTTTATCAATAGCTTTCGCTACATCAAGTGTAATATGTTTTCCTTGTTCATTTGTATTCGTAGGGATTTCCCACTTATGTAAAATTTCACCATACACATTAATAAATGCTAATTTAATCGTTGTACCACCAAGGTCAACACCAACTAACCATTTCTCTTCCATGTTACTTACCTACCTTTATCTAATTCTTATTTAGCTCTTTTTGAATTTCTTGCTTCAATAAAAATAAAGCTGTTTGATAGTCTTGTGGGTCGATTAGCTGTGATTGATTTAATTCACGCAATTCATCTTGCATTAATTGTAAATCTGCAATTCGATCACCCGTATAAATAATCGTACCAAATTTCTTTAGCAATTGCTGAATATCATAAATAGATACCATTTCATCACCCTCTATGCTCACTTACTATAAAAAATTATAATAAGAAAACGTTCACATATTTTATTATAATCACGAAGAAAAAGTCTCGTCAATTTTTATTTGTCTATACAAGCCCATTTTTAACCATTGTTCCTTTTTCTGTAATAATTTTTTCTACATTTTTATCAAATGGCTCTACTGGAATATGTTCTACCATTTGAAAACTATAAGCTAATGATAGCGCTTTCCCTTTATAATGCACGAGATAACGATCATAATAGCCACCGCCATATCCAATCCGTTCTCCTCGCTCTGTATAAGCTACGCCTGGCACGATTTGAAGATCAATTTCATCTGCATTCACTTCTTCCGTAAGCGCTGGAATTGGTTCACGTAAATTCATATACACTGTTTCTAATTGATCAAAATTACTAATTTTCCGGAAAGACATCGTTCGTGTTCCTTTATTACACTTCGGAACAACAACTTTCTTTCCTTCTTCCCAAGCTTTTTCGATAATAGGATATGTATTCACTTCATTTTCCATTGAGAGGGTGATTCCAATTGTTTTAGCTTCAACCCACTCTTTTTGCGCATACAACGAAGCTGCAATTTGCTCTGATAAAGTTGTATACCGTTCTTCTGATAAAGAATTCATGTGTTCTATTATTTGTTTACGTAAACGTAGTTTCTCTTCTCTCACACATTTTCCCCCTCACAGTGACACTTTGCTCTACGATGATAGTGTATCACTTTTAACAGAGGAACCGAATAAAAAAAGAAACAGTAGGAAAATATTCCTACTGCTTACTTTGTTTCACGGTGTAACGTAGACTTCTTGTCACGCTTGCAATACTTTTTAAGCTCGATACGCTCAGCGTTGTTACGTTTGTTTTTCTTTGAGATATAGTTACGATCTCCGCATTCTGTACATGCTAGAGTAATATTCACACGCATTCTTATTTCCCTCCAGTACTAATAACTTAAATCAGACTATACTATAATACCACTTTTAAAATAAAAATTCTACACCTTTTGATATTGTCTAATTTTTTCTATAAGATTTTTCATGTTTTCCCTTGCTATTACTGGGTTTCTAGCATGCGAATACACTAAAAATTTCGGTTGTTTTGTGTCAGAAACGATATAAGACCACTCTTTTTCGGTATATTTGAACTGTACTCCTTCAAATATACCTTCTTCCTTTCTTTCCATATCAGCCAATAATTTCCTCATTACTTTCCCTTTTTCATTCCATGAACATACAACTTCATCACAAAGTAGATAGAGCGGAGGTGATTGCTCTACTATGCTGAGAAATGTTTTTCCCTGCAATGCTATTAGCTCGAATAATTTTCCAATTCGATATAAAATATCTCGCTTCCATCTCGCTTGAAACGACTTTTTTTCATCCTGCGTATAAAATAGAAGGTAACATTCTCCTAACTTCAAAGACATCGGGTAAATATTTCCTGCCGATTCAAGTAATAAATCTGGAATATCTACCTCTTCAAAATCTGTCCCCTGGTAAATATTACTATAATTATCATATAACTCGAAATAATTTCCTTGCTCTGAAAACATAAGTGCCATATTTGCTTTACTTGATTTCATCAAGGCTTTCACATGATGCTTTTGTTCGCCCGCATAAATCCATGTAACTGTGCACCCGAGCCTTTGCAAAAAAATCATAAGTAAATGTTGTAACATATCATTTCTCTTATTAATAAGAAGATGAAACTTCTGTTTTTGTATCGTTTCAATATCAATACGCTCTAACACAGCTTCTACATAATTATTTGCAGAAACGTGAACTAGCTTATTTCGCCCCAGTTCTTTCTCAGAAGCGTAATAAAACGACTCAGACATATATACTTGTTCTATCTCTTTTTGCTGCTTATACGTTAAAAACGAGCCCTCCTTGCCATACAGTTGTATAACAATCCCTCTTTCGCTTTCCACTTGAACGAAAACTCCACCTGCACATTGCAAATTATGAATGGCATACTGAAAAAGCGACTCATTCATTTCTTTACATTCCATCGTATGAATCCCGCTGCCATGAATGGCATGGAGGAATAAATTTTTAAAGGAAGTTGTTTCTATATTTTCCTGACTTCCAATCAATATACTCTCCCCTTTGGCAAAAAGAGATCCATAAGCCATTGCAACTTTCACAATAAATTGAGGAGTAATTTCAACATTACCCCTTCCTACAATTCGGCTTTTTTGTAACCATCCTGCACTCTTTTCACTCTCTTTAACACCGGCAGAACCTACTATCGAATGACTATCTATCTCCTTATATGGCCATATTTTTCCTTTTTGCTTAATTACTGTACTTTTCCCTATATGACAATGATCCGCTACAATACTTTTTTGAAAAAGTGTAACATCATCTTCGACCATTGTATGATCTCCTATTGTTGTTTCTAACAACTCACAATTTTTTCCTATATGAGAATTTGCAAAAATGATGCTTTTTTGAAGATGAGAATAACTTGAAACGATACTATTTTTCCCGATAATAGAGTACGGTTCAATTACAGCCCCTGCACCAATCATTGCTCCTTCTCCAATAAAAGAAGGGCCATGAATTTTCGTCCCTTTTCCTATCGTTACACCTTCTCCCATCCACACCATCGGTAATACTTCTGTATATGGAATAGGCACCTTCAATTTTTTCGTCAACAAATCGAATTGAGCTTGCCGATATTGATCAAATGTACCAATATCTAGCCAATAGTCTTCTGATAAATATGCAAATAAAGCATTTTTATTTGCCAATAAAGGAAACACATCATGACTGAAATCCGAAAATTCCATGGATGGTATGTAAGAAAAGATTTCTGGCTCCATTATATAAATACCTGTATTCACAATATTAGAAACTACCTCATTCCAACTCGGCTTTTCTATATATCGTATAATTTCTTGTTCTTTATTCATTACAACTAAGCCAAATGAGAGTGGGTTTTCTACTTCTTTCACAAACATCGTTACCATTCTCTTCTTCTGTTCATGAAATGCAATTCCTTCTGATAATTGAAAGTCAGTTAGTGCATCCCCACTAATAACAACAAATGTTTCATCTAAAAAACTTTCGGCTTGCTTAATACTCCCTGCTGTTCCAAGCGGAGGAGAATCTTCAAAATAATACAAGTTAACTCCCCACTTACTACCATCACCAAAGTATTGCTTAATAGCGGTACTCATATATTGAACTGTAATTGCAATTTCACGAATACCATGCTGACGTAATAATTCAATATTATATTCAAGAACTGGTTTTTCTAACAATGGTAACATCGGTTTTGGAGTATTACATGTTAATGGTCTAAGGCGTCTCCCTTTTCCTCCAGCTAAAATAACCCCCTTCATATACTTCAGCCTCCACTTATATAATGTTCAAGAACTCCGTATATCATTTACCCCACATTAACTGCAGTAAAAGTCCGGTTTGGTATGATCTAACAATCAGTGAGAGACAGCCCCACTAATTAAAGCCTCACTTTATAAATAAATGTACCTTTTAACTCCCACCAAAAAGAAAGCGCTTACCATTAACTTGGTAAAATAATTAATAAGACGTAACTAACATATATGTACTTATTTTTCCATTAATTATGATACATCTTATCATCATAGACTAAAGGAAACAACGAGCTTTTTTTGTCATGTTTTGACTAAAAAAAGCAGGTGATTTCTCATCACCTACTTTTCCCCCTACTCATTCAATAAATAATGCTTTCCTTTTACTACATAAAATACATTCTCAGCAATATTTGTAACATGGTCTGCTACACGCTCAATATATCTTGCAACAAAGGATAGTTGTGTAATTTGTGTAATCGCTTCTGGTTGTCCAGGGATAGATGAAATAAATTCACGAATCGCCTTCCCATAAATTTCATCAACTGAATCATCCATTTCAGCAATTTGTTTAGCAAAAGTTAAATTTTCTTGCTCATATGCTTCTAATGCTAAATTTAACATCTTATGAGCAATCTCAAACATTTCCTCAAGATTATGTAAACTAACAACCACTTCTTTTTCACCAAGACGAATTGTTGATTTCGCAATATTAACAGCATGGTCTGCAATACGTTCTAAATCTGTCGCTGTTTTAATTGAAATGAAAATTCTTCTTAAATCACTTGCTACAGGCTGCTGCTTTGTAATAAGCATAAGCGCAAGGTCATTTATTTCCTCTTCTAAATTATCCATGCGATAATCCCCATCAATGACTTCTAACGCTTTCTCTACATCCCTGTTGTGAAGACCTTCCATAGCAATCAATAAAGCTCCACTTGCTAACTCACCAAGCTCGATCACCTTTTGCTGTAACGTTTTTAAATCACATTGAAACTGTTCTCTTACCATCATTTCTTCCCCCTCAATATTATGTGCCATTTTATATAAAGTGAAACTTTAATCAGTGTGGGGGTTTTTCATCCCCCACTGATTATCAGCCTTCACCAATCGGGCGTTTACGGGCAGCCCGACTCCCACCTAACTTCTTTGCTCCATCCGAATTTTGAGGTGGGAGTTTTACTGCCCGGCAAATAGCGGGATAAATCCCCTACCCAGCCTCTTGTACGTTTATTAAGCCTTGAGAAAAGAGAAATATTACTCCCCTATTTAAAATGAAGTGAAAGTGAGAAATGCCCTCTGTTAAGAGGGCATTTACTCTTAGCCTTGCTAGCGATATCAACCAAATCGTCCTGTAATGTAGTCTTCTGTACGCTTATCTGCAGGTGTTGTAAATAATTTGTTCGTATCTGTATATTCCACAACTTCTCCACTTAAGAAGAAAGCAGTTTTATCTGAAATTCGTGCTGCTTGTTGCATGTTGTGCGTTACGATAACAATACTAAAATCTTTCTTTAACTCCTGAATTAATTCTTCTACTTTTGATGTTGAAATTGGATCTAGCGCCGATGTTGGCTCATCCATTAAAATTACGTCTGGCTCAATCGCTAAGCAGCGTGCAATGCATAGACGTTGTTGCTGACCACCAGATAAACCGTATGCATTATCATGCAAACGATCTTTTAACTCATCCCAAATAGCTGCGCCGCGCAAGCTATTTTCAACAATTTCATCAAGTGTTTTTTTGTCACGAACACCATGGATTTTCGGACCATATGCTACATTTTCATAAATAGATTTTGGGAATGGATTTGGCTTTTGGAACACCATACCCACATGCGTACGTAATTCTTCAACCGGATATGATTTATCAAATATGTTTCGTTCTCTATATTCGATAACGCCCGTAGTTCGAACGATAGGCACTAACTCTACCATACGATTTAGCGTTTTTAAGTATGTTGATTTCCCACAACCACTCGGACCGATAATCGCTGTTACTTCATTCTCATGAATACTTAAGTTGATATCTTTTAAAGCATGGTCTTCTCCGTACCATAAATTTAAATTTTTCGTATCAAATACTATTTTTTTTGGTGCTGTCTCAATCTTTTTCTCATTTTTCACCTGTACATTTACTACTGTTGCTACCATTTGAATTCCCCTTTCATCCACTTCCAACTTATTTTCGATTTCGTAACCATAAGACAAATATATTTATAAAGAGCAACAATCCTAGCAAAACAATCATCCCAGCTGCTGCTACATACTGAAATTCTTCTTGTGGTCTACTCATCCAATTAAAAATTTGAATTGGTAAAACCGTAAATCTATCAAACATACTGAACGGAACATAATTTGCAAAGGCAAGGGCCCCAATAACTAATAATGGTGCTGCCTCACCAATTGCTCTCGATACCGCTAACGTACATCCCGTTACAATCCCTGGCAAAGCGACTGGCAATACAATTTGATACATCGTTTGCCATTTCGTAGCACCTAATCCGTAAGAAGCCTCTAGTAATGAGCTCGGCACAGTTCTAATCGCTTCTTGACTAGCTACAACAACAGTTGGTAAGACGAGTAAGCTCATCGTCAGTGCCGCTGCCATTATGCTCTCTCCCAAATGGAGAGCGTATACGAAAATAGTTAACCCGAGTAAACCAAACACAACGGAAGGTACCCCTGCTAATGTTTGATTATTTAATTCAATTAACTTTTTAAAAACGGACTCCTTCGCATAATGCTCTAAATAAAGAGCTGTTCCGACTCCAAATATAAAAGAGACTGGTATAACAATGCTCATAAATAGTATTGTTCCTGACAAAGCAGCGACAATCCCAGCTTCTCTCGGATTACGTGAGGCGAAGTTTGTAAAGAAATCTATTGAAAGATAACTTATACCTTTTTCAAAAATTTGAAAAAGCAATATAAAAAGTATTACTACTGAAAACAAAATTGCTATATAAAACAAACACTTGTAAATCCGATCCTTTAAAAAACGCGATGCCATATTTTCTTGTATGTTCTTATGGTTTAACATTCGCATATTATGCCAACCTCCTAAAACGGCGCATAATATATTGCGAAATGATATTCATAATAAAAGTAAACATAAATAACGTTGCACCTACAGCATACATGCTGTAATAAGTAATCGTTCCGTGCGGAGCATCACCTAAACTCACTTGTACAATATAGGCTGTTAATGTTTGAATAGAATGAGTCGGATCTATCGATACATTAGGTGTTGATCCAGCTGCAATAACAACAATCATCGTTTCACCAATTGCCCTGGAAGCTGCTAATATAATCGCTGCCATTATGCCCGTAAAAGCCGATGGAAACACCACTTGTTTTACCATCTCAAAACGAGTTGCTCCTAGCGCTAATGAGGCTTCTTTAATTCCTTTCGCTACAGCTCTCATCGCATCTTCAGAGAGGGACGCAATCGTCGGTATCATCATAAACCCTATAACAATACCTGGACTAATAGCATTAAAAAACTGCAAATCTGGTATAACCCGTTGTAAAAGTGGTGTGACAACTGTTAACGCGAAAAAACCATATACAATTGTCGGGATGCCTGCTAGTAGCTCTAACAACGGTTTTAATATTTTCCGAGCGCCATTCGAAGCGTATTCGCTTAAAAACACGGCACAACCTAAACCAATAGGAATTGCTACGAACATGGCAATTGCTGTTACAAGGATTGTTCCACATATAAGTGGCAATATACCGAATTTGGGATCTTCAAAAAAAGGTAACCATTCCTTCTCTGTCAAAAAAGAATACAATGATATCTTTTGAAAAAACATGATTGTTTCATTTGCCAACGTAATAATAATTCCAAGTGTCGTTACAATGGACACGCTAGCAATGGCTTTTAGTATTAACGGAACAATTCGATTGATTCGCTGCGTTTTTTTTCTTCTATTTGTATTTCTCTCAATCAAATGTTGTACAGAAAATGTAATTTGACTTTTGTCATTATGAGCCAAAGATGAAAACCCCTTTCCACCCTGACATTACCTTTTTATTTCTGTTAACATTCGCAGCTGTTCATTATATTTTTCTTTTGGTAATTTTACATATCCGACCTCTTCAGCAAGGCCTCCAACATGCTTAATCATAAACTCAACATAATTTGCTACATTAATTTTATTTCTGATAGATGCATGATTCACATACGTAAATAGCGGCCTAGATAATGGCTTATACGTACCCGACTGAATGGTCTCTTTCGTTGGAAATACACCATCCACCTGTATTGCTTTTACCTTATCTCGATTGGCCATATAATAAGCATATCCTACAAAAGCAATGGCATTTTTATCATTCATTACCCCTTGCATAATAACTTGATCGTCTTCAGACAAAGAAACCGTTTTTACAAGGCGATTATTTTGTAAGACAACATTTTGGAAATAATCATAAGTACCAGAGTCTACGCCTGGCGCATAAAATTTAACTTGTTCACGAGGCCATGATGAATGAATTTGTGACCATCGTTTCAATCTTCCATTTTCACTCCATAATAGACGTAACTCGTCTATCGTCATATTGTTTACCCACGTATTTTGACGATTCACAACAATCGTTAGACCGTCATAAGCAACCTCAAATGGTGTAAATTGAATGAATTTTTTCTGCATTGCATTTTCTTCTACCGGTTTCATCAATCTCGAAGCATTGTTTATATCTACTTCTCCTTTACTGAAACGATTAAATCCTCCCCCTGTCCCAGAAATACTAATAGAAATTTTCACGTTTGGATGGGCCTTTGTATATTCCTCTGCTACTGCCTCTATAATGGGGAAAACCGTTGAGGATCCATCAACTCTCACTTCTCCCATTTCATTTGTAGCGAATGCAGTAGACATATTAAAACAAAGGAAACATGTCGATAATGTCAAAACTTTAATCGATGCGCTCATCCATTTCACGTGTTCTTCCTCCTAGAAGTAACCGGAAATAACAGGATTACAGATATAAGAATACTGCTAAACTATTAATTCGGTTTTAATTATTTGTAAAAGTTTTGTAAAGTCCCACAAAAACAACTGTATACACAAACTTTATTTTCACTTTTGTACTTTAGATGCAGGAAATTTTCTAATCATCCATAAAGCGAAACTTTAATCAGTGGGGGTTTTGTTCATCCCCCACTGATTATTAGCCCTCACCAATCGGGCGTTTACGGGCAGCAGGGCTCCCACCTAACTTCTTTGCTCCAGCTGAATTTTGAGGTGGGAGTTTTACCGCCCTCAAACGCGGGATAAAACTGCTATCGCCTATCACACACAACAAACTTAGAGCGTATGCACTAATCTTGTTGTGTTCATCGTTTTTGAAACTACATGTTTTTTCAATATTTTATGCTTGTCCACATTTACTAAACCATATGCGTAAGGCATAAAAAAAAGCACACTATCTTTTCAGATAGTGTGCTTTTTTTACAACTTTTTTATTCATCATCTTGATCTTCTTTTTGATTTTTATTATCTTTTGGAGCTTCACCATTTATTTCTTGGTTTTTCAAATCAAAGTAAGCATCCATAATTTCACGACTAATATATCCATTAATACCAGTCTTATCATCATGTACCCACGGAACAACAACAGAGAATGCTACTTCTGGATCTTCGAGCGGGGCATAACCTACTAATGTTAAGTTATAAGTCTCCACACGCTGACCATCTGCTTTTTTACCAATCTCTTTATCTCCGCCATATACAGTTTGAGCTGTACCCGTTTTCCCAGCTGCCTTATATGGTGCACCTGTAAAGTATTTCGTAGCGGTACCACCTGAATCGTTAAATACTTGTCTAAATCCTTCTTGAACACGTTTAATTTGTGATTCAGGCATATCAATACGATTTAATACTTTCGGTTCCATAGATTGAACAACTTTTCCAACTTCCTCTGGCTTCGCCGATGGCTGACGAATTTCCTTTACAACTTGCGGCTGCATACGGTAACCACCATTGGCAATTGTTGAAACATATTGTGCTAATTGAAGTGGTGTATACGTATCATACTGTCCAATTGATAAATCTAATAAGAAACCTGGGATATTGTCTGTTCTACCTCTTTGTCCAGCAGATTCATTCGGTAAATCAATACCTGTTTTTACACCAAGTCCAAACTGACCGTAATAGTATCGCATCGTATCAAATGCTTTTTGTGGTATATCTAACGTACCACCTCTAACATATGGAACATCAGCGATATTCATCGCTGTTTTAAACATATATACGTTAGAAGACATTTTTAACGCTGTCAAATCATTAATAGGTCCCATCGTCTTCCAAGAAGATTTTTTCTTCGTTCCTTTTAATACGATTGGTTCATCGACTTGAACTGAACCCGGTTGAATCGCACCTGTTTGATATCCCGTAAGTACTGTCGCCCCTTTTACAGTCGATCCCATCGGATAAGCACTTGTCATCGTTCCTAATGCGAAATCTTGCACTTTCGTTTCGCCATTTTCATTCACTAATTGTTTCCCAGCCATAGATAAAACTTCACCATTTTTCGGATTCATCATTACAACGAATGCCCGATCTAAAAGAGGTTCTCCCCCTTTAAATTTCATTAAATTTTTGGTAATAATATCTTCCACACGCTTCTGTAATTCCATATCAATTGTTAAGTTCAGGTCGTTACCTCGTTGTCCTTGCGATACATTAATCGTTTCTAAAATATTACCGTTTTTATCTGTAATATTTTTCACTTCTTCTTTCGTACCGTGCAGACTATCTTCATATTGCTGTTCAAGATAACTTTTTCCTACTCTATCATTTCGATTATAATCGCGAACAAGATAGTAATCTAATCTCTCTTTCGGTAACCCTTCATCAGAAGAAGTTACACCACCAAGTACACTTCGGAACATATCATCATACTTATATTTTCGCTCCCAGTCAACATTTGTATCTACACCTGGTAATTTCGCTAAATTTTCACTAATAATCGCGTATTCTTCTTCTGTTGCACCTTTTTTAACGATTTGCGGCGTCATTGCATATCCGCTTTCCATCTTACTTTTGATCGCCAATATTTCTAAATCTTTTGCTGACAGTTGATTAATCTCTTCTTCTGTTACACGATTTCGTTGACGTTCATCTAGTTCTTTATCGTCAATTTTATTCATTTTAAGCTCTTCACGATCTTTTTTTGTGATTTTTGCTTTTGCTTCTTCTTTATGTAAAGCAAGCCAATAATCTTTTTTATCGCGATCTGTTAACTTATCTGTTGGGACCTCAATTAAATCTGCTAACTTTTTCGCCGTTTCTAAGCGATCTGCTGCAGTTGATCCCTTCATTTTTGTAAATGTAATTGTACGAATAGGCTCATTATCTACGACCGCTTCTCCATTACGATCAAATATTTTCCCGCGTGGTACAGGATTACTTATCGTTGAATTTTCTTTTTTCTCAACTTCATTTTTATATTCCTCACCACGAACAATTTGTACGTATCCAAGCCTTACAATAACCGCGGAGAACATTAAAAACACGCAAAAAAACAACACGTTTAACCGAAAGGGAACGTGGGTTTTTGTCTTTGTCTGGTTCTTTTTCTGCTTCTTGCTCATACAAACCCCCTCTACCAACAGCTATGTAATGTGAAAGGGACACCTTCATACAGGTGCCCTCACTGCTGTCTTACATCTTTTTCTATTCTAGCATAAAACAAACGATAAGTTAACCTTCTGGTTCAGTTTGATTCTGTGGGGTTCCTTGCGCTACAGCGCTGGTTTTGTTCACATTTCCCTCATCATATTTGACATTTTTAACTGCAAAATAAATAAGAAAATGTCCAGCTCCTAAAATACATAGTAAGAAAGGTAAACTTTTTTCAGGCGGAAAAAATATGACAGCACATAAAAAACTTAAAATGGAACAAATTCTTCCGGCATTTAACCATAATTCCCTGACCACTATATATTCTACACGCCATTCTCTCGCCTGTTTTGCTCTACCAATTACATCGTATGTCATGGATCCGTACGGAACGAGTAAAATGGGATATGCAACCGCAATACATGCTGCATAAATAAGTAATTTCGTATATGTAACATTGAAAATAACTAAAAATACGACCGCATATAAAATAATGCCACCAAGTAAAATTGCTTTTTTTCGCCATTCTTTCTTTAACAGACGAGTAACTAAATAATAGCATACAAATGATACTGCAGAATTCACTAAACTATACTTCCCTAGTGCTAACTCGCTACCAGATGCTAAATAGACGTATACCGAAATAACGAAAATAAACGTTCCCTCTCTCAAACCTTGGAAGAAATGAGCACGCGTAATTCTTCCCCAGTTTTCATCAACTTGCCGCTCTTTCAATACTTGCACAATTTCATAGCGTCCTTCACATTCCCTCTTCGATAAAAAAAAGCTTAGAACGACTGCAACCGCAAATAGCATTAACGAGAGGAAGAAAACGACAGTATAACCACTCCATTTTTCCATACGTGAAATTGTATATCCTGCTGCTATCGGTCCAATCATTCCAGAGAACGATGTAAGAAGTCCTAGAAAACCGTTAAAAAAATCTCTTGTTTCTGGTTCTGTAATCTCAAATGTCAACAAGTTAAAAGCGAGCCAATAAAAACCATAACCAACTCCTAAAAGGGCTCCCATTAATAAAATATAGTGAGATGCACTTTTTCCCGCTACTAAAACGACGATAAAAAAAACAGCTAACGTGCCTACACCGATTCTCAATAAAATCGAGCGATCAATACGTTTCGCTAATTTCCCGCCCACAAGAAATGTTAGAGGCTGCAATACAACGCTGGCCAAATTATACAAGCCCAGATTCACATAATTTTGTGTTTGCTTCCATAAATAAATGTTTACAAACGTATTCGATAAAGAAATTGCGAGCGTGTATAAACCTCCTATAACGAGCAATAATACTAAATCCCGATTCACTTCAACATCACCGATTACATGTTTCCACTTCATACACAACTCTCCTTTACTTCATGTTCTAGTCTTCCAAAGACAAGCTCAATTATGTAAAAGGAGAACATAGAAAAAAGCTAGGAGAAAACCCCTAGCTTTTTTCTAGCTGTATTAACTTTAATTATTTTGCTTCTTGGTAAAGTTTTTCAGCAACGTTCCAATCTACAACGTTCCAGAATGCACCGATGTAGTCAGGACGACGGTTTTGGTAATTTAAGTAGTAAGCATGCTCCCAAACATCTAAACCGATAACTGGAGTTTTACCTTCAGTTAGAGGAGAATCTTGGTTTGGAGTGCTTGTTACTTCTAACTCACCATTGTTTACTACTAACCAAGCCCAACCAGAACCGAAGCGAGTTGCGCCAGCTTTTGCGAATTCTGCTTTGAATGCATCGAAGCTACCGAATTTCGCTTCAATCGCAGTTGCAAGTTCGCCTACTGGTTGTCCCCCGCCGTTTGGAGATAGGATTGTCCAGAAGAATGTGTGGTTAGCATGTCCGCCACCATTGTTACGTACTGCTGTACGGATTGCTTCAGGTACTTCGTTTAAGTTTGCAACTAATTCTTCAACGCTTTTGTCAGCTAATTCTGCATGACCTTCTAAAGCAGCGTTTAAGTTTGTAATATACGTGTTGTGATGTTTTGTATGATGGATGTTCATTGTTTCTTTATCAAAGTGAGGTTCTAAAGCATCATACGCATAAGGTAAATTTGGTAATTCGTGTTTTGCCATTGTTATATTCCTCCCGGTTTATGTATTGCCACTTAAGTGACATACAACTTCATTCTACCCTAATTGCCATAGGGTGCAAACAAATAAATCGCTTTGTCTTGCTATCATTAAAGTAGCAAAATTCCCACTTCTTTTCAATTAAAATGCTCATATATTCCGAAAAAAAGCTTCCTTCTACAAGGAAGCTTCCTGCTGACATAATAAACATATGAAATGGATATGGACCCTGTAGGACTCGAACCTACGACCGGACGGTTATGAGCCGTCTGCTCTAACCAACTGAGCTAAGGGTCCACGATTATGTATGTACCATTAAAAACAACTAAATTCCAATCAGGTATATCGTTTGAAAAATGTAAGATAAATTTACCATATACGAAAGAAAAGTGTCAATTGTATTTTTCTCTACTAAAAGAAGTAAATTAATAAGAAGGAATTTAGTCCTCTCTACTATATGTAAATATAATATATCTTGAGCTTCTCTAGATTCGTACGTTACAATGATTTTATACATATATAAAGGAAGTGAATCTATGTCCATTTTTACACAGCTAGCAAAAAGCGTATATTCGCCTAAAGATATGGCGCTTTTCCGTTTTCAAAAAATCGGTAAAACCATTTTGTATATTATGCTTCTTTGCCTAATCACTACTATTCCAAGAACTTTCTTGTACGGTAGCGTTATTCAAGATGGTGTTAACATGGTAAATAAAGTAATCGAAAAAGATTTACCTGATTTTAAAATTGAAAATGGCGAGCTAACAGCTGATATTGATCAACCTATCGAAAAAGAAGATGGAAATGCCCTTTTCGTATTTGATCCAAATTCAACAGACTTAGAAAAATATCAAAATAAAACAGGTTTATTTGTTTTAAAAGATAAAGTAGTCTCCATGGGGAATGGTCAAACACAAACATACTCCTATAATGACTTATTAGGCGCATCTCTTGAGAAAAAAGATTTACAAGATTTCATTTCGTTATTTGACAGTATTTATCCAATCTTATTATTCGTTATTGGGTTCTTACTGTACTTGTTCCAATTATTTATTACCTTTGTAGGAGTTACATTGCTTGCCTTCATCGGTTCTGCGATGAGCGGTCAACGCAAATTATCTTATAAACAAGTTTGGACATTAACTGCTTACAGCTACACAATTCCAACAATCTTCTTTATGATTATGGATTTATTCAAAATAAACGTACCTGGCGCAACATTCATTTACATTGCAGTTGTTTTAATCGTTCTATACTTAACAATTAAAGAAGTTCCAAAGCCGAAAGAAAAACAAGAACTATAAAAAAATGCCTAAATAGGCATTTTTTTTTTGGACAAGCATATATTCCTAGCAAAGGAGTGAAGGATATGAAGAGATTAGGTGTACTCTTATTCGTGCTTGTCCTCGGTTATATATTTTATTACGACATAAAAATCGGTACTTTACCGATGTTAAGTTCATACAAAAAAACATCTGCTGCCCAAACGATAAAAAAAGAAAATACAGATACAAAACAAAATAAAGAGAAAGAAACAGAAAAAGAAAAAGAAACGGATACAGCTTATAAAGCAATCGAAGTAAAAACTGGTGATACAGTTCTTTCTATTACAGAAGCGATTAATAAGAAAAAAATTCCTTCTATTGAAAAAGTAATTGATGATTTTAAGCAATTAAATAAAAATACATCTGCTACAAAAATCCAAGTTGGAAAGTCTTATAAATTCCCCTTATATCAATAAGCAATCACTTAATCCTTGTCAATTACATAAAGGCGCTGATACAATAGTAAAAGTGAAACCGAGTACTTTGGTTTCTATAGCCCTTTCTCACACATACTATCATTGATGTAAGGGACTAAAATAAGAAACTTCTTTTATAAGGAGAGCGATCAATTCGTGAATGAAATGACTCAACGCACAAAAACACGTCCAGTTAAAGTCGGTAATTTAACAATTGGCGGTAACAATGAATTAATTATACAAAGTATGACGACAACAAAAACGCATGATGTTGAGGCTACAGTTGCTGAAATTAAACGTTTAGAAGAAGCTGGCTGTCAAGTTGTTCGTGTTGCTGTTCCAGACGAACGCGCAGCAAATGCTATTGCTGATATTAAAAAACAAATCAACATTCCACTTGTTGCTGATATTCATTTTGATTACCGCCTTGCTTTAAAAGCAATCGAAGGCGGCATTGATAAAGTACGTATCAATCCAGGTAACATTGGACGTCGCCATAAAGTAGAAGCTGTTGTAAATGCAGCGAAAGAGCGTGGCATTCCAATCCGTATCGGTGTAAATGCCGGCTCATTAGAACGTCATATTTTAGAAAAGTATGGATATCCAACTGCTGATGGTATGGTCGAGAGCGCACTGCACCATATTAAAATTTTAGAGGACTTAGATTTCCACGATATTATCGTATCAATGAAAGCCTCTGATGTTAACTTAGCAATTGAAGCATACGAAAAAGCTGCTCGCGCTTTTGATTATCCATTACATTTAGGTATTACAGAATCAGGAACATTGTTTGCTGGGACTGTAAAAAGCGCCGCCGGTCTTGGAGCAATTTTAAGTAAAGGCATCGGAAATACACTTCGTATCTCTTTAAGCGCTGATCCAGTTGAAGAAGTAAAAGTTGCACGTGAACTATTAAAATCATTCGGTCTTGCATCTAATGCCGCAACACTTATTTCTTGTCCAACTTGTGGTCGTATTGAAATCGACCTAATTAGCATTGCTAATGAAGTTGAAGAATACATCTCCACACTTAAAGTTCCAATTAAGGTTGCAGTACTCGGCTGTGCCGTAAACGGTCCTGGTGAAGCTCGTGAAGCTGACATCGGTATTGCCGGTGCACGCGGAGAAGGTTTATTATTCCGTAAAGGGCAAGTCGTTCGTAAAGTACCAGAAGAAACAATGGTAGAAGAACTGAAAAAAGAAATTGATGTAATCGCTGCTGAAATGGCTGCCGAACGAGAAAAAGAAAAAGAAAAACAAGAACAATAAAAAGAAGGTTGCCACAATTTTTGTGAGCAACCTTTTTTTACATTCAAATTAAAAACTCGTCAGTTATATAACTGACGAGCCCTCTCATTTTGCACATTTTGGGCAACGACCATATATTTCAAACTTATGCCCCGTTACCTCATAACCTTTAAAATCTTTATTCATAAAATCCATCGGGCAGGAATTAATCTCTTTCGTACCACCACAATCTAAACAAATGAAATGATGATGATGTTCCATAATGGAGCATGTAAAACGGAAATGCTTTTCACCATTTAATTCCGTTTGCTCTAAAACACCGACTTCAGCAAAAACCGTTAAATTACGATAAATCGTATCAAAACTAAGTCCTGGATAATCACCCTTCATATGCTCTAAAACATCTTTCGCAGTTAAATAACGATTATGAGCTGCGAATAATCTCAGCATCTCTTCCCTTTTCCCCGTATGTTTGTATCCCTTTTCCTTCATTAGGCGTAAAGCTTCTGTTAGATTCATACCTATCCCTACTTTATGCAGTTTTTTTCTTTTTCCATAAAATTGCACCAATTAAAATAAGAACCGCTATCATAACAATTGTACCACCTGGAGCTAAATCAAGTTGATACGAAGCAAACATTCCACCAATTACTGCAATTTCACCAAATAAAATGGAAAAGAAAATTGTTTGTTTAAATCCTTTTGCAATACGAATACTTGCTGCAACTGGTAACGTCATTAAAGATGATACGAGAAGAACACCTACAACACGCATTGATACCGCAATTACAAGAGCAACTAATATAATGAAGATAAAGTGAATCCACTTTGCACTTAAACCGGTTGATACAGCGTATTCCTCATCAAATGATAGTAAAAACAACTCTTTGTATAATAAAACAATCGTCGCAATAACAACAATTGCTACTATACCAATAATAATTAAATCCGCACTTGTTACAGCACTTACACTACCAAATAAATAACTAAATAAATCCGTATTGAATCCATTAGCAAGTGAGATGAAGATAACTCCAATCCCCATCCCTGCTGAAAGTATAATCGGGATTGCTAACTCTTGATAATGTTTATATACAGTACGTAATTTTTCAATTAGCAATGCTCCACCGATTGAAAAAAACATCCCCATATATAAAGGGTTTAAAAACCCACCGGTAAAGATTGTCTTTTCAAGTAATAAACTTGCTGCAATTCCTGATAACGTCACATGACTTAATGCATCCGCAATAAGCGACATGCGGCGAATTACAACGAACACGCCGATAAGTGGTGCGACAAGCCCTATTAAAATACCAGCGTATAAGGAATTACGTAAAAAATCATATTGTAAAAAATCCTGTATCATTATATCCTCCCGTGATGCCCATGTTCATGTTCTAAGCGATGAACATGATGTCCATATAAAATCGACATTTCTGCATCTTCTAACTCTCGGAATTTCTCTACATTCCCATGGAAATGTAAATGCTGATTCAAACATGCAACATGCGTCACCTTCTCTGTTACAGCACCCATATCGTGCGTAACAAGAATTAACGTAATTCCCAATCTTTTGTTTAAATCCTCTAGTATCTCATAAAAACTTGCCACATTTTTCACATCAATCCCAACAGTAGGCTCGTCCAAAATAAGCAATTCCGGATCACTTACAAGTGCACGAGCAATAAATACACGCTGTTGTTGTCCACCAGAAAGTTCTCCAATGTTGCGACCTCGAAACTCGCTCATACCTACATCAGCAATCGCTTTTTCTACTTTCGCATTATCGTCTTTCGTAAAAAAGCGAAAAAGCCCTTTTTTCGAAACGAGCCCCATTGAAACAACCTCGAAAACAGTTGCCGGGAAACCTGAGTTAAAGCTACTTGCCTTTTGGGATACATAACCAACTTTATTCCACTCTTTAAATTTCTTACTATCAATGCCAAACAATCTAATACTTCCTTGCTTTGGTTTTAAAACACCCAATAAGCATTTAAGTAAAGTCGATTTCCCTGAACCATTCGGTCCAACTAAACCTAAAAAAGCTCCCTTCGGAACTTGCAAATTAATATCTTCTAACACGTTGCGATCTTCATACCGAAACGTTAATCCTTCTATTTCCAATATATTATTCATAGCATCTCACCTATTTTAATTCAGAATGATTCCGATTTATCTCTATTTGAATTATAGTACAGCTTATTATAGTTGTAAACCAATCTGCCTAAAATATATTCTTTATTTCAAGAAACCTTATTATTATAACAAAAAGCAGAGAAGAATTCTCTGCTTTCAAAAGATATTACAATTAATTTTTTAGTGAATTGCTGATTTAAACTTACCACCATTTGTCTCTTGTGTATTCATAATCGTAACAAATGCGTTTTCATCAATTTCATGCACAATTGATTTTAACTTCGTCACTTCCAGACGTGTTACAACTGCATAAATAACTTCTTTTTCTTTATCTGTATAGCCACCTTTAGCAACAAGTTTTGTTGTTCCACGACCAAGGCGGTGTAAAATCGCATTTGATACTTCCTCATATTGATCCGATACTATTAAAACTGCTTTCGTTTCGTCTAATCCTTGAATTACCGTATCAATTGTTTTGAATGCGATATAGTACGTCATAACAGAATACATCGCTTGTTCAACACCAAAAACAAATGCTGCCCATGCAAAAATGAATAAGTTCACAAACATTACGAATTCACCAACAGAAAACGGTAATTTCTTCGTTAATAGAATCCCCATAATCTCGGTCCCGTCTAACGATCCACCATGACGAATAACAAGTCCTACACCAATTCCTAAAATAAGACCGCCGAAAACTGTTGCTAAAATCGGCTCTGTTGTAAATGGCGGAATAGCATGCAACGTTGATTCAATAAATGCTAAAGCTACAATTCCAAATGCTGAAGATAACATGAATGTTTTTCCAATTTGCTTATACCCGGAGTACATAAAAGGAATGTTGAGGATAACAACTAAAGTAGAAAAGCTTAACCACCAAATATTAGGAGTAAGATAATCTAATATAAGAGAAATACCAATAATTCCACCATCAATAATTTTATTTGGCATTAAAAACAGTTCAATCGCTACCGCCGCACACGCTGCCCCAAAGACAATCATAACTAAACGATATACAAGATGAATAACACTTTCTTTTCGATGTTGCTTTTTTTCCATAAGTCCTCCTTATACTCTTTATCTATAGTTTTGTTCTTATATTATAACATAAGCTTCTTTTCCCCATTGAAAAAATGCACCTTGATACGAATATGTACAAGCTATGCGTACATATATTTCGATAGAAGAACGTGTGAAGGAGGACAACACGATGAACCTCATTAAACAAATTGTGAACAAAAAATTAAATCATATTTCTACAAAAGAACTATTGAAATATAGTAAAGAATACGAAGTTCCAATCACAACTGCACAAGCTGATAAAATCGTTTTACTTATGAAAGGGAAAAACATTAACATTTACGATAATACCGAGCGACTAGATTTGTTAAAACAAATCGCTAAAGTAACTACTCCTGCCACTGCCCAACAAGTAAATATTTTATTTCAGCAGCTATTAAAATAAGGAGGGGAAAATCCCCTCCTTATTGCGCTTTAATTTTTTCAAGAATCCCTTCATCAAAAGTACCATTTTTCAGCATTTCGATTTCTAATTTATATGGTGGCTTCTTATCTTTTTTATCTTCACCTACATACGGCGTTTCAAGAATTTTTGGTACGTGCGTAAGTTGTGGGTGATGCACAATGTGATGCAATGCCTTATAGCCAATATGACCAAAACCAATATTTTCATGACGGTCTTTTCCAGCTCCGCGTACATTTTTGCTATCGTTAATATGAAGTACTTGTAAACGATTTATCCCAACAATTTTATCAAATTCGTTTAACACACCGTCAAAATCATTTACAAGGTCATAACCTGCATCATGCGTATGACACGTATCAAAACATACAGATAGTTTTTCATTATATTTCACACCATCAATAATTTTCGCAATTTCTTCAAAGCTACGACCGCATTCCGTTCCCTTTCCTGCCATCGTTTCTAACGCAATGTTAACCGTCTGCTCTGGCGTTAATACTTCATTAAGCCCTTTAATAATTTGTTGAATACCAGCATCCGCTCCTGCACCAACGTGCGCACCTGGGTGAAGAACGATTTGTTTCGCTACACCTAATGCCGATGTTCTTTCAATTTCCATGCGAAGGAAGTCTACACCTAATTGGAATGTTTCTGGCTTCGTCGTATTCCCAAGATTAATAATGTATGGCGCATGTACGATAATTTCTTCAATACCGTTTAGTTCCATATGTTTTCTTCCTGCTTCTATGTTCAATTCTTCAATTGGTTTTCTTCGTGTATTTTGCGGTGCACCTGTATAAATCATAAACGTCGTTGCACCGTATGAAACAGCCTCTTCACTTGCTGCTAATAACATTTTCTTACCACTCATAGAAACATGAGATCCAATCTTTAACATACAATCACCTCTTCAATATACAATAGATATAATGATAGCATAATTTGTAGAAATATGTAGCGAATTGTTTGTTCACACAAAAGGCACTACATAAATTAAACGGACTATTCAAACAATCTGAACTCTATACTAAAATTAACCCAATAAAGCGAAACTTTAGTCAACGTTTTTTCTACCCCTCACTAATTATTAGTCTACATTAATCGACTTTCTCTCAAGCAGTGAGATAAAAAAAAATAAGGGAAATCCCTTATCTTTTTTTATTGCTATATTTTTTCTTCACTTTGTCACGTTCTGTTGCAAGTTTTCGTTTATAGTTTGGTTTTACTTTTTTCGGCTTCTTAACAACTTTTGTCGCCATAACATCTAGTCCATCACTTGGTTTTTTACGGCTCTTACGACGACGACGGTCACCTAAATCCGCCCATTCATCTCCGCGTAAATCTACATGTTTAAACTCGATATGACGTTGTTTTTCCAAACTATCTAACGCTTCTTCATTTGCTGGATCATAAATCGTCACTGCAATACCTGAATGACCCGCACGTGCAGTTCTTCCAACACGGTGAACGAAGAAATCTAAATCTGGTGGAAGTTCATAGTTAATAACATGGCTAATTCCTTCAATATCAATACCGCGTGCCGCCAAATCTGTTGCGACAATGTATTGGAACTCTAAATCACGAACTTGTTTCATCATTTTTCTACGATCACGTGGTGATAAATCACCGTGTATACGCCCTACTTTTAATCCACGTTCTGCTAATCCATCGGCTACTTCGTCAGCCTTCTTCTTTGTGTTTGTAAAGACAATTGCTAAATATGGTTTAAATTGAAGTAGCATATTTTTCACTAATTCAGTTTTATTACGGTGTCTTGAAGGCACAAGGTAATGATCAATATTTCCTGCTGCAACTTGCTTCGGATTAATATGAATATGTTCTGGATTCTCCATATATTTCTTCAAAAATGGTTTTAATTTTTGAGGAATTGTTGCAGAGAAAACTAACATTTGCAGATTTTTAGGCATACGTGCCGCAATTTTATCTACATCTTGAATGAATCCCATATCAAGCATTAAGTCCGCTTCATCGACAATAATAGTATCCGCTTTATAAACAAATAGCGCCTTTTCTTCTACTAAATCTTTAATACGTCCTGGCGTTCCAACTACAATATGAGGTTGTTTTTTCAACTTTTCAATTGATCGTTGTTTATCAGTTCCACCAATTAAACAGCGTGCTGTAATCATTTGATCTTCTGCACAGAACTTTGTTAGTTTCACAATTTCTTCGTAAATTTGTTGTGCTAACTCACGAGTAGGCGCTGTAATAACAAGTTGTACCTCTTCACGACTTGCATCAATTCTGTTTAATGTAGGAAGTAAGTATGCATGTGTTTTCCCAGAACCAGTTTGGGATTGTCCAATTATACTCACACCTTTTTTCACGACCGGGAAAATTTTCTTTTGAATTCCTGTTGGCTCTGTAAAGCGTAGTTCACGAACTGCATCTATTAAAAATGGTTTAAAATCATACTGTGTAAAAGTTTGTAGTGTCATAAGTTACACCTTCTTTCTAAAATTTCTACTGCGCACAAATCAGTCAAGTCTACATTATATCGAAATCTACAAGTAAAATCCATCTTTAGTTTAGGTTTTTATCTCAAAAACTAACCTTCTTTCCTTCCATTGCATATTGTATGTGTATATACCTAACTGAAGAAAGGAGGATTTCCCACATGTTTCCGAAATCCCCTATAAGACAAATGTATCCGAATCGAGGACAACAATCTTACACACCATATCCGATTCCACAACTACCACCGATGGCTCAAAAAAAGAAAGGTTTCCTTGCTAAACTCTTTAAAAAACACGATCCAACCGAACCTTTCATGCAAATGGTCCCTCCTTATCGACAAATGGAAGGGCCACCGATGATGCACCAACAACCGCCGCCCCAATATCAACAGCAACAGTCATACCAACAGCCCTACCAACAACAATATACACAACAATATCAGCCATACATGCAGCAATATCCAGAGCAGATGATACCACCTCAAATGTATGAATCAAACGATACACGTGGTGCTGCGTCAGCTACAACTGCAGCGGCATCTAGCAGCGGCATCGGTAGTTTTTTTTCAAATTTAATTTCGAACCCAACTAATATGATAAATAATATCGAAAAAGTATCTCAAGTCGTGCAATCTGTCGGTCCTGTTGTCGAACAGTACGGTCCCATTATGCGTAGTCTACCAAGCATTGTTAAAATCCTCACCTCTGGAAAAAGTACGGAAGAAAATCAAACTGAAGATGCAACAGAACAGGTTGAGGTAGCAACTCCACCTCCTCCACCTCCAAAAAGGAAACGAAAAAAAATAGTGCTTGAACCGGTAATAGAAAAAGAGGTTCCGAAAGAACCCGTTCAACAATCAGCAACAAAACCAAAACTATATGTGTAACAATCCTTTGTTTTCTATCCACTCCTCCTTTATAATGTAATGGACTATGCACAAAAGTATCCCTTGTTTAGAAGGAGAGGATTACTCACATGAAGATTGTTAAAATTTCCCCTCGTGGTTATTGCTATGGTGTTGTTGACGCAATGGTTATTGCACGTAACGCCGCATTAGATAAATCATTACCGAGACCCATTTATATTTTAGGTATGATTGTTCACAATAAGCATGTCACAGATGCTTTCGAAGAGGATGGCATCATTACATTAGACGGTCCAAGTCGATTAGAAATTTTAGATAAAATCGATTCTGGTACTGTTATTTTCACTGCACACGGTGTTTCTCCAGAAGTTAAACAACGTGCAAAAGAAAAAGGTTTAACGACAATTGATGCAACTTGTCCAGATGTTACAAAAACACATGACCTTATCGAAGCAAAGAAAGCTGAAGGATACCATGTCATTTATATCGGCAAAAAAAATCATCCAGAACCAGAAGGCGCAGTTGGTATCGCACCTGATATCGTTCATCTTATCGAAAAAGCTGATGATTTAAAAACACTAGAAATTCCAACGGATAAAATTTTAGTTACGAATCAAACAACAATGAGTCAATGGGATGTTCAACATTTAATGGAGGACATTCAGAAAAAATTCCCAACAGCAGAATTCCACAAGGAAATTTGTTTAGCAACTCAAGTTCGCCAAGAAGCTGTCGCTAAACAAGCTGATGTTGCAGATTTAACAATTGTTGTCGGTGATCCGAAAAGTAACAACTCAAACCGTTTAGCACAAGTATCACAAGAAATCGCTGGTACGACAGCATACCGCGTTGCAGACGTAAGTGAAATCCAATTAGAATGGCTACAAGGTGTAGAAAACGTAGCTGTTACAGCAGGTGCTTCTACTCCAACGCCAATTACAAAAGAAGTTATTGCTTTCTTAGATCAATATGACCCAATGAATCCAGCTACATGGGACAGAATTCGAAAAGTACCACTTCAAAAGATACTACCTCGTGTAAAAGTGAAAAAAGAACAATAATAAAAACCGTTGCCTACATGAGCAACGGTTTTTATTTTTCTTATACAAATGTGAATGGATCTGTATGTAACTGCGAAGCGTGAATGTGTACATTGAATTTCTTCACATCTACTTTTTCTTGCAATTGTTTTTGTACACCTTGCTTCATTACTTTTTCAACGTTATGTCCTGGATCGACTATATTTAAACCAATCATCATCGCATCGTGAGCAACATGATAATACATATCACCTGTTACATATACATCTGCTCCTTTAAATTTCGCTTGGTTTATATATTTATTACCGTCACCACCAAGTACAGCTACTTTACGCACCTTATCATCTAACTTTCCAACAACTCTTGCACCCTTTACATGTAATGATTGTTTCACATGTAAAGCAAACTGCTCAAGCGTCATTTCTTCTTGTAAATACCCTATTTTACCAAGACCTAATGTTTCACCTTTATTATCAAGCGGATATACATCATATGCCACTTCTTCATATGGATGGGCTGCCAACATCGCTTTAATAACTTTTCTTTGTAATGAAGCTGGAATAATCGTTTCGACACGTATCTCTTCCACACGTTCTAACTGCCCAGTTTCTCCGATATAAGGATTTGCACCTTCTTGAGGGATAAACGTACCTACCCCTTCGCTACCGAACGTACAGTGGCTATAATTACCGATATGACCTGCATCCGCATCTCCAAGAGCTTTGCGCACTTCTTCTGCATGGGTTACTGGAACAAATACAACAATTTTTTTCATTTCTTCTGCATATGTAGGAGCTAATACTTCTGTATTTTGTAACCCTAACGCATCAGCAAGTAAATCATTTACCCCGCCCTTAGCAATATCTACATTTGTATGTGCGGCATAAACCGCAATATCATTTTTAATACACATTTCAATAATTCTTCCGTACGCCTTATCTGTATGAATCGCTTTTAATGGATTAAAGATTAAAGGATGGTGCGCTATAATGATATTCGCTCCTAATTGGATCGCCTCGTCCACAACTTCCTCAGTTACATCTAACGCGATTAATACGTGCTGGACAGGTTTATTAAGCGCTCCAATCTGTAAGCCAATCTTATCCCCTTCCATCGCTAAATGCTTCGGATACATACCTTCAAACAAAGAAATAATTTCATGACCATTCGGAATTTTACTCATGATAAAACCTCTCCTATCATTTTCATTTTCGCTTCTACTTCTGCACGCTTCGCTTTTGTCTCTTCAGACTCTGCTGCACGTTCTAACTGTTTTAAAATATTTTGGAAGTTTTTCAATTCCCCTTCCCACTTTTCAATAAAAGCTTCACTTTTTTCTTTTATTAAAAATGGACCCATAAACAATTCAGCTTGTTTATTTTCAGAGTAAGGTACTGCTGTATCTCCTCGCTCTCCGACTAAAATCTCGTAAATCTTTCCGTCTTCTATTACAATTTTCTCACGGATAAGCTCCCATCCATTTTCAATAAACCATTCACGGATATGGTGTGCTGCAATATTCGGCTGTAAGATTAAACGTGTTACACCTTCTAATTTTTCTTTACCACTTTCTAAAATGTCACGAATTAACGCTCCACCCATACCAGCAATCGTAATAACATCTACTTCTCCTGGCACTATAACAGCTAATCCATTCCCTTTACGAACGTCTACTTTATCTTGTAAGCCACTTTCAGCTACAGTTGCTTGTGCAGAGCGAAACGGCCCATCTACAACCTCTCCTGCAACTGCTTTTGTAGCAATATTATTTATAATTGTATAACACGGTAAATACGCATGATCCGATCCAATATCAGCTACTGTAGAGCCTACCGGAATCTCCCTCACAACTTCTTCTAATCGTTTCGAAAGCTTTACTTCATTCATGTATTTCCATTACTCCTTCTCTTCTCAGTCTGTCTCCATGATAATGAATTTATAGTAGTTGTTGCAAGTCCATAACAATACTTCAATTCTCTATTACTAATCGTATTTTAGATAGTATAGAAAAACAAGCCTTTTGCAAAAAGCAAAAGACTTGTTTTTCTATACTTTATTTTTTCTTCGATAACCAATCAGCTACTTTCGTTGCTTGATCAGCTGGAATTAAATTAGCTGGCATATTTCCTTTTCCTTTTGACAGAACTTCTTTAATTTCATCTTTTGAAAGTTTCCCACCAATTTTTTGTAAATTAGGGCCTACCGCTCCTTGTAACTGATCACCATGACAGCTCGTACAGCTTTGCTTTACAATATCCTCTGGCTTTGATGCTGTTTGTGCTGGTTTCCCACCATTTTTTGCATCAGCTAACTCTTTAGATTTATTTAGCCCCTGAAATGAAAATACAAACATAACGATAATACCTAATGCTGCAATAAGAGCGAACGGAATCAACGGATTACGTTTCATATCTCTTCTCCCCCCTCTATACCGCTAAATAGTTAGATGATTCAGTCATTTATATTGTACTTGAAAACGCCCTATCAGAAAAGAGTAAACTACTACTTGTTAAAAATATTCCGTAAATTCATTTTATTGATTTTCAATATTATATCGCATATTATTTCGATAATTACTAACGTTTCTCATCATATTTTTTACTTTTCTACATATTATTTTGTATATAATAAACAAAATAAATCGAAAAATCGAAAAATGAGCATTTGCAAATCAAAAGACAATTCTGTAAAATAAATTACAAGAAATTGTAATCATTGCCGATAGAAAAATTTTAACAAAAATTAACAAAATAAAAAAGTTTACTTCACAAAAGTGAAGTAAACTTAAAGGTAGCCTATTCTAAGAAATCCTTAAGACGCTTACTACGGCTTGGATGTCTTAATTTGCGAAGTGCTTTCGCTTCAATTTGACGAATACGTTCTCTCGTTACGCCGAATACTTTCCCGACTTCTTCAAGCGTACGAGTTCGTCCATCATCTAAACCAAAACGAAGACGCAGAACATTTTCTTCACGATCTGTTAGTGTATCTAACACATCTTCTAATTGTTCTTTTAGCAATTCATACGCTGCATGGTCCGCAGGCGATGTTGCTTCTTGGTCTTCGATAAAGTCACCTAAATGGGAGTCGTCTTCTTCACCAATTGGTGTTTCAAGAGAAACTGGCTCCTGTGCAATCTTTAAGATTTCGCGTACTTTTTCTGGAGCAAGATCCATTTCTTCACCAATCTCTTCAGGAGATGGTTCGCGTCCTAAATCTTGTAATAATTGACGTTGTACACGGATTAACTTATTAATTGTTTCAACCATATGAACTGGAATACGAATTGTTCGCGCTTGGTCTGCAATCGCACGTGTAATAGCTTGGCGAATCCACCAAGTTGCATACGTACTAAATTTAAAACCTTTACGGTAGTCGAACTTTTCAACTGCCTTAATTAGACCCATATTTCCTTCTTGGATTAAGTCTAAGAAAAGCATACCACGGCCCACGTAGCGCTTTGCAATACTTACTACAAGACGTAAGTTTGCTTCCGCAAGACGGCGTTTTGCTTCTTCATCGCCTTCTTCAATACGTGTCGCAAGTCGAATTTCTTCTTCAGCAGATAGTAAGTCTACACGACCAATTTCTTTTAAGTACATACGAACAGGGTCATTGATTTTCACACCTGGCGGCACACTTAAATCATTAAGGTCAAATTCTTCTTCCGTTTTTGTAATTTGACGATTATTAGGACCTTCGTCGTTGTCATTGTCACCAACTAAGTCAATCCCTTGTTCACCTAAATATTCATAGTATTCATCCATTTGATCGGATTCAATTTCAAATCCATTCATGCGTTCTGCAATCTCTTCATATGTAAGAACGCCACGTTTTTTTCCGAGCTCAGTGAGTTGTTCTTTCACTTGCTCAAGGGTCATTTCAGTTTCAATTTGTTTAGAACGAGCTGGTTTATCAGCCATCTGTTCCCCTCCTTACGCGAGATACAAACATTCATTATACTAAAACTTTATCGAAAAAGCTATTTTCTTGCTTTTTGACTTTGTAAATATGCCACATAATATTTAGCAGCCTCTACAGGATCTGTTTTTTCCATTTGTTTTACTTTAAAGATAATTTCCATCTTTTCAAGTTTTTCTTTATGGCGTCTTAGCGCCTCCAAATGACCTTGTAACGCTTCTTCTGTGTACTCTGGATTAATAAATTCATCCGTCGAAATATCAGTAATAATATTTTTCAACTTTTCATCAGAGAGCCAACTTAAAAATGTTCCGACTGAAGGTTCATTTCCCTTTTCATAATATGCGTATAGTTCATATAAAATCCCTTTATGTTCTTCTGTATAAAAATCTTCTATATGAGGTTCCATACGCACTGTCACTTCTGCACTTTGCAACATATGGTAAATAATTTCTCTTTCTGCCCTTTCAAAACCTGTTAATTTCGGTTTCGTTTGAACAATTTGAGATGGCTTAGAAACCTGCTTTATTTGTTTTTGCTGTACCTTTTGTTCTTTGCGATATTGGTGCAATTGATTCAAAAGTGTTTCCATTGAATACGAAAATTCTTGCGATAATGATTTTAAATAGGATTCCGCCTGCATCGCATCCTGTAGCAATGATAACTCTTTTAAAACACTTTTTACATATTCTTCTTTGCCAGACTCATCTTGCAAATTTTTCCCTAAACGCAAATAATTTATTTTGAAACCAACAAAACTTATACTTGATTTCACAAGATTTTCAAAAGCGGTTGTCCCATATTGTTGCACATATTCATCAGGGTCAAGCTTATCTGGCAAGGATGTAACTTTCACTTGGCAACCAACTTGCAATAGTAATTGCCCTGCTTTCATCGTCGCTTCTCGCCCTGCTTTATCACCATCATAGCAAAGAACAACAGTTTCAACGTTACGTCGCAGAAGTTTCGCTTGTTCTTCAGTTAAAGCTGTTCCCATTGTCGCAACAGCTTCTTCCACACCACTTTTCACCGCGGCTAGTACATCGGCATAACCTTCAAAAAGGACAACCTGCCCACGTTTTCTAATAAACGGCCTTGCTTGGTGGAAATTATACAACAGCTTACTTTTGTAAAAAATCGGTGTTTCAGGACTATTCAAATATTTCGGAGTGTCATCTCCTAATGCCCTTCCACTAAACGCTATCACCTTACCTTGTAAAGTATAAATCGGAAACATAACTCTTCCGCGGAAGCGGTCATAATGACTGCCATCCTTCTCACTTCTTACAAGAAGGCCAGCCTGTTCCATACTAGATAGCGACAAACCTCTTTTTTGTAAAATTTTCGTTGCTGCATCCCAAGCTTGTGATGCATAACCAATTTCAAATTTCTCAATCATCTCTTTTGTAATACCACGTTTTAATAAATATGAAAGTGCTTCATTTCCTTCTTCTGTATTTACTAATAAATGATGATAATACTTTTTCAAAAGTTCATGAGCCTGTTGCATGATGACAGTGTCATCAGATATGTCTTCTTTTTGTTGTTGTCCTTGCCCTGATGTATATTCTGCAACTGCAATTCCATTTCTTTCGCCAAGCTTTTGAACAGCCTCTGTGAAAGCAAGTCCTTCCATTTTCATAAGAAAAGAAAAGACATTTCCACCTTCTCCACATCCGAAACAATGAAAAATTTGCTTATCAGATGAAACAGAGAATGAAGGAGAATTCTCACCATGAAATGGACAAAGGCCGAAATAGTTACGCCCCTGCTTTCTAAGTTGAACATACTCACCAATCACTTCTACAATATCGGATGATGTCCGAATCTGTTCAACAACTTCTTCAGGAATTCTGTTCCCCATAACTCCATCTCCGTGTCGTATTTTGTATTCGATATAAATTAAAAGATTCCTTTATAATTCGACAATATTTTTCTAAATTTATTAGAAAGTACTGTAGATCACATTGTGTAAACGATTTTGGACCTTTCGTATAAGTCCCCAGTCTGCGTAAATTCGCAGATACATACTACTATATAAAATTGTATACATTTGCTCATCTGTTACAAATGTATCTCCTGGAGACAATACATATACTCCTTTTTCACAAGAAGACTAGCAAGAAGCACTATAGCCTGTATGATCATGAGATCTGTAGCTTTTGCATGTTAATAAATATAACAATCAACTTCATCTTGCTCAGAATCTACATAGACCCAATTACCTTGCTGTTTTCTTGAACGATGAGCATAGGATACGACAAACAAAATTTCGACATAAAATTTTGTTCCAACTTGCACAATTGCATTCTTCACGGGATACGCATCTGCATCAAATAATATCTTATCTGATGTTTTGCATATTTCTGTATTCTACATCCCTTCTGTGAATCCTTCCATAATGTGCGTTTTCTTGTCTAGATTTTGTCGATTTAACGTAAATACATGTCTTTTTCGAAAATCCTATCCCTAGTTTATTCTGAAAAATTAAAGTCTAAACGTAAAATATAGGTTTTTATCACAATTTTTTATTATAATATATTTTCTTCAACTACGCTACATATCCCTTTAATTTTCATCTTACACTTAAAGATAACGAAATCGTTCCTTTAGCATAATTAAAAAACAGAAGAATATAAGTATAACCATTCCGCTATATTCTATTACTAAGCCGAAAGTTCATGCTCTACTTCGCATCTTCCTCTAACGCCTTCTCACGAGCGAAAAAAGCACATTCACCTTTGGTAAATGTGCTAAAACATTTTTTGGTTTTGCACTGCATTCACAATAATATTTGCTGTTTCTTCAATTGCCTTATTTGATACATCAATCACTTGACAATTTATTTTACTAATTACTTCCTCAAAATGATCAATTTCTTCTTGAATACGATTAATATTTGCATATGTTGCTCCATCACTTAATCCAAGTGATTTCAATCGTTCTTTTCGAATATGATTTAACTTATCTGGTATAATTTTCAAACCGAAACATTTCTCTTTTGCCACTTGATATAATTCCTCAGGCGGATCCACTTCCGGTACAAGTGGTACATTAGCAACTTTCAAACGTTTGTTATGCGCTAAATATTGTGAAAGTGGTGTTTTTGATGTACGTGAAATTCCAATCAACACGATATCAGCTTTTAAAATACCACGTGCATCTCTACCATCATCATACTTAACTGCAAATTCAATCGCTTCAATTTTTTTAAAGTACTCTTCATCTAATCTTCGAACGACACCTGGCTCATACCTTGGTACTTGCCCTGTAATTTCTTCAATTTGATCGATAAGAGGTCCGATAATATCGTATGCCTCTACTCCTTCTTTTGCCGCTTCTGTCAATAAATATTGACGCATATCAGGCTTTACTAACGTAAAACAAATAAGCGCTTGATTGCTCTTGGCAATCGAGATTACTTCTTTTAATGTCCCTGTATCTTCTACATACGGTACACGCCTAATATCAGGAGCGAATGGGAACTGTCCCATTGCCGCTCTAACAACCAAATCAGCCGTTTCTCCTACAGAGTCAGATACGACATATACGATTTTATTATCCATTACATTACCTCACTTTAAACAAATTACACTTATTCGTTATTTACTAAATTTACAAACGCACGTGTAATATTTGTTTTTGTAATTCGTCCAATCACTTCTAAACCTTGTTTCGTATCCTTCACAACCGGCATCGCATCAATCTGTCTTTCTATTAATTCCATCGCAATATCATATAAAGAATCCTCCCTGCGACACATCGCAATGTTTGGCATCCTTGTCATGATAATATTAACCGGAAGAGAGGTTAAATCCTGCTTTCCTAAGCTAGCTCGTAATAAATCTTTACGAGATACAACGCCAACTAATAAAGTAGCTTGATCTACAACAAATAATGTACCAACGTCCTCTAGAAACATAGTACAGATTGCATCGTATACTGATACATTTTTATCAATTACAGCCGGTCTAGATTGATAATCTTGCACTTTAATTTTCTTAACAGCTTCAGATAATAGCTGTCCCCCGGTTTTACCCGTATAAAAATAACCTACACGTGGACGCGCTTCTAAATAACCAGCCATCGTTAAAATTGCTAAGTCTGGTCTTAGCGTTGCACGTGTTAAACCCAATTGCCCAGCAATTGACTCCCCTGTAATAGGACCGTGATCTTTTACAATCTGAATGATATGCTCTTGCCGTTTATTCAGCTCTATGATAATCACCACCTTTAATGCACAACGAAAAAAGTTATACTATCTCTTAAATATTATATACTAAATATGCTATTCGAAAAAGAAAGTATGTAAAAAGGACCGTATACGGCCCTTTTTATATTTGAAACTTATCAAGTTGTTCCAAGAAACGCCTTGTTTTCAAATAAATCCCACAATATTCGTCATAATATGTATTCAATACTGTGCGCATTTGTTTTTTTGTACTATCCTTCACCGATACATTACCGAGCCGGTGTAAATCAAAGTGAAAAAAGAGACGTAATAATTTATGAACAGCCTCTCCCACCGGAATGCGATACGGATCTTGCTCCGCATGACGCGAGCACAGAAAACCGCCTTCCCGGACAGAGAAGGCGACAAAATCTGTTTCTTGATGACAAATAGCACATGTATCAAAGTACGGGCGCATCCCTAATACCGGAAGCATTTTCGTTTGATAAATTAATGATAATACTTCTGGATCAACACCCTCACACATATAATGCAACGTTTGATATAACATTTCAAATAAATATGGATTATGCTTCTTATCTTCTGTTGCTTTATCGGTTAATTCAATAATAAATGATGCATAAGCAGTTAAAAATATATCCTCGCGAATTTCTTTCATAGATGAAATAATCTCGCCTTGTTGCAAAGTTCCAAGTCCAGATCCCATTTGAATAAGAAAATGACCATGTGTCATAAGTTGCGAAATAGCTGCTAACCGACTCTTCGGCTTTTTCGCCCCTCTTGCCATTGCACTTACCTTACCAAATTCCCGTGAGTATATTGTAACAATCTTATTTGTTTCTCCGTAATCTGTCGTACGGATAACAATGCCCTCAACTTTTTGAAACATGTTCGTCACCATCCAAGGTTTGAACAAAACGGGTCAAGAAATTGGAGAGTCTAGATGCGCTAACTCCTCTTCATGTTGATCCATCTCATCGTTTACGTCTTTTTCCATTTCTTTCAAAAGCAAATACGTTTCAATGCTTCCTGTTTTGGAGAAAAACTTCCAGGTAAAATCTAGCATAAGAATCCACCTTTCTCAATAAGCGTAGCCTATAAACCAATTTCTTTTGTTGTTATTAAGTTGACCCATTTTGTTCATTTTCATGTGAGAAAAATTTTTCCTAATTTATCAAGGTTCATAAAAACCAATAATCAGCGGATGAACAAAACATCCACTGATCACAACTTTACTTCATATTAATACTCGTCTTCACGGAAACCAAGGTCACGAAGCTGTGACATCTTATTACGCCAATCTTTTTGCACTTTCACCCATACTTCTAAAAATACTTTAGAACCAAGAAGTGCTTCAATGTCAAAACGAGCTCTCTTACCGACTTCTTTTAACATCTTCCCTTGCTTACCTATAATAATTCCTTTTTGTGATGCACGTTCAACAACAATCGTTGCGTTTATATAAACCGCTCCGCCCTCACGCTTTTGAATTGCATCAATAACAACCGCTACAGAATGTGGTACTTCTTCACGTGTTAAATGTAATACTTTTTCACGAATAAGCTCTGAAATAATAAATCGCTCTGGATGATCCGTTACTTGATTATCCGGGTAATATTGCGGTCCTTCTGGTAAATACTTTTTAATTGCTCCGATTAACGCTTCAACGTTATTACCGTCCAATGCAGAAATTGGCACAATCTCCGCGAACTCATATAATTTACGATATTGATCAATCAACTCCAGCAATTGCTCTGGATGAAGTTGGTCAATTTTATTAATTACCAAAAATACCGGTTGTTTCGTTTCTTGTAATTTCTCAATAATAAATTCCTCACCACGACCATATCCTTCAGTTGCATTGACCATAAACAAAACAATATCAACTTCTTTTAATGTCGTTTGAGCCATCTTCACCATAAAATCGCCTAGTTTATGTTTAGGTTTATGTATTCCTGGTGTATCAATGAAAACTACTTGTGAATCATTTTCTGTATATACACCTTGAATTTTATTACGAGTTGTTTGTGGCTTATCGCTCATAATGGCAATTTTTTGGCCAATAATACGATTTAAAAATGTAGATTTCCCAACATTCGGTCTGCCAATAATAGAGACAAAACCTGATTTATAACCTTTTCTATTCATGTAAATCCTCCGCTAAAAATGCTCCTGGTAACAATTCTCCGACTGTTGTCTCTTGAACATCACCATGTAAGTTTGATAGGTATACTTTCGTATCCTGTTTACATAATTCTATCATAACTTGTCGACATGCTCCACAAGGAGGTACTGGACGCTTTGTATCCGCTACGACTGCAATAGCTACAAACTCGTTATCCCCTTCAGAAATTGCCTTAAATAACGCTGTTCGTTCTGCACAGTTACATAAACCATATGATGCATTTTCAACATTACATCCACGATATATTTTTCCATCCTGAGTTAGTAAAGCTGCACCTACTTGAAATTTAGAATATGGTACGTACGCTCGTTTACGCGCTTCGGTTGCTTCTTGAATTAATTGTTTGCTATTCATATTCCCGCATCCTTTCCGTTCATAGATGTGAATAGATACACTCTTTCATTAAAGGCCTTCACGGCGCTCCCAAAGCTTAATAAAAGCTTCGGAATGCAACTATACCATATACGGTAAAAAGATAATAGCACCAATTACAGCAGCTATAATTGCAAATAATAAAACTGCCCCTGCTGCAACATCCTTTGCAATTTTTGCAACCGGATGAATATCGACGGTTGCTAAGTCTACTGTTTTTTCAATAGCCGTATTCACCATCTCTAAACTCATTACAATCCCTATCACAATAAGTACGACAATCCATTCCATTGTTGTAATATGGAAATAAAAGCCGCAGCATATAACGATGACTGCGGCTAAATAATGAATTTTCATATTTCGTTCATGACGAAGACAAAAGTATATACCAGCTATAGCATATCCAAAACTATCTAAAAGTTTTCCTGTTTTCATCGTCCTAATCCAAAGGCCTCTAAAATTTCTTTTTGTCTTCCAAACATTTCTTTCTCATCTTCTTCTGTCATATGATCATAACCAAGCAAATGCAAAAAGCCATGTAGTGCTAAAAACCCAAGTTCTCGATCAAAAGAATGTCCATATTCTTCAGCTTGTTCTTTTGCTCTTGGAATAGAAATAATAAGATCTCCTAACATACGCGGCATCTCTGCACCGACAATTTCCATTTCGCCTTCTCCCATTTCTTCCATAGCAAAAGAAATAACGTCCGTAGGCTGATCCTTATCTCGGTAATCACGGTTTATTTCACGAATACGTTCATTATCTACAAATGTAACCGATAATTCTGCGCCTTCTTCTATGCTCTCCATTTGGGCTGCTTTCTCTACTAAACCTCGAATCAAACTTATATATTCGTCTTTCACTTCTTCTGTTTCATCAATAAAATCAATTAATAAACTCATTCTTTCTCCTTTTCTTCCGGCGGTTCCGGATATGTAATACGGGAATGGAAAATACCATTTAACGTTTCACATAACGTTTTTCCAACGATTTGTAGTTCCTTAAATGTCAAATCACATTCACTAAATTGACCATCTTGCAGGCGATCTTTAATAATATTTTGCACTAAATTATTAATCTGATCTGGTGTTGGATGGTTCATCGAACGTACCGCCGCTTCCACACTATCAGCAATACCAACGATCGCCGACTCTTTAGAAGTTGCTTTTGATCCTGGATAGCGGAACATTTCCTCCGTATATTTCTCTTTATCTTCTTTAATCGCATTATAATAAAAATATTTAAGTAACGTTGTACCATGATGCTGTCCAGCAATATCGATAATTTCTTGAGGTATATGGTGTTCTTCTAACATTCTCACCCCATCGGTTACATGAGCAATTATAATATCTTTGCTCGTTACAGGGTCTAATCTATCATGCGGGTTTTCAATACCCATTTGGTTTTCAATAAAAAACTGTGGTTGTACCGTTTTCCCTACATCATGATAATACGCCCCTACACGCGCTAATACTCCATTTGCTCCAACTGCTTCACAAGCAGCTTCTGAGAGATTAGCTACCATTACACTATGGTGATATGTACCTGGTGCTTCTAATAAAATTTTACGCAAAAGCGGGTGATTCGGACTTGAAAGTTCCATCAATTTCATACTCGATACAATCCCAAGACCACTTTCTAAATACGGTAAAATCCCCATAGCTAGAACAGAAGAGATAATACCCGAAACAGCAGCCATTAATAATTGCACCCCAATTTCAAGAGGCGAAAAATTCCCGTTACGTAATAATAGCAAAGCCGCTAATACGACTACATTTAATACAGAAACGAGTATACCAGCTTGTAAAATCATCGTACGACGATTTTTTTCTCTCAAGAAAATACTAACTGATAATGAACTTAATAAAACATAAATCCCCACACTATAATTCAGTGTACTCGTTACACCTTCATTAAACATAATACTTCCGCATACAGAAAAGATCATACTCGTTAAAAATACAAATCGATCACCAATCATTAATTTTACAAGTATTGTTCCCATTGCAACTGGAACAACATACGCGATTCCTGCATACTCAAGCTTTTGAAACAAACTAATGATTTTCATTAAAACAATCGTGATAGACAAAATTGTAATATACGCTAAGACATACGGCCTATCTTCTCTTTTCCGCTGTAAAAACACTTCAAACTGCTTATGCATAAAGTACAATAGCACACCAATGAGTACCGCTAACCCAACATAGGGTTGAAAACTGTTCCCTTTTTCTAACAGGCCAACTAATTTCAACTGATTGTACATATCACTTGAAATCGTTTCACCTTCTCTAACAAGGACTTGCCCTTGAAGAATATAAACAGGTGGAACTAAATCTTCTTCCGCTTTTCTCTTCTCTTTTGTTAAGGTCGGATCATAAAAATAGTTTGCAGAAATCGCATATTTCCCTAACGCCTTAATAGATTCCTTTAAACCATTATCAACATTAACACTATTCATCTCACTTACATATCGTTCCTTCGCATCCTTCAATTCATCCATTTTAACATGCTCAGTCATGATACTATTAATAGCTGTAACTGTTGCATCTTTCGCTAATACTAATTGGTTCGAATCTGCATTAATTAAGTTTAGTAAGTTTGAATCAGATAATTCTTTCGTTAAATCAGTAGGCAATTTTTTTTTCAACTTGTCCACTTTTTCAGCATCAGTAATCTTTTTTTGCTCATCCGGTCCAACCGCTTTAATCTCTTGTATCACTTCATCTACTTTAGCAAAGACGTCATTCACAATATCCACTTTATTTTGTTTATACTCACTTTTATATGTATATTGATCTTCAACTTTTGTAGCGGCTTCTTTTTTCTTTTTGTCCGTTGTAACTTTATCTTCAATTTTAATAGGAGAATGGATTGTTTTTTTCGCAATAGAATATGTTGTAACATCTAATTGCTCTGGTTTTACATTATTCATAAGTGCAAAAAACAGCACTGCCCCTAATAAAACGTAAGAAATCCAACTTAGTTTTTTCGAATGTTGTAAATTACGAAACCACTTAGAAATTTCTTGAGATCTTGACATGATTTCAATACCTTCTCCTCTCCAGAAATAAAGTGAAACTATTTATAGCTTTCATTTCTTCTAGGTAACGATACTTTTTGGACAACATTTTTATCCACTATCACCTATAGTTTATTTCCCTCGTCTTTAATGATAGTAAAAAATATGTCATTCGCCAACCTTATCATACAAAAAGAAATGATCCTGACAAATAGGATCATTCCATTTTATCATATGCCTCAATAATACGTTGCACTAATGGGTGTCTCACAACGTCCGTTTGTTCCAATGTTATGAACGAAAGACCTGATACACCAGATAAAATATTAGCAGCAATAGAAAGACCTGACTTTACCCCTTTTGGCAAGTCTACCTGTGAGGGATCCCCCGTAATAACCATTTTAGAACTAAAACCTAATCGTGTTAAAAACATTTTTATTTGAACACCAGTTGTATTTTGCGCCTCATCTAATATAACAAATGAATCATCCAGAGTACGCCCTCTCATATAAGCAAGAGGTGCAATTTCAATTACACCACGTTCCATCATACGTTGTGTATATTCTTGTCCAAGAATATCATGTAACGCATCATATAGTGGACGTAAATACGGATCTACTTTTTCTTTCAAATCACCTGGCAAAAACCCTAAGCTCTCTCCAGCTTCTACAGCAGGTCTTGTTAAAATAATTTTCTTTACATACCCTTGCTTTAAAGCTCTCACAGCCATTACTACGGCTAAGTATGTTTTTCCGGTCCCAGCAGGTCCTATCCCAAATACAATATCATTCTTTTTCATTGCATGAATATATCGTCTTTGCCCCATCGTTTTCACACGAATGGATTTACCTTTTGCCGTTTTAAAAATTTCCTCTTCATATAATTCTTCGAATTGAGCAATTTTCCCTTGTTGCCCAAGCTGAATCGCATACGCAACATCTCTTTCCGAAATTGATACACCTTTACGGATAACAACAAGTAACTGTTGTAAGATTTTTTCTACGAGCACCACAGTTTCATCTGCCCCAGATACACGAACAGATTCTCCTCTAGTCACAATCGATACACTAAGTTCTCGTTCAATTACTTTTAAATGAGCATCATTTACCCCAAAAAGAGCGATTGCTTCGTTGGGATTTTCCAATTGTTGGTTCATTTCTACTAATTGTTCTGCCATTACTCAGTCTCCTTGAATATCGGATTCAGATATTGGTTGTGGCTCTGCAATATTTTCAATCACTGTATAATGTAATGTGACCTTTAGGTGATCCGCCTCAACCTCTTTACTCAAAATGTTATCACTTACAATCATAGCATGTTCATCCAATTTTTTCTTCAGTTCTTTTTCTGCCATTTCTTTCGCTACTTTCATTGCTTGTTTTTCGGTATATTCTCGGTTCGCTTCTTCCTCTTCTCGTACAATATCTTTCTCGTATGCAATTGGTAATGTAAATCCAAATAATTTCACATCATGTTTTACACTTTCAGTACGAGAGCGCTTATACTTATCCTGTAGAAATCCCCATATTTTTATTTTAGTACTCCCAAATTTAAGGAAATGTTCATTGTATGAATTACCAGTATACACTTGAAATTGTGTCTTTAACGGAACATCCACCTCAGATTTATACCACGTTTCTCCATATACAATCCCTTTAGCCGAAACAACTGTCGGATTCTCCTCATTACCATACATCCCGGATACGAGAAGTTGCCCCTTTTCCACATGGTCATTTTTCATGACAACCGGCTTCCCAACTTCCACAAATGTTTTTGTAATAATCCCTTCTTTTTTTGCTACTAAGTTTTGTGGCTGTTGTTCACTTTCTTTTTTCGGCTCATTTTTTTCAACAATCTTAAAATGATATGTTGTCCCTCTTATTTCTAATCCCGCCCAAGTAATCGCATTAATATTGTCTGTCAAATGACGTTGAACATCTTCTACACTCGGCATTTGGAATTGTAATTTACCTTTTTTTATACCCATTTTGTCCAATTCTTTCATCAATATATATTCTGTTTCAGGTTTTGCTCCTGTAATTTCAATTTTCCACACCATATTTGACAATGCGATCATTCCGAAAAAAAATATTAAAAACCCAATTAAAAATCCACTATTTTTAATTACACGCTTATTCCAAAAAGGAAAACCGTAACGTCCAATAAAATATAATTTACATTCATTTTTTCTATAAATTGGTTTTATCTTTTTTACATCTCGTAATAACATACAAAAAACTAACGTTTCATCAGCTATCTTCTTTACATCCCAAACGAGTAATTTCTTCCGCACACACTCGTTAACAAAGCGTTCCGCTCCTCTACCTTCAATTCGCACCTTTACATACCCAAGCCATTTTATAAACCATTTATTTTTCATCGACTATCTCCACTACCTTTCTAAAAGTAGATACACTACTTTTCAATTCGATTATCAAACTAGCTCGTACTAAAATTTTAATTAGCAGATTCCTTGATCCTCACTAATTATTAACCTTCCCGAGCCAATTTTTTACGTGGAACTCAATTCCCACCTATCCTCTTTGTACGAACCGAATATTGAGGCCAGAACGTTACCGCCTGTTAATACAAGGTAACGAAGAAAAACTTCACAAACGGAAGTTTCTCCTCACTCCTCTTTCTTTTCATTTTCCAAAAACGTCACTTGTTCAATAATCCCTTCAAGCAACAGTTCTTCTGGAAGGATTGTTTTAATAACAAAGGATTGACCTTTAATTAATAATTGACCATGTTTCAATAGCAATCTTACCTCTTTATCTGAAAACACTAATAATCCTCGATGATTTTCTATATAGATATGTACTTGCCCAACAAGCGTGATCCGAGGTAGATCCATTAACACATCCACTGGCAGGTCTATTTGCTTCGTTAACCAATTCTTCATTTGTTCTATTTTTTTCATCTCAAAAGACCCCCTCTCATCCCATATGTATGAAAAAAGAGCTTGTAATATCACGTCCAAACTGAAAAAAGCATAAAAAAACGTCTCATACGAAATGAGACGCTTTTTTATGCTAATAGCTGGATAACCAGCTTATTCACAAGTGATCCGTCTGTTTTACCTTTTACTTTCGGCATAACAGCAGTCATCACTTTACCCATATCTGCTTTAGATGTAGCACCAACTTCAGAAATAACTTGCTTAATTATATCCGCTAGTTCTTCTTCTGTTAATTGCTCCGGCAAATATGCGCTTAAAATCTGAATTTCACTTTGCAGTTTATCAACAAGGTCTTCACGACCAGCTTTTTTAAATTCAAGGAGGGAGTCCTTATACTGTTTTACTTCACGAGCTAAAACTGTTAATTCCTCTTCTTCAGTAAGAGTATGTTGCAGTTTAATACCTTCATTTTGTAAAGCAGCCTTAACCATACGAATAACGGTTAATTTTTCTTTTTGTTTATTCTTCATCGCTTGTTTCATATCATCGTTTAAACGACCGAGAAGACTCATAACTTACACCCTCTCTTAGAACTTACGCTTTCTTGCCGCTTCAGATTTCTTCTTACGTTTTACACTTGGCTTTTCATAAAACTCGCGCTTTCTTGCTTCAGCAAGTGTACCAGTTTTAGAAACCGATCTTTTAAAACGGCGAAGTGCATCCTCCAAAGACTCGTTTTTACGAACGACTGTTTTTGACATTCTCTTTCCCTCCCTCCGAAACATCACACTTACATACTAATTTCAGCATGCAAAAAGAAACCCTTCTTCAGCATGTCTTTTACGATTATAATACATTTTATCACTTCAGGTCAACTATTTGGCAGAATAAAAGAAGAATAGATGCCCTTACCTGTTCAAAAGCTATGTAGATAGCTATTATCCTTTTCCCCTGAAGACAACTATATTTTTTATCATTACACCTTTTTTAATACAAGAAAGCATTAAATAACTACTCATTCAACGTACCTGCCTTTTCAGTACTTAACTTCTCCACACAAAAAAAAGAAAGCATGCAAATCGTTTCCGTTTGCATGCTTTTTTATCCCGCTATTTGCCAGGACAGTAAGACCCCCACCTCAAAATTCAGCGAAAGCAAAGAACTTAGGCGGGGGTCAGGCTGATAATCAGCGGGGATGAACACCCCCCCACTGATTAAAGTTTCATTTTATGCGCTTGCTGATTCTTTTTTTACATCATCTTCAAGAACACGAACAAACTGCGCTTCGTTATATGGATAACCAGCTTTTGTAATTTTCACTTTTACTAGCTTACCAATCAATTCTTCAGATCCTTCAAACACAATTTTTAAGTAGTTATCTGTATAACCTACATATAAACCTTCACGGTCACCATCTTTAAATGTCTCTTCCGGAATGATTTCAAGTACTTCACCTTCAAATTTAGAAGCATACTCTTTCGCTAATTGATTTGATAGCTCAATTAGACGGTGAACACGATCGTTCTTCACGTCTTCAGGAACTTGATCTTCCATACGTGCTGCTGGAGTACCTGTACGTTTCGAATAAGGGAAAACGTGTAATTCAGAGAAACGATTCTCTTTAATGAAATTGTACGTTTCCATGAATTCCTCTTCTGTTTCGCCTGGGAATCCAACAATTACGTCTGATGTAATCGCAAGACCTGGTAACGCTTCTTTCAAACGATCTAAACGCTCTTGGAAAAATTCCATCGTATACTTACGGCGCATACGTTTCAATACAGTATTAGATCCTGACTGTAATGGAATATGCAAGTGACGTACAACTACTTCTGATTTATCTAACACTTCAATTACTTCATCAGAAATTTGACTCGCCTCAATAGAAGAAATACGAAGGCGTTTCAATCCGCCTACTTCCGCTTCCATATCGCGCAGTAATCCAGCTAAGTTATACTCTTTTATATCTTCACCGTATCCACCTGTATGAATACCTGTTAATACGATTTCTTTATAGCCCGCATCTACTAATTGCTGCGCTTGTTTAATAACTTCTTTTCCATCACGAGAACGCATTAAACCGCGCGCCCAAGGAATGATGCAAAATGTACAGAAGTTATTACAACCTTCTTGTATTTTTAAAGATGCACGTGTACGGTCCGTGAAATATGGTACATCGAGCTCTTCATATACACGTGTTTTCATAATATTGCGGACAGCATTAATCGGTTGACGCTCTTTACGGAATTCTTCGATGTATCCTAACATCTTCTCACGATCTTGCGTACCAACAACAATATCTACACCTGGAATCGCCATAATTTCCGCTGGAGATGTTTGTGCATAACATCCAGTTACACAAATTACCGCATCTGGATTTTGACGTACAGCACGTCTAATTACTTGACGGCTTTTTTTATCTCCAGTATTCGTTACTGTACATGTGTTAATAACGTATACATCAGATTTTTTTTCATATTCAGTTCTTTCATAACCACCTTGTTTAAACAATTGCCAAATCGCTTCTGTTTCATAGTGGTTTACTTTACAACCTAACGTGTGGAACGCAACAGTTGCCATTGATTATCACCCCATCAATTCAAAATGATAAGAAGCGGCACTTAACGCATAAAGCGGAGCCGTTTCTGTTCTTAAAATTCTTGGTCCTAAACTACATGGTACAAATTTATGTTCACGAAGTGCGGTTATCTCTTCCTCCGCTAAACCGCCTTCTGGTCCAAATACAATCAGCAGCTTTTGGCCTGGTTTAATCGTCGCTAAAGCTTTCGCAAAATTAGATTTCTCACCTTGTTTCGCTTCTTCTTCATACGCAACAAGACAAACATCATACTCGCTACTCATCGACAGCAGTTGTTTAAATGATGAGGGAACGTGTACTTCTGGAATTTCACTTCTATGCGATTGTTCCGCAGCTTCTTTTACAATTTTTTTCAAACGCTCAACTTTTTTATCTGCTTTTTTCGCATCCCACTTTACAATAGATCGAGATGCTTGAAATGGTAAAAATGCAGCTGCCCCAAGCTCAGTTCCTTTTTGAAAAATTAACTCTAGCTTGTCTCCTTTCGGCAGTCCACTTGCAATCGTCACGAACACAGGAAGTTCGCTTGACGCCTCTACCCATTCTACAATAGTGGTATCCACAAATTCACTGGTAATTTCAGCAATTGAACACTCCGCTGTTTTACCATTTACACAGCAATAAATGTGGTCACCAGCTGACATACGCATCACTCTTGCGATGTGATGGACATCATCACCCATTATGCGAATACTTGTCTCATTTACATATTTCTCTTCTACAAAATAACGTTGCATATAATCACCTTAGTAGAGTTTCGTTCCTTTCGTAAGTCAACACTTACGAAAAGAACGAAACGTTATCATTTTCATATAACAAACGGCAAGTCCCTCACCTTATACGGTGAGAGACTCCCCTGTTCTTTATAGACTAAAATCTATATTACGCATTTCGTGCAATAATTGCTACCCAATCTTCCATTCGAAGTACTTCTTCAATTGAAAATCCAGCTGTTTCTAACGCTTCAGAAATTACTTTTTCTTTCGCCCCAATAATACCAGATGTAATAAATAATCCACCTGGCTTCACAACTCTCGCTGCATCTTCAGGGAATAGAAGAATAATTTCCGCTAGTAAATTTGCTACGATTAAATCAACCGGACCTTCAATACCTTCTAATAGACTATTCTGTCCAACATTGACAATGTCATCTGTTTTATTTAAGCGCACATTCATTTCTGCACTTTCAACTGCAACTGGGTCTAAATCATACGCTTGAACAGAAGCCGCACCTAATTTTGCCGCAGCAATACTAAGTACCCCCGAACCTGTCCCTACATCAATCACAGTATCACCTGGCTGAACCGTTTTTTCTAACGCACGAATACACATCGTCGTTGTTGGATGTGTCCCTGTACCAAACGCCATACCTGGATCTAATTCAATAATTTTTTCATCTGGAGAAGACGGTGTATACTCTTCCCACGTCGGCACAATTGTGAATGTATCAGAAATTTGAACTGGATGATAATACTTCTTCCAAGCAGTAGCCCAATCTTCCTCATCGACTTCATTAATTGTAATAGTTCCTTTACCAATTTCGATGTCGAAAGATGGTAGTGCATCAATAGATGATTTTACACCTGCAACCGTTTCGTGTAAAGAATCCGTTTGCGGGAAATATGCTTTTACCAAAACACCCTCACTTGGATATTCATCTGGGTTAAGTGCATAAATCTCACCGTATTGTTGCTTGCGCTCTTTCGTCAACTCCGCTGGGTCCTCAATCGCAACCCCGCTAGCGCCTGCTTCATGCAAAATATGAGAGACAGCTTCTACTGCTTCTTCTGTTGTATGAATACTAATTTCTGACCATTTCACAATTTACCAACTCCATTTTTTATTTCCATTATTCCCCTTTGAAAGCACGTTTAAGCTTTCTGAATAAGCTATCATCCTGCTCTTCTTGCCCTGCAAATTCACGCAATAAATCTTTTTGATGTGAAGTTAATTTCGTCGGCACAACAACACGAACGACTACATATTGATCTCCTTGACCATATCCACGTACGTTCGGAGCACCTTTTCCTTTTAAGCGGAATTCTGTTCCTGTTTGTGTTCCTGCTGGAATTTTCAGCTTCACTTTGCCATGAACGGTAGGAACTTCTACTTCTGCACCAAGTGCCATTTGCGCAAATGTTATTGGCATTTCGCAAATAATGTGATCCCCTTCGCGTTCAAAGAATTCATGATTTCTCACATGAACAACAACATATAAGTCACCTGCTGGTCCGCCATTTACGCCTGCTTCACCTTTTCCAGATACACGAATTTGTTGACCATTATCGATACCCGCTGGAATTTTAACATTGATTTTTTTACGTTTACGAACTTTACCAGAACCATGGCATGTCGTACATTTCTCTTTAATCATTTGACCTGTTCCTGAACAATGTCCACAAGCTTGACGGTTTACAATACGCCCAAATGGTGTATTTTGTTCTACACTTACTTGCCCTGATCCTGAACAGTGTTTACATGTTTCTTTTGAAGTCCCTGGTTTTGCTCCACTACCCTTACAAGTATCACATGGATCCTCCACTGGAATCTCAACGTTCAATTCTTTACCAAAAATAGCTTCTTCAAACTCTAAAGTAACTTGATATTGTAAATCAGCACCTTGACGTGGAGCATTTGGATCACGACGTCTTCCGCCGCCACCGCCAAAGAATGAACTAAAGATATCTTCGAAACCGAAGCCACCGCCGAAGTCTCCTCCGCCACCGAAACCTTGATTCGGACCAGCGTGACCAAATTGATCATACTGCGCACGCTTTTGATCATCGCTCAATACTTCGTATGCCTCCTGTACTTCTTTAAACTTTTCAATTGCATTTTCTTCTTTACTTACGTCTGGATGGTATTTTTTAGCCAAACGACGATACGCTTTTTTAATTTCATCTTTTGAAGCGCCCTGGCTAAGTCCAAGGACCTCATAATAGTCTCGTTTATTCATAAATTTGCAACCCCCGAATCTTTCACATAAACGTAATTTTAACACCGAAAGAAAGTGCTTTGCAACAAAGTTTCCTCACTTACAGTATGCAAAATGAAAAACTTAAGATCCTCACACATTTCTTCTTATTCGTGAAAAAAGCCAAAGCCAAGGCACGCTTGACTTTGACTTTTTGTCATCTTACTTATTTTATTTCACTGTATTACTTGTCTTCTTTTACTTCTTCAAACTCAGCGTCTACTACATTATCTTTTTTCGCGCCAGCGTCTTGTGCTCCTTGTGCACCTTCTGCTTGCCCTGCAGCCGCTTGAGCTTGCTCGTATAATTTAACAGTTAATTGTTGTACGATTTCTTGAAGAGCATCTTTTTTCACACGGATTTCTTCAAGTTCGTTTTTCTCGATTGCCGCTTGTAATGCTTCTTTCGCTTCCGTTGCTTTCGCTACTTCAGCTGCATCTACTTTACCTTCTAAATCTTTTACAACTTTGTCTGTTTGGAATACAAGTTGGTCAGCTTCGTTACGAAGTTCAACTTCTTCCTTACGTTTTTGGTCAGCATCAGCATTTGATTCAGCTTCTTGTACCATACGATCTACTTCTTCATCAGAAAGACCTGAAGAAGATTGGATTGTAATAGTTTGCTCTTTGCTTGTACCTAAGTCTTTTGCACGTACGTTAACGATACCGTTCGCATCAATATCGAATGTTACTTCGATTTGTGGAATTCCACGTGGTGCTGGCGGAAGGTCTGTTAATTGGAAACGACCTAACGTTTTGTTGTCAGCTGACATTGGACGCTCACCTTGTAGTACGTGAATGTCTACCGCTGGTTGGTTATCAGCAGCTGTTGAGAATACTTGTGACTTACTTGTCGGAATTGTAGTGTTACGCTCGATTAGTTTCGTGAACACACCGCCCATAGTTTCGATACCTAAAGAAAGTGGAGTTACGTCTAATAATAGAACGCCCTCTACATCACCAGTAAGTACGCCACCTTGAACTGCAGCACCTAATGCTACAACTTCATCTGGGTTTACACCTTTGTATGGCTCTTTACCAGTTTCACGTTTAATTGCTTCTTGTACAGCTGGGATACGAGTAGATCCACCAACAAGGATAACTTTATCTAATTCGCTTGGAGCAAAACCAGCGTCTTTTAATGCACGACGAGTTGGCTCTAATGTTCTTTCAACAAGACCAGCTGAAATTTCTTCGAATTTAGCTCTTGTTAACGTTAATTCTAAGTGTAATGGGCCAGCAGCTCCAGCACTAATGAATGGTAATGAAATTTGTGTTTGTGTTACACCAGAAAGATCTTTCTTCGCTTTTTCAGCTGCATCTTTCAGACGTTGAAGTGCCATTTTATCTTGGCTTAAATCAATGCTATTTTCTTTTTTGAATTCAGCTACTAAATGATCGATGATAACTTGGTCAAAGTCATCTCCACCAAGACGGTTGTCACCAGCAGTTGAAATAACTTCGAATGTGCCGTCTGCTAACTCAAGGATAGATACGTCAAATGTACCGCCACCTAAGTCATATACTAAGATTTTTTGCTCTTCATCTTGTTTTTCTAAACCGTAAGCAAGTGCTGCGGCTGTTGGTTCGTTAATAATACGCTCAACTTCTAAACCAGCGATACGACCAGCATCTTTCGTTGCTTGACGCTCTGCATCGTTGAAGTATGCAGGTACTGTAATAACAGCTTTCGTTACTGTTTCACCTAAGTATGCTTCAGCAGAAGCTTTTAAGTTTTGTAAAATGATTGCAGAAATTTCTTGAGGTGTAAAATCTTTACCTTCAACTTCTACTTTGTAGTCTGTACCCATATGACGTTTAACAGACATGATTGTATTTGGGTTTGTAATTGCTTGACGCTTCGCAACTTCCCCAACTTGACGCTCTTCATTTTTGAAAGCTACAACAGAAGGTGTTGTACGATTTCCTTCTGGATTTGGGATAACCTTTGGTTCTCCACCTTCCATAACAGCTACACAAGAGTTTGTTGTACCTAAGTCAATACCGATAATTTTACTCATGGCGAATCCTCCTACTTTTATGTAAATTATTGATTTACTTTTACCATTGATGGGCGAATCACACGGTCTTTTAGTTTATAACCTTTTTGGAATTCTTCAACTACCGCGTTTGATTCAAATTCACTGTCTTCCACTTGCATAATAGCTTGGTGTTCATTCGGATCAAACTGTTTACCAACAGCTTCAATCGCTTCAACACCTTCCTTAGTCAACGCTTCTAGCAATTGACGATGCACCATTTCCATACCTTGTAACAAGGATTGCGTTTGCTCGTCAGTCGCTTCCACTTGCATCGCTCTTTCAAAATTATCAAGAGCTGGCAAAATATCTGAAACTAGACTTTGTGCTCTATATTTATCAGCAGCCTGTTTATCCATTTGGACACGGCGCTTATAATTTTCAAAATCAGCTTGTAGACGTAATGTGCGACCTTCCGTTTCCGTTAGTTTCGCTTGTAACTCATCTACTTTTTCTTGTAAAAGAGCAGCCTCACTTTTTTCTTCTACAGTTTTTTCACTGTTTTCTGGCGTGACAGCTTCTTCAACTTGCGCTTCTTTCACTTCTTCTACCACTTGTTCGTTACGCTCTTCCACAATTTTCACCTCCTTAAAAGGTATTAGGTATCATGCTTAGCATGATTACCTAAGCATTATATATTACACACAGCAATGAAAATTTCATCACTTGAGCGAATGTATTACTCTCATTTACTTTTTAAGTCCGTCTGTAAATTGTCTTGTAAATAACTGCAGTAAACTAATTACACGAGAGTATTGCATTCTCGTCGGACCTAAAATTGCAATTGTTCCAAGTTGCTCTTCTCCAATCGAATACGTTGCAGAAATCAAACTGCAATCCTCCATTGCCGTAGAAGAATTTTCTCTACCAATTTTCACTTGAATTCCGACTTGTTTATGACGCAAAATGTCATAAAACGCAGCCTCATTATCAATCATCGTCAGCAAAGATCTTACTTTGTGAATGTCATGGAACTCTGGTTGCGAAAGCATATTTGCTTTTCCTCCAAAGTATATCTTTTCCGATAAAGGGACTTGAAATGTACCATCTAACATTTTTATTGCACTATCGTAATTATGAACATACCCACGCAAGACTGTAACAATCTCTTTAAAGATTTTATTATGAAGTTCTGCCATAGGTATACCAGATAGCTTTTCATTTAAAATATTAACCATTTTTTCTAAATCTGATAAATCAACAGATTCCGGAACGGTAATCGTTTTACTTTGCACATGCCCTGTATCTGTTACAATAATAGCGACTGCTGTTTGACGATCAAGCGGTACAATTTGTACATTTTTAAGTTTATTTGTGCTCAATTTGGGACCAAGAACAATGGCCGTATAATTCGTAAGCTCTGATAAAATTTGAGCTGATTGTTGTGCAATTTTTTCTGCTTCAAAAATTCTTTCAGCAAATAAATCTTTAATTTGTACAATTTCATCGGTCGGTAAGTTTTGCGGCGCTAAAAGATGGTCTACATAAAATCGGTATCCTTTTTCAGAAGGAACACGCCCAGAAGAACTATGCGTTTTTTCAATAAATCCTAGTTCTTCTAAATCAGCCATTTCATTTCGAATAGTAGCTGAACTAAACGTAATTTCATCTTTCTTAGCCAACGTCCTCGAACCAACTGGTTGCGCTGATCCAATAAAGTCATCAACAATTGTTTGTAAAATTAAGAGCTGACGTTCCGTAAGCATCTCATCATCACCTCTGTTAGCACTCTTTGTCTTCGAGTGCTAAATCTATTAATAACTTACCAAAATTGACATTCAATTGTCAACGGAAACGTCACGAAATAACAAAAAATTTTCGCGCTTACGGCACATTTAATTAATCAATCAAAAATGACTGGAATACTTCATTCCCTAATAGTTTCCCTTTCCTCGTTAAACAAACATGTCCATCTCTGTTTTCAAGTAATCCTTGTTCTTGATTACTTTGTAACTGCTTTGCAAAAACATGGTCCATCTCCACATTAAATTTCTTTTGGAATTCTAACTTAGAAACACCTTTTGTTTTTCGAAGTCCTAAGAACAACTCTTCTTCCATTTTTTCTTTCTCTGTCACTGGGTGAACATCTAAATATGGAAATCCTGTCTCATCAATTTTAGTGAAATATTGCTTGAGCGGACCTACATTTTGAATTCGTTCCCCGTTCACATAGCTATGCGCTCCAGCTCCAAATCCATAATACTCTTCATTATTCCAGTATGTGAGATTGTGTCTACTTTCATTACTACCTTTTGAGAAGTTACTAATCTCATACTGGTTATAACCATGTTTATCCATTTCATCCATTACCATTTCGTACATTTTCGCTTCATGGTCTTCACCTGGAAGTCTTAATTTCCCTTTATTCATTAAGTTATAAAATACAGTTTTCGGTTCCACAATTAAGGAATATGCCGAGAAATGTTGTACACCAAGCGTAAAGGCAATGTCTAATGTTTCCTTTACATCTTCTATCGTCTGTCCTGGCAGAGCATAAATTAAATCTACATTAATATTTGTAAAACCAACTTCCTGCGCTTCTCGAATTGCTACGAATGCATCTTCTCTCGTATGCCTGCGTCCAATCTTCTCAAGTAGCTCATCACGAAACGTTTGCACACCAAAACTAATTCGGTTTACTCCACCTTCTAGCAATACGTTCAACTTCTCTTTCGGTAAATCACCTGGATTCGCTTCAAATGTTAATTCACAATTCGGCGCAAATGGACGTAAACGGCGGTTAATGATGTCGAGTAGTTTTTTTGTTTGCTCCATATTTAAAGCTGTCGGAGTTCCTCCGCCAACAAAAATCGTTTTCATACTTTCAAACGGTACTTTTTGAACCGTATTTATTATTTCTTTCTCTAAATATTGTAAGTATTGATCAACCGGTTGGCGTTCAATAAATACTTTATTAAAATCACAATAGTGACAAATATGCTGACAAAATGGAATATGAATATATGCAGCTTGTACCAAATATAACTCCTACCTTTCTAAAAAGAAAACCTCCGCACTCCGGAGGATTCTTTACTTCTCTACTGTATTACGGATTTGTTCCATTCGCATTTTTCCCCAATCATACATCATTTCAACGATCGGTAAAAGCGACATACCTAATTCCGTCATATAGTACTCAACACGCGGAGGAATTTCCGGGTATACCGTCCGATCAACAATCCCGTCCTCCATTAACTCTTTCAATTGATTTGACAAAACTTTATGAGAAATGCTCGGGAACAGACGTTGCAATTCACTAAAACGATGCGGACCTTCCACACCTAAGTGCCACAATATCACAACTTTCCACTTCCCACTAATTATAGAAAGCGTCAGTTCCTTTTCGCAATTAAAATTACCTTTTTGTATTTTCTCTCGAATATCTTTTCGAATATTTTCGGACATTAATAGTCTCCTAACTCTATATCAATCACTAAAAAGCTCTCTCACTATTGTAAATGAGAGATGATAAGATGTCTAAAAAGTAGCATATAAAAAAGAAGCCGAACGAACGGCTTCTACTTTTATCACGATTGGTGCGGGCTAATAATTAGCGAAGAATAGAAAAATCTCCACTAATTATAGTTCACTCCATTAGTTATCATCCATTTTCAGTACAGCCATGAATGCTTCTTGCGGCACTTCTACAGAACCAACAGACTTCATACGTTTTTTACCTTCTTTTTGCTTATCAAGAAGTTTACGCTTACGAGAAATGTCACCACCGTAACATTTTGCAAGTACGTTTTTACGCATCGCCTTAATTGTAGAACGAGATACAACTTTATTTCCGATAGTCGCCTGAATTGGCACTTCAAACTGTTGTCTTGGAATTAATTTCTTTAATTTCTCTACAATTACTTTACCACGGTCATACGCTGAATCACGATGTACAATAAATGATAAAGCATCCACTTGTTCATTATTTAAAAGAATATCCATTTTCACAAGTTTAGATGGTTTATAACCAATTAACTCGTAGTCAAATGATGCATATCCTTTCGTATTTGATTTCAATTGATCGAAGAAATCATATACGATTTCTGATAACGGGATTTCATATGTCAATGTAACACGTGTTTCATCTAAATATTGCATATCAATAAACGTTCCACGTTTCCCTTGGCAAATTTCCATTACAGCTCCAACATAGTCATTCGGAACCATAATTGCAGCCTTCACAAACGGCTCTTCTACACGATCGATAGTCTGTGGATCTGGCATATTAGATGGATTATCAACAATAAAATCTTCACCGTTTGTTAAATACACTTTATAAATAACACTTGGCGCTGTTGTAATTAAGTCAATCTTGAATTCACGTTCAATACGTTCTTGAATAATCTCCATGTGAAGAAGCCCTAAGAAACCACAACGGAAACCAAAACCTAAAGCTTGAGATGTTTCAGGCTCAAATTCAAGAGCAGAATCATTCAATTCTAGTTTTTCTAAAGCATCACGTAAGTCGTTATAACGTGCAGAATCGATTGGATATAAACCACAGAATACCATTGGGTTTAATTTTCGATACCCTTTTAACGGCTCTGCAGCCGGACGTTTCGCATGTGTGATCGTATCACCTACGCGTGTATCACCTACGTTTTTAATAGATGCCGCTAAGAAACCTACATCACCTACCGTTAACTCGTCACGTTGCGTCGTTTTCGGTGTAAACACACCTACTTCTGTTACTTCAAATTCTTTTCCAGTTGCCATCATACGTACTTTATCGCCAACTTTTACCGTTCCATTTACAACACGGATATATGCAATTACACCACGGTACGGATCATATAAAGAATCGAAAATCATACATTGTAACGGCTCTTCTGAATCACCTGTTGGAGCTGGTACCTTTTCAACGATTTGTTCTAAAATTTCTTCAATACCAATGCCAGCTTTCGCTGAAGCAAGTACAGCTTCCGATGCATCTAAACCAATTACATCTTCTACCTCTTGACGTACGCGTTCTGGGTCTGCACTTGGTAAGTCGATTTTATTAATAACTGGTAAGATTTCTAAATTATTATCAAGCGCTAAATATACGTTCGCTAATGTTTGCGCCTCAATTCCTTGCGCTGCATCCACTACAAGAATTGCACCTTCACAAGCCGCTAAACTACGAGATACTTCGTACGTAAAGTCGACGTGTCCTGGAGTATCGATTAAGTGAAGAATATACTCTTCACCGTCTTTCGCTTTATACGTTAGTTGTACTGCATTTAATTTAATTGTAATACCACGCTCACGCTCCAACTCCATAGAGTCAAGCAATTGCGCCTTCATTTCGCGCTGTGCCAACGCGTTTGTTTTCTCCAAAATACGGTCTGCCAACGTTGATTTCCCGTGGTCAATGTGAGCAATGATGGAGAAGTTACGAATTTTGGACTGTCTTTTTGCTCTTTCTTCTTTATTCATCTATGTTCTCAACTCCTAATAGTCTCGCCAATATACACTAGCACTGATTATATCAATAGAGCAGCAAAGATTCAATGAAAACTCGTGCTGCTTACAATACAAATCACTCTATCTATATCTTATGCGAACAAACCATAAGAGACAAACCTTTTTCAAATTAAAAGACAGCTCTCTTACAAACATAAGACAACCATCCTTCCTGCTACCCTTAACTAAAAATTCCTTTTATTGCCCCAACAACTATATCTGTTCCAAACTTTGTCATATCACGAGCAGCACTTGCTATCGCCATACCGATACCTTCTACAACATTAAAACTTCTTAAGCTTTCTAACTGTTTTTGTTTTTCAATAGCCGAAAACGTCTCTCCCGAAATTCCGGGTTCAGCCCCATCGCCTTCTGTTCCTGTCATATGAGCAATTTGTTCATATGACAGCTGACGATATCCCTTCATACTTTTTAGACCATGATTAGCGAGTCCCACTCCAGCTATCATCATAAGCAAAGATACGACTGTACCGCATATACATAACAGCGTAAATTGACTCAAGCTATTTCTGCCTCTTTCCATCAATGTGTATATGCCCCTGTATTATCCTGATCAATCTGATGATGCAGCGCTGCATTTAAACCGCTGGCTATTACATTTGCCATATCCTCAATAAACGCATCTACTTCTTTTGGAGTTACCATTAAATTATGACCAAGAGGAGATAACACTTCATAAATTAACTTTCTCTTTTCTTCTTCTTCTAACGTACCAATAGCTCCTAAAAACATATTTCGACTCTTTTCATCTGGCATATCTTCTTCTGTTAATTTTTTCTTTTCTCCAAATGTAAAACCTGCTGGCAATAAAGAGCGTGACGGTTTGTTTCCTTCTTTCAGTTCCCGGCCAAAATGTTTCAAAATAAAATCAATTGTATCACTCGTAATCGAAACAGCATCTACCACAGTTGGCACACCAATTGCGATAACAGGAATACCTAATGTTTCTTTACTTAGTTCCTTACGCTTATTCCCAACACCAGATCCTGGATGAATTCCTGTATCAGAAATTTGTATCGTACTATTTACTCGTTCAATAGAACGCGCAGCTAATGCATCAATTGCGATGACAAAGTCTGGTTTTGTCTTCTCAATAATTCCGTAAATGACATCGCTCGTTTCAATCCCTGTAATTCCCATTACCCCTGGACGAATAGCACTAACAGGTCTAAACCCTTCTTCCACACTTTCAGGCTGCAATTTAAACAAATGTCTCGTCACCAATACGTTCTCTACAACTATCGGTCCGAGTGCATCCGGCGTTACATTCCAATTCCCAAGACCTACGATTAAACAACTCGCTTCTTTTGAAACTCCAACCTCTTCTAAGAAATAAGAAAATTCTTTTGCAAAAATACGCTCTACCTTTTGCTGAAGTTCCGTATCTTGTTGCCTTATACCTTGCACCTCAAGAGTTAAATAACTTCCAGGTTTTTTCCCCATCGACTCAGATGCAATTTCATCAATAGTTACTTTTGTAATTGTAACTCCCTCTTCTTCCCTCTCTTTTACAATAACTCCCTGTATCCCTTTTTGTTCTTCTTGGCGCTCTTGTAGCATTTGGTGCGCCTCTACAGCAAGGTCAGTTCTAACACTATATTTACTTAAATCTAATGGTTCTTTCATCGTATCTCCTCCGTAATTCATAGTAAATATCGTTAGATTTCCCCAAGTTATATTAGGTCATTCTTTCCTTTACGTGAAATTTCATTGATATACTATTGCAATTCTCTTCACCGTTTGATAAAATATCACTTGTTCTATGTAAGAATCGAGTCATTCGATTGCACCAGGGAGGTGAAAAGTATGGCAAACATCAAATCTGCTATCAAACGCGCTAAACTTAGCGAAGAGCGTCGTTCACATAACGCTTCTATCAAGTCTGACATGCGTACTGCTGTTAAAACTGTAGAAACTTTAGTTACTAATAACGATCTTGAAAATGCTAAAGAAGCTTTCAAAACTGCTTCTAAAAAACTTGACAAAGCAGCTCGTAAAGGTCTTATCCACCAAAACGCTGCAGCTCGTCAAAAATCTCGCTTAGCGAAACAAGTAAACGCGTAAGGCGTTTAAAAAACGATCCATTCGGATCGTTTTTTATATACACAAAAAAGTTCACGTACTTAGTACGTGAACTTTTTTGTGTCACTACATATGATTTAACCGCATTAAGAAAAACTCAAGCACAAGTTTCTTATCCATCTTTCCAGTCTTCATACTATAATCAGCTTCCGCCAATTCTATAATAACTTTTTTTAATTCTTCAAAAGAGAAAAACTTCGTTTGATTCATCGCCAACTTTACCCGGTACGGATGTACACCAATATGGGACGCGATTTGATTTTGTCCGTAACCACGCTGTTGCAACTCTTTCACTTGATGTAGCAAGCGGAACTGACTTACTAATAAAGCGAGCAGTTTAATCGGTTCTTCCTGCTGTGTAAATAATCCGTCTAAAATTTGCATCGCACCAGCGATATCTTTTTTTACCACTTTTTCTGTTAAAGCAAACACGTTTTGCTCAACAGATTTCGGCACAAGTTCCGTGACAAGTTTTGGCGTAATTTCTCCGCCCATACCGACGTATAACGTTAACTTGTCCATTTCCTTCGCCAACATTGTTACATTACTTCCCACAAGCTCTAACAATAAACTAACAGCTGCATTATCAATATGCACATGCACCTCATCCGCACGAGAAACAATCCACTTCTGAACATCCTGCACTTGCATCGCATTTGCTTCTATTACATCCGCTGTTTTCTTTAATAGTTTTGTAATTTTTTTTCGTTCGTCTAATTTTTCATAAGGCGCAACAAAAACAAGAATAGAAAAAGGAGAGGGCTCCCCAATATATTCTTCTAAAATTTTTATATTTTGTTCTAATTTTTCTTTTTGTGCCGTTAAAAATAGTGGTGATTTTATTAATATAACTTTACGCTCTCCAAAAAAAGGAAGCGTATGCGCATCCTCAACTACATCTTCTAAATACGCTTCTTCCAAATCGTATGTCACAACATTAAACTCTCGATCTTCCTCTTCAAGCGCGTACGTTGTAATAAGCTTTATCGTTTCATTTATAAAATAGGCTTCCGTTCCATACAGTACATACAACGGAGCGAACTGTTTCTTTTTAATCTTCTTATGTATATCACTCATATTTTTTCCTACTCCCTAACTTGGCAATATATATTTATACTAATGCCCTAGCTTTTGTTTTACAAGTACAAAGGGACGGTCTTTATAACTCGCCCCTTTATTTATATAAAACGCCACGCAATAAGCCCCGGATTTCTTATTGGTGTGCGGTAATCACCTTCCCTTTATTATTTACAATAATAATCTTAGTATAAGTGCCAACTGTTAACATGATTGGAAATGAAAAATTCACGCTACTTAACTAACTAGAAAAAGTATACAAATACTCTATTTCACTTCATATGGAAATTGTAGATTTTTTTCTGACAATATTTTATACTAAAATGGAATGTTGGGGAGGGATTCTAAATGAATGATTTTGAACAAAACGTTCAAAGTAAACGCAATGACGCTATTGATTCAGGGGTAGGATTTATCGTCTCATTTGGTTTTTTCGCAACACTTTTCATTATTGCAACTGTTATTAAATTCATCGGTTCTTAAAGGCTGCTGCTTAACGGCAGTCTTCTTTTTTTCATCTTCTATGTGTTTCATCATATGTGATTTTACTTTGAAAGGTTCCCTTTTCTCCATTAAAAACATAGGAAATAGCACCTTGCTTATCCGTACGCCATATATCAATACCCATCTTCTTAAAACGCTCTATAACTTCCTTATGCGGGTGCCCATACCTATTACGCTCCCCCACAGAAATAATCGCTACAGCAGGCTGTACAAGGCTTAAAAATGGGTCTGTAGACGATGTTTTACTCCCATGGTGGGCAACTTTTAAAATATTAGCCCGCAAATCAGGATATGTTGATACTATAAACTTTTCTCCTTCTTCTTCTAGATCACCCGTAAATAGCCATGTTAGTCCCCCTAGTCTGGCCCATAGTACAATCGAAGAGTCATTTTCTCCCTTTTCTTTCCCCTTTGGAGCTAATACGAAAAATTCCGCTTCATTTACCCTCCAACCTTCTCCTTCTCCTACTACACTTATCTTCACGCTCTTTTCTAACGCCTTTTTCTTCACCACTTTTTCCAATACAGCATCTTGTTCCTTTCTCCCAAATACAACTTCTTTTACAATAATAGATGACAGCAAATCCAGCGCAGCACCTATATGATCCGCATCTCCGTGCGTTACAATTAATTTATCAATCGTTTTTATACCCTCTTTTTGTAAAAAAGGAACAAGAATATCATGCCCAACAGAAAATTCATGCTTTTTCTGTTGCCACGCTTCCTTCTTGACAGAAAGGGCTCCTCCTGTATCAATAAGATAAACCTCTTTATCGTATGGAAGACGAATTAATATCGCATCTCCCTGTCCAACATCAAGAAATGTAACACTCCCACTTTCGCGAAAATATGGATATACATAATGAGAAGTACTAATAAAAAGAAACACACCCACAACTATGCACAAAATTTTTTTCGTTATTACCCTTTCCCAAATCACAAATATACTAACGATACTAAAACAATATATAGCCACAAGAAATAAAGGAGTTTGACCAAAAGTAAGTCGGATGAAAGGGAAACTTTCACAGTAACTTAGAAAATCATTAGAAATGGTTAAACATAGTGAAAGTACATATGCAATTCCTTTTGCGAAAAATGGAATAACCGGCATACATATAAGAATAATGATGCTACATGGCAATACAATAATGGATAGAAAAGGAACATATATAAGATTGAGGAAAATGCTATAAGGAGAAAAATAACCAAAATGATATAACAAGATGGGGGTACTAGCGAGCTGTGAAATTATAGAAATGTAAATAGAATTTCGAACTATCCCATTACTACACCCTAATAATATCGGCGCAGATAGTAGTAAAGAAAAACTACCTACAAATGAGAATTGAAATCCAATGTTGAAAATAAGATACGGATCGTATATAAGCATACATATAGCCGTTATACTTAAGGCGTCTAGACTAGATAAGCGAACAGAGCACATGAAAGCTACCAATAATAAAACTCCTGTTATAGAAGCCCTCACAACAGATGGCGACGCCCCCGCTATAATCATATACAGAGGAATGCAAACTATAAGGCATACTGTTGCTGTCTCTTTCGTCACACCACTTCTTAGCAAAACAAAATACATTATAACCATTAATAATACGATATGCGATCCTGAAATTGCTAACAAATGTATAAGACCAAATTGTTGATATTGCTCTTCTACTTCAAACGTCATTTGTTGTCGATCTCCAAATAATAATGCGTTCATAAATGCACCTGATTGTTCCGGGAACATTTCTGTAACTTTCGAGATTGTTTGTTGCCTGAGAAGGAAAATCCATTGCACGAGTGACAACGATGTTTTTTGACATTCAGAAATGTATGTCACATCAAATATAAAATGTATTTTTTGCTGATATAAATAATTACGATAATCAAAAACATGAAAATTCCGGGCAGTTTGTGGTTCTTTCACCTCCCCTTTAAATGTACACGATATACCTGCATGTAATTGTTGCAACTGCTTCTTTTCCGAAGCAGATTGTATTTTATAATTTAACTGCACTAAGTTTTTATTCTGATCTTCAATTTGAAAAGAGAGACGATCCCCATTAATTAGAGGTGTATTTTGCACGACCCCTCGTGTAACTTCATAGAAATCCCCTAGCGGCTTATTTAGACTCTGAACATACGTGGTGTACATAGCGCCACTAAAACACGCTATTATACAAAATATGAAGGTTTTACGCGAAGTACGATATAAACAAAATAAAACATAACAAACGAAACAACAAGCAGCCAACAAATGCGATGCGGAAAAGGTAATTGCAATCCCAATTATAAACGAGATTGCAACATAGCCCCATTGCCCATTCAACTCATACTCACTCCTTATAGCATCATTTTCGCTTTAGTGAATACACGCTGTAATTCTTCCATTGATAAATTATCTTTTTCTAAAGCTGCGAATAATTCCTTTAGCTGTAAATGACGCTCTTGTTCCTCTAGCGATGTAATATCGTATTCTAGCGGAACGTGCTTTACTGTTACACTCGCTTGTTCAAATAACTCTACGGCATACGGATGATTTTTATAGTCCTGTGCATAATAAACCGCTGTAACACCACTTTGAATAATCGCCTTACAGCACTGCAAACAAGGAAAATGTGTGACATAAATTTCCGCTTCCTCTGTTTTTGCACCAAATTTCGCACATTGCAATAAAGCATTCATTTCAGCATGAATTGTACGAACGCAATGATTATCAATGACATAGCAACCATCGTCTATACAATGCACACCACCTTTAATTGAACCGTTATATCCACCAGCAATAATTCGTTTATCACGAACGATTGTCGCTCCTACCGCCAGCCTTGTACATGTACTACGTAAAGATAGTAGATGGCTTTGCGTCATAAAATATTGATCCCATGAAATTCGTTCCATATTTTTCACCTTCTTTTTTGTCTACTTGTAGTGTAGCGAAAAAAGAAAAACTTCGTCAATCTTTTATGGAATAATAATTTGATCTTTTATTTTCTCTAAAGACTTCGCACCAATCCCATCAATTGTTAATAAATCTTCTATTTTCTGAAACGGACCATGTTCTTCTCGGTATTTCAAAATACTTTCCGCTTTCCGAGAACCAATGCCTGTTATTTTTTCAAGTTGCTCTTTAGAAGCTGTATTTATTTGCACTTTACCCTCGCTTTTTGAAAAAGTAGCCCCTTCTTGCACTGGCTCATTCTTGTTAGGAACATAAAGAAGCATTTGGTCTTGGACCATTTGCGCCAAATTCACTTTCTTCACATCTGCATCCGGCAACAAACCACCAGCTTTTTCAACCGCGTCCTTCACCCGGTCCCCTTCCTTCATTTCATACACACCCTCTTTAAAAACCGCCCCTTTCACATCAATTATAATTATTTTTTTCTGCTCCTTTGTATCCAATACTTTCGGTTTACTTTTTTTCTCCACATCTTTCACTTGAACTTCCGTTGTAACGAGCGATCGCTCTGTTTGCTGATTCGTTTTCCAGAAAAAAAGAAAAATCAAAGTGCCAATAATAACCACTAATCCCAACCATTTTTTCGGAAAATCCCACATCATTTTACACCTCTAATCATAAATTTATAACATCATTCATATTGTTTAGGAGAAAGCTGTTACGAAGGAGGGATGAAACATTGAACATAGGAATTATAGGGACAGGGAACATGGGGAATATACTAATCGATGCATTTTTAGAAACCCGTGCTGTCAAACCTTCGTGCCTTACTATTATTAATCGGACGCCTGCCAAAGCATATCATATAAAAGAAAAATACCCTTCTGTTCATATAGCCAAAACAATCCAAGAGATAATCGAACAATCCCAGCTTATTTTCATTTGCGTAAAACCGATAGACATATACCCTATTCTACAAAAATACGCTGACCATTTTTCAGACGAAGATTGCTTAGTTTCTATCACAAGCCCCATATCTCCATCACAATTAGAAACACTTATACCTTGCCACGTCGCTCGTATCATTCCAAGCATCACAAACCGCGCCTTATCCGGCGCATCACTATTTACATTTGGAAATAACTGCTCTCTAGAATGGCAACAAAAACTACTTCGTCTATTCAAAAACATTTCTACTCCCCTTGTTATAGAAGAAGATATAACGCGCGTTTCATCTGATATAGCAAGCTGCGGCCCTGCTTTTTTTAGTTATTTATTACAATGTTTCATTAACGCTGCTGTAGATAAAACAAATATTACACATGAAGAAGCCACTACTTTAGTAAGTGAAATGGTCATTGGAATGGGGAAATTACTCGAAAAAGAAATTTTCACATTACCTACTTTACAAGAAAAGGTATGCGTTAAAGGCGGTGTTACAGGAGAAGGTATTCGTATTTTAGAAGAGCACGTTGGGGATATGTTTCATAAATTAATCGAACGGACACATGAGAAATTTGATGAAGATTTAAAATGCGTTGAGCAGCAATTCAATAAACACACATAATAAATACGCCATCGTAATCCCAAACCCTTTTTATTAATACTTATCTTTTTCATGCTACATTTTCACTAAAACTAGCATTTTTACACTTTACACATATCATCTTTTTATTTTTCTAGAACTAAAACTACATCTTTTCTATAAAACAAAAGCAACCTTATCGGTTGCTTTTCTTTTATCCATTCTTCTTCGCCATAAAAAAGATGCGCTCTGTTTGTTCTGTCACTTCAATTCGTTCAAAGTCACCTGTGACGCGAAGCACTGTAAACCCAGCTTCTTCAAGCCATTTTGTTAACACTTCAACCGAATACGCACGTTGCACGTGACATTCGTCAAAACGATGATACACATCTTCTTCTGAATCTTGTACAAAGAATGTCAAATCATGTTCCACACTATCTGATTCTTCTCCAGGGAAGCAGTTCCAAATAAGTGATATTTCTTCGCCGTTCACTGTATATGTTTCATTTTGAAATACGTGATGTATTTTATATAAAGAGTGTACATCGAATAAAAACAAGCCATCCTGACGTAAATGGTGGAAAACTCTTCTAAATGTTTCTTGCACTCCATCTTCTTGCAATACATAATTTAATGAGTCACAAAAGATTGTCACACAATCAAATTCACCAGGAACATCAAGCTCTCTCATGTCTTGTTGGTAAAAAGGAATAAAATATCCTTCTCCCCCCAATTTTTGCTGCGCGACAGTTAACATTTCTTCCGAAAGATCTACACCAATTAAGTCATAACCTTTTCGCACAAGCGGAAGTGTTACGTTACCAGTTCCACATGCTACGTCAAGGATTCTTGCCTCTTTCATAGATGCCTGTTGTAAACTTTCCTCTGTGAATTCCACCCATTTATCATAAGGGACATCATTCATCAGTTCGTCATACAGCAAAGCAAATTGTTCGTATTTCATTGATCTAGCTCATCTGCAATATCTTCACGCGGCACATCGCCCCATAGACGCTCTAAATTATAGTGATTACGCTCATCTTTATGGAATACATGAGCAACCACATCACCAAGGTCTACTAAAACCCAACGTGCTTCATCAAAGCCTTCCATACGTTGTACGTTAATTTCGAACTCATGTGCCTTCGCTTTAATTTCACGTGCAATTGCTTGTACTTGCTTGTCTGAATTTCCGTGACAAATAATAAAATAGTCTGCAATCGGTGAAATACCTTGCATATTTAGTACAACCATATCTTCTGCTCTCTTATCATCAGCTGCTTTTGCCGCTAATACTAATAACTCTTTATCTTTCATTTATTAATTTCCTCCTTGATAACTTCATTGTATGTTTGGAATGTTAATGGATAAATCGTTTGATCTTTTTCCATTAAAAATTGAATTGTTCGCTTTAAAGCAAACAGTAAAGCTTGATTTATATCTTTATATGCGAGTTTCCTCGCTTCTTCCACACCAGGAAACTTACGTCCTGGTTCAATGTAATCTGCTACATAAATAACTTTATCTAACATTGTCATTTTTTCATGACCACTTGTATGATATGTAATAGCTTGTAGAATTTCAGGATCAGTAATGCCTACTTCTTTTTCTACTAAGTATGCCCCAACAGGTGCATGCCATAACTCTTTGTTATAGTGCAGTAGATCCTTTGGCAAAGCTTCTCTCTTAATAATCTCTTCCATTTCTGGAATCGCTCTACATTTTGCATAATCGTGAAATATAGCAGCCGTCTCTGCCTTTTTCTCATCTACACCATATAACCTAGCAAGTTCAATCGCTGTTTCCATTACACCAACCGTGTGTATATAACGTTTTTCATGCATTTGTTGTTTGACAATACTAAGTGCTTCCTCACGATTCATACAACCCATTCCTCTCGATATATACCTGTACTTTTTCGGGGAGTAAATATTTGCACGTTTTCTTCGTCATATATCTCTCACGTAACAGAGAAGAAGAAACTGCAAACTCCGGAATTTCCACTTTTACGATATCATAAGGCGTATGTAATGTATAACCTGGTCTTGCAACTCCAACGAAAGTCACAAGCTTAAGTAACTTTTCAATGTTATACCACTTCGGCAAATACTCAACCATGTCTCCGCCAATAATAAAGTGAAACTGCACATCCGGATACTTCTCCGTTAATTGTACCATAGTATCGTACGTATAAGATGGGCCTTCTCTGTCTAGCTCTTCTAAACAAATTGAAAAGTATGCTTCTTCCTCAATCGCTATTTGCAGCATGTTTAATCGACTTTTCACACTCGTAATGTTACGTCCTTGCTTGTGCGGTGGAACTTGATTCGGCAAAAACCATACCTCTTCCAACCCTAAAGCATGATACACTTCATTTGCAATTAACAAATGCCCATTATGAGGTGGATCAAACGTGCCACCAATAATGCCAATTTTTCTCAAAAGAAACGCTCCTTCCTTTTACATACAGCAACTCTCCCCATACAAATTCGAAGAGAGCCCACTGTTAATAAAAGTTCAATTGGTTTCGCTTTCTACATATCAAGCGTCCATTACGAAATAACTCACGTATATCTTTTATCGAGGAAGCTTAATCTGCTTATTTTCTCTTGATTCTTTGTATAAAACAATTGTGCTTCCGATTACTTGAACGATTTCAGCTCGTGCACCTTGTGCAAGCTCTTCTGCAACTTCACTACGATCAAATTCACAGTTTTGTAATACGCTCACTTTAAATAGTTCACGAACTTCTAATGCTTCTCCAATTTGTTTCACCATATTTTCATTCACGCCACCTTTTCCAACTTGAAAAATCGGTGTTAAATGATGTGCCTTTGCACGTAAAAATCTTTTTTGTTTTCCTGTTAACATATAATTAGCCTCCAAGCTCTCTCATTACTAATTGTTTCATTCTATCAATATTCGGCACACACCCTGTCCACATTTCAAACGCAAGTGCACCTTGATAAACGAACATATCGATTCCATTTTGAATTATTGCACCTTGTTCTTTCGCATCGCCTAAAATTTTCGTCTCAAATGGATTATAAATAATATCAGAAACAATCGTTCCTTGTTTCAATGAACGAATTTCCAGCGGCGTATACTCAACATGTGGATGCATACCTATCGTTGTTGTTTGGATGATAATATCATATTCCCCTTGATTTTCTGCTGCACATTCTAACGATAGAGCATGCGAATTAACATTTGCCATGCACCCAGAGATAAGGTTTTTCGCCTTATCTCTCGTACGATTAGCAATATCAATTTCTTTCACACCTACATCGGCAAGCGAGAAGTAAATAGCTCGGCTAGCACCACCTGCACCGATTAATAAAATACGTTTCTCTTGAAGTGGATCTTCACTAATTGACTGCAGGGCACGAACAAAACCAATTCCATCTGTATTATACCCAATCAATTTTCCATCTCGATGAACTACTGTATTTACCGCACCGATTTGCCTTGCTAACGGGGCAATCTCATCCAAGTACTCCATAATTGCAACTTTGTGCGGAGTCGTTACATTAAATCCTGAAATACCTAATGCTTTCAAACCTTTTACTGCTTCCCCTAGCGCTTCTTCTTCTACAAGAAACGCATGGTAATGGGCATCCATATTCAAGTGTTCAAATGCATCGTTATGCATAACGGGTGATAATGAATGTCCAATTGGATTTCCGATTACACCATATAATTGTTTCATAAATCCCTCTCCATATTAAATTAAAGATTTACGTAATGAAACACTTACTCCTTTTGGTACATGAGCAACAATTTTCGCTCCTGATTCATTTACAGTAACCCAGCCCAATCCAGAGAATACAACATCCGTTTTCGGCTCACGAATATTAAATTCATATTTCACAAACTTAGGCATATTTTCTAATTCTTCTGGTGTCGGTGGATTCAATAATTCTCCAGCGTGTTTTTCGTACAATTCATCAGCCTTTTCAAGCTTTGTACGATGGATTGTTAAACGGTTTGAGAAATGACAAGTGAATGCACGACGGCCCCCACTTACATAATCAAATCGTGCTAATCCACCAAAGAATAATGTTTGTTCTTCATTTAATTGGAATACCATTGGCTTAACTTCTGTAGTCGGTGTAATAAGCTTTAAGCTTTGTTTCCCAACATAATGCGCCATTTGATGATGATTAATAATACCTGGTGTATCGTATAAAGATGACGTTTCGTCTAATGGGATATCAATTAAATCAAGCGTTGTTCCTGGGAAATGTGATGTTGTAATTACATTCTCAGTCTCATCACTAAACTCTTTAATCATACGATTAATAAATGTTGATTTACCAACATTCGTACATCCAACAACATAAACATCTTTACCTTCGCGGTAATGCTCAATTGCATCAGCAAGTTCAGCGATTCCTTGTCCTTTAGCTGCACTAATTAAAAAGACATCTTCTGGTTTTAAACCAAGTTGCTTTGCACTATAGCGCATCCAATGTTTTACTTTATCATGCTTAACTGACTTTGGAATTAAGTCAGCCTTATTCCCTACAAGTAATACTTTATTGTTCCCTACAAAACGATGTAAGCCCGGTAACCAGCTACCATTGAAATCGAAAATATCTACGATTTTAACCACTAGTGCGTCTGATTGTCCAATTCCGTTCAAAATACGAAGGAAATCATCATCTGTTAAAGATACATCTTGAATTTCGTTATAATGTTTCAAACGAAAACAACGTTGGCAAATTACTTGTTCTTTTTCTAAAGATGATACAGGAGCGTATCCTACTTCATTTTTATTTTCTGTTTGAATTTCTACACCGCAACCAATACATTTAATTGTTTCAGTCAAACTTTATTCCTCCCAGTTAATTAAGCCTTTTTTCTTCATGTTTCTCATAATTCTTCGTTCAATTTTCCGATTAAATCGTGTCACCAATCCGTCCGTTTGCGCTACCGGTACAACTAAAATTGTATGAAGTCCCACACGATTCCCGCCGAGCACATCCGTTAGTAACTGATCTCCAATTACTACAACTTCATCTGGCTGCAGGTGCATCTCATGTATCGCACGCTTAAATGCGCGAACAAACGGTTTGCGCGCACTATGAATAAACGGAATACCTAATGGGTCAGCGAAGTCTTTAACGCGTTGCTCGTTGTTATTTGAAACGACCGTTACTTGAATATCATTTTCTTTCATTTTCAAAAACCACTCTTCAAGCTGTGGCGTTGCGTTTGGACGATCCCATTCAATTAAAGTGTTATCTAAATCAGTAATAACTCCTTTAATTCCACGTTTTTTCAAATCTTCTGGTTGAATATGATATATATTTTTCACATATTCATTTGGTAAAAATAACTTCAATTTCTTTCACCTCTTTGAGGATTTTTCATAAAATTTTTCGACAACATTTTTCGATAGATAACCTGTGGATAAACTTGTACACACTTTCCACGTTAATTTTTCAGTCAATTTGGAATTTACTAACAATCTATCCACATTTTATCCACTGAGTTATGTGGATAACCTCTTGTTTGTGACTGTCATATTTTTTTGGTACATTAAATGCAACAACGAATCAATCCTTATATTATTAGGAGGTGACTCACCTTGAAAACAAAACATATGGAACAGTTATCTACTGATTTACTCACTGAGTCTTATTATAAAGCAAAAGAACTAAAATTAAATCCCGACTTCATTTTACTTATAAAACAAGAAATTATTAGACGCTCGTTAGAGGACAAGCTCGTCAAATCTTCTTGAGTACATATAGATTGCTGATTGACCTGTAAAAAGAGCCATCCTGCGATGGCTCTCGAATAAACAAGTACTCCCATCTAGGGGATTTCTTCATTAAGCATCTTTGTCCACATTTCTTAATTAGAGCTTCATAAGTATATTATAAAACCTTTTCTTTACTTATGAGATACTCGGGTTGCAATTTTTTCACCAAGACGCAGCTCTTGCCCACTTGTCAATTCCTGCACTGCTTTAATCATATCTTTTTCAAATAATAAAACAACTGTTGAGCCAAATGTAAAGTATGCCATCTCTTCACCTTTTTGAACAGTACTTCTTTCATGAAGGAGCTCGATACTATTAACAAACATAGCACCTACTTTTACAAGTGCCATATGTTCGCCGTCACTATTTACTTCTGTAACAGAGCGATAATTTTTTGACAATGGTTCTTTCCCATACTCCATACCCGCTGCATTTACCGGATATGATTTTCTACCGAGTACAAATCTTTCAGTCACAGAGCCAGAAAGCGGGCTATGAATGCGATGATAATGACTTGGACTCAAATAAATCACCATATATGTACCGCCTGCATATCGCTTTGCACGCTCTTCATTACCTAGCATATCCACAATTGAATAACGCTTTCCTTTTATATCGAATGTTTTTGTATCCTCAATAGGACCTTGATCAGCAAAAACACCATCAACAGGACTAACGATACTCGATGCATCAGTATCAATACTACGCTTTCCTTCTTTTAGCCTACGTGTAAATAAATCATGCAATGTTCCATATTCCTTCAAACCCTTTTCCATCTCATCTTGATTAATTTGAAAAACTTTCACATACGATGGAATAATGATAGAGCTCAAACGAGATTGTGCAAATTTACGTAATATATAAGAAGTAAAACGACCATTTGTAAGTTCGATCATAAGTCGATATAATGTCCGTCGCAAATTACGAAACCTCCTAATCAGCCTATAACTTTAGTTTCCCCTTCTTTTCTCTCTATATCATATGTAAAATTGGTTCTTATTCCCACATATAGAATGGAGCCGTCTCGTTATACACGAAGAAAAACTAAGTATAACTTTTATTCTTAAATTGTTTAGCACCTTCTAATATTACAGATAGAACCCGCCATTTTCAACAGTGAACATGTATTTCTTCTTAGAACAGCTCGTTTTCTTTCCGTTTTCCCGAAAGAAAAGCAGCCACTTTTAAAGTGTAGCTGCTTACAATACACATTATTCTTTTGCTTTTTTCTCTTTCTCAGCCCGCACAAATTCATGGAACATTTTCATTAAAGCACGCTTTTCAATTCGCGATACGTAGCTTCTTGAAATACCGAGTGCCTTCGCAATCTCCCTCTGTGTTTTCTCTTTATCAAGCCCAAGTCCAAAACGCTTCACAATTACTTCTTTCTCTCGTTCGTCCAAAATATCGATATACTCTTTAATTTTTTCTAACTCCATACTAAGCTGAATCATATCAATTACATCTTCAGATTCTGATTTTAATATATCAATAAGCGATATTTCATTACCCTCTTTATCTTGCCCAATCGGATCATGAAGTGAAACGTCTTTTTTCGTTTTCTTCAGCACACGTAAATGCATCAAAATTTCATTTTCGATACAGCGCGCTGCATATGTTGCAAGCTTAGTTCCTTTCCCTGCTGAATAGCTTTCAATCGCTTTAATAAGCCCAATAGTACCAATTGAAATTAAATCTTCTGCATCTTCACCAGTGTTTTCGAATTTCTTAACAATATGAGCTACAAGCCGTAAATTATGTTCAATTAAAAGATTTCTCGCTTGAGCATCACCTTGCTCCATTAACTCTAAGTACTTTCTCTCATCATCTGATGATAACGGCTGCGGGAACGCATTGTTCTTCACATAAGAAACAAATACAAACACTTCTCGAACCATATATCCAATTGCGGCGAATAGACTCAAACCTTTCACCTCCGCCAAAATAGTGGTCTTTACTATGTGTATGTGGGCATGAGTTTGTTTGTGTCTGTACGATGTAAATATGGAACTCTTAACTTAATGGCATTCTTAAACCACTCAACGCTAATCATTAAATTTTTCTATAAACATAGTAAAAGCCAATCGAAACGTATCGATTGGCTTTTACTAATATTCACTCCAAATTTTCTCTCCAGTATGCGCATCTATGTAACGAATTTTCCGACTACAATCGACGGATTCTTTATGATTTTCACTCCTCGTTTGTTTATACAGCAGTTTATATTTCATTTCCTCTGCATCATGATCTATACACCATTCTAATTTTACTCGAATGACCTCTTTATATATTTCTAACGCTTTTTCTTTTGTTACTTTTGGTGCTGTTTCATGTGCAAGTAACTCTTCTATTATATTGCTAGGTTTTCCCGAGTAATGCATCACAGCACCATTTTCTGTATTAATGTTGACCATGAATTCCCTATACTCTACCGGAATTTCATTCACATATACTGAAAAGACAAATCTTTCAATCCCTTCATCTTCGTCACGTTCATCCCAAAGGCGAAGATATTGTGTAACATCTGGAATAACATGTTCTAAAAATTGAAGTGCTTTTTGTAAACATTCCTCTCTAGACAGTATTTGTTTTACTTCTTTATCGTCTGCCAGTTTTATAAAACCAATTAATTCATTGGTTGATTTATCAATCGTAATGCCAACTAAATTATTATATTTTAACATCGGTAAATGCTTTTTAAAGAATTCATTCATTAAATATGGATTCTTTTCTTCTTTCTGTTTTTGTAATTCCTCTTTCGAAACAAATTTCATCCTTATTCCATCTTCATTTTCTGTCTCAGCCACTTTTGTAAAACTTTCTTTATCCCAGTCAAATAAATCGAATATATCATCTTGTTGACTACCTTTTTTCGGTTTTTCAACAGCTACAGTTGGAGGCAATTTATAATGATCTGGGTCAAACAAATCTTTACCTGTACTTGCATCAATAAACGCATGACTAGGTTCCGGTTCATATACAAGATGATAGCCTTTTACTTCCTCACCATTTTCATATTTACATGAAGAATGTGTTAAATCCACAAATACAAGTCTCATATCTTGTCTAGCTCTCAAAGTTTCTAAAACGACGTTCTCCGCAACAATTTCAATTGGCCATAACGGTTTTTTCTCTATAGCTTTTTGTCCATTGTATTGAAAATGCACAACATTACCTGAAGGATGAATTCGCACAACACATCCTGTATTCGGCAATGGATATCCATTCACTTCCTGCATATAATTTATTTCTTTCCAACCACGCCAGTCATCCTTAACTGACACATATGCATAAAATTCTAATTCTTCTTCCACATATTTTTTTATAAATACATTTGCAATCTCTCTTGCCTTATTCTCCTCTATCACTTCTTTATCACTCGAAAAATAATTTTCATCATCTATCCTGAATTCAAATAAATTACCAGTATGCCTATTTAATGTAATTTGTATCTTTTTCTCCTCATCCTCTTTATGCCCCCACCATAATAGATGATACGGATCATCCACTCCTTCTTGATCATCTACAACAAGCCTATATTCATCTGGAATTTCAATAATATGGGCCACTTGCTCTTTTCTTTTTTTATCTTTTGGATTCATGATACCCTCTCCTTCATTACAATTTAAGGTAATTATAACAAACAAAACCAAAAGCCATTATCAAAAAGACAAAAAGCTGAAACAATTAGTTCATACGAATTTCACATGAATCTATTACTATAAGAATTGTACATAGTGAAATTACTAACAATGACGTTTATTCATATATAATTTCATTTGAAAGGGGTTGAAAAGATGAAAACTAAATATCGCTTTATGATCTCATCATTTGCTGCTTGCGCCTACATGATTTGGTGTTTAGTATAATAACAACTTCACTTGTAAATAAGAAAAGGTGTGTATAGAAATGGAATATAACCAATCAAACGTTAACTACTGGAAAGCTTTTGTATTACCTTATACATTCGCTTTAGAAGAGTTAAAAACTAAATTTGAAATTATGAACCGGGAAGCTCAATTTTTAGAAGACTACAACCCGTTTGAACATATAAAAACAAGACTTAAACAACCCGAAAGTATCATTAGGAAGCTTGAGCGTAAAAACTTATCACCAACAGTTGAAAATGCTCAAACACAATTACAAGATATTATTGGCATCCGTATTACATGTTGCTTTGTAGAAGATATTTATCATTTAAAAGAAGTTATTGAAAATCGTGGAGACATGGAAATTGTAGAAGTAAAAGATTATATTGCTAATCCAAAAGGAAATGGCTATAAAAGTTTGCATATGATTATTAAATATCCATTGTCACTAAATTCTGGTACGAAAGATGTCTTTGCAGAAATTCAATTACGTACACTTGCCATGGACTTTTGGGCAAGTTTAGAACATAAGCTTTACTACAAATATGAAGGAAATATACCTGACTATTTGAAAGATGAACTACATGACGCTGCTATGAAAGCTGAAGACCTCGATAATAAGATGGCAACAATCCGTCAAGATATTGATGACATTGAAGCATGTTCAAATCAAATTTTATTACCACTATAAAAAGGTTCTCTCCTATGAGAACCTTTTTTACCCCGCATTAACGGGCAGTAAGACTCCCACCTCAAAATTCTGCGAATGCGAAGGAGTTAGGTGGGCGATCAACTGCCCGTAAAAGCCCGATTGGTTCAACTAATAATCAGTGGGGGATGGACAAAACCCCCACTGATTAAAGTTTCACTTTATTTCTTCTCTATCGTACGAACCTCTTCAATCTTCCACCCTTCGTCTTCTTTTCCAAGTGCATACTGCCTTTTCTTTTGAAGAGTAACCCCTCCATCTACTTCTTTTTCCTCCGTTTCAACAATAACAAGCCCACCTTTAAGAGCTTTCATATTCATTTGTTCCAATTCTATTTTCTTATTTCCCTTTTGAAATGCCGCTTCCTTTTGTGTTTTTAAGTCTTCAGCACTAGGCATCTTCTTTGAAAATAACTCCATATGCTCAGCAAGATTTTTTTCATTCGTCGTCCGTACAAATGCCTCAATAACATCTTGAATGGATTTCTCTTCTTCTTTCGTTATATGTACCTTTTCCTCAGTTTTCCCAGCAGATTTTTGTTCTATATTATTCTCTTGAGATTGACATCCAACTAGCAATAATACGAATACTAGAAGGAATCTTAATTTCCCTAAAAAAACGCTCATCTTTCCATCTCCTAAAAAGAAAAGTGAGGCATTTCGCCTCACTTTCATTTATAATTAGCGTCTTCCTTTATTCGGATCGCCGCCGCCAACGATGTCAAAGACACGTTTAGCTATATTTGTATTCTCTTGAACGCCAGAGAATAAGTATTTACCTGGTCCGAATGCATATACGTTCACATCTTCACCTGTATGTCCACCCGTTGTCCAACCTGTAACCGAACGCTTATTGAAGATATCTTCAATTGCATTATCAATCTTTGTTACATCTTTTGATGGAGCTATATCATTTACAGCTTTAATTTCTTCTGGTGTTAATTGTAGATCAATATACTTTTTCAATGTTTCTTCTACATTTGCACCTTTTACAATCTCACTTGCCATAAAGTCTGGCGTACGTTTCGCAGCTTTAATCGGATCTACTTTAAAATTATACTCACCATTCGCACCTAAAGATAATCCGCCAGTAGCATGATCTGCAGTCGCAACAACTAATGTGTTCTTATCTTTTTTCGCAAACTCAATTGCTGCTTTAAACGCTTTTTCGAAGTCTTCCATTTCACTCATTGCACCGACAATATCATTATCATGTCCAGCCCAATCAATTTGACTACCTTCGACCATTAAGAAGAAACCATCTTTATTTTTGTTCAAGCGCTCAATCGCTGCATTTGTCATCTCTTCTAATGAAGGTGTTTTGTCAGTACGGTCAATCATTTTGTCTAAACCACCTGGTGCAAATAAGCCAAGAACTTGATCGCTTTTATCATTTAATAATTGATTACGATCTGTTACATAACTATAACCAGACTTCTTAAATTCTTCTGTAAGATTGCGGTCTTTTCTAACAAAGTTCTTTACGCCCCCGCCAAGCATAACATCTATTTTATGCTTACCTTTAATTTTTTCATCAAAGTAATCATTTGCAATTGCGTCCATATTTTTACGACTAATATCATGTGCACCGAATGCAGCTGGTGTTGCATGCGTAATTTCAGAAGTTGCAACGAGTCCCGTTGACTTCCCTTTTTCTTTCGCTTGCTCCAATACTGTTTTCACTTCAGCTTTATCATTATCTACTGCAATAGCTGCGTTATATGTTTTTATACCTGCTGACATCGCAGTAGCTGCCGATGCAGAGTCTGTAATATTTTCATGTTCATCTTCTGGATATGTTTTTTGTGTTCCTACAAGATGCTTATCAAATTCTGTAGATTCCATCTCAAATGTTTTTGGATTATCTTTCATATAACGATGAGCTGTCATATATGAAGGCCCCATACCGTCCCCAATTAATACAATGACATTTTTAATTTTTGCATTGTTTCCGTTCTCATCTGCATTAACCTCACTAGAACGCGTAAAATTCCATGTTGCTACCGAAGTAACTGCTAACGACGCCACAACTGCAAATGGCCATGCTTTTTTTACAAACTTTTTCACTGTCTTGTCCCCCTAATTAGGTTATTCATTTCCCACTATCAAATTTAATAGAAGACTGTTAAGAGAAAATGAGTTATATGTAAATTTTTTGTTAACTTATGTAAATTTAAGTTATAATTTGTATAAGTTTGTCTTTTCATATCAAGCATACTCCCCTTTACAAAGATAAATATAAACATGTTGGATTTCTTTTAATACGAACCTATTATTTTACATTTCTTAATATTATTCTTATTTTTTCTAATTTAAATAGAAATATGGTGAACTTTATGAAAACAGTAAAACTAGACGAATCTTCCATTCCAGATTTACTCTCTCTTTGCGAATCAGTTGGGTGGTTACAGTATGAGAGTTTTATGAAAGAGCAATTCCATATGTACCTTTCCATTGGCACAATTTTTGGCTATGTACATGAGAATAAACTTATTGCAGCGGGCGGGGTCTTTTCGTTTGCCCCTGGATTTTCTTCTATCGGTATGTTAATCGTGCATCCTGATTTTCAAAGAAAAGGAATTGGCCGTATTTTGTTAAACAATAGCTTAAAAGTAACTTATCCATCGCTCCCTATTACGCTCATTGCAACAAAAGCTGGTGAATCCTTATATGAATCTTATGGATTTCAATCAATAACAACAATTCATCGTTTCGAAAAACAAGCGGCTCATATAAGTACAAATTCTTTTCCCATAAAACAAATTCAGCAAGCCGATCTTCAATCTCTCATTTTTCTTGATCAAACTGCGACTGGTGCAGATCGTTCTAAGCTTTATTTATCACTACTATCGAGAGCAACTTACTCCTTTAAAATAGAGCGGGATAATCAAATAGATGCTTTTGCTTTATGCATACAAAAAGGAAATGTACTATGTATCACTCCGCTTATTTCAAAAAAAGAAAAAGACGCTATTCAGTTATTAGAAATAATTTGCAACTCGTGGAATGGGACAATACGCATTGATGTTCCGCACTCACAATTCATTTTCCGTCAATTTCTTCAAACAGAAAATTTCCAGGAAACGCTCCTTTCACCTCTTATGATAAAGAACGGTAATCAACTTCCTGGAAATCGTAATATACTATTTGCTATGATAGATGCAGCGTTATGTTAGAAAGGGGACACCTAATTGAAGCGATTTAGCTATTTTATGGTAGGTTGTCTTACTCTTACACTATTAGTAGGATGTAGTGCAGCAGAAAAGCCAGTAGAACAAGTAAAACAAGTTAAAAATACAATTACAGCGAAACTAGCTACCGAGGAAAAAATGGTAGAGATAGATGGTCAAACGATTTACTTTAAAAAGATTGGTGATGAAAAACCACCTTTACTTATGATCCATGGATTTGGAGGATCATCCAATGGTTTTCAAAAGGTTTACTCAGATTTAGCAAAAGATCATACGATTATTTCTGTTGATGCTTTAGGATTCGGACGTTCCTCTAAACCGATGGATTTTTATTATTCTTTCCCAACTCATGCAAATTTGTATTATAAGTTAATGAAAAAATTAGGGTATGACTCATTCGCAATACTGGGACATTCTATGGGCGGAGAAATTTCTCTTAATTTAACATATTTATACCCCGAAGCGGTTACCCACCTTATTTTAACTGATGCTACAGGCGGCCCTCATACGTTCGTTAATAAACAAGGTTCACCAAAACCAAAGTTGTCGACTGATTTAAGTGCCGTTTCTTCTATTGCAGATTATGATGAGAGCAAAGTTAAATTCAAGCGTAATGATGAAGAGCATTATAATAAAATGAAATTATGGCCTAGGCGTCTTCAAATCAATGCAACTGAAATCAAGCAACCAACTTTAATTATATGGGGAAGAAATGATAGTAGCGTTTCTTGGAAAGAAGGAGAAACTTATCATCAATTCTTAAAAAATAGCACTTTCCATATTATTGAAAAAGGTTATCATGCTCCATTTCGTCAAGAGCCACAAGAATTTGTAGGGTATGTAAAAGATTTCTTCGAGAAAAATCCTATAAGTGCTGAAAAATAAACGGGTATCTCATTTTGAGATACCCGTTTTCATATATTAAGCAGCTTGCTTTTGGCGTTTTTGAATTTTTGATCCTAGTACTTTTGGGATAACTAAGCCATCAACTCCAAGTTTTCCAGCATTCATACCAGAAACAAGAACAAACATGGATAAGATAACCATTTCAGGGTTTACACCAATTGACCCACTAAACATATAGGAAAAGTTCATTACAAGACCGAAAAAGACCGCTGTTTTTGTTAAACAGCCTACAATTAAACCAATTCCGACTAAAATTTCTCCCCATGTCACAAGTGTATTAAATAAATCAACGTTTGGAATTGCAAAATCTTGTAAGAATGATGCCCACCAAGATTGAACAGCTGGTTGTGCTCCTTTAGATTTTTCAATTGCACCTTGTAAATAACCAGTTGCATCGAAGCCTTTCCCTTGTAGTTTACCGATTCCAGCCATTACCCATGTGTAACCAAGATACACTCGAATTATCGCTAATACAAAAGAAACTGCTTTGTTTTCTCTTAAAAATTGAATAATCATATCTTCCTCCTAAAGTTGTAATTAAGTCAGTTACAGATAATATAATAACATTAGTTACTTACTTTTAAAACGTTAATCGTGAATAATTTGTGACATACATAAAAAACATTACATACTAACGTTTATATAGTAACTTTTATTACCTGTAAAAACTTGAACATATCATACCACAGGTGATAATCATTTTCATTGAAGAAAATGTAAAAAAACTGTGAGTTAAATGTGAAACGCATTCATTCGAATATAGAATAAATCCGTTTCATATTGTTTATATACTCGAAATGTACATGTCTCCTCATCGGTTAATCTCGCTTCTCGAACAACTTCTTCTAACGTTTTGTCATGGTTAATAAACCCGTAAAATAGGCGTATTGTAAACATAAGTGCTACATTTCCATCTACATAATCTATCAATCCAACATATGATTTTACACCATTATGTAAAAAGGATTCTACTAGTTTCAACTCCCCAAACTTATACCAACCATTTACAATATGTGTAATATGCAATTTTGCATATTACTTAATTTCCGCTACGCTAAAGTATACTCTCGGCTCATTTAAGTCGTACACATCTTCTCCTAACTCTTCCATTACAAATTTCTTCTCCTATAAGTCCATTTCATATATACCCGTTTCTTTCAAAAAATCAGCTCTAGTTAAAGCGACTTTCTGTAAATATTGCCTATACGCTGTAATTGTTCCATCGTGTGCAACGATACAAATTTTTTCTGCTTTTAACTGATAGCACCAGTGCAGAAATTCATCTACTATTTGCTGAAATTCCATCTCCGAGATGATATTGACTCCCTCATTCCATAACAATTCATTTCTACTTTCTTCTAATGAAAAATGTGGAAATAAATTTTGTATTATCTTTCGATCTAACAATTGATCGCACGGTAATGTTTTGGCGGATTCCCGATAAGGAAAAATACGTGGGGATATATATGGGTGAACAATTTTTTGACAAGCAACTTCCGCACTCCATATTGTCGCAGTTTGTAAAGTTCGAAGTGTAGGACTAGCGATTAATATATCCTTTTCTTGTAATGGTACATCGCACTGAAGCAATTCAGCCTGCTTATTTCCCACGCCCGTCAATGGCGGATTCACTGCTTGTAAACTTAATGGTAAATCTTTCGTATGTTCACCTTCACCATGCCGAACAAAAATAAGTTTCATTCTCCTCTTCCTCTCACTAGAAAATGGTCTCACATATTTCTTCCCTATTTTTTTCTTTACTCCTGCTATTTTAAAAAGCAGAATGTAAAAAGTGTTCGACACCAACGTTTGAAAAATATTACAATCATATATGTAAAATACTTTTTACAAGAAGAGGAGGATTACAAATATGAAATGGATTATCGTCTTTATGGGAATGATCATATGGGGATACATAAATGGCTTTTTTAATAGTGATAAAACTGCTAATCCTTGGATTACAGATGATGAGCGTGAAACAAAAATTAAACAAAAAGCAATTATCGCAAGCTGGTCTGGTGTTTTCATATTTTGTATCATGAACCTCTTAAACAAATGGTTAAGTTTAGGAACGAGCGATACATCACCTTACTTACCATCTTCTGTCGCAACTATTTTTAAAAAAAATGTAGAGTTACAAGTTTTACTTATGTTATTCATTACATATGGCATATTTTACGTATACTACCGAAGAAAACTAAGCGCTTAACTTTTATCTCATGATTATCCTCCTAAATGGTTATAGTAACTAGGACGCAATGAAAAAAGGAGAGATATAAAAATGAGTAACTCAAATGACTTTTTAGATACATTACATGAAAAACAAGCAAAAGATGAACAAAATAGAAAGCGCCAAGGGAACGGAAACCCTGCGAAAAAAAAGCCAAATAAAACACATAAATAACATTGAAAAACCTGCCTAAAAATTATATTTTAGGCAGGTTTTTTTTACTCGTCTTTAACCGAAACGACATCTTCCCAATTCCATTTCTCATAATACCACTCTGGCACATCTATATTTTCAATCCACTTCTTTTCATGTTTTCCATCGTTATGAGCAAGCCATACATCAGCTTTCTTACGATTTGAACGGAGCCACATTAATTGGTTGCTTTTCTTACTAAAAATAGGGTTATAATCGCCTTGGCTATTTGATGGCTTTGTAATTTGATGTTGTTCATCTGTTGTACTATTTATTTCATATAAAGATGGTAGTGGTCTTTTTTCTAGAGGGACCGATAGCTCTGCTTCCTTTGCCCTTGAAACGATAATTACATTATCATTCTTCCATGTGAAATCCCAATCAACATAGCCTTTTGGAGTAAATGTATTTTGCTGGAGAGCCGGCAATTCTTTTATTTTTAAATGCTTATTCTCTAAAGCCACTCTCCCGCTTCCTTCAATATAGGCTAATATATTCTTTGATGGCGCCCATTTGAACCATTGTGTGTTTAATAACATTTGATCTACTGTTTCAAAACGACTGCCCTCTGCTCGAATTAAGCAAAGGGTATTACCATCAGCTGACAAAGAAGCTGTTGGTACTGCCAAAAACGAAATCCATTTTTGATCTGGCGACCACTTAAATCCACTTCCAACTAATGCTAAAAAGTCATCATGCTCATTCGGTAGTGCATATAAATGTTTCATCTTATGAGGATTCATATTTGCATCCTTTTGTATTTCATATAACTGAGCACCTGTCCATCCTGTTGGAAGCAAGTACGCTTCTGATGATACAAGAAACTTCTTACCATCAGGATACCATGCATAGTCACCTACACCATTAGCTACGTTTTCAAAATCTGCTTTCTTTTTTTCAGCATCAAATGTATTTAATGTGCGTGCAAATACAAATGCAATTATATTCTCTGTTGGTGACCATTGATAATTCGATGCTTCTGATTGAGATGGCGTAACTTTCTTTCCATCTTTCAGCCGATACAGTTCAAAGTGATTTCGCTTCTTTCCTTTTGCATATGCAAGCCATTCTCCATTGTGTGACCATTTCGGCCCTGTTATGTACTCTCCTTTTGTAATTTGTTTTTCTTTTTCACCGACTTTAATCCATAGATTATGATTACGAATAAAGGCAACTTTTACTCCATTGTTTTCTGCGCTAGTAATAGAACTTGAACAGAAAAAAAGGAACAAAATCACGATTCCACTTACTATAAACCTTTTCATGTAGCACCCCCATTTTCCCCTTTAGCATTCCTCATATTTCGCTTACTGTATGCAATTTTTAGCCATTCGACATAATCCCAAAAAATTCCCCAAGAAATTTTCAATTCAAAGAGGTTTGGTATGAATTATGTCGAATGTATAGTTTAGCCAACATCCGTTCCTATAATTAACGATAAAAATGTAATATTTATTTTCGGAAAATTGACACTTTTTATTAGGGGGAGTTTCAATGAAGAAAACTACATCAACACTATTAAGTATGGCGCTCGTCTTTTCGAGCTTTGGAGCATTAAGCGCCCATGCTGAATCACTGCAAAAAGAAAAGCAATTTAGCCCACAGTTAAAAGCAAATATTGAACAATGGGGAGAAAACAAAATCGCGCAAAATGTTGAAACAAAAACATCAAAAGAAATTTCAGTTATTGTAGAATTGCAGCATGCTCCACTCGCTTCACAAAGTAACATTCAACATGCTCCGGACCTACAAAATAGCAATGTGCAATCATACCATGCACAACTAAAAAAAGCACAAGAGGATACAACAAAGAAAATAAAAGAAAAAGCACCGAAAGCAACGATAAAAGAAACGTATAGTACGTTATTTTCTGGATTTTCTATTTCTATCCCAGGGGATCAAATTGCCGCTCTAGCTTCTTTACCTGAAGTAAAAGCAATTTATCCGAACTTAACATATAAATTACATGAAACGTCAAAAAGCCTAGCAGATCAAGAAACACCAAACGTTGGAGGCCCTACAGTTGGTGCACCTGAAGCTTGGAATTTAAAAGATCCGACTGGCAAATCCCTTGATGGAAAAGGGATGAAAGTCGCTATTATCGATTCAGGTGTCGACTATACCCATCCTGATTTACAAGCAAATTATATCGGTGGCTATGATACAGTCGATGAGGATAATGATCCGATGGATGGAAACGTTCACGGTACCCATGTTGCAGGAATTATTGCTGGTAACGGAAAAATAAAGGGGATTGCTCCGAATGCTTCTATACTTGCTTACCGTGTCATGAATGATGGTGGTACTGGTACGACCGAAGATATTATTCAAGGTATTGAGCGCGCTATTCAAGATGGTGCCGATGTTTTAAATCTATCTCTTGGTCAAGATTTGAATGTACCTGATCACCTGTAACAATGACGTTAGAACGCGCAGCAAAACTTGGTGTTACTGCGGTCGTCTCAAATGGAAATGATGGACCAAAACCTTGGTCTGTTGACGCTCCTGGTAACGCAAGTAGTGTCATCTCTGTTGGAGCATCTACAGTTTCTATTCCATTTCCAACATTCCAAGTAGCTGGTTCCAATAAATCTTACCAAGGATTACCGTTATCAAAAGCAGACTTCCAAGTAGGAAACGATGCTCAGCTTGTCTATGTTGGCTACGGTAATTCAAGCGATTACGCTAAACAAGATGTAAAAGGTAAGTTCGCCCTTGTTTTACAAGGAACTTCGAGCACATTAGTAAAAGCAGAACAAGCGAAACAAGCTGGCGCTCTTGGCGTGCTACTAATTTCTAACGAAAAAGAAATTAATATTATGCCCGAATATTTTGCACGTGAAGATGTAGCTCTTCCAGTTATGCAACTATCAAATACAAATGGCGAAGAGTTAAAAACTTTAATTACAAAACGAAAGAAAAATATAAAAATTGGACAACCAAAGCAAACAGAACTTATTGGTAACTTTAGTTCAAGAGGACCATCACAAGGTAGTTGGCTTATAAAACCTGATATAGTTGCACCTGGAGTGAAAATTACTAGTACAGTGCCGAGAGGTGGCTGTGAATCTCACGACGGAACAAGTATGGCTGCGCCACAAGTAGCGGGAGCCGTTGCCCTGCTGCGTCAAATGCATCCTGATTGGACGACAGAACAATTGAAAGCAGCTCTTGCCAACACTGCAAAAACATTAAAGGATGTCAATGAAAATGCATATCCTGTCATGGCACAAGGATCTGGTTTAATTAACATTCCAAAAGCAGCCCAAACAGATGCATTAGTGAAACCTAACAATGTAAGTTTCGGTCTTATTAAACCTAATAGCGGCAAAGTGAAGTTAACACAAAATATTACGTTACAAAATCTTTCTAACAAAAAGAAAAACTTTTCAACTCGCATTGAATTACTAGATACAAAAACAAAAGTCCAGACTTCTTTCTCTTCTTCTATTAGTGTGAAACCTAATAGTAACATTGAAAAGCCTTTTACTATTACTGTAGATAGCTCCTTACCACAAGGTGTATATACAGGAAATCTATATGTGAAAGAGCAAGGTAAGACTGAAGAAATGCGTATTCCATTTACGTTTAGCATTGATCCGAAAGAATACAAACGTATTGATGGTCTTGAAATCGTTAATTCTACTTTTAGTCCAAATAATGATGGAATACTAGATGACAACCTGATCAATTACTATTTAGTTACACCAGTTGAGGATGTAACATTTCACGCTAATTTAATTACGAAAGACCGTGTAACATATCAAGGCATGATACATCAAGGTAAAAACGAAACACCTGGTTATAAATCTTTCAAATGGAATGGTACGAAAACTGACGGATCTCCTCTACCTGATGGCTTATACCAAATCGAAGCTGTTGCTTCTAACTCTGGTGGAGAAACGAAACAGACAGGAGCTGTGTTTGTCGATCGTACTGCACCGAAATTATCGTCTGAAGTAGATCAAGAAAACCTCGTAATTAGAGGTAAAGTAGATGATATACTTTTGGATTGGATGGCAGAATCCGGATGGGTTGCTCCAGGACATCCCGTAACGATACAGTATGAAATTAACGGAAATGGAGCATGGGAAAGTGCATACCTAAATCCTTGGGAGAAAAACTATGAAATTTATTTCGATCGTAGTCAATTACAACAAGGAAAGAATACAATTCATATTGTAGCAACCGATGCAGCTGGAAATAAGTCTAATTTAAACGTCGATTTAGAAGTGAGATAATAAAATTATTGTTGACAAGCTTTTAAATATAGTTTTATAATACAAAACATAGTTTAGTTGAACGAATTATATATCGGCTTTGAAGGAATACTAGTAGCGACTTATATCCCTGTCTCAGAGAACTGATGGTTGGTGCGAATCAGTACATATACAAGCGTGAATTACAATTCTGGAGCTTCTTTCCCGTAATGCTTTTTATGCATGAAGAGAAAGACGGATCTTTCCGTTATCTTAAAGTAAGTGGTAAACAATTAATTGTTTACAAATAGGGTGGTACCGCGATTTTTATCGTCCCTATCGGATTTTCCGATAGGGGCTTTTTTGCGTCCTTCCCTTTTAAATAACTTCATATATACGCGTTGAAAGAATCGCAGTAGTATCTTGTATCCCTGTTTCAGAGAGCTAATGGTCGGTGGGAATTAGCACATATATAAGTACGAATTACAATTCTGGAGCTTCTTTTTCGTAGTGCTTTTATGCATGAAGGAAAAGACGGGATTTTTCCGTTATCATTAGTTGAGATGTAAGTATATTTTCACTTACAAATAGGGTGGTACCGCGATTTTTTCGCCCCTATCGGATTTTCCGATAGGGGATTTTTCTATTTCTCACGCAAACAGTTGTTAAAGAATTTCGAATGTTATGATAAAATTTTATAAGCGCTTACAATTCTGAAAGGAGGTGGTACAAGCTATACAAAACTGGTATTCATTTTTATAGAGAAAAAGGAGGACGTCTAAATGACAAAGAAAAAAGAAATTCCATCACATTTAAAACCATTCGTATCCACACAGCATTATGATCAATACACACCGGTGAATCACGCTGTTTGGCGTTACATTATGAGACAAAACCATAGCTTCTTAAAAGATGTTGCTCATCCATCCTATGTTAACGGACTACAATCATCTGGTATTAATATAGATGCAATTCCAAAAGTAGAAGAAATGAATGACTGTTTAGCACCAAGCGGCTGGGGTGCCGTAACGATTGACGGACTTATTCCCGGCGTCGCATTCTTCGATTTTCAGGGGCATGGATTACTACCAATCGCAACAGATATTCGTAAAGTAGAAAATATCGAGTATACACCCGCTCCTGATATCGTTCATGAAGCTGCAGGCCACGCACCGATTTTGCTTGATTCTACATATGCAAAATATGTGAAACGCTTTGGACAAATTGGAGCGAAAGCTTTCTCCACAAAAGAAGAACATGATGCTTTTGAAGCCGTTCGTACATTAACGATCGTAAAAGAAAGCCCTACTTCTACACCTGAAGAAGTTACAGTTGCTGAAAATGCTGTAATCGAAAAACAAAACTTAGTTTCTGGTTTATCAGAAGCAGAACAAATTTCACGTTTATTCTGGTGGACAGTGGAATACGGCTTAATCGGCAATATAAATGATCCGAAAATTTACGGTGCTGGTCTCCTTTCCTCTGTCGGTGAAAGTAAGCATTGCTTAACAAACGCTGTAAAGAAAGTCCCATTCTCAATTGAAGCTTGCACCGGGACAACTTATGATGTAACAAAAATGCAACCACAGCTATTTGTTTGTGAATCATTTGAAGAATTGACTGAGGCCCTTGAGCAGTTCTCTACAACGATGGCATTTAAAACAGGTGGAACAGAAGGATTAGAAAAAGCAATCCGCTCCGAAAATCATGCTACAACTGAGCTAAGTAGTGGATTACAAATTACGGGTACATTTACAGAGACAATTAAAAATGATACTGGTGAAGTTATTTACACACGAACAAGCTCACCAACTGCATTAGCAATTCATAATAAACAACTAGCAAATCATTCTACATCTGTGCACAGCGATGGATTCGGGACACCAATCGGATTACTAGATGGAGATATTGCATTAGAAAATTGTACAGAAGAACAATTACAATCATTAGGCATTACAATTGGAAGCAGTGCAGAGTTTACTTTTGCAAGTGGCATTCATGTAAAAGGAACAGTAACAGACATTGTAAAGAATGATAAAAAAATTGCTCTTATCTCCTTTATAAATTGTGCAGTTACTCATAAAGATCGCTTATTATTTGATCCTTCATGGGGAGCATTTGATATGGCTGTCGGCTCACAAATCACTTCTGTATTCCCAGGAGCGGCAGATGCGGCTGCATTTTTCCCGATGAATGAAGAAGTACAAGAAACGCCTGATCCACTTGTACTGAATAAGCTTGAACGTATGTATCAAACAGTTCGAGATATACGTAACGATAGTATTTTACACGATACTCATACTGATCAATTAATAGCTATTCAAAAAGTATTAAATAAATTTTATCCGAAAGAATGGTTACTTCGTCTTGAAATTTTAGAATTGCTTTTAGAACATAACAAAGGTCACGAAGCATCAGCAGCATTATTACAACAACTTTCTACTTTCACAACTGAAGAATCTGTAACACGTCTTATTAACAATGGTCTTGCGTTACTGCAGGTAAAGGATGTGAAAAATGATGCTACGATTAACTAATGAAGAAGTACAAGAGGAATTAACAAAGCTGGATAAATGGACAGTGAAAGATGAAAAATGGATTGAAAGAAAATATATGTTTTCCGACTACTTAAAAGGAGTCGAATTTGTCTCTGAAGCCGCCAAACTATCAGAAGAACATAATCACCACCCATTTATCCTTATCCAGTATAAAGCAGTCATTATTACTTTGTCATCATGGAATGCAAAAGGTTTAACGAAACTAGATTTTGACCTTGCAAAGCAATTTGATGACCTATTTTTACAAAATGAAAAAGCTATTATAAGAAAGTGAAAAAAGAGAAGCCTTTTTAGGCTTCTCCTTTCACTTTAAAATGTATACAATGTCCAAACGGATCCTTGGCCTGTAATATTCCATCTTTATACGTAGCAACTACGCCAATATATTTTAAACTTTCACACACTTGCTCTTTTTGTTTTTCATCTGCTAGTACAATTGTGAAATATTTCAAACCAACGGAATTTGGCATTTGTGGTGGTATACCTTCACCCTGCCATGTATTTAAACCGATATGGTGATGATAACCACCTGCTGATACGAACAACGCTCCATTACGAGCTGGAATCGTTACATCAAAACCAAGGCCATCAACATAGAAACGTTTCGCTTCTTCTAAGTCAGCTACATGTAAATGAATGTGCCCCATCACAGTACCAGCCGGGAACCCATTCCATGTATTTCCTTGCTGTAATAATCCTTCGCCGTCTAACGGGTTACTAACAAATGGTAACTCTCCATTTTCATCATGCCAAACTTCTTTTTGGCGATCATGATAAATTTCAATCCCGTTTCCATCTGGATCAGCTAAATAAAGAGCTTCACTAAAGTAATGGTCAGCCCCACCATGTAATGGGTGTACTCTCTCAACAAAGTGACGAAGAATATTTGCTAAGTCTTGTCTGTTTGGTAATAAAATTGCATAGTGATATAAACCAGTTCGACCTCTTTGCTTCGGAAGAGCGTCTTCCTTTTCTTCTATTATGAGAAGTGGCTCATTGTCCTCATTACCAAACGTAACGATTGTACTTTTTTCTTCCAGTACCTTCATACGCAATACTTCTGTATAAAACTCTAGCGATTTCTTTAAATTTGATACATATAAATGAACAACCCCAAGTGTTGTTTCGGGATGAAGTGGAAAGCCCATTTTGTTATACCCCCATTTTAATTAATTCTTCTTTAACATTTTCTCTTTTAAGAAATTATCTACAAAACCATTAGCTTTCGCAACAAATAAGTAAGCACCCATCGCTAATAATGCAAGTTCTAACTCAAATCCAGGATTTTTCCCGTCTCCTAACAAACCAGCTGACCATTTTACTTTCACAATCGCTCCAACCATAACAAGTGCAAATAATAAGCCAATATACCTTACGCCTAAACCTAGAATTAACAATAGACCTCCAACTAATTCAACTGTTGCTACACCGTATGCAAGTCCTCCTGGTAAACCAATGCTTGTAAACCACCCTGCAATATTGTCAATTCCTGATTGGAATTTTGTTAAACCGTGCATAAAGAACGTTACCCCTAACACGATACGAATAATTAAGTTACCAATATGTTGATTCATTTCTTTCTCTCCTTTATAGTTTTGTTATACAAAACTTTTATTTACATTACAAAACATACACTAATTATTTTTATTCGTCAATTCATTTTTCATGAGAAAAAATATTTTTTTTTTGCTATGATACAAATAGTTGTTTACAAAAAGGAGCATGATTTTATGAATATCGGTTCTGCGATTCGTGAAATTCGTCAACGTAGAGGAATTACGATTGCCCAAATTTGTGAAGGAACAGGTCTTTCTAAAGGCTTTATGAGTCAGGTTGAAAACAATAAAACATCACCATCTATCTCAACTTTAGAAATGATCGCTAATTTTTTAAATGTTCCCCTTCCATATTTATTGTTAGAACAAAAAGATCGTTTAAAAATTGTAAAAAAAGAAGAGCGTAAATACAGTGTGTATGGAAAAGATGAACAAAGAATTGAGCATGTTGCGGAGCAAGGTGGTCTCCGCCTATCTCTAGTAGAAATTTCTGCCGGATTCCCGAAAGAAAACTCACCAAATGCTCATGAAGGTGAAGAGTGTCATCTTGTATTACGCGGAAAACTAGAAGTTCAACATGGAGAAGATATTGCGATTGTAGAAGAAGGTGATTCTTTCTCTTGGAATGCATGCGTTCCTCATATTGTTCGCAATATAGGTGAAGAATCTGCATTATTACTTATCTCCAGTCATGCGGAAAATCGAAAACGTGTTTACTAAACGATAAAAAAGAAGCCTGTTTCGTAACAGGCTTCTTTTTTATTCCCTTATAATTCCATAACTCGTCCCAACTAGTACGGTCTTTTCATGTTGATTGCGGTAAACTGACTCAATTGAAACTTTTTTATATCCTTCCATTTGCTCAATATTTGTTAAAGTTAATTCACAAGTAACCGTATCTCCTGTAAAAACTGGTCTAATAAACTCACTTACTAATTCCCTCGCTATGTAATGTAACTCTTCGCCTACTTTCGTCCCAATGCTAGCAGTCAATAAACCATGGACCATTAATCGTCCATTCTCATCATATTCCATATGATGTCTACCTTTATCGCCTGTAATATTTGCAAATTCAAAAACTTCTTCCTCGGTAAATCTTCTTTCGTATTTAAATATATCCCCAACTTTTACATTCATTTTTATCCCCCGTTTAATAAACTGAATTTTCTTTTATTTTATCACAAAATGAGTCTCAGTTCAGTTTATATTATTAAAATAGCAATCCTTTTTCTTTATTACCTTATAAGTTATCGATGCCCTTCCTCTTTTGCCACTTGATACCCATAGTACGCACATGTTCCATTTCTTGATAACTCTCTTACTTCAAAATCACAACTTCTATAAAAATCAAAATTGTTAGCGGACGTATGCGCAAACCAATCGCCATGCGGAAGCTTTTGTAAACAAAGAGCTACAAGTTTCTTACCTAACCCTTTCCCCCTATACTCACACTTCACAACTAAATTTACTATGTTAGCAACCATGATTTGATCAGAAATCACTCTAACCATCGCGACCATTTCTTCTTCATCCCAAATTGTGAAAGCCCATGTTGAATTTTCAAATGCAATCGTAAACTTTTCAATTTGCCAAGAAGGGATATTATCATTACTCCAGCCAGCATCTTCAAATAATGTCTTAATCGCATATGCTGGCACTCCATTCGTTCCTTCACGAATAATTAGTCCATTATGATAAATATACATGTAATCCCTCCCTTTATTTTTTATATACCATTCTCCAAAAAATGCAATTCACCTTTTTTCATCCAACCCGCTTAATGGAATAAACGAGAACATCCATCTCATGAAATGAAGTTGTTTTCTCATAACTAAGCCCTGTTTTTCTAGCAACAAATATTGAAGCTGGGTGGTTCGGATTAATAAGTGAAATTAATTTATTCATTTGTAATGCTTGAAAACCATAGTCTCGAAATGCCGCCGCAGCCTCTTTCGCATACCCTTTCCCCCAATACTTAGGAAGTAGCCAATAGCCAATCTCAATTTCCTCTTTTCCATCTACCTTCTGCTTGACAAGTCCTGCATGACCAATTCTTATCCCTGTTTCCTTTTCAATCATTACAAATAAACCGAGACCATTTTTATAATTTGGAAGTACCCTCTCCTCCAAACTTTTTTTACATTGCATAAATGTTTTTAACGTTCCATTTCCAATATAGCGCATTACCTTCTCATCCCCCCATAAAGAAGCATAAAATGGTAAATCATCCATTGTATATTTGCGAAATTGTAAGCGATCTGTATGGAACACTCTTTTATTCACTCCCATCATTTTGAGCCTCATTACATAACAACATATTTCAAACTACGTAAGTGTTGAATAATTCATATCAAGAAATTCACCAAAAAGAAAGAAAATTCAATCTTACAAAAGTGTATTATATCAAAAAAAAGCAGTAGACAAAAGAGTGTCTACTGCATCTATATCATAACTAGTATAAAGAAAACTACAATTGAGGGGGTGTAGGATTTTCAAATATACTAGATACTTATCCCGTTCTAACGGGCGGTAAACCTTCCAATCCTTTGAGTGGAAAGTTTACCGCACATAAGAACTTTGCGGTCATTAAGAAAGCACTGTTAAGTACTCAAATACACGCTGAGCTTTTTCTCCACCCATTCGTGCATGTTGAAGAAGAGAGATGCCATGTGGGCCAGATGCACGTAATGCTTCTGGTTGTGCTACTAAAATGGCTTGTACGACTTCAAGTTCACCCAGCATAGCTGCTGCAAAAATATCCATCCGAGCTCCCTTTTCCAGTAAATAAAGAGCAATATCTTTACGGCCTACATGGGCCGCTGCTCCTAAGGCACTTTCCCAATCTGAGCCACCCCAATTATAAGAAGCATGAAGTAAGCTCGGTGATTCGGCCAAAAGCTCCTGTACTCTTTCTAGATCTCCGTGAGCTGCCATAACAAATTCCCTTACTAACTCAGTGGTAATACGCTCGTCTGTTTGCATCTCTCTTCTCCCTTTTCACAAATTCGTTTCGGTGTAAAAAATGGCTTGTCACTCCCTTGGAATATATCAACTTCAATTCCAAATACACGCTGAAACATTTGATGACATAGTACTTCTTCTGGTACGCCATCATACTGAATCTTCCCTTGTTTTAATACGAGTAAACGATCGCTATATTGAGCCGCTTGATTAATATCATGTAAAACCATTACAATCGTCATACCAAACTCTTCGTTTAATCGTTTAACAAGTTCCATTACTTCTAACTGATGGACGATATCTAAAAAGGTTGTTGGTTCATCTAATAGTAAGACATTTGTGCGTTGTGCAAGCGTCATTGCAATCCAAGCACGTTGCCTTTCTCCTCCTGATAAGGATTGTAAAAGACGATATTCATACCCTTCAAGCTTTGTAACAGACAATGCCCAATCAACAATTTCTTCATCTTCTTTATTTAAGCGACTACTCCATGATTTATGAGGACCTCTTCCGAACTCTATTAGTTCTTTCACTGTTAAATCTAATTGATGATCGTGCATTTGTGGTAACATCGCTAATTGCTTCGCTACATCTGCACTCTTCATCGTATAAATATTTTCCCCATCTAAAATGATGTCTCCTTCGCTTTGTTTAAGTAGCCGTGCTATTAAACGAAGCAAAGTAGATTTCCCCGATCCATTCGGACCGATTAAACTAACGATTTCTCCAGCTTTAATATGTACATTCATATTTTGCATTTGAAATCTTTCAGAATGTGCGTAAAACACTTTGTTAACGGAAATCACGTTGTTTTCCTCCTCTATGGATTAAATATAAGAAGAACGGACCACCTAAGAAGGACAATAAAATACCAACAGGCAATTCGATTGGATCGAACCAACTTCGAGCTATCGCATCCGCAAAAACAAGTAATATCCCACCGCCAAGGCATGATAATGGCAGTAAATATTTATAGTCATTTCCAACTAATAAACGTAACATATGCGGTACAACAAGACCGACAAATCCAATAAGACCAGAAACACTAACTGCTATTCCAGCTAACATTGTACTTACTACTATTAAATAAAACCGACTTCTTTCCACGTTATATCCTAATAATTTTGCCATTTCATCCCCAAGCATTAATACTCGAATATGTTTAATACCGAAGAAAGCTAATATAATAGCGAATATCGCATAGTAAATAATCATATTTAAATGTGCCCAACTAACACCACCAATACCACCAGCTAACCACGGTAAAACTGATTGTACTTTGTCGCTATGTAATAACATTAGCGCTGAAGTCGCTGCACCAATTAAGGCGTTTATTGAAACACCTACTAATACAATTCGTGAAGGTGGCGCCCCCTTTTGCCATGATAGTGCGTAAATGACCATTGCTGTAATAAAAGCTCCTAAAAACGCTCCTAGTGGTAAGAATGCCATATGTTGAGGAAATAAAATCATGATTATAATTGCTACAAGACCTGCTCCTGATGAAACTCCGATAATTCCAGGATCTGCAAGAGGATTTCTCATAACCCCTTGCAATAATGCTCCTGATGCAGCTAAACACGTTCCTACTATAAAACCAACGAGCACTCTCGGTATACGAAGATCCCATACAATTCGATGAACTGTCGAACCTTCATCTTGTATACCTTCTATAATGTCTCGTAAAGAAAAAGATAAGCTCCCTGCAAAAAGGCCATAAAAAAGACCTAGAACAGTTAATACGACTAAAGTAACTGTTATTATCCACCTTTTTCTCGCAAAAGGATGTTCCTTTTCTCTTACTATTTCACTACTCTCCATACTTATCATTTCCTTACATCTTGTATACTTTTATACATAAAGTCCATCGCTTCTGTAACTTTTGTCCCAGGATTTGATCCAAATAAATCTGGTGGTAAAATAACTACACGATTTTGTTTTACTGCATCTAAATTTTTCCATGCTTCATTTTTCATCATTTCGCCTTCAAATGCTTTTTTCACACTATTGGGATCTCCATGTGTAATTAAATAAATCACATCTGGATTTGCTTCAATAATACGTTCTACACTTAGCTGTGCATATTGCGGATACTCTTTCATTTCTGGAAAACTAGCTGCGATATTTTTCCCGCCTGTTTTTTCTAAAATATCCCCTGATAGAGATGTTGGTAATGCTGCTAAATAAGTGCCTGGTGCTCCATAAACTAGCAACGCTTTAACTTCACTCTTTTTCTCATATTTCTTCATTTGATCATTAATTTTTTGGTTAAGCTCTTTTGCTTTATCTTCTTTCTTCATTACTGTTCCATACATTTCAATACCCTTTTGAATATCTTTTACAGAGTTTGCTGAAGAAATGATTACTTTTGTTCCTTGTCCTTCGACCGTTGGAATGTTCTTTTGGAATCCATTGTTAGCAACAAGTACATCCGGTTTTAAACTAGCAATTTGCTCAAAATTCGGTTGATGTGCATTCCCGATTACTTGTGCTTTCTTTAATTCCTCTGGGAGAGTTAATTTTGTATCAGGACGACCTACTATTTTTCCACCTAAAGCATGAATAATATCCATGTCTCCCATACTCAACGTAGCAAAACTTTCAGGAACTTTATTGAATGTTATCTTTCTGTCTGAGAGATCGGTAATTTCGATTTTGTCTGTTCCTTTGTCTGTTTTTGTTGCGGATGCTTTTTCGTTTTCTTTTGCACTGCAACCTATTAATAAGAAAAAAATAGATAAGATCGCTGTGAACAGCGTAATAGATTTGTTCATTCTTTCACCTCTAATTGATAATAATAATCATTAACTACTATTCTACTTTAATTGATAAGGATTATCATTGTCAATATGAAACGCATACATTTTCTACAAAAATGAAAAAACGCTACAAAAAGATTTCTTCTTTTCGTAGCGCCCTATTTAACAATTTTCTTCATATTCGCTCTCCTCTAATTGATCACGCATCGTTCTAACACGCTTAAAGAAGAAAAAAGCAAGAACTAAAAATACAATAATACTCCCCATCATAACAAAAGACTGTACCATACTTTTTATTCCACTTGGAATTAATAAACCGATCATTAAAAATGTACTTATAGCTAAAAGTACTTGTGCAAACCGGGTATAATCTGCTATTTTTTCTTGTAATTCTTTCATCTGCTTATCACTCCCATCCTCACTTTATCACATTCTATCAAGCTTAAAGACAAGTAAATGGAACCAATCTGGGAGATGTTTTCCAAAGTAAAAAAGAGCCGCTTACTCGCGGCTCTTTTTTATCTATTATACGCCTTTATATGCTTCCATATAGATTTCTTTCAGCTCTGAAATGAGCGGTAATTTTGGATTAGCTGTTGTACATTGATCTTCAAAAGCTCTTTCTGCTAATAATCCAACAACCCCTTCAAATTGTTCTTTAGCAACTCCTTGTCCTGCAATACTCATATTTATATTTAAGCTTTTTCCAAGCTCAATAATTGCTTGGACGAGTGATTCCACACCTTCCGCTGTTGAGCTTGCTGGAAGCCCGAGCATTCTCGCAATATGTGCATAGCGTTCATCAGCCACAAAGTGCTCATATTTTGGGAACAATGCGTGTTTTCTTGGCTTAATAGCATTATAGCGAACTACGTGCGGCATAAGAATTGCATTCGCACGTCCATGCGGAATATGGAATTCCGGTCCAATTTTATGCGCTAAACTATGATTAATACCTAGGAAAGCATTTGCAAATGCCATCCCTGCGATTGCGGAAGCATTATGCATTTTTTCTCGTGCTTCTTCATCATTTCCATCTTTATACGCTCTCGGTAAATATTTAAATACGAGATCAATTGCTTTTAATGCTAAACCATCAGTATAGTCATTTGCCAGAACAGACACATACGCTTCAATTGCATGTGTTAATACGTCCATACCAGTATCTGCCGTCACATGAGGTGGTACTGTCATTACAAATTGCGGATCAACAATCGCTACATCTGGTGTTAATTCATAATCCGCAAGCGGGTATTTAATATTATTTTTCTTATCTGTAATAACCGCAAATGGCGTCACTTCTGATCCCGTCCCTGATGTTGTTGGAATGGCAACAAATTGTGCTTTATTTCCCAAGTTCGGATACTTACATGTACGTTTTCTTATATCTAAAAACTTCTGTTTTATTCCATAGAATGTCGTTTCTGGGTGCTCATAGAATAGCCACATCCCTTTTGCTGCATCCATAGCTGAACCGCCACCAAGCGCGATAATTACATCTGGTTTAAAGCTTTTCATCATGTCCGCACCTTTAAATACAGTTTCATCTGATGGATCTGGCTCAACTTCAAAGAAAACTTCAACTTTCACATCATTTGCATGCTTACGTAAATAGTGCGTAACTGTATCTACATAACCGTGCTCAACCATCCCTGGATCCGTTACAATAAATGCGCGGGAAATGTTAGGCATGTTTGCTAAATATGCTGTCGCATGTTTTTCAAAATAAATTTTGGGTGGTAATTTGAACCACTGCATATTCTTTTTTCTATTTGCCAACCTTTTTATATTTAATAAATGAGTCGCCGTTACGTTTTGGGAAACTGAGTTTTTCCCGTAGGAGCCACAACCAAGCGTAAGTGATGGAATAAATCCATTATATATATCACCAATTCCACCTTGTGATGAAGGTGCATTTACAATGAGACGGCAGGCTTTCATACGTAACCCAAATTGTTTTTGTACTTCTTTATTTGTAGAATGGATAACCGCTGAATGCCCTAGGCCACCAAGCTCTAACATTTCTTCGCAATATGTAAATCCTTCTTCTAATGAATTTGCTTTTACACAAGCTAACACTGGGCTCAGTTTCTCACGAGATAGTGGATACGCTGCTCCGATGCCTTTAATTTCAGCTACAAGCATTTTTGTATGTTCAGGTACAGTAATTCCTACTAATTCAGCAATATACTGTGCTGATTTCCCAACAATATCACTATTTACTGCACATGTATTTTCATTAATAACAAGCTTTTCTAATTTCTTTCTCTCTTCCTCTGTTACAAAATAACAATTATTTGCAATCATTTCCGCTTTAACATCATTATAGATTTCCTTATCTACAATGATGGCTTGTTCTGACGCACAAATCATACCGTTATCAAATGTTTTCGATAAAATCAAATCATTAACAGCACGTTTTACATGTGCCGATTTCTCTATATAACATGGTACATTACCTGGCCCTACACCTAGCGCCGGTTTACCAGTAGAATAAGCCGATTTCACCATACCAGCCCCTCCAGTTGCTAGAACGAGTGCGACACCATCATGGTTCATTAATTGTTTCGTTGCTTCCACAGAAGGTCTTTCAATCCATTGAATACAATGCTTTGGTGCACCAGCTTTCACTGCTGCATCATATACTGTTTTTGCCGCTGCAACGGAACAGTTTTGTGCAGAAGGATGAAATGCGAAAATAATTGGATTTCTCGTTTTTATCGCGATTAATGCTTTAAACATTGTTGTCGATGTTGGGTTCGTTACTGGCGTTACCCCAGCTACTACACCGACAGGTTCTGCGATTTCTATTATTTCTTCATGAGGATCTTCATGAATAATTCCTACCGTTTTATCTTTCTTTATACTATGCCAAATATATTCAGTGGCAAAAATATTTTTAATGCATTTATCTTCATATACGCCACGGCCCGTTTCTTCAACAGCCAACTTCGCAAGCGGCATATGTTGATCGACACCCGCAAGCGCCATTTCATGAACAATGTTGTCAATTTGCTCTTGTGTAAAACTTTCTAATGCTTGTAAAGCTTTTTGACCGTTATCTACTAACGTATCAATCATCTCTTTTACCTCTTGCATTTCATTTACAACTTTCTCTTTGACTACCATGTAAATTTCCTCCTATTCTGCTATCTTGGACTTTATAAGTCCCTATAGGTCATAAAAAGTCCCGATTAGCGTAAAAAAATAGAGTTACCTTCCTACATGAATCCTATTGTTTGTGAAACGTTTCACAAGTTTGTTCGTGAATAACATTTCATGAATTTAATATACATGAAATCATTTCATTTGTGTATGTCTAATTTGTGAAACGTTTCACAAATTAATATAATAAAAATGCACTGCTCTATATTAGCAGTGCATTTTTATTATGCTAGTGCTTGTGCCAAATCTTCAATTAAATCTTCTCCATCTTCAATACCAACAGAGATTCGAATTAATGTATCTGTAATTCCTAATTCTTTACGGCGATCTGCTGGGATTGATGCATGTGTCATTTGTGATGGAATGGAAATTAAACTTTCTACTGCTCCTAAGCTTTCAGCAAGTGTAAAGTACTGTAACTTCTCAAGTACTCTATTTAATGTTTCTTCACCATCTACATCGAATGAGATGATTGCACCAAATCCGTTCGCCTGTTCTTTTGCTAATTCATGATTTTGATGTGATTCAAGACCTGGATAATATACTTTATTTACTTTCGGATGGTTATTTAAAAACTCAGCAATTGCGCGTGAATTTATTTCATGCTCCTCCATACGAATTCCTAATGTTTTTAAACCACGAAGTAGTAAGAAGCTGTCTTGTGGTCCAAGAATACCTCCTGTTGAGTTTTGTACGAAATGAAGGTCTTCTGCTAGTTGCGGGCTATTTACAGCTACTAGGCCTGCAACTACATCACTATGCCCACCTAAATATTTCGTTGCACTATGAAGTACAATGTCTGCTCCTAAAGAAATTGGCGACTGCCAATATGGCGTCATGAATGTGTTATCAATAATTGTTAATAAATCGTTCTCTTTAGCAAGAGCGGATATTTTCTTAATATCAGTAATTTTCAGTAATGGATTCGTTGGTGTTTCCACATAAATCGCTTTCGTATTTGGACGAATCGCTTCTACAACTTCCTCTAGGTTTGTTGTATCTACAAATGTATGCTCAATACCGAAGCGGTTTAATACTTTCGTAATAACACGGTACGTTCCGCCATAAACATCATCTGTTAAAATGACGTGATCTCCTTTTGAGAACAACATAATTGTTGCTGTAATAGCAGCCATTCCTGAACCAAATGCAAATCCAGCATGACCATTTTCTAATACAGCAATCATTTCTTCTAAAGCTGCACGTGTTGGATTACCTGTTCGTGAATATTCATATCCTTGATGCTTACCAACTGCTTCTTGTTTGTACGTACTCGTTTGATATATCGGCACGTTTACAGATCCAGTTGAAGGTTCTCCTATGCGAATACCATGAATTAACTTTGTCTTTGCTCTCATTTTTTATTCCCATCCTTTGTATATGTCTTTACTTAAATAGCGCTCACTGCTATCCGGAAAAATCGTTACAATATTTGTACCTGGTGCTGCGTTTTCTGCCTCAAGTAAGCTTGCATGAAATGCCGCTCCTGAAGAGCTTCCAACGAGAAGGCCTTCTTTTTGCGCTAACTCTTTCACTCGTAAAAATGCATGTCGATCAGAAATTGTATGAATTTCATCAAAATAAGATGTTTTTAAAAATGGCGGGATGAATTCAAGACCAATCCCTTCTGTTTCATGTGAACCAGCTTTACCGCCATTTAAAATAGATCCTTCTGGTTCTACAATAACCGTTTTAATATCAATATTTTTTTCTTTTAAATAAGACGCAGTTCCCATAAACGTACCGCCAGTTCCTGCCCCTGCAACAAATATGTTAATTTCTCCATTCAATGCATCCCAAAGTTCAGGACCTAATGTTTTGAAATAAGCACGAGGGTTTGCTTCATTCGCAAACTGACTTGGAGAGTATGAATTCGGTATTTCATTTACTAATTCTTTTGCCTTTGCAATTGCGCCGGTCATTCCTTGCTCAGTCGGTGTATGCACGACCGTTGCACCTAGCGCTTTCATTAATTCTTGTTTTTCAATACTAAATTTCTCTGGTACACAAACAATGACGCGTAAATCATGTTTTAACGCTGCAAGTGCCAGTCCAATGCCAGTATTCCCAGCCGTCGGTTCAATAATTGTTCCGCCCTCTGCAACAAGCCCTTTTTCTAGTGCATCTTCAATTAATTCTCTTCCTAAACGATCCTTAACGCTTCCGCCTGGGTTGTAAAATTCAAGCTTTGCAAATAAACGGACTCCCTTCGGAAGTGAAAAACGAGTAATTTCTACGATTGGTGTATGGCCAATCAACTCATGAACTCCACGATATACATTCATCGTGTTCTCCCCCTTATTTGCCAATAAAGAAAAGGCAACTGTATGTATTTTCTTTATATGAGACAGTTGCCTTTTTGTTACATTACTTTAACTCTTCTAGTACTTTTACGATAAAGTTTGTAGAATGAAGAGCTGCTTGATCTAAAAATTGATCAAATGAAACATTTGATTCTTTACCAGCAATATCAGAAAGTGCACGAATAATAACAAACGGAACTTCATATTGGTGGCATACTTGCGCAACAGCTGCTGCTTCCATTTCTACTGCATAAAGATCTTCAAATTTATCACGAATTGCTGCAACTCGGTTCGGATCACTCATAAATGAATCACCTGTTGCAATCATACCTTTTACAACTTGAATATTTTCTTCTGCCTGCATACATTTCTCAGCTAATGCAACTAATGCCTCATCAGCTTTAAATCCAGGTGGCATTCCTGGCACTTGACCATATTCGTAGTTAAATGCTGTTACATCTACGTCATGGTGACGAACTTCTGTTGAAATAACTACATCACCAACATTTAGAGAGTGATGGAATCCACCAGCTGAGCCAGTATTAATTACTTTTTCAGGCTTATATTTTTCTAATAAAATTGTCGTTGACATCGCTGCATTTACTTTACCAATACCAGACTTTAGCAAGATTACTTCATGCCCTGCCAATAGCCCTTTCGTAAATTCACAACCTGCAACAGTTTCTGTTTCTGCTTGTTCTAGTTTGTCACGTAAAATACGTACTTCTTCTTCCATTGCTCCAATTACAGCAATTCTCAATCTAATCCCTCTTTCTATTGCTTAGTTGCCTCCATTACCCAAACGAAATGATTTAATCTCGTAAACGTTACGTGGAAGCCATTGTTTTCAAAAATAGATTGCATGATCGGAATACGTGTATAGTATTCTGTTTGCAAATCGTTTGCTAACTGATGAAAACCTCTTTGTTTTGCTACTTCGACAGTTTTATCATATGCATCTTGATCTGCAAATATCGTATCAGCAAACACTATTTTACCACCTTTGTTTAGCAATTGACTATACTTCGCAATTGCTACGTCTTTTTCTTCATCTATTAAATGATGAAATGCGTAAGTGCTCACAATAGTATCGATTGAATTTGGGACTTCAAATGAAAGAAAATCACCCTCTGTAATTGAAAACTCTTTTGGTAATTTCTCTTTTGCAATAGTACGCATTTCGCGTGACGGTTCTATACCGTAAACTGTGCGACCAGCAAGTAATAATTTATTTGTTAAATTGCCAGTACCAACACCAAATTCTAATACGTTGCCAAATGACTTGTTAACTACATCCTCTAAAATGTCCTCATAATGGGCGAAAACTTCTTTATATTGTATATCTTCGCCTTGTACAAATGAGTCGTACGTATGAGCCCATTCATCAAATAAACCATTAAATTCTGTTCCCATAAAAATTCCCCTTTTTCTTATCGGTTTTATCAGTATGATATTCTCTCTTTCTAAAAATGTCAATTGAAATGTACGTAGTATTTCCTTCTTTTCTTTGTTACACTATAGGTGATTATCATAGGAGAGGGGGCATCTTCGTGTCATTTACCTTTGAAATGTTAGAAGATAAAGTAGAATTTTTCGAGGCTGCAAACTTAGTTTCTCTAGAAAAAAAAATTAACGAACAAATTGATAATAATAAAGCACTTATGCTCGAAGTTCATCATATTTCTCACCAAATGATTATGGATCCTGAAAGCAAAAGACCTTATTATAGTGCGGTTGTTCATTTTAAATTAAAGAAATTACGCTAACTAGAAAAAGAGAGGCTCTTAAGAGCCTCTCTTTTTTTAGTTTAGAGTTTGAACGAGTACTGGTTTCCAGCCCTCATTGTCTACCCAATCAATATTTACATAATATTTTTTACCTGATTGTTTATCTTGTACGTTACCGTAAGCTTTATTCTTACCGTTATTTCCAATTCTATGGATAACTAATTGATTTACTGGAACGTCAATTGCAGCTGAAATCGCTTGATTCATCTCATTCCAATCTGCTGTACCTTTTTTAAACGTCATCGCAGGTGTTGCACCTTGCTCTGTACCTACTGGCTTCCAAGAAGATTTCGTATAAGCATCTGTTGCCTGTGACTGTGTTTTTTCAGCTGGTGCTTTCTCGTTAGCTTTCGCTTCTTCTTCAGCTTTTTTCTTTTCTTCCTCAGCCTTTTGCTTCTCTTCTTCTTCCTTCTTCTTAGCCTCTGTCTTATCTTGCGCATTCTTCTTCGGCTCTTCTTTACCTTTAGCTTTCTCAGCTTTATTCTCTTTTGTTGTTTGCTGAGCTACCTTTTTATCATTAGAAGACGCTTGCTCTTTTGTGTCAGGAACAAACAATTGATATGCTACAATAGCTACTGCTACTAATACAATAGCGATTGCAATATTTAAAACACCGTTTTGACGACGTTTTTGTTGTTTCTGTTGGAATCTAGATCCTCCTGCCATTCTTCAAACCTCCATGCAGTTTTTCATACTTGCTATTGTAACATTAAATCTAGAAAGGTTGAACATTTACAATAATATTTTCACGAAATGAAAACATTTCATAAATAATTGCAAGATTACTTTTCAATTTCTAATTGATGAATTGCCTCTACCATTTCTGCAAAAACTGGTGTGACTACATTTTCATTACTATCTGTTTCTATATCAACTACAACTAAAGCATATCTTGGGTTTTCATATGGAAAATAACCTGCAAACCAGCGATTCACCCTCTCTCCTTTTCCTGTTTGTGCCGTCCCAGATTTTCCAGCGACAGTTAGTGGCAACGAACGGAATGCGGTTCCCGTTCCTTTCTCCATCGTTACAACGGCTCTTAACAACTGTTGTAATTTTTTCATCGTTTCATAAGAAAGCTGTTTCCCATTTAATTTATGATTTTCAAATGTAAAAAAGTCGGTTCCATTTTTATACACTATTTTTTTCACAGCTTTCACTTCCATCTTCTCTCCACCTCTAGCAATTGTCGCCATCATATTCGCTATAGCTAGAGGTGACACACGTACATCTTTTTGTCCGACCATCGTTTGAGCAATCGCTTTTCTACTATCTTTATTTTCTTCGCTTTCCCAAATAATAGCACTCTTTTCTTCTGGCAATTGCTCAAATTCTGGTGTATGAAATACCGAACCTTTCCAACCTACCTTCTCACGTGCTCCTAAGGCCTCTAAATACGTTTCTAATACTTCCCTATCCTTTTGCATTAGTTCACCACCTAATACGGCAAACGTTCGATTACAGCTTCTAGCAAAGCTTTCCTTAAAGTTTAATGACCCCATCATAACTTGTGGAAGATTTTCACCGTATAAATCCGTATTACAGTTAAATGTACGATTAAACCGCACCAAATTCTCATCAATTCCTGCTGCTGCAACTACTGTTTTAAAAACAGACCCCGGAAAATGAGGAGTTAACATTTGATTTTCAAGTGTAGCTTTATATATCCTCCTATCATTCATCTGTAAAGAAGGCCTACTTACCATTGCTACAACTTCACTATTCTTTATGTCTAGTAATACTAACCCACCTTTTTTTATTCCGTTTTCATCTATAATCTTCTCTGCTCGTCGTTGCAACGTTTTATGTATTGTTGTTTGAATAGTAACTGGATAAAATGGATTTCCTGGTGAAGTGTATTTCGCCTGCTTCCCAAAAATCGGTTCTCCTTGTCGATCCACTTGATATAGTACTTTCGCTTCTCCATCAGTCAGTAAAAATTCATCAAATGATTGTTGCAATCCAGAAATACCAATTGGCGTTTGTTTCGAAGTTTTTTTCATTTCTCCATAACGCTTTTGAAATTCCTGTTCATTCTCTCCCACATCACCAATTAAATGATCTGCCTCTCCCATTTGCTTCAGTCGAAATTCTGCTGCTACAATACCTAAAATATCTAATTGATTTACCTTCTTCATCTGCTCGAGCGTTAATTGAAATGGGGTATTCTCCCTTCGTAATATAAATGCTTGATTCTTATTTTTCATTTGCAGTCTTATCTCTTGTCTCGACACACCAATGATATGCGCAATTTTCTCTAACATGTCATTTTTTATTTGTAAAAATGGAAAAACAATTAAGACTGGATATTTCTCTTCACCAATTTCCTTACCATTTCGATCTGTAAAATGCCCTCTTCCATTATCTACTGTAAGTGATTGTGTTCGTTGCGTAACACTTTTTTCAATCAGATTGATATTTCGGTCAGTAAATGATTCCGTATCTATAATCTGTATTTGGATTAAACGACAAAGTAATAAAAAAATCACACCCATAAAACAAATTAAAACAATTATAATTCTCCGTTTCATTTTCATAAAAAACACCTCGTCTATTGTAGTTTAGACGAGGTGTTTCACCTTTTATACAAATAAAAAATCACTCGTTTTTACACGAGTGATTTTTTACGTTATTTTACAGAGATAATCTCTACTTGCATTTCTCCACCTGGTGTTTGGATTGCTACCTTCTCACCAATTTGCTTACCTAATAAGCTTTTTGCGATTGGAGAATCGTTAGAAATTCTTCCTTCAAATGGATCGGCTTCTGCGCTACCTACGATTATGTATGCTTCTTCGTCTCCACCTGGTAACTCTTTAAATATTACAGTTTTACCTAATGTTACAACTGTAGACTCTTCACCATTGTCTTCAATGATAACCGCATTACGAATCATGTTTTCAAGTTGTGTAATACGTCCTTCTACGAATGCTTGCTCATCTTTCGCTGCATCATACTCAGAGTTCTCTGAAAGATCTCCGAAGCTACGTGCGATCTTAATACGCTCTACAACTTCTTTACGTCTTACTGTTTTTAATTGTTCAACTTCGTTCTCTAGTTTTTGCTTACCCTCTTGCGTCATAGGGTATGTTTTTTCTGTTGCCATGTTTTCCACTCCTTTTATATACCAATCCCCCGAAAAAAAGAGGAGTTCCATATGAAAACTCCTCCGCTTATATAGCGGAGGTTTCTAGCACACGTAGCACTAGTGGAGTTGTCACATACAACCCCTTATTCTCCAATTCTTCCTTATATAAAGAAGGTATGTATGGAAAGTTGATATAAATATGCCCTCACCTATTGGTAGGTGAGGTTTCATGTTTCATTGTATTCGATAAGAAGGGAAAAAATCCCTTCTTATCGTATATCTTTTACTATGCTATTACAAATTTACTTTTTGTTCAAGAATTGTTGCAATTTTTGTAACCATAATATCAATTGCAACATGGTTTTGTCCACCTTCAGGGATAATAATATCCGCGAATTTCTTAGAAGGCTCAATAAATTGATTATGCATTGGACGTACAACGTTTACGTATTGGTCGATAACTGAATCCATTGTACGACCGCGCTCTTCAATATCGCGCTGCATGCGGCGTAAAATACGAAGGTCTGCATCTGTATCAACGAACACCTTAATATCCATTAACTCACAAAGACGTGGGTCTTCTAAAATAAGAATTCCTTCTAAAATGATTACATCTTTCGGCTCAACTGGAATAATTTTTTCTGAACGCGTATGCAATGTATAGTCATATATAGGCTTTTCCACTTGCTCATATGCAAGCAACTGCTGCAAATGGTCAATTAACAAATCATTATCAAACGCTAACGGATGATCGTAATTTGTTTTTAAACGTTCTTCCATTGGTAAATGGCTTTGATCTTTGTAATAATAATCTTGCTCCAAGATTAAAATGGAATGACCTTTAAAATGGTCAAAAATCGCTTTCGTTACACTTGTTTTTCCTGATCCTGAACCACCAGCGATTCCAATTACAACAGGCTTATTCGTCCCCATTCGACTACCACTCTTTCTTATTGAAGTATGTTTTTGCGCATCATATTATTCACATACACTGGTTGATCCACTTTGAATTTCACGATTTGCAACGGATGTCTCGCTGCATCTAATTCGTTTCCATCCTCATCCCAAATTTTCTCCACCGTCTGCGTAAAGTTTTCTATTTCTGGCCCAAAGAACTCCACTTCATGTCCTGGTTTGAAGTGATTACGTTGCTCAAGCGTTACGATGCCCGTTTCTTCATTATAATCTAACACTAAACCAGCAAAATCATACGTTGTTTTCTTACTATGATTTCCAAACATTTGCTCTTGATGTCCTGGAACCCCTTCAAAGAATGCAGGAGCTGTATCACGATTTGCACATTTATCAAGTTCATCTAACCATTCTTGTTTAAACTCAAAGTTATCCGGATCCGCACAATACGCATCAATTACTTTACGATATACAGTTGCTACAGTCGCTACGTAATGGATAGATTTCATACGTCCTTCAACTTTTAAGCTATCAATTCCAATTTCAATCATTTTCGGAATTGATAAGATTAAATTTAAATCTTTTGGGCTCATCGCAAAGTGAGCATCTTCTTCTTGGAATAGAGGAAGCTCTTTTGCATCTTTATGTTGTGATACCGTTTGAACTAAATCATAATCCCAGCGGCAAGATTGACAACAACCACCACGGTTAGAGTCACGCGCTGTCATATGGTTACTTAATGTACATCTCCCTGAATACGCGATACACATTGCACCATGGACGAATGCTTCAATTTCAACATCAACTTTTTCTTTAATTTCTTTCATTTCTTCATAGCTTGCTTCACGAGCTAATACAAGACGATGTAAACCTTCTTCTTTCCAATACTGTGCTGCTTTCCAGTTGGATAGTGATTGTTGTGTACTTAAATGCACCTCAACAGAAGGAGCTACACGTTTACATGTCTCAATAATAAGCGGATCGGCAACGATAATTCCCGTTACGCCAGCTTTTTCAATCCCTTTTAAATATTCCTCTAGCCCATCCATATTTTCATTATGTGCAAAAATATTTGTTGTCACGTATATTTTTGCTCCATATTTCTTTGCAAATTCAACGCCTTCTGCCATGTCTTCCAGCGTAAAGTTACCTGCATTAGAACGAAGACCAAATTCTTGTCCACCTAAATATACAGCATCTGCCCCATAATGGATAGCTACTTTTAATTTTTCTAAGTTACCCGCAGGGATTAACAGTTCAGGTTTTTTCACAATAACGCGTTTGCCATCGATCACTCGTGAAATTTCTTGTACAGTCATTTCCTACACCCTCCTCGTTTAGTAAACTGTTTCTTTAAAGAAGAATCCTGTATCTAACGGACGATTTACCGGTTGTATTTCTTCTATCTCTTTAAATAAATCATCTTTCACGTCATAATACGCATCACGATCTTCTACACATAAATCAATCGCCTTACGATATTTCTTCGTCACCTCAATAATGTACTCAGAACTTTTTAGGACACCATCAATTTTTAAGCTATCGACTTCAGCATCGATTAGTTCCTCTAACTCATCGATGAAACAAATATCATTCGGACTCATAATGTGAGTACCATTTTCATCTTCATAAATTGGATATTTGTTATTACGTTCTGGGTCGTATAAGAACATATTCTCTTCATACTTTTTCTTTTCGATGTCGAGATTACGCCCTTGATACTCAAAGTAGTTTCCTACTAGTGAACGCTTCGATTGGAACATACAAGTCATACCGTGAATTTGCACTTCAAGTTCCACTTCAGCATTTTCTTTTAATTCAGCAATTTCATCTAAACTAAGCTCACGAGCTAATACAGCGCGTTTCGCTCCTCTTTGCCCCCAATAGTTACAAGTAAACCAGTTTGTTGCTGTCGTTTCTGTATTCCAGTGAAGTTGCATATTTGGTGCAACTTCACGAACAGCCATTAATACCGCTGGATCTCCGAAAACAATCGCATCTACATTTACCTCATTTAAAAAGGCAACATAGTCCGTTAATTCTTCTACTTTATCATTGTGGAACATCGCATTCATTGCAACGTATACTTTCACACCATTTTCATGTGCAATGTTTACAGCTTGTTTCACATCTTCATGTGAAAACTCTCCTGCCAAACGTAAACCAAACTTTTGTTCACCAACCATTACTGCATCTGCCCCTGCTTTCGCAAGAGGTTCAATATCCGCCACCGCTCTAGGCGTTACTAACAATTCAGGTTTCTTCATACTTTTGTCACCCTCTCTTTTTACTTACAGCCACTCCATCGCCAATTGGGAAAATCGTTGTATCATATCCTTCATGATTCATAAGCCATTCATTGTACGTCTTAATACGACGAATCAAACCACGGGTACGTCTATTTTCAATTTTCTCTTTTGTCGTCACAAGACCATGGTACATAACGTTATCTGAAATAATAACGCCACCAGGATTTAATAACGGTTCGTATAAGTCAAAAAAGCGACGATACTGCCCTTTCGCTGCATCAATAAAAATAACATCAAATGTTCCACGTTCTTTCACTTGTTCGCCCGTTTCTAAAGCATCACCGTAAATAACAGAAATACGGTCTGTTACCGAGGAACATTCTATATATTCAAGTGCCTTTTCATATCGTTCACGATTGCGCTCTACTGTCACAATGCGAGAGTTCGGAATAGCTTGCATCATACGAATACTAGAATAACCGATTGCTGTTCCAAGTTCTAAAATACTTTCCGGTCCAACTAAACGTAAAAATTGCAGCATAAATTCCATTCCAAGTCGATCCATAATCGGCACATGGTTTTCAGTTGCATACTCTTCCATTTCAAGAATTAATTTATCTTTTGGATCAATAAATGATAATAGGTACTCGTTAACTGCATCCTCCATAATTGGTCCTCCTTATTTACATGGAGAAGTGCCTCTATGACGCGTCAACCTTTGTCTTTTCACACATAGAATGCAATAAAAATACAAGCCAGTTTCACCCTTAGCTTGTACGTCCCGTTTTGATATTAAAAACGATTCTTCTGCCAGTTTTTAACCCGATATATTTTACCACAAAAAAGAGGGATATGCGACCCTTTTCGCTATCCCTCCCCATTTCACTGTTTTTTCGTAATGTATTTTTGCTTTAATGCATTATGTTCTTCTAATGTTTTCGCATAATACACTTCACCACTTGGTGCAGCTAAGAAATAATAATAATCTGTTTGCGCAGGATCTAACGCTGCTTCCACTGAATGTTTACCAGAGTTTGCAATCGGTCCAACTGGCAACCCTTTCACAACATACGTATTGTACGGTGAGTTTATTTTCAAGTCTTCGTATAATACACGTTGTTTATGCTTTCCAAGCGCGTATAATACCGTCGGATCCGTTTGAAGCGGCATGCCTTTCGCTAAACGATTATAGAAAACACTAGAGATTTTTTGGCGATCAGTAAAGCCAGTAGCCTCTTCTTCAATAAGTGAAGACAACGTGAGAAGTTGATGAACATCCCAGTTCTTCGCTTTCATTTTCGCCTCATTTTGAACAATAATTGCATTTGTTTTCTCAAGCATCGGGATTACAATTTCTTCTAATTTCGTATCCTTTTTATAGAAAGAATACGTTGCTGGATATAAGTATCCTTCTAGTGGATATTTAATGTTGCTATCAAAAATTTTATCCGTTAATAGCTTCGGATACTTTTGCTGCATTTTTTGAATAAATGCTTTATCGTTTAATTGACGCACAACATCATCTTTATTCCACTTTAATTCTGCCGCAATCACTTCAGCAATTTCAGTTACTTGCGCCCCTTCTTTAATCGTCACTTTATAAAGAGCCGGACGATGTACGTTGCCAGATGACATTTGTTCAATGACATCGTTAGCACTCATCGAAGGATTTAATAAATATGTACCTGCTTGTAAGCTTTTCGACTTAAATTTCGTATAAAAACTAAAAACTGTACTGCTTTTCACAGCACCTTTTCCTTCTAAAATCTCACCGATTTTACTTGTAGATGACCCCTTTGGAATCTCTACCTCAATCTCTTTTTTATTTCCACTATCAACTGGCCCTAATGCAGATGAAATATACGCATAGACTGATCCACAAACTAAAAGCAGTGCGATAATCGAAATTAAAAAAATGCGTCTACGCTTCTTCTTCACTTGATTCTCTACCAAAATTCTTCCTCCTTATTTAATTGTAGACCGTATACACTTCCTCTATACAATGCCCTACAAACATAAAGCAAAACCAATCATTTCTAAATAATCGGTGACAGCTACTTATTTAAAGCCTTTTTTCATACAACCCGTCTTATTATACTATAAACAATTAAGTAGTTTCGACAAAAAATCTGTCATTTTGCATATGAATACAAAAAAGGCGAACTGTGTACACAGTTCGCCTTTTTATCCATTACTATTCTTCTTGCTCATCAGCAAGAGTGTTAAACATTTCTTGTACCATTTCCCACTCTTCTTCAGATTCAATTGAAAGTAATGTTCCGCCCTCTTCTTCGCTTTGCTCGTATGCCATTGCATCGAAGATTTGGTCTCCATCTTCGTCTACTTCACCGATTGGAGAGAAGACTACGTAAGATTTTTTGCCGAATTTTTCAGCATCAAAAGTGAAAATAATTTCACATAAATGTTCGTTTCCTTTTTCGTCTACAATTGTAATTTGATTTTCTTCCATTTTGGTCACCTCTTATTTACTATCTAAAAATCCTTGTAAGATCACGACTGCAGCCATCTTATCGATTACCTGTTTTCGCTTCTTACGGCTCACATCAGCTGAAATGAGCAGACGTTCCGCTGCCATCGTCGACAAACGCTCGTCCCACATTACAACTTCTAATTGTAACAGATTTCGCAGGTTTTCTGCAAATTGCTGGCACGCTTCACCACGAGGGCCGATTGTACCATTCATATTTTTAGGTAAACCTACTACTATTTTGTCCACATTGTACTGTTTTACCAACTCAGAAATACGGTCAAAACCAAAGTGGCCTCGTTCTTCGTTAATCCTGATTGTTTCCAGCCCTTGTGCTGTCCAGCCCATCTCATCGCTCATTGCAACACCGACTGTTTTAGTACCAACATCTAAACCTAATATCCGCATAAACTACTCCTCACGATGATGTTTCAAGTAAGACTTCACAAGCTCTTCAATTATCTCATCACGTTCAAGCTTGCGAACGATGCTTCGTGCATCTTTATGGCGAGGTATGTATGCTGGATCTCCACTTAATAAATAACCGACGATTTGGTTAATCGGATTATAACCTTTTTCTTGAAGTGCATCATACACAGTTAAAAGTACATCATTTACATGGACACTCTGTTTTTCATCTTGAATGCTAAACTTCATTGTCTTATCAAAACCGTCCATTTCAAGCACCTCACTTGTAAGTAGTAAGTATAGGGAGAAGAACTTCTCCTCTCCCTACCATTGTACACTACTATCTCTTTATTTTGAAACAGATTTAACGTACTCTTGTACAAACGCTAAAGCTTCCTCTACTTGCGCTGGGTTTTTACCGCCTGCTTGTGCCATATCAGGACGGCCACCGCCGCCGCCTCCACAACGAGAAGCTACTTCTTTCACAAGTTTACCCGCATGGTAACCTTGACTAATTAAATCTTTCGTTACGCCAGCTAAAATATTTACTTTATCGTCATTTACAGACGCTAATACAACAACTGCAGACTCTAATTTATTTTTAAGGTCATCCATCATTGTACGTAAGTTGTTCATATCTGCAACATTTACTTTTGCCGCTAATACGTTCACGCCATCAACTGTCATTACTGAATCAGTTAAGTTTCCAGCTTCGATATTGCTTAATTTCGCAGCAAGAGATTCGTTTTCTTTTTGAAGTTGTTTTACTTCAGCAAATAAACCATCAACTCTTGTTAAAATATCTTTCGGATTTGTTTTCATTTTTCCTGCTGCTTCTTTTAATAAACCTACTTGATCGTTCATTAATTCGTATGCAGACTTACCAGTTATCGCCTCAATACGACGAGTTCCTGCACCGATACCAGACTCAGCAACGATTTTGAAAATACCGATAGACGCTGTGTTATCAACGTGACAACCACCGCAAAGCTCTAAGCTGTAATCGCCTACTTGTACAACGCGTACAACATCACCGTATTTTTCACCGAATAATGCCATTGCGCCCATTTCTTTCGCTTCTTCGATTGCTTTTTGAGAAATCGCAACATCAATACTTTCCCAAATTTTTTCGTTTACGATACGCTCAATTTTTTCTAATTCATCAGCTTGTACTTGACCGAAGTGAGAGAAGTCAAAACGTAAACGTTCAGATGTTACAAGAGAACCCGCTTGGTTAACATGCGTTCCAAGTATATCTTTTAATGCTTGGTGTAGTAAGTGAGTTGCTGTATGGTTTTTCACAACGCTACTACGGTTTTTCGTATCGATAAGAGCTTTTACAGCTGCTTCTTTCGTTAATGTACCCTCTTCAACAACAACTTTGTGTAAGTTTTGACCATTTGGTGCTTTTTGTACGTCTTTTACAACAACTTTCACGCCGTCAGCAAGAAGATAACCACGGTCTGCAATTTGCCCACCGCTCTCAGCGTAGAATGGCGTTACATCAAGCATTAATTGTCCTTCTTCACCTGCTTGTAAGCTATCTGTATACTCACCATTTTTCACAAGTGCAACAACGTTACTTTCTGTTGCAACTGTACCGTAACCAACGAATTCGCTCGCTACTTTAACTTCACCAAGTACACCGCCTTGAACTTGCATAGAATCAACGTCTTGACGAGCAGCACGTGCACGCTCACGTTGTTTCTCCATTTCATTTTCAAAGCCCGCTTGATCAACTGTCATACCAGCTTCTTCTGCATATTCTTCTGTTAATTCAATTGGGAAACCGTACGTGTCGTATAGGCGGAACGCATCTACGCCAGAAATAACAGTTGTTTTTTCTTCTTTCGCTTTTGCAATTACTTCAGCTAAAATTGATTCACCATCATGAAGTGTTTCATGGAAACGCTCTTCTTCATTCTTCACAACTTTTGCGATGAAATCTTTCTTTTCAAGTACTTCTGGATAGAAGTCTTTCATTACTTCTCCAACAACCGGTACTAATTCAAACATGAACGGACGGTTGATGTTTAATTTCTTAGAATAACGAACAGCACGGCGTAATAAACGACGTAATACATAACCACGGCCTTCGTTAGATGGAAGAGCACCGTCACCAACAGCGAATGTTACTGTACGGATATGGTCAGCAATTACTTTAAACGCCATATCTTTTTCTAAATCGCCATTACGATATTTCTCACCAGAAATTGATTCTGTTGCACCAATCATCGGCATGAATAGGTCTGTATCAAAGTTTGTAGGTACATCTTGAACGATAGATGTCATACGCTCTAGACCCATTCCTGTATCGATGTTTTTCTTAGGAAGTGGCGTATATGAACCGTCTGGATTATGGTTAAATTGAGAGAATACAAGGTTCCATACTTCTAAGTAACGCTCGTTTTCTCCGCCCGGATATAATTCTGGGTCACTAAAGTCATTACCGTAAGATTCACCGCGGTCATAGAAAATTTCTGTATTCGGTCCACTTGGTCCTTCACCGATATCCCAGAAGTTTTCTTCTAAACGGATGATGCGTTCTTTTGGAACACCCATTTTCTCATTCCAAATTGTGAATGCTTCTTCATCTTCCGGATGAATTGTAACAGATAGTAATTCTTTATCGAATCCGATCCATTTGTCGCTCGTTAGAAATTCCCAAGCCCAAGTAATTGCTTCTTCTTTGAAGTAATCACCGATTGAGAAGTTCCCTAACATTTCAAAGAATGTATGGTGACGAGCCGTTTTCCCAACGTTTTCAATATCGTTTGTACGAATTGATTTTTGTGCATTTGTAATACGTGGATTTTGTGGGATTACACGACCATCAAAATATTTCTTTAATGTCGCTACACCACTATTAATCCATAACAGAGATGGATCTTCATGAGGAACTAGTGATGCACTTGGTTCTACTGCATGTCCTTTTTCTTGGAAAAAGTCTAAAAACATTTGACGAATTTGTGCGCCTGTTAGTTGTTTCATTGTATTTTCCTCCTTAAATATAAAAAACTCCCGCCCCTAATAAAAGGGACGAGAGTTAACTCGCGATACCACCCTAATTATGAATTGATTATTATAACAATCAATTCATCACCTCATGGTGCCGTAACGTGGCAAGACGGCAGTGGTTAGCTGCTCTCAGGATTAGCTTTCTGTTACCCTTCATTTAAAGCTTCTTTCAGCCATTGGAAGCTTCTCTCTATAAATGGACTGTAACGTACTTGTTCCGTCATTGATTTAATGTATTATATGACTAAATATAATAGAATTCTCTTAAGTTTGTCAATGTAGATAATCATTTATATTGTATCAATTGCTTATTAATCATAGTTATTCTACTATTCATTCTTAACAGCCTTTAAATATATTATGCATTTATTACTAAATAGGAATCTTCTCTCAAAAAATACTTTATGCAAATTTCTAAATATTACATTATTTGTTATAATTAAATTATTAACAATAAAGGAGCGATTACAATGACAACCTTATTGAATCAAGCTAAAGAAATGTTAACAACTGATGAAAAAATCCTTTTTTATGCAGCATGCTCATTAAATATATTTATATATCGTTCCGTCGCAAGACCAGGACTGTTAATTTTAACGAACAAACGGCTCTTCTTTTATGGACCAGATGTAAGTAAGAACCCAATATTTGAAGAGTACTCTTTTGCAAACATTTCTAATCTACAAGAGCAAAAGCGTCTTTTCAGCAATCAAATTATATTTATGTACGATAATGAATGGAAAAAAATAAAACATATTCAAACAAATGATGTAAGCTCTCTCGTTCAACAAATACACGAGCAACTCTCTAAATAATGATAGCCCTCTACTTTTATAAGTAGAGGGCTATCATATTACACATCTTCTTTTTTCCAAAGAGGTCTCACATGAACGACCACTGTCCGAATGACCGCTAAAATAGGAACCGATATTAGTAATCCTACAATCCCCGCAACTTCTCCCCCTACTAGTAATGCAAACATAATGATCACAGGATGCATACGAAGCGACTTACCAACGATGTAAGGCGATAAAATGTTACTTTCCAAAAATTGCAAAATAGCAATTGTAATCCCCGCCTTAATGAGTAAACTCGTTGATACCGTTGCCGCAATCATCAACGTCGGAATCGCCCCTAAAATAGGACCAAAGTACGGGATTATATCCGTTACCCCAATAATAATGCCGAGCAGCAATGGATATTTCATACCGATAAACCAAAAAGAAAGAACAGATACTCCCCCTAATACTAAGCAAACAAATAACTGCCCTCGAATATAACTTCCGAGTGATTTATCAATTTCTTTCGCAAGCATTTGCCCCGTACTACGCCACTTACTCGGGACTAATTTCCAAAATATATGATAAAACTCACCGTAATCTTTTAATATGTAAAATACAATGAACGGAATTAAGAAAATAATGAGTAACGAATCCAGTACACCACGAGCTGTGCTCATGACTTTATTTAAAAGCGCTTGAATCTTCGTTTCTACACCACCAAAAATTTGTTTCACCTTTTCATGAATAAATGATGGGAAATTCGCTGTTTGTTCTGTAACTCCATCCATCCAAGAATCGTACATTTTTGTAAACTGCGGAAATTGTTCATTAATTTCTTGTAACTGTTTAATAACAACTGGCGTTCCTTTATAAATTCCATAGCCAATTCCGCCAAAGAAAAGAATATAAATGAGCAAAATAGCAAGTGTGCGTGGCATTCCTTCCTTATGGATTTTTTCAATTAAAGGGTGTAATAAATAAGCAATAAAACAAGCAATAAAGAACGGTGTGATCGCCACTTTAAATACAAAAATAATCGGTGCCCATAGTGGCTTAATTTTTAAAAAGACGAGCAAACAAAGAAAAACGAGTAACAATAATCCTAAACGATATATCCAAATGATTTTAAGATTCTTCACACGAAAAACCTCCTCCACCTTTATTTTGAAAATAAATAGGTTAGGTTATGTGCAAAAGTTTTAAAATCTTTTTATACAGACCATACTGTTTTTTAAAGACATACATATATTTAACATAATAAGGACAACCACCCCTGAAAATACAAAATGTCAAAATATAATCAGGAGGGCTCATAATGATCTTATTTATGCTTGCATTATCCGCACTTTTTATGCTTCTTGAATGGATTTGTATCGGGTTTGGTATTTGGAAAGGCTTCTTTATTCGTTCCTCACGAAAGGAAAGAGCTAAGCACTTATGGCATTATGGAATGCTTGGCGTTGGATGCTACGGTTTATCTTATCTCTTCTCTGAAATCGGACTTTTATATTTGCATACAAGCGCATAAAAAAACTCCCTTATCATAAAGGGAGTTTTTTACGCCTTATAAATAAGACTTAATCATCTTACGTGCTTTTTTCACATTGCGTTTTGAGAATACATCTTGTTTGCGAGCATATTGATACGCTGCAGCTCCAACACCTAATGCGATTAATGAATTGCGTAGATTCAAAGTAAATCCCCCTTTTCGTTATCCGATCGTTCTTTCATTATCATCAAATAAATCATCAAGAGAGCTTAATGAACCATCTTCCTCTACTTGATGTGTATGGATTTTCCCCTTTGAAACCGATAATTCGATATAACAATTCCAGCAATAAAATTGGTTGACACCTATTTTTCCGATGTCTTTCCCTTTGCAATTTGGACAACTGAACATATGGCTTTCATCTCCTTACAGTCTCCCAGATTCTATTCGCCATTATGTCCAAACTGCATTCATTTATACATTGCTAGAACCTTTCAACGTTATACGTTTGAAAGGTTCACTATATAATTTCACCTTGTTACATGAAATCATACGGTGAAATGTTTTCCACGTCCATTTCTTCACCATTAACCGTCACCATCTGCACTTCTCCTTGTGATTCTTGCAATCGGCCAGCTAAAGTCGTTTGACGCATTGCATCATCAAGGCGATTTACACCGGATTGAAACGCTGCTTCCTCCCCGCAAATAATAAGGAATTTCTTACTCCTTGTAATACCCGTGTAAATTAAATTACGACGTAACATACGGTAGTAGCTCTTTACAATTGGCATAATAACTATTGGGAATTCACTACCTTGTGATTTATGAATCGAGCAGCAATAGGCATGCGTAATTTGATTTAAATCCGGCTTTGTATATGTTACTTCAATTCCATCAAATGAAACGATAATCATATCTTGTTGCTCGACATTTTCTTTCGCATAAAATACTGAAACAATTTCTCCAATATCACCATTAAACACTTGGCTTTCCGGCTGATTGACTAATTGAAGTACTTTATCACCTCTGCGGTATACAACGTCACCGTAGGCAATTTCTTTACTCTTTTCTTTTTTCGGATTAAACACTTCTTGAAGAGCTTCATTTAACACATTAATACCTGCTGGTCCGCGGTACATTGGTGCCAACACTTGTACATCTCTTGCACTAAAGCCTTTTGTCTTAGCATTTTCACAAACCTTTTTAACAACCTCAACAATTTGAGCACCTGCACAGCTGATAAATGAACGATCTTTTTTATTTTGTGCTAAATCTGGCGGAAGTGTTCCGTCCTTTATCGCATGGGCAAGTTGAATAACAGATGACCCTTCCGCTTGACGATAAATTTCTGTAAGCTTGACCGTTGGAACCGCACCTGCATTCAGTAAATCTTTTAACACTTGTCCAGGTCCTACAGATGGCAACTGATCTTCATCACCTACAACGATAACTTGAATATTTGTCGGAAGTGACTTGAATAGCTGATTTGCAAGCCAAATATCTACCATCGAAAACTCATCAATAATAAGGAGCTTCCCTTGTACAGGGTCTGTTTCATTGCGCTGAAAAGATCCTTCTGGCGTCCATCCAAGCAGACGATGAATTGTGCAAGCTGGAAGTCCTGTCGATTCACTCATGCGCTTCGCCGCTCTTCCAGTTGGGGCCGTTAATAATATTGGAAATGGATTATCATCACTATATTCATTCGGATTTAATGATACTCCGTGAAGTGACGCATACATTTCAACAATTCCTTTAATAACTGTTGTTTTCCCCGTCCCTGGTCCACCTGTTAACAACATCATCGGCTTATGAAGTGCAGTTTGAACTGCTTCTTGCTGAAGCGGCGCATACTGTACCTTGAGCTGTTCTTCAATTTCTCCTAATGTTTTTAACACTTCTGCTTCAGGGAATGCAGGGGTTTCTTCTTGATTCATAAGACGACGAATTGACTTTACAACGCCTTTCTCAGAATAGAATAAAGAAGCTAAATACACTCGCTCTTCTTCTATAATGACTTTCCCTTCGCTTTGCATCATTTCAACGCAGCCTACAATATCTTCCTCAGTCACTCTGCCTTCTTGATTATTTAAAAGTGACATCGTTTCTCTTACAAGCTGACCTTTTTCCATATACACGTGACCGAGTTGTAATGAAATATTCTCTAACGTATAAAAACACCCTGCACGTACACGGTCGTCGTGATTGCCCGTTATTCCGATTGCACGCCCTATATCATCTGCTCTTCCAAATCCAATTCCGTCTACTTCTTCAATAAGTTTATACGGATTATTACGAATCACTTCTAATGTCATCTCTTTATATTGCTGATAAATTTTAATAGAAAGTTTTGTTCCAAAACCGTAACCATTTAAAAAACTCATCACTTTCTCGAGCCCTTGATGCTCAATAATCGTCTCATATATTTCCTGCGCTTTTTGCTTGTTTACAACACCACTTAACGCATCCGGATCATCCATAATTTTAGAAATCGCATGCTCACCAAGATGGTCCACGATTTTTTCGGCTGTACGCTTTCCAATCCCTTTAAATAAATCGCTCGCTAAATATTGCACCATACCTGCTTTTGTTTGTGGCAGTTCTTTTTTAAACGTTTCAACTAAATATTGTTTTCCATACTTTGGGTGGTCTTTAAAATGACCTGTTAATGTAAACACTTCATCTTCATGCATACGGGGAAAATGACCGTTTATCATTACTTTTTTTTCGTCGTATGTTTCATTCGTTTCAATGACTTTCATACTGACAACGGAATAGAGGTTTTCTTCGTTGTGGAAAATGGTATGAAGAACTTGCGCTTTTATAAATCTTTTTTCTTCCTCAAACAAATCCATTGCATGTTGATTTCCCATATTTCCTCTCCTTTCCGAGTTCTTTTCACTTTAATGAGCAGTACATCCCCCACCTCTTTCACAATCTTTAGATGAGGGGTAACTGCGCATTAAACTATAATTTCACTTTATTCAGCTTCTTGCTCTAATAAACGAATACCATTACCAGCTAAAAAGTGGTCTGCTTGAATTTCAGTCGCTTTCTTAAATAAAGTAAGAGCTTTCTCGTTATTCTCCTCGAATACGTACGCAACACCTAAATTATAATACGCATCTGCATGCTCTTCATCCATTTCTAACACCTTTTCAAAATAAGGTTTTGCCTCTTGAATATGTTCTAGTCGTGCGAAGCAAAGTCCGCATTGGAAAACAGCTTCTACATCGCCTTCATCTAATTCCGTTGCTCTTTGTAAAAATGGAAGTGCAAGACGATCATTTCCAAGTTGCACATGTGTGATACCTAACATAAATGTTACGTCAGCTGATTGTAATCCCACTTGCATCGCTTGTTCAAATACAGCCTTCGCCTCTGCAAATTGCTCTTGACCGTAATATACATTTCCTAAGCCATAATAAGCAGCAGCAGATTTACCATCTAATTCTAATGCACGTTTATAAAATACAATTGCTCGCTCACTATCACCTAATACATCTAATAAATTCGCAAAGTTAATGTATCCAAGCGCATCTTTCGGATTTTCTTCGATTGCTTCTGTGAAATTTTTAGCTGCTTCTTCCCAGTTTCCTTCTTGCATATATTTAATACCTGTTTCAAGTTTGTTTGACATATCCTTCACCTCTACAACAAATTATAACAAAGAATGTATTTTCCAAGCGAACGAAAATTCGCTTTATGTAAAAGAAACCTCTAACCGCTAATCGGCAGAGGCTTCTCGTGTTATCCTAAATAATCTAATTTCTTACCACTATGATATACTTCATCAATTGTAGCGCCGCCTAAGCACTCATCTCCATCATAGAAAACAACTGCTTGGCCTGGCGTAATCGCACGAATTGGCTCATCACAAAGAATACGAACTGTATTTTCATCAACGATTTGAACCGTTACTTTATTGTCTGCTTGACGATAACGGAATTTCGCTGTACACGTAAATTCTTTTTCCTTCGCTTTATTACTTACCCAGCCTACATTCGTAGCAATAACTTCATCACCATATAGAAGTTCGTTATGGAATCCTTGATCAACATATAAAATGTTTTCTTTCAAGTTTTTTCCAACAGCAAACCACGGATCACCATTACCACCAATACCAAGGCCATGACGTTGTCCAATTGTATAATACATTAAACCATCATGTTTCCCTTTCACTTCACCAGATAATGTTTGCATCACACCTGGTTGCGCCGGTAAATAGTTACTTAAGAAATCTTTAAAGTTACGCTCACCGATGAAGCAAATACCAGTACTATCTTTCTTCGCCGCTGTCGCTAAACCAGCTTCTGTCGCCATTTCGCGAATTTGTGGTTTCTTTAATTCACCTAATGGGAACATTGTTTTTGATAGTTGCTCTTGGCTTAATTGATTTAAGAAATATGTTTGATCTTTATTGTCATCAACGCCGCGAAGCATTTTATATTCGCCGTCCATATAAGCAACGCGTGCATAATGACCTGTTGCTACATAATCAGCACCAAGTGCAATTGCATGCTCTAAAAATGCTTTAAATTTAATTTCTTTGTTACACATTACATCTGGGTTTGGTGTACGACCAGCTCGGTACTCATCTAAAAAGTACGTAAATACTTTATCCCAGTATTGTTTTTCAAAGTTTACTGCATAATACGGAATGCCGATTTGGTTACACACTTCAATTACATCATTGTAATCTTCTGTTGCTGTGCAGACACCATTTGCATCTGTATCATCCCAGTTTTTCATAAAAATTCCGATTACATCATAACCCTGCTCTTTTAATAAAAGAGCTGCTACAGATGAATCGACGCCACCGGACATCCCGATGACAACGCGTGTTTCTTGAGGTAGTTTGTTCATCATGTCACCTCCCATGCTAATTTTGTGTTAATCGCTTCACGATTTTCACTGTTTCGTACGCCGCTTTTTCAATTTGCTCTTTCGTATTTCCAAGTCCGAAACTAAAGCGTACGGATGAACGTATTTGATCGGAGTCTTTTCCGAACATCGCCACTAATACATGTGATGGATCAATCGAACCAGCTGTACAAGCAGAACCACTTGATACTGCAATACCAGCTAAGTCTAGGTTTACAAGAAACGGTTCAATATTCATTCCTGTAAAACTTATATTAAACACATGTGGTAAGCGATATTCCAAGTCTCCGTTTACCTCGAAATGAATGTCCTCATTTTTGAAGACAGATACCATTATATCTTTAAACTCTTCATATTGGGCATTTTTTTGCTCACGAGTTTTTTCAGCTAGCGAAACTGCATGTTGAAGTCCAACAATACTAGGTATATTTTCAGTACCAGCACGACGTTTTCTTTCTTGCTCTCCGCCTATTAATAACGGTTCAAATTTCACATTTGCACCAGCATATAGGAACCCTACACCTTTTGGGCCGTTAATTTTGTGAGCGGAAATCGATAATAAATCAATACCAAACTCTTTCACATCTATTTCTATTAAACCGTAAGCTTGTACAGCATCTGTGTGGAAATAAGCTTGATGCTCTTTTAACAACTTACCTATTTCCACAATTGGTTGTATTGTCCCTACTTCATTATTCCCGAACATAATAGATACAAGAATCGTCTCTTCCGTTAGTGCCTTTTGTATGTCAGAAACTTGAACACGCCCTGTTTCATCAACAGGTAAATACGTCACTTCAAATCCTTCACGCTCTAACAATTCACACGTATGCAAAATCGCATGATGTTCAATTTGCGTTGTAATAATATGGTTACCTTTATGACGATTCGCGCGCGCTACACCTATAAGTGCTAAATTATCAGCTTCTGTACCACCGCTCGTGAATATAATTTCATTTGGACTCGCGTGAATGCTACGTGCACACACACGTCTCGCCTCATCTACCGCATGGCGCGTTTGACGCCCATAAAAGTGAATACTAGACGGGTTTCCAAATGTTTCTGTCATATATGGAATCATCTTTTCGACCACTTCTGGGTGAGTCGGAGATGTCGCAGCATGATCTAAGTAAATGCGTTCCATTAAATCTCCTTCTTTCCAAATCGTTTCACAAGGAATTAAATGTAAAACATATAGCCCCCGTGATTTTCTTCCTCATAACGTACTAAATCTTCTAAAGTTGTACTATCTAATACTTCTTGCACCGCATCACGAACACGCATCCATAATTGGCGTTGTGCTGGTTCTTCTTCTTCTATCATTTCTACAACACTAATTGGACCCTCTAGTACACGGATTACATCTCCAGCTGTAATGTTGACTGGCTGATCAGATAATACATATCCACCATATGCACCACGCGTACTCTTTACAAGACGAGCGTTACGAAGTGGTGAAATTAATTGCTCTAAGTAATGCTCAGATAGGTCATGCGCCTGCGCAATTGATTTTAATGAAATTGGGCCTTCACCAAACTTTTTTGCAAGGTCGATCATAATTGTTAAGCCGTAGCGGCCTTTCGTTGAAATCTTCATCTATTTGCACCTCATTTCAAATTTTCACTTCTATTGGTTATATCTTATTTATCCCGCTATTTGCGGGCAGTAAAACTCCCACCTCAAAATTCGGCTGGAGCAAAGAAGTTAGGTGGGGGATGAACAAAACCCCCACTAATTAAAGTTTCACTTTATAAAAGAACACAATTTAAAATCCTATGAAATTATAGCATAATATAGTATTATAAGAAATTTCAACTTGTGTATCAAAATGATAACATAAAATCACATTGAAAAACTCGGGAATTATTACAATTGAAAGAAAAATAGGAATATTCATATTCATTTTCCCCACAAAACAGCATCCTATTTCAAATTTCATCAAAAAAAATGATACGATAGAATGAGATTATACATTAAGGGAGAGGGTCAAATGAAACAACCACTCGCACATCGAATGCGCCCTACAAATATTCAAGAAATTATCGGACAACAGCATTTAGTTGGTGAAGGCAAGATTTTATGGCGAATGGTCCAAGCAAATCATTTTCAATCAATGATTTTATACGGTCCTCCAGGCACAGGAAAAACATCAATCGCTAGCGCAATTGCAGGAAGTACTGGAACCCTGTTTCGCCTCTTAAACGCTGTTACTCATAATAAAAAAGATATGGAAGTTGTCGTACAAGAAGCGAAGATGCATCGGCACCTCGTTTTAATTTTGGATGAAGTTCATAGGCTAGATAAAGCGAAGCAAGACTTTCTATTACCCCATTTAGAAAGCGGACTTCTTACTTTAATTGGTGCAACGACAAGCAATCCGTTCCATGCTATTAATTCTGCTATTCGAAGCCGTTGTCAAATCTTCGAATTACACGCATTAACAGAAGATGATATTTTAATTGGCTTAAAACGAGCGCTTGAAGATAAAGAAAAAGGGCTTGGGGAATATGATGTAACTGTTACGGATGAAGCATTACATCACTTTGCAAATGCGTCAGGCGGAGATATGCGCTCAGCTTATAATGCACTTGAACTAGCTGTTTTATCTAGCTTTACAACTGACGACAAAGCCGTGGAAATTACACTTGAAATCGCAGAAGAATGCTTACAGAAAAAGAGTTTCGTTCACGACAAAGGTGGCGATGCTCACTATGACGTTTTATCTGCTTTTCAAAAATCAGTACGCGGAAGTGATGTGAACGCCGCACTTCATTATTTAGCACGTCTTATTGAAGCTGGTGACTTACAAAGCATCGGTAGACGTCTACTTATTATGGCATATGAAGATATCGGACTTGCTAGCCCACAAGCTGGACAACGTACACTTGCAGCGATTGAATCAGCTGAACGGGTCGGCTTCCCAGAGGCACGCATACCACTTGCAAATGCTGTTATTGAACTTTGTCTATCACCGAAATCAAACTCGGCCTATAAAGCACTCGATGCCGCACTACACGATTTACGTAATGGTCAAACAGGCGATATTCCAAGTCATTTAAAAGATAGTCATTATAAAGGAGCCGAATCGTTAGGAAGAGGCATCGGGTACTTATACCCACACGATCACCCAAACGGTTGGGTACAACAACAATACTTACCTGATAAAATTAAAAACAAGCAATATTATAAACCGAAAACGACAGGAAAATTTGAACAAGCACTTTCTACTGTTTATGAAAGATTACAAAGTTCGCATAAAACGAAAAATAAAGGGTAATATAAGCGAAAACGTCACCATTACGGAGGGTTCGCTTATGAAAACACGTCAAGATGCATGGACAAAAGAAGACGATCTCCTTTTAGCAGAAACTGTTTTACGACATATTCGTAGCGGAAGTACACAAATAAAAGCATTCGATGAAGTTGGTGATACATTAAACCGAACTTCAGCAGCTTGTGGCTTTAGATGGAATGCTGAAGTAAGACCATATTATGAAGATGCGGTGCAAATCGCAAAAAAACAACGTAAAGAATTAAAGCGTTCGGAAGCTAAAATAGAAAAAGAGCAGTTCACACAAACTCGGCAGCTCGTAATCGATGCCGAGTTTTCAGAAGATATTGTCCCAAATAAACAAGATCTTACAATGCAAAATGTCATCTCATTTTTGCAAAACTTGGAGCACAATAACCCTTCACTCGCAAAGTTACAAACTGAAAATGACGTATTACAAGATCAGCTCACTTCCCTGCAAAAAATGAATAATGAACTTGAAGCAAAATTAGCTGTTCTCACAAAAAAACAACAAGCAATCGAAGAAGATTATGCAATGCTTGTTAGAATTATGGATCGTGCTCGAAAACTTGTTTCAGTTGAAGAACAAGAAGAACAGATCGCTCCAATTTTCAAGACAGATCAAAATGGTAATTTAGATATTATTTATTCTGCAGAAAACTAAAAACAGGGATGCCACTTTTTCAACTAAGTGACATCCCTGTTTATTTTCCCTTAGTGAAAAAGCACCACAGTAAATGAAATTATATTAACGATTCGACATCGATATTTCTTTAAAACATACAAAAAGCATATATCCTAGACGGATATATGCTTTCCTTTTATTCTTGCCCTACACGCTTCACTTCTACGTTTTTAATACGTTCACGTACAACGTGACTTGCCATAATTAGGCCTGCCACAGATGGTACGAATGCATTTGATGAAGGTGGTAATTTCGCTTTACGAATTTTTGCATTTTCGTCTGGTACGATTTCTTTACGTACTTCTTCACGAATTACGATTGGGTTTTCGTCAGAGAAGACAACTTTTACACCTTTTTTAATACCATCTTTACGAAGCTTCGTACGAATTACTTTCGCAATTGGATCTGTATGTGTTTTAGAAATGTCCGCAATACGGAAACGAGTTGGGTCCATTTTATTTGCCGCACCCATACATGAGATAATTTTGATTTTACGACGTAAACATTGTTTAATTAAATGAATTTTGAACGTAATCGTATCAGATGCATCTACTACGAAATCTAAACCGTGTTTAAAGAACTCTTCATATGTTTCATCTGTATAAAACATCTCTAGTCCAATTACTTCACACTCTGGATTAATATCTGCAATACGCTCTTTCATTAATTCTACTTTTGAACGTCCTACAGTAGATACTAACGCGTGAATTTGACGGTTTACGTTTGTAATATCTACAACATCTTTGTCAACTAATACGAGACGTCCTACGCCAGAACGTGCTAACGCTTCTGCCGAAAATGATCCTACGCCGCCAATACCTAAAATACCGACTGTACTATTTTTTAATATTTCAAGGCCTTCTTTTCCAAAGGCTAATTCATTACGTGAAAATTGATGTAACATTCAGCTCTACACTCCTATTACAAAAATGGTCTACCATGTATTCTAGCGTTTTTCCGACTATTTGTATAGAAAAAGTTATATAATTCCTAAAAATACGTATTTCAAACAAGGAAAACATAATGTAAAACCGGACCTTTTTCTTACGTATACGTTTAAAAAGGAGGATTTAGAGAACCTAGCAGATTGAGGCACGTATGCTAGGAGGAGCGCAGTGTAGGAGTACTACTCGAGCACCGGACTAGCATACGTAACGATGAGATGCGACAGTTATCTGAACCGGACTTTTTAAACTTCCCCTCAAAAAAAGCCTAGACGGCTATAGTATAACCATCTAGACTCTATTCTTACTTCTCTTCTTTCAAGCTCAATTTTAAGCTTAGCTCTTCAAGCTGAGCTTCTGCAACTGGGCTTGGCGCTTCTGTTAATAAGCAGCTTGCGCTTGCTGTTTTCGGGAATGCAATTGTATCACGAAGGTTCGTACGACCTGCAAGTAACATAACAAGACGGTCTAAACCTAATGCGATTCCGCCGTGTGGTGGTGTACCGTATTCGAATGCTTCTAATAAGAATCCGAATTGTTCTTGTGCTTCTTCTTGTGAGAATCCAAGTGCTTTGAACATTTTTTCTTGTACGTCACGCTCGTAAATACGAAGTGATCCACCACCAAGCTCATAACCGTTTAATACAAGGTCATATGCTTGTGCACGTGCTTTTTCTGGTGCTGTTTCTAATAACTCAACGTCTTCACGGAATGGCATTGTGAATGGGTGGTGAGCTGCGAAGTAACGATCTGCATCTTCATCGTACTCAAGAAGTGGCCAATCAGTTACCCATAGGAAGTTAAATTTACTTTCGTCAATTAACTCAAGTTCTTTACCTAGACGTAAACGAAGTGCACCTAAGCTATCTGCAACAACACTTTTCTTATCTGCTACGAATAGTAATAAGTCACCAGCATCCGCTTCTAATGTACTCATTAACACGTTTGCCTCTTCTTCACCGAAGAATTTCGCAATCGGTCCTTTTAAGCCGTCTTCTTCAACTTTAAGCCAAGCTAGACCTTTTGCACCGTATACTTTGGCGAATTCAGTTAATGCATCGATGTCTTTACGAGAGTATTTGCTCGCTGCACCTTTTGCGTTAATCGCTTTTACTTGTCCGCCGTTTTCTACAGCACTTGTAAATACTTTAAATCCACAACCTACTGCAAATTCAGATAGGTCTTTTAGTTCCATTTCAAAGCGTGTATCCGGCTTATCAGAACCAAAGCGAGCCATTGCATCAGCATATTTCATACGAGGGAATGGTGCACTAACTTCTACACCTTTTGCATCCTTCATGACTTTCGTCATCATACGCTCCATCATTTCTAAAATTTCATCTTGTGTTAAGAATGATGCCTCGATATCAATTTGCGTGAATTCCGGTTGACGGTCCGCACGTAAATCTTCGTCACGGAAACAACGTGCTACTTGATAGTAACGCTCAAATCCACCGACCATAAGAAGCTGTTTAAATAGCTGCGGAGATTGAGGTAATGCATAAAATTCACCATCATGCACACGGCTTGGTACTAAATAGTCGCGAGCTCCTTCTGGCGTGCTCTTCGTTAAAATTGGTGTTTCAACTTCTAAGAACTCTTCTGTATCTAAGAAGTTACGAATTGTTTTCGTTACGTCATGACGCATTTTGAATGTGTTGAACATTGCAGGACGACGTAAGTCTAAGTAACGATATTTTAAACGCACATCTTCTGATGCATCTGTATCATCAGCAATAATGATTGGCGTTGTTTTCGCTGCGTTTAATACATTTACTTTCGATGCTTGTACTTCAATACGACCAGTTGCCATATTATCATTAATTGCGCCTTCACCACGTTCAACAACTGTACCTTCTACGTGCAATACGTATTCGCTACGAATCGTTTCTGCTACTTCTAATGCTTCTTTTGATGTTTCTGGATTAAATACAACTTGTACGATACCTGTACGGTCACGTAAGTCGATAAAGATTAATCCGCCTAAATCACGGCGTTTTTGTACCCAACCTTTTAATTGAACTGTTTGTCCAATCGCTTCTACTGTTACTTTTCCGCATGCATGTGTTCTTTCAGCCACTTTAAGTTCCCCCTATATTAATTTCTCTGCTACATATGAAGCAAATACATCTAACGCTACTTCTTCTTGTCCGCCTGTTGCCATATCTTTTAAGTTAATGATGCCTTTATCTAACTCATCTTCCCCTAATACAGCTACGTATTTCGCATTTAAACGATCTGCAGATTTAAATTGTGCTTTCATTTTGCGATCTAAATAATCTTTTTCAACTGATAATCCAGCTTTACGAAGATCGAACGCAACTTTTGCAGCACGGTCTTTCGCTTTTTCACCAAGTGCTACAACGTAACAATCAATACTATGTTCAATTGGTAACTCAATATTTTCAGCCTTCAGCGCCATAATTAAACGCTCAATACTCATCGCAAAACCGATACCTGGCATTTCCGGTCCACCGATTTCTTGTACAAGTCCGTTATAACGGCCACCGCCACTTAATGTTGTGATAGCACCGAAACCTTCTGCCTCACTCATAATTTCAAAAACAGTGTGTTGGTAGTAATCTAAACCACGTACTAAATTCGGATCTTTCTCAAATGGAACATCCATCATCGTTAGTAGTTCTTGTACTTTGTCGTAGTATACTGCTGAATCTTCGTTTAAGTATTCTGTAATAGATGGTGCCGTGCTCATTAATTCATGATTACGGTCCTTCTTACAGTCTAAAATACGAAGAGGGTTTTTTTCTAAGCGAGATTGGCAATCAGAACAGAATTCTCCGATGTGCGGCTCAAAGTGAGCAATTAACGCATCACGGTGCGCTTGACGACTCGCTGCATCACCTAAGCTATTTAATACAACTTTAATATTTTTTAAGCCCATGCCGCGGTAAAACTCTACAGCAAGTGCAATTACTTCTGCATCAATTGCTGGATCGTTACTACCAATTGCTTCAATACCGAATTGTACGAATTGACGATAGCGACCTGCTTGTGGTCTTTCGTAACGGAACATTTGACCGATATAGTATAATTTCGTTGGTTGTGTTGCATCACCGAACATTTTGTTTTCAACGTAAGAACGTACAACAGGTGCAGTACCTTCTGGACGTAATGTTAAACTACGCTCTCCACGGTCTTGGAATGAATACATTTCTTTTTGTACGATATCTGTCGTATCACCAACACCACGTAAAAATAGCTCTGTATGCTCAAAAATTGGTGTACGAATTTCTTTATAATTGTGACGACGGCAAATGTCGCGCGCTTGCCCTTCGATATACTGCCATAACTCAACACTACCTGGAAGAATATCTTGCGTTCCGCGTGGGATTTGAATAGACATATTCAGTTCCTCCTCAAATTGTTTTAATCTTAATAAAAATAAAAAAACTCCCGCCTCTACTGTTTGAACAGTAGGGACGAGAGTATTATACCCGTGGTGCCACCCTAATTGAAGCACGTATGCTTCCACTTTTTTAATAACGCTTAAATTTGCGTTCATCTCTACTAAGCGTATAAGCCTTTCAAGTTGAAACCTACAGAGTGTCATTCAATCAGTCATCATGTAGAAATGTTTTCAGCCTAGGACATTTCTTCTCTTTCCATGTGTATCTCATTTACTCTCCTCTATCAACGGCTATATTCATATGTAAATATAAAATTACTATACGTTTGTTGAGTAGGATTGTCAAGTGCTCTAAGAGCGCTCAATTTGCTTCTTTAGGCGCTTTACATCTTGTAGTGAAATTCCAAACTCAGAAGCAAGCTCCATTGAAGTATTGTTTTGTTCTTTTGAAATAAAATCATGAAAATTTACGTTAAACAGTTGATTTGCACCATTTGTAACAGAATGCCCTTTTTCATTCATACGCATACGTATATCCCTCACATTCAATATAGATGTTTTACTTTTTATTGTTCCATATTGATGAAAGAGTTATACATAACCGAAACAGCTATTGATTCCAAATAAAGTGAAACTTTAATGAATAGGGGTTTTGTCCATCGCCACTCATTATTAGCCCTCACTAATCAGGCTTTTACGAGCAGTGGATCTCCCACAAATAGCGGGATAAATGAACAAAACATACAACAATGTATGAAAAAAGAGAGGACCTATAATCCTCTCTTCTTCGGCAACACTATTTACTTTCTACAATTAAGGTCACCGGACCATCATTGATTAAAGAAACGTCCATCATTGCTCCGAACTGTCCTGTCTCCACATGCAGTCCTTGTCTACGAACTTCTTCATTAAAGAAATCATATAAATGTTCTGCATAATCAGGTTTCGCAGCATCCATAAAGTTTGGACGTCTTCCTTTACGGCAATCTCCGTATAATGTAAATTGCGAAATAGATAGAACTTGTCCCTTCATATCAAGTACAGAGTGGTTCATCTTTCCGCTCTCATCTTCAAAAATACGTAGGTTTGCAATTTTTTCTGCGATATAAGTTGCATCTTTTTCTGTATCTTCATGCGTAATGCCAACTAGTAATGTTAAACCGAATGGAATTTGTCCTACAATCTCGCCATCTACTGTGACAGACGCTTCCTTTGATCGTTGTAAAACAACTCTCATCTTTTCTACACTCCCTATTAATGCATCATGCGTCGTACGGCATAAATTTCTGGAACACGTTTAATGCGCTCTACTACTTTTTTCAAGTGTTGTAAGTTTCGAATAGAAATCGACATGTTAATCGTTGCCATCTTATTACGATCACTTCTACCAGAAACAGCTGAGATATACGTCTTCGTTTCTGTAACAGCTTGTAATACTTCATTCAATAAACCACGACGATCATAGCCTGAAATTTCAATATCAACATTGTACTCAATTTCTTTTTCAGGACTACCTTCCCAATCTACTTCTAGTAAACGCTCCACCGCTTCTTCTGTATGCACATTGACGCAATCGCAACGGTGAATTGATACGCCTCGACCTTTCGTAATATACCCAACGATATCATCTCCTGGAACTGGGTTACAGCATTTTGATAAACGAATTAACAAATTATCTGCACCACTTACCTTTACACCAGAATCCCATTTTCGAATTTTCATCGGTTTACGAACTTCTTTAACTTCAACGATGTCTTCTTCTTCACGTTGTTTACGGAACTTGTCCGTTAGTCGCGTAACAATTTGCGCTGCTGTAATTCCGTTATATCCAACTGCTGCAAACATATCTTCTTCATTTGCAAAGTTAAACTTCTCAGCGACACGTTTTAAATTATCAAGCGCTAATACTTCTTTCATCTCATACTCTAAGCCACGCACTTCTTTTTCAACAAGTTCACGGCCTTTTTCAATATTTTCATCTCTACGTTGTTTCTTAAAGAATTGACGGATTTTATTTTTCGCATGAGATGTTTGAGCAAGCTTTACCCAATCTTGACTTGGACCATACGAATGTTTCGATGTTAAAATTTCAATGATGTCACCAGTTTTCAACTTATAATCAAGCGTCACCATTTTCCCATTTACTTTTGCACCAATTGTCTTGTTTCCAATTTCCGAATGGACACGATACGAAAAATCAATTGGAACAGAGCCAAGTGGTAATTCCATTACATCGCCTTTTGGTGTAAAGACGAATACCATGTCAGAGAATAAATCAATTTTTAATGACTCCATAAATTCTTCTGCATTAGAAGCTTCATTTTGCCATTCTAATATTTGACGGAACCAAGTTAGTTTCTTCTCTAATGTACCCGTTGTTTCTGCTGCTTTACCTTCTTTATACGCCCAATGTGCCGCGATTCCGAATTCTGCGATCTCATGCATTTCTTTCGTACGAATTTGCACTTCTAGCGGATCACCTTTTGGTCCAATTACAGTCGTATGAAGAGATTGATATAAATTTGCTTTCGGCATTGCAATATAATCTTTAAAACGACCTGGCATTGGTTTCCAGCACGTATGAATAATTCCAAGCACCGCATAGCAATCTTTAATACTATTCACAACGACACGTACAGCTAGTAAATCGTAAATTTCATTGAATTGTTTATTTTGCAATGCCATTTTACGATAAATACTGTAAATATGTTTTGGTCTTCCAGAAATCTCAGGTTGAATTGAAACCTCTTTTAATTTCTCGCGAATGCCAGTCATTACTTCATCTAAATATTCTTCACGCTCTGCACGTTTACGCTTCATTAAATTCACAATACGATAATATTGCTGCGGGTTTAAATAGCGAAGTGACGTATCCTCTAACTCCCATTTAATAGTACTAATTCCGAGTCTATGTGCTAAAGGTGCAAAGATTTCTAACGTTTCATTCGCAATGCGACGCTGCTTCTCTTGAGGCAAATGTTTCAATGTACGCATGTTATGAAGACGATCAGCTAGTTTAATTAAAATAACTCGAATATCTTGAGCCATTGCGATAAACATTTTGCGATGGTTTTCTGCTTGTTGCTGCTCATGGGATTTATATTTAATCTTTCCAAGCTTTGTAACACCATCGACAAGCATAGCGATTTCTTTATTAAATTCCCGTTCAATGTCTTCTAATGTAATTTCTGTATCTTCCACTACATCATGTAAGAAACCTGCCGATACTGTAGCCGGATCCATGTGTAAATCAACTAAAATACCTGCAACTTGAATTGGGTGAATAATATATGGTTCACCCGATTTTCTATATTGTTCGCTATGTGCATCACGCGCATATTCATAGGCACGTGCCACTAGCTCAATATCTCCATCCGCTAAATATTGACTTGCTTTCTCGAGTACCTGTTCAGCTGTTAGTACTTGCTCATTTGCCATCGAATCACCTTTTATTGAAAATTGACTTTATCTTTATTGAATAGAATAAATTATATTCTATCATTATAACCCAATGATTGTGAATTGTGAAAAGGAAAAGATTTTACTGACATTTCACCATGTTTTTTTGTGCAATTATACAAAAGTACCCGTTCCTCTCCAAGAGATTCACGGGTACTTTTTTATCACCGTAGTTTCACCTATATAATGATTAGTATTTTTCTAATACTAATACATCGTAACCATCTAACATTTTACGACCATCTAAGTAAGTAAGCTCTACTAAAAATGCAATTCCTGCTACAACTCCACCAAGTTCTTCAACTAGTTTAATTGTCGCTTCGATTGTTCCACCTGTAGCTAATAAGTCATCTGTAATTAATACACGTTGGCCGGGCTTAATTGCATCTTTATGGATTGTTAAAACATCCGTTCCATATTCTTTACCGTAGTCAACTGTAATTACTTCACGTGGTAATTTTCCTAATTTACGAACTGGTGCGAAACCTACTTCTAATGCATAAGAAACTGGGCAACCAATAATAAAACCACGAGCTTCTGGTCCTACTACAACATCAATGTCTCTTTTATTTGCATACTCAACGATTGCATCTGTTGCTGCTTTATATGCTTTTCCGTCGTTCATTAAAGGTGTAATGTCTTTAAACACAATACCTTCTTTCGGATAATCTGGTACAATTGCGATATGTTGCTTGAAATCCATATTTCTGAATCCTCCTCAGATATAAAAGGTTTGTAAATACAAATCCTTTACCCTAACTGTTCTACTTATTTATGATCACGAATCGTTTCAAACCATGTATATAGTTGCTGATATGTGCTATAAACCAATTCTTTCTCTAATTGTAAGTGGTTCATTTTCTCACGATATGTGTTCGATTCAATTAAATCACGCTTTTGTTTTTTGTCTGCCATAAAAATGACACCGTCTTTTATTGTAACAAATTCTAACTCAAAAAACACCTGTGTCATGAAATTTACTGTATCTTTTGACCAACCTTTATGACGACACAGTTGTTCCCCATATTGCCTTAAAGAAAATGGTGTTTTTTGGCTTAAGAAAGAATAGTACCATTTAAAATGTTCCCTCGTTGGGACCGTACTAAATAAATGATTATTCTCTTGATAAAATAGCGTGTAAATTCGAGCTGGGAATCCAGCCTTAAATACATCACCTAATTCATCTGTTCCTTTCGGCAAATCAAGTAGCACAATGTATTGATCATCAAAATGAGCTACCTCTGATGCATGCACGATATGCTCTTTATAGCCTTCTAAAGAAAATTTATTCAATACCTCTTCAGAAAAATACACCAATGTTATTTTTTCTTTCGGAAGTTCTGCTAAATTTACTTCTACATTACGCATACTACGCCAGTCAAATAATTGCCATGCCTCTACAGCAATATCTTGCACCATTAATTGCGGCTTTTTAAAGTTATTCCATTCATTAATGGACACTTCTCCTACTACAGAAACCTTCGCAACTGGAGAGATTTCTTTCGCATAAGTACCAAATCCAAATCCAATCGTGTCCAGTGTTGCTTGTCCATCACGAAGAGCCATTTTTAAATGCGAACCATCAGATCCAATTGCACGGATACTTTCTAATTCGGCATCTTTCACCGCAATACGCGGTTTCGGATTTCCTACGCCAAATGGCGCTAACTTTTGCATATCCTCAATCGCGGCAAGCGTTACATCCTCTACTTTACAAAATGCATCCACTGCTGTAATCGGAATAAAATCTTCTGCTGTTAAAATTACATCTGCTTGCTCATTTAACCTGCGTCTTAATTCATCCACATCATTCATATTAAGTGTCATTCCCGCTGCCATCGGATGACCTCCGAAATGCGGTAACAATTCACGGCAATCTGAAAGGTTTGCAAACAAATCAAATCCTGCAATACTACGAGCCGATCCCTTTGCTGTTTCTTTATGAGGATCAATGCTTAATACAATCGTCGGACGATAAAAACGTTCAACTAACTTAGAAGCGACAATTCCAATTACCCCTGGATTCCAACCTTCTTTTGCAAGGACTAACACTTTATTTTCTTCTGGCGGGAAATTATTTTCGACTTCAGCGATAGCTTCTTCAGTAATTTGCTTTACAATATCTTTTCGAAGTTTGTTCAGCTCATCAATTTCTTCAGCTAGCTCTTTCGCTTCCTCTGGATCTTCTGATAATAAAAGATGTACAGCAGGTGTTGCATCTTCCAAACGACCAACTGCATTAATACGAGGTGCGAGTGCGAACCCGATGCTTTCTTCTGTAATTTCGCTTTGCGAAACGTTAGCGACTTTAAATAACGCCTTTAAACCGATATTTCGAGTCATTCGCATATGCTTCAGTCCACGCTGTACTAATAATCTATTTTCACCGTGAAGCGATACTAAATCGGCTACCGTACCGATTACTGCAATTTCCAACAAATGCTCTGGCACACGGCCCAAAAGTGCATGTGCAACTTTAAATGCAACACCAACACCCGCTAAATAATGAAACGGATAAACACCGCCTTCTAATTTCGGGTGAATAATCGCAAGTGCCTCTGGTAATTCTGGTGATGGCTCATGATGATCTGTAATAATAAGATCTATTCCAAGTTCCTTCGCTACCTTCGCTTCATGTACCGCTGCGATACCAGTATCGACAGTAATAATTAGTGAGAACCCTGCACTGTGCGCCCAACGAAACGCTTCTTCATTCGGTCCATAGCCTTCAGTAAAACGATTTGGAATATAAAACTCTACTTCTGCACCTAATTCTTTGAGAGCAAGATATAACACAGTCGTACTACTTACTCCGTCCGCATCGTAATCGCCAAATATTAATATCTGTTCTCCATTTTCAATAGCTTTTTTCACACGTTCTACAGTCCGATCCATTCCTTCAAGTAAAAATGGATCATGAAATTCTTGATCTGCTGTATTTAAAAAGTCTACAATCTTATCTTCTGTATTTAAGCCTCTGCCAAGAAATAATGAAGTCACAAGAGGTGATAGTTGCAATTTATTTGCTAATTCACTCACTAGTTCCTCATTATATTCTTTTTCTTTCCAACGCGTCTTCGGTTGTAACACGAAATCACCCCTTAACCTATCCATTATACAAGACAGATTAAGGGGTGACAATATAATGCAAACTACGATTCGATATCTATATAATTAAATATCCGTTATGTTTAATTTGGGGAATACGGATTAATATGTACAAAAACGTTTTGTACGTTATCTTGTTTCATAAGTTTTTCTTTTACATGTTTTCCGATGCGGTGACCTTCTTCTACAGTGATATATGGATCTACAGATACTTTAATATCGACAATAACATAGTGGCCATGTTCTCTTGCATATAAAGAGCCAATTTTTTTCACACCTTCCACTTGAAAAACTGCCTCCCTAAGCGGAAAAACATCTTCTTCATGCAGAACATGATCGAGCGTTGCATGAATAGCTTCTGCTCCAATACTCCACGCCATCTTAGCAACGAGAATTGAAACAAATAATCCCGCAATTGGATCGGCATATACAAGCCAATCTATACCTAACTTACCGCCGATAATAGCTGCACAAATGCCGATTAAAGCTGCAATTGAAGAAAACACATCCGAACGATGTTCATATGCATTTGCAATAATTGCAGCACTATTTATCCTCTTCCCTAATCGATATTTATACTGAAACATCCCTTCTTTCACTACAATCGAAAGAATAACTGCAAAAATCGTAATTCCTTTTGGTGGTTCCAAATCTTGTGAAAAAGCTTTTATAGACGAAATCGCTATCTCTATTCCAACAATAAATAATAATACCGCAACAATAATCGCTGAAATCGATTCCGCTTTACCATGACCATACGGATGATCTTCATCAGGCGGTTGCTTTGCCGCTCGTAATCCAAAAAGTACAGCTAACGAGCCAATTACATCTGATCCAGAATGCACTGCATCCGCTAAAAGTGCCTTACTGTTTCCAATATAACCAATTGCGGCTTTTACAATCGCTAATATAATATTACCAACGATTCCGACAATAGCACCAAACTCGGCCTGTTTAAAACGTTCATCTTTTTCCATAATTGAAATCCCTTCTTTTCTTAACCTATCTTTTTATCCCGCTATTTGCGAGCAGTAAGCCCCCCACCTCAAAATCCGGCAAATACAAGGAAGTTAGGTGGGAGATCAACTGCCCGTAAAAGCCCGATTGGTGAGGGCTAATAATAAGTAGGGATGAACAAAACCCCCACTTATTAAAGTTTCACTTTATTTTAACAAAATCAGCGATAACATCACCACTTTATTCCATTTCATTCTTTCAAAAGTTGCTATCTTATTGTATCCACAAACGAAAAAAGAGATGCCCCATAATGAGACATCATCTTTTTATACTTGCGGTTCAGGTTCTTCTTTCTCAACCTTCTTCTTGTTTTTTCCCTTTTTCAAACGACGGTTTTCAAGCATTAACCAAATTTGAGAAGCAACGAAAATAGAAGAGTACGTACCTACAACTAATCCAATTAATAATGCAAGTGAGAAGTTACGCAGTGATTCACTACCGAAAATAAGTAGTGTGATTACTGGGAATAACACTGTTAACACTGTATTAATTGAACGACCAATTGTTTGACGAATACTTGAGTTTACGATTTCTTCTAAATCTTTTATGTCGCGAACTCGTTTTTTCTGTTTGTATAACTCACGGTTTCTATCAAACGTAACAATCGAGTCATTGATAGAGTAACCAATAATCGTTAATACCGCAGCGATAAACGTTAAGTCTACCTCTATCTGGAAAAGACTAAATACAACAATCATAACGAATGCATCATGTAATAATGCGATTACTGCAGATACTGCGTACGTAAGACGGAAACGAATACTTACGTATAAAACGATTACTGCAGAAGCAATTAGTACTGCGATAAATGCATTTCGTGCAATCTCTTTACCGATTGTCGGCGAAACTGTACTTACATTCGGATCTGTACCGTATTTATCGTGGAAGAATGTTTTTGTTTTCGCAATTTCATCTTTCGATAGAACACCTACTGTACGAACTGCGAAACCTTTATTGTCATCTCCGGTCGGTACAATATCTTCTTCCTTCACATCGATGTTCAATTCTTTCAAATCTTTATGAACATTAGAAACAGTAGTTGCTTGTTTTGATTGCAAGTCGATACGTGTACCACTTGCAAAGTCAATACCAAGATTCATTTTGAAAATCGGTAATATAATTGCCCCAGCAATTACAACTACAATTGAGAATAAGAAAAATTTATGACCGATATTTACGAAGTTAATACGATCAAATCTCGTCGGTGGATGTACTACACCTTTTGTTAATGGAATAATATCCTTTTCCTTAACACCAAAGTAAGATAGTTTCTTATCAAAGTAACGGCTCTTTACAAGTAAACCTAGTAAGAAACGAGTACCGAATACGTTCGTAATGAAACCAACTAAAATACTTACGATTAAACTTGTTGCGAATCCTTTTACAGAGCTATTACCGTAAGCGAATAATACACCAGCTGCTGCAATTGTTGTAATGTTCGCATCTAAAATTGTCGCTAATGAACGATGGTTACCAGCACGGAATGCTGACATCATCGACTTACCAATTTTAAGCTCTTCCTTCAATCTCTCGTACGTAATGATATTCGCATCAACTGCGATACCAACCCCGAGCACTAATGCCGCAATACCCGGTAACGTAAGAACTGCATGCATCCAGTTAAAGACAAGTAATGTAACGAAAATGTATAAACCTAACATAATAACCGCTACAAGTCCTGGTAAACGGTAGAATACAAGCATGAATAAGAAGATAATAGCAATACCGATCGCACTAGCGAAAATCGTTTGCTCTAATGCTTGTTGACCAAATTTCGCTCCAACAGATGTTGAATACATTTCTTTTAAATCAACAGGAAGTGCACCTGCATTTAATAAAGATGAAAGCTCTTTCGCACTTTCAACTGTAAAGTTTCCACCTACGATAGATACTTCAGCTTGGTTAAATACTTGGCTTACTGTTGCTGCTGATAAAAACTTCGGATTCGGTTTTGCAGATTCTGCTTTATATGAATCTTTTCCTTCTTCAAAATCAAGCCAAATTACCATTAAATTCGTTGGTGGTGGCATTTTTGAAATCTTTTCAGTTACTTCACGGAATTTTTCAGCGCTTTTTAGTGTAAGACCTACGCTCGCACGGCCTTGCTCATCAAATGTTTGCTTCGCTCCGCCGCCTTTTAAATCCGTTCCGTCCATAAGAAGGTTATCATCCACATCACGGAATGTTAGTTTCGCTTGTGTTGATAACATTTCACGTGCTTTTTGCTGATCTTGTACACCAGCAAGCTGTACACGAATTCGATCTTCCCCTTCGATTTGAATGTTCGGCTCACTTACACCAAGAACATTGACACGATTTTCAAGAGCACCTACTGTACTTACAAGTGCATCACGATCGATTTTATCACCTTTTTTGGCTGGTTTTACTTCATACAGAATTTCAAAACCACCGCGAAGGTCTAGTCCTAGACTAATTCCTTTTGCTATGTCTTTTCCTGCCGCACCAATTACTCCACCAATTAATAAAACGATGAGGAAAAAGGCGGCAATTCTTGTACCACGCTTTGCCATATGTACCCTCTTTCTGCTACTAACACTTTCAATAAATCTCTTACGATTCATTTTCGCACGTGTGCATACGCCTAGTTAGTAGACTTACTTTCTATAAAATACATGTATTTCCGCTAGTTCATCACTAGCTGTGTCGGTAAGCTTTTCACAATACCTACACTTTCATTATTTATTTTTTCTCTTCACTACCTCCTTTATATATAATCTTAGACATAATTAATTCCTCTTTATCAATACCTATCATTATACTGCAAAAGGAAGAACAAACCAATTACAGTCGGTTATTTATTTTCATATTCATCAAACGACCAAAGTGGCGCCTGATATGCTTCAACAGTTAAATAATTCATATATTCATTAGTACTTACTCTTAATACATCATTTACTAATGCATACAACCTAACATCACTGTCTATCTTTTTCCACTTTTTCACCTTGAGAAACTTCCAAATATCATTATCTGTCACTCGGTCATAGCCAAACATGTGAAACTCTTCTACTTTACTTTCTAAAACGACTTGTAACTGTCCGCGGTATGATTCTACCAAAGCCTCATTATCCAACATATATAACATCTCCTTCTTATTTCAGCACAAAAAGTCGCTTTTAATCCCGCTCTAATGGACAGTAATAACTTCTTTCAAGAGTACCATTCATACTTCACTCTCTTAAATGCTTGTCATTCTTGTCTCATACGTGCATATAAATTATTGTAAATCATTCCATTGATTTTGAGAAGGTAGGAGAAGAGTATGACGAGACAAAGCTTTTTAAAAGGTGCATTTATTTTAATGATAGCTGGCTTTATTACAAAAATCCTTGGATTTATTAACCGCATTGTAATGGCACGTATTTTAGGCGAAGAAGGCGTTGGCCTTTATATGATGGCTGTCCCCACCTTCATTTTAGCAATTACACTAACACAAATTGGCCTTCCTGTTGCAATCGCAAAATTTGTAGCAGAAGCGGAAGCAGTGAACGATAAACAAAGAGTTAAAAAAATATTAACTGTCTCGCTAGCCGTTACATCCATTATTAGCATCATTTTAACAATTGGGATTATGCTACTCACACCTATTTTAGCAAAAACATTATTAACAGATGAAAGAACTTACTATCCATTAATGGCTATTTTACCTGTCGTCCCCGTTATTGCAGTTTCTTCCGTTTTACGTGGTTATTTCCAAGGGAAACAAAACATGAAGCCGAGCGCTTACGCTCAAGTCATAGAACAAGTTGTCCGCATTACAATTATCGCTGTATGCATTCGGTTATTTTTACCTTACGGCGTAGAATATGCTGCAGCCGGTGCCATGCTATCAGCTGTTCTAGGTGAAGTTGCATCTTTATTATTTTTACTTACTTTATTCCAACGCGAAAAACATTTATCTATACGCTCTGGATTTTTCACTACTGTAAAGGAGAGCAAAAATACGTTTTATTCCCTTATGGACATTGCTTTACCAACTACAGGAAGCCGTTTAATTGGTTCCGTTTCTTATTTCTTTGAACCTATCGTCGTTATGCAAAGCTTAGCGATCGCCGGCGTTGCTGCTTCTGTCGCAACTCAGCAATACGGTATATTAAACGGATATGCGTTCCCGCTTCTATCACTGCCAGCCTTTATTACATACGCTCTTTCTACAGCACTCGTCCCATCAATTAGCGAGGCAATGGCAAAGAGACAACACAAATTAGTGGAACACCGATTACAACAAGCACTTCGAATTTCCTTAATAACTGGCGGATGGTCAGTCGTTATATTATATGTATTTGCTTCTCCAGTTTTAACTCTCATGTACGGATCAGACAACGCGGCCGCGTTCATCCAGCTTCTTGCACCTTGCTTTTTATTTCATTATTTCCAAAGTCCCCTTACGTCTGTGTTGCAAGCTTTAAACTTAGCACGCGCTGCTATGATGAACACATTCATTGGCGCTATCGTAAAATTAATCGTTATCTTTGTACTCGCTTCACGCCCAGAGTTCCAAATGATGGGGGTTGCCCTCGCCATCGCAGCAAATATAGTAACCGTAACATTCCTTCACTACGCCACTGTTTTAAAGAAAATTGCATTTACCATTTATGCAAAAGACTATATTTTCGGCGGAATTGCTATCGGGATTGCTGGTACCTTCGGTTTTTATCTTCATAAGTATATCGTTTTTTCTCATTCACTTGGCATACAAACATTATGGGAAATCACTTTAACAACAATCGTTTATATCGTTCTCCTCTTCGTTTTCAAACTCATTCGAAAAGAAGAATTAAGTCGTCTCCCTATCATTCGGAAACTTTCATTTTTGAAGTAAGCAGGCTTGCCATTCAAAATGGTAAGCCTCTAATTTTCTTTCAAATCAACGAAAAACTGTCCATTTTGAAAACTACAATATAAAATCCGTTTCACATCTTTATAACCTAAGTTATTCATTTTCTCAACGAGCCACCCATCTGTATGTTCGATCATTTGCAAATGATTGTATTGAATTTCTCCATCAATAATTAGTGGGAGTGTAAAAATTGGTGTATCATTTTTGCTCTTTTTACTTTTTTGTTTTTGAAAGACAGATAACTTTCCAGATGGTTCTAAAATAGCGTATTCTACATCACGCACATCTCCGATTCCTTGCTCACGTAGCTGCATCAATAAATCATCTATGTTATATCGCTGCTTCCGCATCTTTTTTTCATCAATTTTACCTGCATTCACAAGAATCGCAGGCTCCCCTTCTATTAAATGCCGAAAACGCTGAAACTTTAAAGAAATGACCGACAAAATGATTTGTATACACATAAGAAAAGTCATTGGAACTAATTGATGCCAAAGTGATTTATCTGTATTTTCGATTGCCACTACAGCCATTTCACCGAGCATAATGAATACAACTAAATCTAATACACTTAATTCTCCAATTTCACGTTTACCCATAAGACGAAAAATAATTAAAATGATTATATACAAAAGCATTGTTCGTCCGATTATTGATACCCATTCCATTTCTACATCCCCTTTTTTTACTTATAGGCTCCCCTACAAAAAAGAAACTAGTCTAACTTAAACAAAATGAAAATATGCTTGTATTAAAAAGGGGGAATGCATAATGGATGGAACGAAAAAATTATCGAGCGCAATCGGCTTCGGTATTATTACCTTATTAATCCTCGCATCTATTACAAGTATGATCATGGCTCTTTTATTAAAATTTACGAATATTAATGAAGGGACATTAGTAATTATTATTTTTATAATAGCCCTTCTATCTATGCTTATGTCTGGATTTATTGCTGGTAAAAAGGCACAAGGAAAAGGATGGCTAGTAGGTTTCACAACAGGCCTTACATTCGCTATTCTCGTCTTTCTCGTTAACTATTTAGGCTTCTCTCAAACTTTATCGAACTCACAGTTACTCTACCAATTAGCATTAATGGGTGCGAGTACACTCGGAGGTATTTTCGGTGTAAATATGTCAAAACAAAATAGTTAAAAAAAAGGCCCTGCACATTTCATGCAGGGCCTTCATCATTAGTTTTTCACAACTTCACGAATCGCATTGCGATCGAAAGTTAAGTGTGCACCACCAGATTTAACAACAATTTTTGTTTCATCCACTGATTCGATTGTAGCGTGTAAACCACCGATTGTTACGATAGCATCACCTTTTTTGATTTCATTTTGCATTTGAGCAACTGCTTTTTGACGCTTTTGTTGTGGGCGAATTAATAAGAAATAGAAAATCGCAAACATCGCAACAATCATAACGATATTCATCATACCTGCATTCATCTTGTGTTCCTCCTTTTAAATTATGTATTAGAAGTTTTTAGCATTCGGTTTATTAAAGCCATACTGTTCAAAGAACTCTTCGCGGAAATCGCCAAGACGGTCTTCACGAATAGCTTGTCTCACCTGCTCCATTAAGTTTAACAGAAAATGAAGGTTGTGATAAGACGTTAAACGAATTCCGAACGTTTCATCACATTTCATTAAGTGACGAATGTACGCACGAGAATAGTTTTTACATGTGTAGCAATCACAGTTCGGATCAAGCGGCCCGAAGTCTCTAGCGAATTTCGCGTTTTTCACAACTAAGCGGCCTTCACTTGTCATACATGTACCATTTCGAGCGATACGAGTCGGAAGTACACAGTCAAACATATCAACACCGCGAATCGCACCATCAATTAACGAGTCAGGAGAACCTACACCCATTAAGTAACGTGGTTTATCATCAGGAAGAAGTGGTGTTGTAAACTCAAGAACACGATTCATAATATCCTTCGGTTCACCAACAGATAGACCGCCTATAGCATAGCCAGGGAAGTCCATTGAAACAAGATCTTTCGCACTTTGACGACGAAGCTCTTCAAACTCCCCGCCCTGTACAATACCGAATAAACCTTGATCTTGTGGACGTTCATGCGCCTTTAGGCAACGCTCTGCCCAGCGGCTTGTACGCTCTACCGACTTTTTCATGTATTCAAAAGTAGCTGGGAACGGTGGACACTCATCAAATGCCATCATGATATCTGAACCTAATGCATTTTGGATTTCCATCGCTTTTTCTGGAGATAAGAATAATTTATCGCCATTTAAGTGATTGCGGAAATGAACGCCTTCCTCTTCAATACGTCGGAAATCACTTAAGCTAAATACTTGGAATCCACCTGAATCCGTTAAGATTGCACGATCCCAGTTCATAAACTTATGCAAGCCACCTGCTTCACGAATAATTTCGTGGCCTGGACGTAGCCATAAATGATACGTATTGCTTAAAATAATGCCAGAATCCATTGCTTTTAATTCTTCTGGTGACATTGTTTTAACTGTTGCAAGTGTACCAACTGGCATAAATGTCGGTGTATCAAATGAGCCGTGTGGCGTGTGCACTCGACCTAAACGCGCACCCGTTTGTTTACAAGTTTTAATAAATTCATAACGAATTGCTGTCATAATTTACTCCTTTTATTTGTTTCTCATTTTAGCGTGAGATGCAACGAACATCGCATCACCGAAACTAAAGAAACGATATTTTTCTTTTACTGCTTCATTATAAGCATGAAGTACATTATCTCTATTTGAAAATGCACTTACAAGCATAATTAATGTTGATTTCGGCAAATGGAAGTTTGTAATTAAACCATCAATTGCTTTAAATTCATATCCTGGGTACATAAAAATATCTGTCCAGCCAGAAGCTGCGCAAAGCTTACCACTATTATCTGTCGCAATCGTTTCTAACGTACGAGTTGATGTCGTACCTACAGTAATAATACGGCCGCCACTCTCTTTCACGCGGTTTAATAACGCCGCAGTCTCTTCAGACATATGGTAATACTCTGCGTGCATATGATGCTCTTCAATAGTATCTGCAGAAACTGGTCTAAAAGTTCCAAGTCCTACATGGAGTGTAATGAATGCTAACCCGACGCCTTTTTGCTTCAATTTCTCAAGTAACTCTTCTGTAAAGTGAAGGCCAGCCGTCGGTGCTGCTGCTGAACCGATTTCCTTCGCATATACCGTTTGATAACGATCGCGATCTTCTAGCGTCTCTTTAATATACGGAGGAAGTGGCATTTCTCCAAGCTCGTCTAAAATTTCATAAAAGATGCCGTCATATGAAAACTCAAGTTGACGCCCACCTTGATCTGCTGTTCCAATGCAAGTTGCTTTTAACTTTCCTTCACCAAAAGAGATGACAGTTCCTTCTTTTACACGCTTCGCTGGCTTTATAAGCGTTTCCCACTTATCGCCTTCTTCTTGTTTTAGAAGAAGTACTTCAATGTGCGCGCCTGTATCTTCTTTCACACCGTGCAAACGAGCAGGCATAACTTTCGTTTCATTTAAAACTAAGCAATCCCCCTCATGTAAGTAAGAAAGAATGTCTGTAAAATGTTTATGCTCAATATCGCCTGTTTCACGATCTAACACCATTAATCTTGATGTTTCACGATCTTCTAATGGGATTTGTGCAATAAGTTCTTCTGGTAAATGAAAATCAAACAGATTAATATCCATAACTGTATCCACCTATTTCTTATTTAAATCGATTTATTATATACATAATAAAAGATAATACAATACTTAACACAATACATGTAATGATAGGAAAATAAAAGGTAACGTTACCTTTTTTCACAAAAATATCGCCTGGAAGCCTTCCTATGAACTTCCAAGCTAATCCAACAACAATGAGCAAAATACCAGCTGTAATAAGCAGCTTTGGCATCTCCGTCATACTTTTGGCATCTCCATTCCGAAATGCTCATATGCGAGCGGTGTTACGATCCGGCCTCTTGGCGTTCTTTGTAAAAAGCCAATTTGTAATAAATACGGCTCATACACATCTTCAATCGTATGAGATTCTTCCCCAATCGTTGCTGAAACAGTTTCTAATCCAACTGGACCACCGCGGAACTTTTCAATAATACCAAGCAGTAATTTATGGTCGATATGATCAAGTCCTAATTTATCTACTTGTAATAGTTCTAACGCCATTTGTGTAATTTCCATCGCAATCGTTCCGTCACTGCGAACTTGTGCGAAGTCACGTACACGTCGTAATAGACGATTCGCAATACGAGGTGTACCACGAGCACGTCTTGCAATTTCTAATGCAGCTAACGAATCTATTTCAACTTCAAACACTTCTGCTGTACGTTCTACAATCGCAGAAAGCTGATCTACTGTATAGTACTCTAATCGTGAAAGTACACCGAAACGGTCACGAAGTGGTGCTGATAATGCACCTGCACGCGTCGTTGCCCCAACTAGCGTAAATGGAGGTAAATCTAGACGTACAGAGCGAGCTGACGGTCCTTTCCCAATAACGATATCAAGGCAAAAGTCTTCCATCGCTGGGTATAACACTTCTTCAATAGATCTATGCAAACGATGAATTTCATCAATAAATAATACATCCCCAGGCTGAAGTGCTGTTAATACAGCCGCTAAATCTCCTGGTCTTTCAATTGCAGGACCTGACGTCGTTCGAATGTTAACACCCATTTCATTGGCAATAATATTCGCAAGCGTCGTTTTACCAAGTCCAGGTGGGCCATATAAAAGTACGTGATCTAACGTTTCTTCACGCATTTTCGCCGCTTCAATAAACACTTCTAAATTATGTTTCGCTTTATCTTGGCCAATATACTGACGGAGCGTCTGTGGCCGTAATGAATACTCTAAATCCGCATCTTCGTATCCAGATTCCCCTGAAAGGAGACGTTCGTCCATTATACTCACCTCTTACCATTTAGTAAAAGACTAAGTGCCTTTTTAATATATTGATCCGTCGTTAGTGATTCTTTTAATAACTCTGGTACAACGCGAGAGACTTCTCGTTCTGCATAGCCAAGTGCACGCAGTGCTTCCAGTGCTTCATCAAGTTCAACTGATGAACCTTTCTTCGTATCAAAACTTTCAGTATCTGAGAACAAATCAACAAACGCATCTGGTACAACATCTGCTAGTTTTCCTTTTAAATCTAAAATCATTTGGCGCGCTGTTTTCTTTCCGACGCCTGGGAACTTCACTAAGAACTTCTCATCTTCATGTTCAATCGCTTGAACGACCTGTCCGGTTTGACCAGAAGCTAAAATTGCAAGAGCACCTTTTGGTCCAATCCCCGATACACCTAACAATTTTGTAAATAATAAACGCTCTTCACGTGTTTTAAACCCGTAAAGTGCCATAATATCTTCTCTCACATAATGATATGTATAGACACGGATTTCTTGCTTACTTCTTTGAAATACATACGGATTTGGTGTGAAAATTTGATAACCAATTCCATTATGGTCAATTACGACATATTCCGGTCCTACATACTCCACGTAACCTGTAACATATTCAAACAAAATACGATCTCTCCCTCTCAAATCATGTATTCCATTTTAACATATTTAACAATAGAAAAGCGAGACTGCCCCAACAAATGTTCCCCGTTTACAATTTCCGTTTTTTTCTATTGACATAAATACAAAAAGAACATTAATATACAGAAGTCGATAATGATTATCAATATTAATTAAAGGGGTTACATCAGGATGAAACAAAAGCTATTTATTTTATTTACTATTATGCTAGTTGTTCTTTCTATCGTTGGCTGTTCTTCTCAAAAAGAAGAAGCAAAAGCAAAAGAACAACCGAAAACAAAAGTTGTAAAACATGCTAAAGGGGAAGCAACAATTCCAGCTAATCCAAAGAGAATTGTTGATTTATCTGGATCAACAGAGGAATTATTAATCCTTGGACATAAACCTGTTGGCACAGCAAACACATATAAAGATAAAATCCAAAATCACTTAACGGACAAGCTAGACGGGGTAAAGGCAGTCGGCTGGTACTGGGCACCTAAAGTTGATTTAGAGGCTGTTACCGCTTTAAAACCAGACTTAATTATTTTAAACAATCGTCAATTGAAAATTTATGATCAACTAGAAAAAGTGGCACCGACAGTTGTTCTAGAAACAAATCTAGAAGACTGGCGCGGTAAGTTTAAAGAAGTAGGTAAACTATTTGGCGAAGAAAAGAAAGCCGACAAATGGATTGCAGATTACGATAAAAAAGCAGACTCTTTATCTAAAAAAATTAAAGAAAAAACAAAAGATGAGAACTTTATGTTCGTTGCAGTAACACCACAAAACTTCCGTGTATACGGTAGCTTCGGATACGGTGACATCATCTTTAACGACTTAAAGCTTCCAGCAACAAAAGGTACAGATTTAAAACAAACGATGGCACAAGTATCACTAGAAGGTCTTGTTGCATTCCAGCCTGATCAAATGTTTATTGTAAACTTCGGCGGAGAAGCTGATAAAGTGTACGAAGACTATAAAAACAGTGCGGTTTGGAAAGATAATAAAGCAGTAAAAAACAATCACGTATATGAAGTATCGAATGAAATCTTCAATACGAAAGCATTCAATCCAATCGGAAAAGATATGCTAATTGATGAAATCGCAAAAGAGATTTTAGCTAAGAATAAATAAGAAAAAAAGCAGCTCACCCTGAGCTGCTTTTTTTCTTATTTTGCACTGCGTATTGCTTCATTTTTTCGATTGTCTTCACGAATCCTTCTTTTGACTTAATACGAATACCACGCTTTAGTTTTGCTCGCTCATAACTCTCAAGCTTTTTCATATCAATTTGAAAGAAGGAATGGATCGCGTTATCACTTTTCGGTACCCCTTTAAAAATTTGCAATATCCCTTCCTCTGAAACACCAAAATAACCGCTCGTTTTCAGTAAAGGAGAAATATCATCAACTTTCCTTTGTAATACGATTTGCACATCATCACGATCAACAAGTTGCCATTCTTTATATTGCTGCAAAAACTTTTCTAAATCCGCTACTTTTTCTGTCAGTATTTCCTCACTTACTTCTCCATCAACATACATGCGCTCTAATAAAATTGTAACTTGAGGTTCTTTTTCTACTACTTCTGCCCTCACATCGGATCCATAAGCTAAGCAAAACATCACAACGAAAGCTTGCACTGCAATTAGCATCCATTTCATTTCCGTTCACCTCTTCTAGGCAAAATCATACTTTCATTTGTAGCTTTTCCGGAAATGGGGGTTTTATCCATATAAACAATAGCATTAAATTTCTAAGGAAAATAAAAAATGCAGATAAGGGTTAATCCTCATCTGCATGTATCATTTACTTTTATATAAAATGAAAGACGCCTGCAAAGCAGGCGTCTGATGCGTTTACGGCGAAAGACCAGGCGACCACATTCGCGTGTTTAGCACTTAAGCATATCTCTCGACTTACGTAAATTAGCTCATCGCTTTGCTAATATAACATTAACAAGGTAGAAGCGCAATATATTTCTAAATATATTTTTCTTCCTCTTTCAACCAATTGAAATTTATGTAAATTATAAATTGATTAATGTAATATATATGTTACAATTAATGTTATAAATATAAACAGGGGATGAATGCCTTGAAAAAAATTAAAGATGAACGCCTCATACTTCAAATGTTAAAAAACATACGTATTGCCTTTCTTTTTCAATCAATTGGTATAATCGGAATTTTAGGCTATATCGGATTCACAAAAGGAATGGATCAAATTACGAAATCTCCATTGTGGTTATTATTTATTCTTACAAGTATTGTACTTAGTTATTTACAGTTAAGCGTTTCTATCGATGTAGAAGAAAGCGAAAATGAAATAAAGTTAACTCCTTATTACAAAATTATTTTACGCTCTCTTATTGTAGGAATTATCATGGCTATTATTTATATCATTTTCAGTCCAGAAAGACCTCTATTTGAAGCTATTTTAACAGGTGGTATTCTCTTCATATGCTTTTTAGCGTCTTACTCCGTTAGTTATTTTATAAAAAAACGACGTTTACAAGACGACGATGAATAAAGAGGAAGGGCTAGCCCTTCCTCTTTAATTTGTTATCGCATAGTACCAGTCAGACCGTAACGAATGTCTCGGAACATATTTGTTATGTCACGATTAAAATCGTTTGTAGCTGTGCCGTTACGTAAACGCGTACTCATTGCATCGACACGAGTAAACATGTCATTTCTTACAGAAACATATACGTTTCTATTTCCAACTTCATTCACAACAGCTTGACGAATTTCGTTCGCCATCGCTGTTTCATTCGTCGCTGTATTACGTGGTTTTACCGCAATCGCTACATCGTTCCCATATACAACTGTAGAAACTCGGTCTACGTTATTCATACGTTTCACACGATTCGTAATTTTCTCCGCAGTTTTACCATCATTGTTAATGTATGAATTGTTCATTGTAATATTACGAGTTGGATGTGGATTAGCAATTTGCCCATTGTAATTTACATCACGGTAATAATTATTATATCCTGTATCGTTACGACCGTTTCTATATGTTACATAATCTGTAGAACGATCGTTACGCGCTACATTATCACGATACTGGTGTGTATCATTATAAGATGTGCGCTCGTAATTGTAGTTACGTCCATCCATCGCATTATTATCTTTTGGTGTACCACATGCAGCTAATGCACTGGTAACTAACAAAGAAGCAGCAATAACTTTTACTTTCGTATTCAATACAAAAACCCCCTCTGTTAGAATGAACTTCTCTTTCGAAAAGCTCCCCCTTATGATGAGTAACAGAGAGGTTTTTTACACTGTTAATATTTCACTAGGAATTTTCTAGCACTTAATGTAAATTCACCATATTCCTGACTATCACGAATACAAAAAAGGCGGGAATAACCCCACCTTTTTTTAAACTTCCTCTTCGTCCTCTTCTTCTGAAACTGGTTCTCCAAATACGTTTGGTGGGTCCGGCTGATAATACATCGTTCCTGGCTGTGGTGCATATGCTGGCTGAGTTGGTTGATAATATAAAGGATTAGCATATTGTGGTCCACCCGGTTGCGGACTATATAACCTACTTTCTCCTCCGCATCCACAATCTTCTTCACCTTGCACGAGTGGCGGCATATTATTATCCATTGGCATCATATTTGGATTTGGCATAGAAGTATATTGCGGCGCCATTTGTTGATACGGCATTTGATTGTATGGATTTTGTTGCTGATACGGCGGATATGGCGGCATCATTGGCTGTTGATATGGCATCATGTTTGGCATTTGGTTGTTATCCATTATCGGCATCATGTTTGGCATTTGATTGTTATCCATTATCGGCATCATGTTCGGCATTTGATTGTTATCCATTATCGGCATTATATTTGGCATTTGATTGTTATCCATTATCGGCATCATGTTTGGCATTTGATTGTTATCCATTAT